>NZ_JAECVY010000002.1:0-557984 GCF_016055075.1 Thermoactinomyces sp. CICC 10522 | reverse complement strand
CAGCAATGTGTTCAGCTGACGGATACGAATCGGTCGAGGGCTTATCCTACTACTTCTCTTCCACTTGCAACCCTTATTCCAATCTTATTTTCAGGGTGTGTTCCCCTCAGGGAACCACTTAACAAAATACATTGTCTGGTGATGATAGCGGAGGGGATCCACCCGTTCCCATCCCGAACACGGAAGTTAAGCCCTCCAGCGCCGATGGTACTTGGGGTTCACCCCTGGGAGAGTAGGTCGTTGCCAGGCAAACCAAAAACCACCTCATTTTGAGGTGGTTTTTTGCTGTGAAAGATTGTGTCCGGACGGGACGCAGAGCCATGACTTTCATCTTTTAAAATATGATGCGAATATCATGTGTGGATCTCCTCCAAATCATATGGTCATGCCCCAGGCCCCAATAATCTTTCAGCAAATAATCAGGCTCACCCAATTTCTTTCGCCATATTTTCTGTGCATTGGGATATCCGCTGTCCAGACAAAATTCATTGATTCCCTTGTTAATCAGGGTGAGAATCATTACATTGAAGAGCAAAGTTCCAATTCCCTGTCTTTGATAATCCGGATGAACAAACACAGTTCCGATCTCCGGCAATTCTCTCAATGTTCCACCTGTGCAAAGGTTGATCAGCTCTCTCGGGGGACCGTATTCAATGGTGCCGATAATTTTCTGACTCTTTTGATCGAGGACAATCAAAAAATAACGAGCTTTTCCATTGCTGTCAAAATCACATTTCAAAGAGTGCTTCTTGTCTTCAATTTCCTTGTTCAGATCATCAACAAACTTCGACAGTCCTTCTTTGGCAAATGTGTCCTCAATCACGGTGCGGAAAAATTGATTCAATTCTTCGTTGTCTTCAATTCGCGGTCTTCTGATTTCCACATGACCCATTCAGTGTTTGTCCCCTTATCCTCTGATATTTCCTCATTTTTCTGATCCTTTGAAAATCCCTCTGGTAGAAAAGTTTATTTTACGACCGATGGATTGTAAAGATCGGATCCGCGGCTCCAGATAAAATGGCGGAAATCCAAAGGAAATAGTCGCCGATTTACGGTTGATCATCATCTTGCCGGGATGCAAATAGGGCGGGGAAACGGGGTGTGTCGCTTTCAATTACTAAGTTTTTCTGTGGATCACGTCAAATCGCGGGATTGAATTGATCCGCGAAGGGGCAGGCCGGAGGAAGGGGTCAAGCCGCGGGCAGCCGGGACAAGCAAAACACACGATCCCGGAAATACTGTGACTGGTTTGGGTTGTCCCATCAGCCATTTATCAATCCATTGGCTTGTGCGATCTGCTCAATATCCCGTTGCCCTTGATGAGCCGACTTTGCACAGGTATGATCTATTCAGGGTACAAGAATTTGGGACGAACCAACCCGCCGGCCGACAGTAAAGAAGCAGCTGTAAACGAATCGGAGGAATAGGAAATGAACGGGCAATTAGAAAACATATTAAAAGAAGCTCAATCGATTATGGACGGGGACAATCTTACCGGGAAACAAAAAGATATCATCGGCGCCGCTCTGGAGTTGTTTGCCGAAAAAGGATACGACGGAACCACGACCCAAGCCATCGCGCAAAAGGCAAAGGTGTCGGAAAAAACGCTCTTTAAATATTTTGGCAGCAAACAGGAACTGTTCAGGCAAACGGTTTACCCTGCCATGCTAAAAGCATTGCAACCGATTCTGATGGAACGCACGGACAATATCTTGAACAACGGAAAGGACTACCATGATATTTTTTATGCCATCTTTAAGGACAGGGTCCAATTTTCCATCGAAAATACGGATGTCGTCAAGTTGGTTTTGCAGGAACTTCTGTTGAGTACGGAATTTCGCGAAGTGATTTCAAAGTTTGTGAAACAAAATGTGTTTCCGCGGATTTCGCAACTCAGCGAAAAGATCGGTGATGTAAGTTTGCCTGCTCCCGTTTTCGGCAGGATCGTGTTCAGTCTCCTCTCCGGATATGTCATAATGAGAACCATTCTGGCTCCGGAGCAGGAATGGGATGATGAAAAAGAGATACAACTTACCCTGGACGTTTTATTTCATGGCCTCGATCATCAGGCAGAACAGCGCCGTGGATGAGATTTGGCGATGGGGGATTGTGGCCGAAAAAATAAAAGAAGACTTGAGTTTTCCAGCAGGCAGCTCAAGTCTTTTTTATGGACCAATTTCCCCGTTTTCTCTCGCGGATGGACCCTTCGTGCAACAAACGGGATTGGCGGAAAACTTGACAAACTCATCAACCAAATCTCTGTTTTTTTGGGTCTCTTGATGTTTCATGGAATATCCCATATTTTATGAAGTTTTTTAATTTGAATATTGATTTTAAGCTGGATAATATTTGCAATAAAGGTAAACCAACCGGTCGGTTTATATATACTGGCTAGTTGGTATTGAATCCAAAATGAAATTCGGGAGTGATTGTATGAAAAAAAGTACGTTCCTTTCTGCTTGCCTCGCTTTGCTATTCGTATTTTCTTTCCACATTAACGCCTTTGCTGCAGACGCATCACGAGTGGATTTGAGACCTAGAGAAGACGTGAAAAGTACACGTGTGGTTGAGGTGTTACCCGGTGAAAAGTTGGGCGTGTATGTAAAGAACACGGACAATGTTGATGGAAATGATATGAGCTTTTATGTAGAAGGAACAAACATTGAGGGGGACTTAACTTACGGCAACCAAACATATAATCATCGATTTAATGTACGACCGGGAAAATACAGATTATTTTTAGTATGTGATGATCATTCGAATTGTCAAGGGTATGGAATTTTAAGCAGTAGAAGATAAAAGATCAAAACGCTGATTACAAAGCAATTGTCTGACAATCCCCGGTGGTAAAAAGCGGGTAAGGGTTGTCAAACTTTTTTTGTTTTGAAGAGTACGGCAACCGTTCACGGAATGATTTTCCGCATCTGAATTTATTCCGGACAGGCATCTGGCGGGATTGTCTCCGATTGTCCAAGGAATGGAACATGATTTGAGAAACCGTATAGGTAACGCAAATCATTTTGTGTTTATGCTGGAAACGCAGGGACGACATTTTTCCTGAGCGTTGATCATGGCCAATTTGGTATAAACCTCAAGTGATACGGCATGGAATTTGACAAACATATTCTAAATAATAAAATTAATTATCTTTTATCAAAAAATTCACTTTAATTTAACAATAATATTCATTATAATACAAATAGATTGATACAACCATATGTCTATACCAATTTTTTGAATAAAGAGGTGATTGAGGAAAACGGAAGGGAAAGTGAAGCAGTAAGTGTTTGAGTTTTTTGAATCGGGTGAACGGAATATGACATAAGGACAGGAGTGAAATGGATGAAAAGCAAAAAAAATAAGGCCAGGTTTGGGAAGAGATTAGCCGTTGCTTTGATCATGCTGCTTCTGATCGGCATCTTGCCCGCCGGTGCCTTTGCCGGCAGTGCTCCAACTGCAAAAAGCCAGGCCGCAACCAGCGCAGCTTCCGGCAAAAACGTCGTCGCTTATTATCCGAGCTGGGCCACCTATGACCGTAACTTTCAAGTGATGGATATTGATGCCTCCAAAATCACCTATCTCAACTACGCATTTGCCAATGTTGTAAATGGGGAAGTGACTGTTGGTGATACTTATGCCGATACGGACAAGTTTTTCCCGGGGGATTGTTGGGACGCGGGCTGCAAACGGGGGAACTTTAACCAGTTGACGAAGCTGAAACAAAAATATCCCAATCTTAAAACAATTATCTCCGTGGGTGGATGGACATGGTCCGGCGGTTTTTCCGATGCGGCCCTGACCGATGCTTCCCGCACCAAATTTGCCGACAGTGCGGTTCGTTTTATACGCACATGGGGCTTCGACGGAGTGGATATCGACTGGGAGTACCCTGTCAGCGGAGGGTTGCAAAATGGCAGACCCGAAGATAAACAAAACTTTACTCTTTTAATTCAAAAATTGCGGGAAAAACTGGACGCTGCGGGGCAGCAGGACGGCAAACACTACCTGCTTACGATTGCTGCCGGTGCCAGCCCGAGCTACCTGCAAAATACCGAAATGGGCAAAGTAGCCTCTTACCTCGATTATGTGAACATCATGACTTACGATTTTCACGGGGGATGGGAACAGAGAAGCAATCATAATGCGCCGCTGTATGCCGATCCTGCTGATCCCTTCCCGGATAAATCGACCTTTAATGTCAGTGCTGCTGTTGACGGCTTTATAAGAGCCGGTGTGCCCGCTTCCAAAATCGTTCTCGGCCTTCCATTCTACGGGCGCGGATGGACAGGCTGCAACTCTGCCGGCAACGGACAATACCAGACATGTACGGGAACACCGCAAGGAACATGGGAATCGGGCATATTCGACTTTTCTGACTTGGAAGCCAATTATATCAACAAAAACGGGTATACCCGCTACTGGAACGATGTTGCAAAAGTACCTTATCTCTTTAATCCTTCCAACGGGACCTTCATCTCTTACGATGATGCCGAATCGATCGGGTATAAAACCAGCTATCTGAAGTCAAAGGGACTTGCTGGTGCCATGATCTGGGACTTGAGTTCGGATCGCAACAAAACGTTGTTAACGAAAGTTTATAACGACTTACAATAATCGTTTGATCTTTGATGTGAACCGGGGCGGTTTGGCCGACTGCCCCGGGTTTTATTTGCCTTGCGGGATGGATGATCGGATTGATCTCAATGTGTTTGCCATTTGGCCTGATCAATTCGCCCGTTTTCACAAAGAATCTCTCCAAAAACCGGCCGGACCATGGCAGGAGACTGATTCATATCGTTTTTTATGAAGATTAGTTATAATATAAATAAGATTCTGTTTTAACATAAAATTAGCCGGATAAATGGAGTGAGGGTTTAATCGGAAGGAAGTCGGAAATGGCGTAACGGTTTGCCGGAGAAGCGGCCATGATGATTGATGATCGACGCGAATCAAGGCGATGAGCCCTTGCAGGAGGGGATTCGGGTATGAGTCTGCAAATGTTTCTTCCGTTTGTTGGTGCTGAATCATCCCCGGTGAAAAATGAGGTGGAGAAAGGGGCGATTCGCAAGTTTGCCGAGGCCATCGGGGACCCAAATCCGATTTACCAGGATGAGGAGTATGCGAAAACGACGCGCTTTGGCCGAATTATCGCACCGCCGACGTTCAGCCGTACGTTTGACTATGGAGAGATTCCCGGTCTCAAGTTCAAGCAGGAAGGGCTGATACACGGAGAGCAGCAATTTGAATATTTCCGGCCGGTATTTGCCGGAGATGTCCTTTATTGCTCCACCAAACTGGCAGATGCCTATGAAAAAGAAGGAAAGCTGGGGCGCATGATCTTTCTGGTTTATGAGCAAAAAGCGGTGAATGAATCGGGCGAGACGGTACTGATTGCCCGATCCAATGTGATTTACCGGGGATAGGAGGGGGATGCTTTGTGGCTGGCAGACTGTTTCAACCAGGGGATCCGATCGGCCCGCTTGTCAAACCGCCCGTCACGAAAACCCAGCTGGTGATGTATTCTGGCGCTTCCGGCGATTTCAATCCGATTCACACGGTTGAGGAGTATGCGAAGGAAGCGGGGCTGGGCGGGGTGATTGCCCATGGGATGTTGACGATGGCGTTCGTCGGCCAGATGCTTACCGATACGATCGGCCTGGAAGGGCATTTGCGCACTTTCGGCGTCCGCTTTACCGGAATGGTGCGACCCGGCGATGTGATCACCTGTGCAGGGAAGGTTACCGAAACCCGGAATGACGGGGGACAACAGGTGGTTACCTGTGAAATCTGGGCTTCAACGCAAAAAGGGGATAAAGTGGTTACCGGCAAGGCAGAGTTTGCATTACCGATCAATTAACCAAGTTTGAAAGGGGTCGGAAAACAATGAGGTTAAAGGATCGCGTGGCGATTGTGACAGGTTCCGGCAGAGGAATCGGGGCTGCTACGGTGCAGAGGTTGGCAGAAGAAGGTGCGAAAGTGACCGTGACGGATGTGAATGCGGAATCGTGTGAGGCAACGGCGGCGAAAATTCGTGAGGCGGGCGGCGAAGCGATTGCCATCCCCTGCGATATCACGCAGCGTGAATCGGTGGAAGAGATGGTGAAAAAAACGGTGGACACGTTTGGCCGTCTCGATATTCTGGTAAACAACGCGGGCGTGATCCGCGATAATCTGGTTCATAAAATGACGGACGAGGACTGGGACACTGTCATGAACGTCCATCTGAAAGGAACGTTTTACGCTTCGCAAGCCGCCCAGCGTTTCATGGTTCCGCAGCGCTATGGGAAAATTGTAAATTTCAGTTCCACATCGGCGCTCGGCAATCGGGGGCAGTTGAATTACTCGGCAGCCAAAGCCGGGATTCAAGGTTTTACCAAAACCCTCGCCATCGAGCTTGGAAAATTCAACATTAATGTGAATGCTGTTGCCCCCGGGTTCATCGAAACGGATATGACCAGAGCGACGGCGGAACGGATCGGGATTACTTTTGAACAACTGAAGCAAGCGGCGGCAGAAAACTCGTTGCTCGGACGCACGGGCAAACCGGTAGATGTGGCCAATGCGGTGCTGTTTTTGGTTTCCGATGAATCCAGCTTCATCACCGGTCAGGTTTTGTATGTGAGCGGCGGAATTTGAATGTGTGGAATTGTGCCGGCAGTCATCCCTTTTGCAGGCAACGGAAAAACCCCCGCTTTTTTCTCCGGCGGGGGTACGCAAGAAGAGCAATCCCAACAGGGCGATATTGCTCGTCCAGGGCGACAAAAGCCAGAAAAAGTTGCCGCGGCGGCTCTTTCTCCGCTCATCAAATTCTTCTTTGATCACGGAGTTTCACAGATAATTCCACTGGATTTGTCTCAAAAGAGCTTAAATCCCGATATGTATCGATTTCATTCCTGATGAAGTCCGTTTTTGCTCCGCTATTTCAAATTCGGTACTGTGACCACGTGATCACCGCCCCATTCGGGGGTGTCCATTTGATCCGGATCATAGGTCACTTGCTTTTTGATGGGCATATAAACCGTGCCGTCGGCAATCGTGGAAGGTCCGGAGTTGGTTTTGCTGTTGTTTCGGTTGGCGATCCCGCTCTGTCCGATCGCAAACGTACTGGCGGTTGTCATGGAAATAACTTTGATCGCCCCGATATTGATGTTGATGGTGATGGGATTCATCTGGCCAACCTCCCTTCCCGGTCATCCAAACCGTTAACCTTGCCGTTTTTTTATTCTATGTAGGCAAGAGGGAAATGTTCCTGCACACTTGCCCGGTGGGCGGTATACAATAACCTGAGACCGGAAAAGGGCGATGCGAAAGCAACTCTTCTGCAGACAATGTGAATCGTCAGACTTTGTTAGGATAGCGAAGGAGAGAGTTTTGAAAGCGAGAAGCCATTATAAATGAGTGGTTTTCATCTGCAATTACAGAAAAAAGATTGGAGTGGAGCATGATGGTTTTGCGAATCAAGGTCGGTGGATTCTCAGTGGAGCGATGCGCGCAAAATGCTGCAATGGCAAACGGCAGCAATGCAATTACCCAGCGTTCCTTGCAAAAACAAAACCTGTCAACGCTTTTGATCGGTTCCGGCCGGTTAAGGACAGCACGAGAGATGGTGGGGGTCGTTGATCCCGATTTTGAAGATATCAGCGGGTGGAGCGGGGACAACTATCAGATGAAAGATCCATCCTGAATCGAAAGGATCGTTTGGTCATGCCGAATTTTTTCAGTTTTGGTTTTCTGAGCAGCAATAATATCGCATCCAGCGGCTCCATCGGTGTCGGGCAAAACATTATCCAAAATCGGAACGCGATGAAGAACAACAGTGCTGCCCGCAGCGTGGGCATCGGTTTCAACAATGTTCCGGTAATCATTTACCAAAATCTCGATATGGACAATATCGATCAGCTTGCCACCGACTTCCAAAACCTCGGTGGGGGGCAATTGTAGGGAGGGATTTCATGTCTGCCTCCATTCATTTCGGTTTTTTTTTATCCAATGCCGTATCGACATCGGGTTCCATCAATCTGGGGGTCAACGTGGTCCAGAATCGCAATTCCAGCAAGCAGAATATTGGGAATCTCCAGACCTTTGAAGGGAACAGCTGGATGGCAACAAAAAAACTGATCAATTTTGATTCCGATATCGTGGATAACTATAGCGTTGATGCGAATAACTATGCCGGAGCCTGACTTTAGCTTTTATCAGGATGAAGGGAGAGAAACGGGATGAGAGAAGATAAAAATATTTGGGGATTTCATTGGGAAGAGATGAACCGGATGTTTCAGGAGGCTTCAGGCGGAACTGGCCGTTCCCTTTTTCCCGTGGATTTCAACTGGATGGAAGAGATCATCAAGACTTCGCTCGACAAAGCCTTTTCAGAAAATCATGACCTGCAAAAATCGTATTCGATCCCGAAACAATATCATATTTCAGAGCAAAATGACAAGATGGTCGTACAAGTGCCGACACCGGAAAATACCGATGTGAAGGATATTCGCCTCTTTTTGGACGTGAATCGGTTGATGATCACCGGGATCAACGAAGACAAAGAATTGATTACGCTGCCGGTGAGAGGCGACTGCGAGGGGAGTGAGGCACATTATAAAAATGGAATGTTGGAGATTTACATTCCTAAAGATAAAAGAAACAACTTTACGGAAATCATGATTCAGCACGCTTAATCTATGGCTTGTCATAAAAAATGAATCCTTCCCCTTTTGATGTGTTGAAGGAAGAATCAAGTCTTTTTTTTTGCTCGAAGACAGCCTGTTGGGGCGGGTTTGTATATGTAATTTGATCTGAATACTACTATTTTTTTATAAATTCATATTGTCAAATAATAATCGTTGTGTTAGTATTCAAATAAGTTGGTCGTACAAGATGATTATCGGACTAACTTGTACGTACAAATTGATGGCGTTCGTTATCCCTCGTTTTGTCGGAAGAAACGGGCCAAATTCGTACAGCATTTGTTGAAATGGCGGAATGGGGGGAGAATGGAGAACGTGGAAAACGACAGCAGCTAAGAAAATCAGGGAGTCACTGGTACGGCCGGTTGTATGGACATTTGCAGGTTGTTTCACCCGATGAGATGAAGGAGCGCAGGTATGTTCACAATCAATTGCCGGATGGCGGGCCGGGAGCGGGGATTTTCATTGACCGGCCGGCGGTTCTGCCGTGCAAGGTGGATCAGGCAATGGATCCGGAGTTGACTCGTCATGCAAGATAAAACAGAACATGCAGAGGAGGAAGGAGATATGGGAGTGAAGAACGGTCGGGAGCGGAAGGTGACATTGGGGGTGATCGTCGGCAACCGTGGTTTTTTTCCGGGACATCTTTGCGAAGAGGGCAGGAAAAAGATCATCCAGGTGTTGCAAGAGGAAGGCTTCAAAGCGGTGATTCTTTCCCCGGAAGAGACGAGATACGGGGCGGTGGGAACGCTGGAAGATGCAAGGAAATGCGCCAACCTCTTCCGGCGGCACCGGGAGGAGATCGACGGCATTCTGGTCACTCTCCCCAATTTCGGGGATGAAAAGTCGATTGCCAACACCCTGCGACTGGCTGAATTAAATGTGCCTGTTCTTGTACACGCTTTTGCCGATGATCCTTCAAAGATGAGGGTTCAGGACCGGAGAGACAGTTTTTGCGGGAAGATCTCAGTCTGTAATAACCTCGCTCAATACCGGATTCCCTACACGCTGACGACACGGCATACGGTTGATCCGGACAGTTTGGAATTCCGCAGGGATCTGCATAAGTTTGCCGGCATCTGCCGGGTGGTGAAAGGTCTCAAACGGCTGCGGATCGGCGCCATCGGGGCAAGGCCTGCTGATTTCAACACCGTCCGTTACAGTGAGAAACTGCTTGAGGCAAACGGGATCAGTGTGGAAACAATCGATTTGTCCGAAATTTTGGGAAGGGCCAACCGTTTGTCGGATGAAGACTCTGCGGTCAAACAGAAATTGGAGGAGATTCGCACTTATATCGACACCAAAGGGATTCCGGAAGAGAGTATGCTGCGCATGTCCAAATTGGGCGTGGTGATTGACCGCTGGATGACAGACTGCGATCTGTCGGCGACGGCGATTCAGTGCTGGACTTCGATGGAGGAATATTTCGGTGTTGTTCCCTGTACGATCATGAGCATTATGAGCAATAATCTCCTGCCCAGCGCCTGCGAGGTGGATGTTCCGGGATTGGTCGGGATGTACGCTCTTCAGGAAGCAGCCAACCGGCCGAGTGCAATTGTTGACTGGAATAACAACTATGGCGATGATCCGGATAAAGCCGTGATCTTCCATTGCAGCAACCTGCCCAAAGATGTATTTGCTGAAGCATCGATGGACTATCAGGAGATTATCGCGGGAACTGTGGGCAAGGAAAATACTTACGGTACTGTAGTTGGACGGGTTAAGCCGGGAGCTTTCACCTATGCACGGGTTTCAACCAATGACCTCAGCGGAAAGCTGGAAGCTTATGTGGGTGAGGGAGAACTGACAAACGATCCCCTCTTGACCTTCGGCGGGTATGGAGTGGTCCGGATTCCCAACCTGCAGGGGTTGTTACGGTACATCTGCGAACGGGGCTTTGAGCACCATGTGGCCGTCAATTTGAGCCAGACGGCAGAAGCGTTGGAAGAGGCTATGGGCAAGTATTTGGGTTGGAGCGTCTATCATCACAGAGGGTAATTTTCTTTTGAGAAGGGGACAGGGGGAACCGATATGAAGCACGCTTTGCTCAATGCCAGTCTCATAGATTACTTCATTGTTGCCATCTACTTCGTTTTTGTTCTCGGGATTGGGTTTTTACTGAAAAATCGCATGAAGACGGGAGATGATTTCTTCCTGTCCGGCCGATCGATTCCAACGTGGATTACCAGCCTCGCTTTTCTCTCGGCCAACCTCGGGGCGATTGAAGTGCTGGGGATGGCGGCCAACGGTGCCGAGTATGGCATGCTGACTTCCCACTTCTATTGGATCGGTGCGATTCCGGCCATGTTGTTTCTCGGCCTGTACATGATGCCTTTTTACTATGCTTCCCGGGTACGGTCAGTGCCGGAATATCTGAAAATCCGTTACAATGAGGCGACCCGGGCTGTCAATGCGATTACGTTTGCCGTTATGACAGTCTTGCTGTCAGGGGTCAGCCTCTACTCAATGGCGCTGATTCTTCAGGTTCTGGTTGGCTGGTCGATCAATACCAGCATTTTGATTTCCGCGGTCGTGGTGTTGATTTACGTCGGGTTGGGCGGATTGACTTCCTCCATCTTTACGGAAGTGATCCAGTTCTTCCTCATCTGGCTTGGTCTTTTGCTGATCCCGATTCTGGGCATGCACGAACTGGGAGGATGGGCCGGGATGGCGCATCGCCTTCCTGAAGGCTTTACCCACCTGTGGTCCAATCTGGGGAGCAACGGGGAAAATGCGATGGGCATCAACTGGCTTGGTGTGGTGCTGGGACTGGGATTTGTCATTTCCTTCGGCTACTGGACAACCGATTTTCTCGTGGTGCAACGGGCATTCGCCGCCAAAAACATGCGTTCTGCACAAAATACGCCGATTTATGCCGCTTTCTTCAAAATGCTTGTCCCTTTTCTGGTCATCATCCCCGGTTTAATAGCCGCCGTCATCTTTCCCGATATCGGCAAGCCGGACGGGCCAAGCTACAATCTGGCTTTGCCTCTCCTGATTGAACGGTATTACCCCCCGGGTATTCTGGGGCTCGGTTTGACCGCGATGCTGGCCAGTTTCATGAGCGGCATGGCGGGAAATGTAACCGCATTCACCACAGTCTGGACATATGACATTTATCAGGCTTACATCAATAAACGGGCCAGTGACCAACATTATGTCAAAATGGGTCGGTGGACCGTTATTGTCGGTGTCCTGATCAGCATCGGCGCTGCTTATGTAGCTGCTGATTTTCCCAGTGTGATGGATTATATGCAGACATTGTTCTCGTTCTTCAATGCGCCCTTGTTCGCCACCTTCCTGCTCGGAATGTTTTGGAGAAGAGCGACGCCCTGGGGAGGATTTTGGGGATTGGTTTCAGGTATTGCCACAGCATTGATCCTGTACGTGGCTCTTCCCGACAACTTTTATTCCAGTCCGCAGGCGGGCAATTTCTGGCGTGCCTGGTGGGCATGGCTGGTTGCCTTCCTGATCACCGTCCTGGTCAGTTTCTTCACCAAACAGAAGCCGGCGGAAGAGCTGAAAGGAGTCGTATACAGCCGCGGGGCGTACCCGACCTATGACGATCTTGCCTGGTACAAGCGTCCCGGTTATATCGCCTTAATCCTCTGTCTCTTCTTTATCGGCTTTAATATCTGGTTCTGGTAGGAGGGCTTCCGATGAAAGATTCAAGTCTGTTTTATGACCTTCGGTTTCTGATTGGCCTTCTCTTCGTGATTTACGGGGTGATTCTCGGGGTTTACGGATTTCTCTACAATCCGCAGAAAGCGGTGCTCCACGGTTGGAACATCAACCTCTGGTGGGGAATTGTGATTTTCCTCTTCGGTTTGGTTTTCTTGGCGGCTTCGCTTCGAAAGAGAGTGGGTTTGGCGAAAATGAAGGAAACGTCAGTTTCGGAAAGAACCCATTGAGGCGTTGGAAAAGCGTAAGCGATAGCGATGGAGGGTCAACGGTTCGGAAACGGCTGTAAGCCTGAAGGTCGCCGTGGCGGAATCGCGCCTGTTCATTGGGTGATATTGCGGGGTCGGGGCTGCTTTCCTGTATGGTATACTGGCTGTGTGACTAATTCATTGTAAAGGTGGAAAATATGGCCACAAAACGGAGCAAGGTAAAAGAAACGATTAAAGCTTGGCTGGTTAACGGGGAAGTCAAGCCGCATCAAAAAATCAAATCCGAACATGAACTGGCTGATTTGTTTCAGGTCAGCCGGCATACCATCCGCCAGGCGATCGGAGATTTGGTTTATGAGGGCTGGCTGTACCGAGAGCAGGGGCGCGGGACATTTTACAACGGTTTTCCGGGAAAAAGATCCAACAAAATAATCGGAATTATCACCACATATATATCGGATTACATTTTTCCGTCCATTATACGTGGAGCGGAATCATATTTAAACACCAAGGGGTACGGCATTTTGCTCGCCAGTACCAACAACCGGCCGGAAGATGAAAAAGAGTGTTTGCAGATGATGCTGGATAAACAGGTGGACGGTCTGATTCTGGAGCCGACCAAGACCGCCCTGTACAATGAGAACCTTGATTATTACCTGACCCTGGAACAAAAGCGCATTCCTTATATCATGATTAATGCTTATTATCCCAATCTGCAACCGCCCAGTGTGACGATGGATGATGAGCTTGGAGGTTACCTTGCGGGAAGGCACCTGATTGAGCTTGGTCATCGGAGGATTGCCGGGTTGTTTAAGACAGATGATCTGCAAGGCATCAAACGGATGAAAGGTTTTTTCAGAGCGCACAGGGAGGCCGGATTGCCAGTTCAGCCCGGAATGGTCATTTCCTATGGAACAGAAGAAAAAGAGGAAAAACCGAGAATGGCGTTTGCCCGTTTGATGAGGGAGAGAGACAGGCCGTCAGCCGTCTTTTGCTATAACGATGAAATCGCTCTCTCCATTCTCGATGTGATCCGCGAGCTGGCTTTGAAGGTGCCGCAGGACATTTCGGTTGTCGGATACGACGATTCTTTGTTGGCAGAAGCATCCGAAGTGAAGTTGACCACGATCAAGCATCCGAAGATGCAGATGGGGGAGATGGCCGCCAAATTGCTGATCGAAGCGGTTGAAAAAGGAGACCGGGGTCATGCCATCGAGTCGTTCGTCTTTCAGCCGGAATTGGTTGTGAGAAGTTCCACGGGAAAATGGGGCGGTACAAAGTAAAAAACGACATGCTTCAGTTGCAAAGCCGGCGGGCGTGAGGCGCGGGACGATGGAGGAAACGAAACTTGCGCCCCGCCATCCCGGTTGGGGGGATCCGGAATCGCAGAAACAGACGGATCATTCGGAACAATGGAGAACGATAAAGAAGCAGTCCGTGAGTGTGTAAACCGGTGCATTCGGATCGCCGGAGGGGAGGAGATGTATGAAATACAGCATTGGTGTTGACTTTGGCACCCTGTCAGGGAGAACCGTGCTGGTGGAAGTGGAAACAGGAAAGGAAATCGCAACCGCGATCAAAGCGTATACCCATGGGGTAATCGATCGATATTTGCCGGATGGCATGACCAAATTGGAGCCGGATTGGGCTCTGCAACATCCTGCGGACTATCTGGAGGTTTTGCAGGTCACCATCCCGGAAGTATTGCAGAAAGCGGCGGTTTCAGCTGATGATGTGATCGGGATTGGAATCGATTTCACTTCCTGCACCATGCTTCCGGTTGATGCCGCCGGGATTCCGTTGTGCATGAAGGAAGAATTTAAAAAGAATCCGCATAGTTATGTGAAGTTATGGAAGCATCATGCCGCGCAGGAAGAGGCGAATCGCTTGAATGAAATTGCAAAGCAGCGGGGAGAGAAATTTTTGCAGCGGTATGGGGGCAAGATTTCTTCCGAATGGCTGATCCCGAAAATCTGGCAAATCCTGAATGAAGCTCCGGAGGTTTATGAAGCGGCGGATCAGATGCTTGAAGCGACCGACTGGGTGGTTTCCAGGCTCACGGGAGAAGTGAAGCGGAACAGTTGCACAGCCGGGTACAAGGCGATTTGGGATAAACAAGAAGGGTATCCGTCCCGGGAGTTCTTTCAATCACTCGATCCGCGTCTGGCAACACTCGTTGAAGAGAAATTGAGTACGGATCTCTATCCGATCGGCTCCAAGGCGGGCGAACTTACGGCGGAGGCAGCGAAATTAACGGGATTAAAGCCCGGAACGGCCGTGGCCGTAGGCAATGTCGATGCACATGTATCGGCGCCGGCTGTGGGAATTACCGAACCGGGCAAAATGCTGATGATCATGGGCACTTCCACCTGCCATATTTTGCTCGGTGAAGAAAAAAAGGCTGTTCCTGGGATCTGCGGAGCAGTTGAAGACGGGGTGATTCAGGGGCTGATCGGCTATGAGGCAGGGCAATCCTGTGTCGGAGACCACTTTGAATGGTTCGTTGAAAACGGTGTGCCCGCCCGTTATATGGAAGAAGCCAAAGAGCGGGGGATTGATATTCACCAGCTACTCACGGAAAAGGCGAGCCTCCTGAACCCCGGTGAAAGCGGTCTCATCGCGCTCGACTGGTGGAACGGCAACCGTTCAACACTGGTCGATGCCGATTTGACCGGAGTGATTGTCGGAGCAACCCTGCATACGAAGCCGGAAGAAATTTACCGCGCCCTGATCGAAGCGACTGCCTATGGCACCCGAATGATTGTGGAAACATTCAGGGAGCACGGGGTTCCCATCCATGAACTTTACGCGGCGGGTGGCATTGCGGAAAAAAACCGCCTGATGATGCAAATTTATGCCGATGTGCTTAACATGGAAATCCGCGTTTCGGCCTCAGCGCAAACGCCGGCCCTCGGAGCCGCCATGTTTGGAGCAGTGGCGGCCGGAAAGGAGCGGGGCGGGTACGATTCGATTGTTGAGGCGGCGAGGAAAATGGCGAAAGTAAAAGATGAGTATTATAAGCCGTTGCCGGAACATGCAGCCGTTTACGAAAAGCTGTATCAAGAGTACAAAAAACTTTACGACTACTTTGGCCGCGGTGAAAATAACGTGATGAAAAGACTGAAACGGATCAAGAAAACGGCAACCGCAAACGGAGATCGGTCTGCGCCGAGCGAAGGAGCGGAGAACGAATAGAGCTTCAGAGGAGGGACCGGAGTTGCTCGAACAGCTGAAACGGGAGGTTCTGGAAGCCAATAAGCAGCTTCCTCTCCACGGTTTGGTCACTTTTACCTGGGGGAACGTGAGCGGAATCGACAGGGAGAAGGGGCTGGTCGTCATCAAGCCAAGCGGGGTACCTTACGAAAAGATGAAGATCGAGGATCTGGCCGTTGTTGATCTGGATGGAAATCAGGTGGAAGGGAAGTTGAAACCTTCTTCCGATACTCCGACGCACTTGGCCTTATATCGAGCGTTTCCTGTGATCGGCGGAATTGTGCACACACATTCCCCTTGGGCGACGGGATGGGCACAGGCTGGCAGGCCGATTCCTGTGCTTGGAACCACGCACGCCGATTATTTTTATGGAGAGATTCCCTGTACACGGGAAATGACCTCTGATGAGATTCAGGGGGCGTATGAACACGAAACGGGAAAGGTCATCATTGAAACGTTTCAGGAGAAGGAGATTGATCCGGCGAAGATACCCGGCGTTCTCGTATACCAGCACGCGCCCTTCTGTTGGGGAAAAGATGCTGCAGATGCCGTTCACAACGCCGTCGTGCTGGAGGAAATCGCCAAAATATCCTTCCATACCTGCCAGCTGAACCCGGCGGTTACCCCGGTCAGCCAATTTCTGCTGGATAAACATTATCTGCGCAAACATGGTGTGCACGCGTACTACGGGCAAGGATGACGGAACACTGTGGGATATCCGGGATTCCTTGCTGAGAAAGCATTTGATCATCCGCGAACCGGACTGCAACACATCTTCACGAAAAGAGGAGGAGGAAGAAGATGCTGCCAGTCAACGGGAATTTAAAGGGAAAGGTGGCCGTGATCACCGGCGGCAGCGGCGTCCTTTGCAGCGCGATGGCCAGGGAGCTCGGCAGGCAAGGAGTCAAGGTCGCGATTTTGAATCGCAATCGGGAGAAAGGTGAAAAAGTCGCGGAGGAGATAAGAAGATCGGGCGGTGAAGCGATTGCTGTTTCCTGCGACGTCCTGGATGCGGAAAGCGTCAAGCGGGCGGAAAAGATTGTGACGGAGGAATTGGGCGTTTGTGACATTTTGATCAACGGTGCCGGCGGAAACCACCCCGAGGGCATTACAACACATGAAACGCTGAAGATCAGCGATCTCGGGCAGGAGGAAGTGAAGACATTTTTCGACTTGGGCCCGGAAGGATTTCAATATGTGTTCAGCCTGAATTTGCTGGGAACGGTGATTCCGACTCAGGTTTTTACGCGAAAAATGATCAGCAGAAAAGGGGCCATTGTGATCAATATGTCGTCGATGAGCGCACCGAGCCCCATGACAAAGGTTCCGGCTTACAGTGCGGCGAAAGCGGGAATCGAAAATTTCACGAAATGGCTGGCCGTTCATATGGCTGATGTCGGGATCAGGGTCAATGCCATTGCCCCCGGTTTTTTTCTGACGGAACAAAACCGCAGTCTCCTCTTGAATGAAGATGGCTCCCTGACCGAACGCTCGCGGAAAATCCTGTCTCATACACCGATGCGACGATTCGGTTCCCCCGAAGACCTGTTGGGAACGCTGCTCTGGTTGGCGGACGAAAACATGTCCGGATTTGTCACCGGGATTACTATTCCGGTGGATGGCGGTTTCTTGGCGTATTCCGGAGTTTGAAGGCGCATCCGACGACAGGAAGCGTTCATGTCGTATCAAAAACCCGGTGGATGAACGTTCAGTAAAAATCTTCAGAGCAGTGGTTTGCTGAAGTGGTGATTCATGTTCATTGCATGAATCACCACTTTTTTAATCATCTGTTCCCGTGTCAAAACCCATGATCGCTCCGATCATTGCACCTGTTTAGCCTGTTTGGAACTATGCCTTCCATGCTTGGAACAATTCATGGCTGTCCGTCAGGTCCAGGCGAGGCATCGCATGCCGGATGATGCAGAGATCTGTGTCATCTAGTCCGTCCTGCTCGTTTTCAAGGTTTGCAAAGGGGATAATCTTGATGGCAAGCTCTTTTTGCTTCCAATAACTTTCCCACAGGCGATTCCGGAGGGTAACCTGCGTGACGGGGGAAAGGGCAAACTGCTGATGGGTTCCGAGCAGGCGTGTAATCAGCCTGGTTTCCGGGCCATTGGTGTTTGTGGCGGAAGGTATCGGATTTTTCACCAGATGAACAGTGACCATATCTCCGACTTTCAGCCCGTTGTCCCGTTTTACGTCATCGCCGGTTGCCACGATCAGCCCCAGACCGCGGTGACCGGTTACGGTGAATTCCGGTTGGTTCTCATGGGCCAGCCCGGTAAGCTCGTTAAAATTTACTTCACTTGCCAGCATGTACAGTAACACTTGGCCTGGTTTCGGTTTGGCAACGGGGACGATTTTTCTGACGGCTTTTATTTGGCGGCAGCTTTGGTCGTTTTGGCAGATGATCACCCGGTAAGCATACTGCCACTCCGGAAGGGGAGTGAAGGGAGGGATAAAGGGTGTTCCGGGAGGCAAAATTTTCCCTTTTATGTTCTGTTGGGAAAAGCGATCACGCTGGAAAACGTCATTTTTCATCGGTTCATTCCCCCTGATTCGGTTTTTTATATTTCGCTGTTGTATGAAACCATTGGTCAGTTGTTGTAATATTACAATATCTGATTTTTTAATCTGTTATATAATAGTCTTGATGCTATTTTATCTTAGTGAGTCACTTCTTGACAAGGCTTTTTTGCAAATTTGCAAAAAATATCGACATGGAACAAGACGGGATGAACTTAGTTGTATAAATATTCTTAATATAATAAAATATAGGTAGATTTATATGAATTTATATTCAAATAAAAGGCGGGGTTAAACGCGGATGAAAGCGGTCATATTTCACGACGTGGGTGATGTGCGGGTTGAGACAGTGAAGGATCCGGTGATACAGGAACCTGCTGATGCGATCGTGCGGATTACGACAGCGGCGATTTGCGGATCCGATTTGCATCTTTATCACGGCACGATCCCGGGGATGATGCCGGGAGCGATCATCGGACACGAGTATGTGGGGGTAGTCGAAGAAGTGGGGCCACAAGTGCAAAGTTTCAAACGGGGGGACCGGGTGGTTGGAGCCTTTCACGTTGCTTGCGGCAAATGTCGAACCTGCCGGCGTGGTCACTATAACCAGTGTCGGTTTGGAGGTGTACTGGGCTACGGCGTGGCCTTCGGTAATTTGGATGGGACACAGGCTGAATTCGCGCGTATTCCGTATGCGGACTATACCCTGCGACGGGTTCCGGATGGGTTGAGCGATGAACAGGCGTTGTTTACCGGAGATATTCTGACCACTGCCTACGGAGCCGTTGTGAACAGCGGCTTGAAGCCCGGAGAAAACGTTGCCGTGATCGGTTGCGGTCCGGTCGGGATCATGGCAGTTCAGAGTGCCTTTGCTCTGGGAGCTTCCCGGGTCTTCGCAGTTGATCTCGTCAAAGAGCGGACCGAGCTGGCCGCGCAGCTGGGTGCGATCCCGGTTCCCTCAAAGGAGATGGATGCGGAAGCAAAAATCCGCGAATGGACCGACGGTGAAGGGGCGGACGTTGTGATCGAAGCAGTTGGAGGTTCAGCCACGCTTGCTTTGGGGTTTGAGCTTGTTCGCGGGGGCGGGCGCATATCCGCCGTGGGCATTACAGCGGAAGATACCTTTGCCTATCCGTTGATGGCCAGTTTGGTGAAAGATGTGACGTTTCGCCTCGGAGTTGCCAATATCCACCGTGACATTGATACGACGCTGGCACTGGTGCAGGGTGGACGGATTGATCCGACGGTGGTTGTTTCCCATCGTCTGCCTCTGGAGAAAGCGCCGGAAGGATATCGGCTCTTCGCCGAACGCCAAGCGAACAAGGTGATCTTGCAAGTGTCCAAGTGACGGGGTGATTTTGGCCAAGATCAACGATTTTGCCGGAGGTGCCTGAAAAAAGTTGAATCACTCCCTTTTATGGAGAATTGACCGATGCTGATTCTCTCTAAACCGGGGTTGAGAATGATACACATGGACAGATCGGGTTGGCCGTTCCCGCACCAATCCGGGGAGGAATGGATATGGAGATCGTAAAGAAGGCAACGTCGGGACCGTGATAAGCGCAGCTGGTTGATCCAAACGGAAGATCTTGTCAGACAAAGTAAAGAGGAATACCCGAAAGAGATTGCAAACGCCTGGCAGGGGGGGCTGATCCTGGACGAGCAGTGAGCAGAGGCGGAATTGGAGCCGATCCGCGCTGTAATCCTACATCATATCGATCTGTTGGAAAGTGCATCCGAAGCCAAAGACCATGAAAGCAACGTGCTTGACGCAATGTGGCAAATACCCTGACGTATAATTGCCTCTGCTCCATTTTCATCATTTACACGACTCAAATGGGCTGGGGAGCCTTCAAAATTCCAAAATTGACTGTTCTTGATAAATGTTTTTTATTATTTTTAAAATGAAAAAATGGCGCAAACATAATGAAAGATATATCCAGGAGTGAGACCAATGGAATTTGAATTTCACATTACAGTCCAGGATTTAAGCCCTGCTGAAAGGGATGCATTCATAAGGCTTTGTCAATCGGAACAGGTCAAACCTCTAATGATCGTCTTGGATAAAGGAGATTACATCCGTCAGCCAATGTTTACGGGAGTGATTAAAAGGACGGATTTTCATGAAGCGAATAAAGAAGTCGACAAGATTGTAACCAAGTTTCAAGAAAATGGATTCACCATCATGAGAAAAAAAGTAGAGACGTCTCCAAATGAAGAACAGTACTTTTATCAACCACTGACCAAGCATTCTAAGCCTTACTTTGAATGGCATGGAAAAATTGAGGTTGATGATGTTGCCATGGTAAAGAATTTGTGCGCAGGTCTGGGCGGGCATCTTTCCAGAAACTCTTTAAATGCCAATGGAAAAGTGCGATTTATAACCGTCAGAGAATATGAAAGTAAGGAAAAATTCTATGAGAGAGTAGAGAAGATCCATTCTGTTTTAAAGGGAAATGGCATTGAATTTGTAAAAGAACAATATGAATTATGTATCTACGACAGCAGAGAAGAATTGGATCGTGGATGGCTTTCGTGAGAGGTTTCATGAAAACAGGGAGAGAGAATCGTGATCAGTCGGGAAAATTTAAAGGATATGGATTGGACGGAAATCGAACTGGTTGTGATGGAGGCGCTTTTGAGAAGGATATCACTGGTGGATATGCCATTTGCATTAAAAGGAAGCCTGTTAACGAGACAATATTTGGAGAATCCGGATATTCGGTATGTTGGAGACATCGACTTTTTGTATTTGGAGAAAATCACAGATGTCAATCAAGCCTATAAAACTTTCACAAATTGGATGACTCAAGTGACAGAAATGGATTTGAACGACGGAATCAAGTTTGTGAGTTTTCAAGAATATGGATATTGGAGAAACATAGACTATGCCATGGCAGATGATTTTCCGACAGTCAATACATATCTTGCTTATTATTTCACAGATGAGCCAAGAGATCCTGATGAGGATTATGATGAATATGATTCCGTTTTTCTGGATATTTCGTTTAACTTGGAATTGGACGTCAAACCTGTTCCGTTAGAGTATCGGACCGTTTATGGAGATCGTTTCATCGTTCCGTACACCATCCCCCTCTCGGTCCAGGTTGCTTGGAAGTTGCATCAAACGATTGTCAGACCCAGGTTTAAAGATCTTTATGATTTAAAGTTTTTGTTATCTCATCCGTCCTATGATCACCTTGACCTTCAAGAAACATTGCAGACCCTCGTCAATGAATGCAGGATGGATCAATCGATTACCAAAGCGGATATGAAAAAGGTTCTTGTCGATGATTTGAGAGGATTGTATGACTCATTATCCAATGATTCTGATCTGAAAGACTTTGCCGGCAGCCAAAATTAGGAAGAATATTTTATGCAGTTTGTGACTGATTTACGCAGAGTGATGGACCATGCCGGGTATTAATAAGAATTCATTTGATCATTTGCCGAGTCCGACATAAGGGAAGAGAAGGATGATAAATACGAAATATTCGGTTTGTCCTTTCTGGATTCGCAGGGACCATCATGATCTTGATGTGTAAAGAGCTTTGGGCCATCCCCGGTTCTCTCATCGTTTTTCCGGATCTTTTCTTTTCCATGCTGCCATCGGTGAACGAATTTGGACGTTGCGGAGTAAGAAGTCCGAAGGAAAAGCAGGCCCTCTCCCCGGTGTTTTTGGGGAGAGGACTTTTTTAATTCTGCTCCGGAAGATGTTTGTTCTTACCCCGATGCCCATCAGTTTCAATTTTCTGACTATTTACCAGTAGTCGCTTCCGGCAAGGAAAGTGTCAGGAGAAATCCTGTCGCCAGGAATAGAATCAACCCGTATATTCCTGCTTCGGGGCTGAAGGAAGCAGTCAGCCAGCCCACGATATACGGACCGAGGAAACCGCCCAGGTTCCCGAGTGCGTTGATTCCTCCCCGCACTGCCCCGGCAACATTGGCCGAAAAGAGAACCGGAGGGATGGCCCAGAAAACGCCGGATGCGGCCTGCAGGAAAAATCCGCATCCAACCAGAAAGGCAAAGGATACCCAAATCTGACTTTGGAATTGAACGGATAACAGCAAACAGAGCGCAAAACCCAGTAACGGCAACCCTGTGTACAGTTTTCGATTCATGCTCCGGTCGGACAGGGTTGCGAACAGGTATTGCCCGATCATCGTTGCGATGTACGGAAAAACGGACAGAATCCCGACACTTCCCATTCCCGCATGTGTCAATTGCTTTATGATGGTCGGAAGCCACAGGGTAAAGCCATAAATACCGGTCTGATAGCAGAAATAAATCAGAATTAACTTCCACATGTTTTTATTTGCGAAGAGTTCCGCAAATGAGGCGGGGCCTTGCGGATTTGCCTTGAGCAACTCCTGTTCCGTACGCCAGCGTTTCACCAAATAGTCTCGTTCCTGTTCGGAAATCCATTTCGCATCTTGCGGCCGGTCACTGATCAGAGGGAGCCAGACGAAGATCAAAGCCAGTGAAATTATCCCTTCAATGATAAACACCATGCGCCAGTTCCAAATACTTAAGATCCATCCGGACAAAGGGCCGGTAATAATGGAAGCGATTGCAATATTCATCATGAAGAACGCATTGGCTCGCCCGCGCTCTTCGTTGGGAAACCAGTGGCTGATGATAACCAGGATCGCCGGCCAAACCCCACCTTCAGCAACTCCCAACAGAAACCGGAGAATCATCAATTGCGTCGCGTTTTGCACAAATCCGGTCACGGTGGCCAGTGTGCCCCAGGCGATGATCGTCCAGGCGATAAACTTTTTTGCGCTTCCTTTTTCGGCAATGATTCCGCCGGGAACTTGGAGGATAATATACCCGACGAAAAAAATTCCGGCAGCAAGTCCGGATAGGGAAGTTGTCATCCCGAGCTCCCGATCCATTCCGCCCGCCATCGCGAATCCGATGTTGGTGCGGTCCATAAAAGCTACGATGTATACCAAAATTGCAGGGGGAATAATGCGAAGCCAACGCCGGTTTGGGAGCGTGTTGTTCAATCTCCACCGCCTCCTTTGGAAGTATTTCGCAGTTACCTGGTTGGGGAATTTCATTTTTGGATTGAAACTATTTTTATAGCGACATGTTATTATACTATTACAGATTTGTTATATTCGCAATATTCAGTGTATGTGTGAAAATGAATCAGTGTCCCGTATTTTGTTAAATCTCCGCTTGTTCAGCCTTTTGGGTTGTTGTTAAAAATGGGAGAATATTATATCATAACGAATAATTTCGTAAGGTTGTTAATGAAACAAGTGAGGAACATCTTTGTGTCTTTTCGGAACAACCGAAATAGAGACTGAGCAAAACGGGAGCGGGGTTCCCATGCCCCGGCTTGCGATGGGATTTTCACCGGAAAAGGAGAGATCAAGATTGGCGGCCATCATTGAACTGAACGATGTTACTTGGAGAAGGGGAGATCAGACGATTCTCCATCAGGTCAACTGGAAGGTTTCACCAGGTGAGCACTGGGCGATATTGGGGCTGAACGGGTCGGGGAAAACGTCATTGCTCAATCTCATAAACGGTTATTTCTGGCCCTCGCAAGGAAAAATCAGCGTGTTGGGCCACCCGTTTGGCAAAGTTGACTTAAGAGAACTGCGGAAGTCGATCGGCTGGGTCAGTTCGTCTCTGCAAGAGAGAATCAATGGACGGGAGCGGGCGCAAAATGTGGTGCTCAGCGGGAAGTTCGCCTCGATCGGTCTGTACGAAAAAACAGGCGAAAATGATGTGAAACGAGCCCGTCAGTTGATGGAGCAATTGGAGTGCGGCCATTTGTTCGACCGTTCCTATCAAACCTGTTCCCAAGGGGAGAAACAGAAGCTGCTCATTGCCCGCGCCTTGATGGCTTCACCCAAACTGTTGATTTTGGATGAAGCTTGCAACGGGCTTGATTTTCTCTCCAGAGAGGCATTGCTGTCCAGTATTCGTCAGCTGGCCGAAAGTTCAGATGCCCCTCATCTGCTGTTTGTGACTCACCACATTGAGGAAATACTGCCGATCTTCACCCATACCTTGTTGCTTCGCCGGGGCCGTGTCTTTGCCAAAGGAGAAACGCGGACCGTATTAAACAGTTCCAACCTGTCTGCTTTTTTTGAAACCCCGGTCGAAGTAAACTGGCGAAATGATCGGGCATGGCTTTCCGTTTCCGAAACGAAGACAAATGATCTGGAAGTGATCAGAACCTTACGGTAATTCCGACAGCCGATTTCCAACCCGCTTGGATTTCGGCTTTTTAAATGGTTTCTTTCATCGGCAAAATCAACAAAATTTCTTTTATTGTTTATTTCACACTTTTCGACTAAATATACAAAACAATAAGAATGTTATATAGAATTCAAATTAAAGCGCTTTCGTACAGGAGAGGAGGATGGAAATTGCGTTTAGCGGAAAATGATCCAATCCAAAATGAACAAACGGGCGGTGCAGAGCCGCCGATGATTGAACTGGCCGGGGTGACGAAAGAGTATGTCAAACCTTCCGGTGAAGTTCATACCGTTTTGCGGGATCTCCATTTGCGGATGGCCAAAGGGGAATTTTGTTCGTTTGTCGGGCCGACGGGATGCGGCAAATCGACGACATTGGGATTGATCGCCGGGTTTGAACAGCCGACGGGCGGCACGGTCAAAATTCAGGGGGAACCGCTGCAGGGGTTGAACAAACAAGCTGCTTGTGTGTTTCAAACCGACAATACCTTTCCCTGGAAAACGGTGATAGATAACGTATCGCTCGGCCTTCGGCTACGCGGAATTAGCAAGGCTGAAGCTTATGATGAGGCAAGAGTGTGGATAGAGCGGGTCGGTTTGAAAGGATTTGAAAAGCATTACCCGCACCAATTGTCGGGCGGGATGCGCAAACGGGTTGCTTTGGCGCAATGCCTGATCGTGCAACCGCAAATCCTGCTGATGGATGAATCGTTTTCCGCCCTTGATGTTCATACCCGTTCATTGATGGAAAATGAATTGCTGACGATTTGGGAAGAGACATCGGCCTCCGTCGTTTTTATTACCCATGATCTGGAGGAAGCGATTGCCCTGAGCGATCGGGTTATCGTCCTGACTGCCGGGCCATCGGCAACCATTAAAGGAGACTACCGCATTCATCTGCCCCGGCCGCGAAATGTGTCCGAAATCCGTTTCGACCCGGAGTTTCTGAAACTGCACGAGAAAATCTGGAATGATTTGCGCGACGAGGTGATGATCAGCTATGAGCAATCTTATCAGTCCAGGTAGTACCGCTTCGGTTGAGGAGGTTTCCCGGCGGAGCGAAATGCGGGCCAAGGCGGTCAAACGCCGCTTTCGCAACTTGGCCTTGCAAGCTGCCGTATTTGTTCTGGTGGTCGGTTCGTGGCAGCTGCTGGCCGATTGGAAAATCATCGACCCGTTCTTCTTTTCCAGTCCCAAGGTGATTTTGCTGCAAATTGCGGACTGGTTTCAGAACGGGACGAGCCAGGGACCGTTGTACATCCATTTTCTCGTCACGTTTGAAGAGACGATCATCTCTTTTGTGCTTGGAGTGATTCTCGGGGTGATTGCCGGATATGCCCTTGGCATGAGCGAAGTTTTGTCCGTTATTTTCGGTCCTTACATTCAAATGTTAAACGCTCTGCCCCGGGTAGTCCTGGCGCCGATTTTTATTCTGTGGCTGGGGCTGGATATGTCCTCCAAAGTTGCGTTGGGTGTAACTCTCACTTTTTTTGTGGTCTTTTTCAACGCATTTCAGGGAGTCCGCGAAGTGGACAGAAATCTGGTGAACAATGCCCTGCTCCTTGGCGCCAACAAAAAACAACTGGCCTTTCATGTGATTATCCCCTCGGCGCTGACCTGGATTCTCTCCAGCCTGCATTCCAGTTTTGGCTTTGCGCTGGTCGGGGCGGTCGTCGGGGAATTCATCGGTGCAACCAAAGGACTCGGCTTTTTGATCTCCCAGGCGCAGGGGGCGTTTGACACAACCGGGGTATTTGCGGCCATGGTTCTGCTCTCGGTTACCGCGCTGATCGCCGACTGGGCTGTGGGTTGTCTGGAAAAGCGGTTTATCGCCTGGCGTCATGTAAAGCAGGAGTAAATCATCCAAAAGGGAGGGAAATGAAGTGAGAAAGATTCTGACCAAAAGACTGGCAGCCGTTTTAACGCTGATCGGGATGCTCCCTTTATTGACAACCGGTTGCAGTTCTTCCGATCCGGAGGGTTCCGGGCCGCCCGAAATCAAGATTATGGTTGGCGGGATGGAAAAAATCATCTACCTGCCGGCGAAACTGACTGAAAATCTGGGTTATTTCAAACAGGAAGGGCTTGATGTTGAACTGATTAACCAAGGATCCGGGCAATCGGCGGAGGAGGCGCTCGTTGCCGGACAGGTTGATGCCGTGGTCGGTTTCTATGATCATACGATCGATTTGCAGTCGAAGGGAAAATACCTGAAGTCAGTCATTCAGTTGGGGATCACCCCGGGTGAAACCTTGATGGTTGACAATAAGGACAAAGACCGAATCAAGGGGGTTCGTGATCTCAAGGGCAAGAAAATCGGCGTGACCGGGCTCGGGGCTTCCACCAACTTTCTCGCCAATTATCTTGTTGTCAAGGGTGGATATACGTCAAAAGATTACATTCCCGTTCCTGTCGGTGCCGGAAACACGCTGATCGCATCCATGCAGCAGGGAAGAATCGGGCTGGCAGTTACAACCGAACCGACGGTTTCCCTTTTGCAGGCAAAACATCTCGCTGTGCCCCTTGTGGACATGTCGACCCCCGGCGGGACGAGGCAGGCGATTGGAGGGGATTATCCGGCGGCCTGTCTTTACTTGAGATCGGACTACATTAAGTCCCATCCGGAAACTGTGCAAAAATTGGTCAATGCATTCAGCAAGACGCTGAATTATATGCAAACTCATAAGCCGGAAGAAATCGCCAACCGGCTGCCCAAAGCGTATTATGCCGGGGACAAACAGATGTATGTGAGCGCGCTGTCCCGCAGCATGTCCATGTTTTCCCCGGACGGAAAGATGCCGGAAGACGGCCCGGCCAAAGTGTATGAAGTACTGTCTGCCTTTAAGCCGAAGCTGAAACAGGCGCACGTGAAATTGGAAGAGACCTATACGAATGAATTCGTTGAAAAGGCAAATCAAGCAGGCCAATAACCCGGTTTTCAGCCCCGCCGGACATCTGTTCCAACGGGGCTGATCTGTCGGGGGGAAGATGTTTGTCCAATCCTCTTTTGGACTTTCATCCCGGGTGGATTGATCGTTTTTGGAGAAGAAAAGTCACTTGGGGGATTTCAGGCGATACAAGCACTGGGGACGGCCTACCGTTCCGTACGCCAGCTGCTCCTCGGCGAGCTGCTCTTCCGCCAAATAGACCAAATAATGACGGGCGGTCGAGCGGCTCACACCGGCCAGTTTAGCCACTTCATCGGCACTGAGAAACCCGTTTGACCGGGCCAGACAAGCTTGGATCCGTTCCAATGTCCGAACATCGATTCCTTTTTGTTGCCAGGATCTGTCCGAATGGGTGACCGAGCGCAATTTTTTGAGATCATCCACCACCATTTGGTCGATGAACTTTTGATTCGATTTGGCGAGGCGGGTTCGGAACAACAAATATTTTTCCAAGGATTTTTTCAGCCGGTTGAGGTCAAATGGCTTGATCAAATAATCAAAAATACCCAGGCGAAACCCTTCTTCCACCACTTCCAGCTCTTTGGCCGCCGTCACAAGGATCACATCACACGGAGAGTTGTGCGAACGGATGCTTCGCAGAACTTCGAGACCGGACTGATCCGGCATGTAAACATCCAACAAGAGGAGGTCCGGCTTTTGCTTCTCCAGCAGATCGAGCGTTTCGCGATAATTGTGGGCTGTGCCGATCCATTGATAGTCGGGGAGCGATTCGACCAATTTGCCGTGCAATCTGGCAATCATAAAGTCATCGTCGACAACGGCGGCGCGGATCGGTGTCGGCATCAAAGATGACCACCTCTTCTTTTGGCAAGTTCACTTCCAACGTCGCCCCGGAATTTGCGGAAATCATGGCAATCTTTCCCCCGGCTTTCGCTACCAGCCGGGAGACGATGGCCAGGCCGAAGCCACGATTTTTTCCTTTGGTGGATATCCCGCTTTCAAAAATGTGCTGTCCCAGTTCGGGATCAACTCCGGGGCCGTTATCCGTTACCCGGATCTGCAACGAATCGGATTGGTCGTTGATATAGACGGAAACGAGCGCTTTTTCCTTCCTGTCAGGCATTTCTGCGAGCGCTTCCAAAGCATTCTCAATCGCATTTCCCAGAACGGAGATAACCACCTCCCGATGAGGGCATGGCTCCCGCAGATGGGAGGAGGGATCAACGGTCAATTGTATTCCAAGCTCCTTGGCACGGTTTATTTTGCCGATCAGAATTCCGACCACGGCTGGATCATGGATGCGAGACATGAAAAATTCGATCAGATGTTGTTGTTCCTCATTGACCTGGTTGATAAATTCGCGTACAAGCTCATACTCCTGCATTTGAATGAGCCCCGAAATGGTATGCAGGCGGTTTAAAAACTCGTGTCGCTGGCTGCGCAAGGCATCCGCGTAGTGACGGACATCATTCAATTGCTGATTCATTTTGTCCAATTCCAGTTTATCGCGAAAAGTGGAAACCGCACCGATGACCCGTCCATTCAACAGAACCGGCACCCGATTGGCAATGATCAGCGAGTTATGGATGATCATCGGCTGATCAAACTGGCTGACTCCTTCTTCGAGCACTTCGGGCAACCGGGAATTGGGAACAATCTGGCGAATCGGTTGGCCAATGATGTCACAGTCAGGTTCCAGACCGATGAGCCGCTTGGCCTCCTGATTGCAGGCGGTGATTTTGCCCTGACGGTCAACGGCCAATATTCCTTCCCGGATTGATTCCATAATCGCGTGCTGTTTTTGGGAGAGCAAGGCAATCTCATGAGGCTCCATGTTGAAAAGCTGTTTTTTGATGTGTCCGGAGAGCAGGTGTGCACCCATAAAGCCATATACCAGTCCGATCACGGCCACCATCCCCAGGTGCTTGATCGAAGCAAAAATATCGTTCCATATATTTTGCACGGGGAAACCGACGGACACGACCCCGATTTGCCGCCGGTGTTCATC
Source organism: Thermoactinomyces sp. CICC 10522 (assembly GCF_016055075.1). Taxonomy (NCBI): domain Bacteria; kingdom Bacillati; phylum Bacillota; class Bacilli; order Caryophanales; family Thermoactinomycetaceae; genus Thermoactinomyces; species Thermoactinomyces sp. CICC 10522. The sequence continues at coordinate 528,532 of NZ_JAECVY010000002.1, read as the reverse complement.
AAAAATCGGCGCTTTGCCGCGAATCGAGAGACCGAGTGTTCCCACAGCCTGGGTAATGCTCTCTTTTCCGTGCAATACGTATTGATTATCCCCGCCGACCATTTTCTTGCCGATCATTGCGGGATTGGGATGGCTGTACCGAATGAGATGCATATTGCCCACCACGATGAATTCCGCCCCCGTTCTCCTGCGAATCTCCTCGGCGAGCGGTTCAATTTGCGCGGAAGGGTTTTTTTGGAGAAACGCATTCCGGATTTGCGGCATGCCGGCGACGGTTTTGGCAAGGAGAAGGGCGCGGTTGCCGGTTTCCTCAAACCGCGACTGGATAATGTTACAGGACAGGCCCGACATCACCAGAATCAGCACGAAACCGACGATCAGCAGCACCAATATGTTAATTTTTGTCCGCAACGAAAATGGTTTAAGGGAGAAGTTCATCATGGACCTCGTTATAATTGGTTGGAATATTGTTAATAATATTTCAAATAATATTATCACAATCAAAAGAGATTAAAACATCGAAGGGGGGATTTTTACGGGATGCCTGCTTGCGCCCGGGCGAAATTGGAATGCAGATCAGCCCCGTCCTTTCAGTCAGGCTGGGTTGCGAATAACAAAATGGATAACTTATAATTGAAAATAAAATAAGAAAAATTCTCTCCCGGCATTTGCGAACACCGGAAGCTTCGAAAAAGACCCAAGGGTTGTTCGGAAACGCCAAAGTCTGCAAAAATAAAGGGATCCCAGACTTTTTGGACGGAGGTTATCCAGTCAAAAAAGCCTGAAACCTGGGCAAATCGGGGAGATGTTCGGAAAACCACGAATAAGCCCAATAAAATTAAGGAGTACAGTGAACGCCGAATCAATAGATACACCTCCGGTGGGAGGATTGAAACTACTTGATGTGCTTCTTTAGAGTCAAAGGTTTTCAGAATCAATAGATACACCTCCGGTGGGAGGATTGAAACTTTTCGTCTTCCGCTTTGGCTCAGGTGGCTTCGTCGAATCAATAGATACACCTCCGGTAGGAGGATTGAAACTATAAAACCTTGCACAAGACGCCAAAGCATGATCAATGGAATCAATAAATACACCTCCAGTAGGAGGATAGAAACTCTCCAATATTAATGTCATTAGCTTGAACAAGTTGAGTAGTATCAATAGATACACCCCCGGTAAGAGGATCGAAACGTTCCAGGGAGTGAGTCAGTTGTCCTGCCGTCAAAGGTTCTTTTGAGGGTGGGCCTTATCTGTTTTTATAAGACATGTTTGAAACACAGACTGATGAACATTTAAGAAACCGAGGAAGAATTGCAACAAGAACGGGAAGAAATCGAGAAGGGATAAAAAAAGAAGCAAACAAGCTTATCGATGGCGGAACAAATCCAAGAGGAGGAAGAAGATGAATGAAGCCCCGAGTCTACTTCTGCCGGGTTTGTGGAGAAAGCTTTGATTACCCGGATATCGTTTGCGCCAAGCATCAACTGGAACGGGAGCGGATTCACAAAGAATGGAGGGAAGACCCGGGGTATCAAAAGATTCAGGAAGAGGCACGAAAACGAATTGAAAAATATTTTCCGAAGAAATAAAAAATCACCCGCTTCAAGGAGACTCAACAATAATAGGGATCCTGGCCAAGATCACACTTAACTGTTCCCAAGTTACCAGTGGTCGCATCAAATCCCTCCTTTGGATCGAAAAAAAGGACGTCCGCAGTGGGATGGAGGTAGCGAACGCCGATTTTGCCACTAATTGTTCGAAAACGGAAAAATGACTTGAGAAACCATAAAGGTAACTCAAGTCATTCGTGTTTATACAGGAAACTCAGGGATGACAAGCTCATATTTATCCTGAGCATCAGTAAGCCAAGGCCAACTTATATGAATGCTGACCATTCTTTAGGAGATTGAACTTGTAACAGCTCAATAAATACTGGCAGGATTTCTTTAATGTCAATCCGATCATCAATGTAATGTTGCACATTGTACCCGTTGAACAATGCCATTGCGACAGTTGCCAGCGTCCTTGCATCAAGCGGACTGCCAATGAGTTTTCTTTCTTCATCACTTCAAACAACCGCGTAAGGTCTTGTCGCCATTCTTCCATCTGATCAGCCAGCTCTTGTTGTACTTGAGGCAAGTACTGACAGGTCATGGCGGAGCACCTTCATCAAGAAATCCTCTTTGGTTGGGAAGTGAGCATAAAATGCGCCTTTGGATAGTCCGGCTTCCTTAACAATCTGGTTGATACTGGTGTTGCTGTAGCCATACTTGGCAAACAAAACAATCCCTGCGTCCATCAGTTTTCGAATTGTACGTTCCGTCATCTCTTGATGTTTCATGGAATATCCCCTATTTTCGTAATTTTTTAATTTGCGTATTGATTATGACACAGAAAATGGTTAAAATAAAGATAAACCAACTAGTCGGTTTATATATACTGACTGGTAGGTTTTTGAATCTTGAGGAAGAGAAAGGATGGATGCACGATGAAAAAAGTATTAGGGGGATTATTTGTTTTCTTGGTAGCAGTCGGGTTAATGGCTTCGCCGGTAGCCGCTTCAACCTATGATTCATCTTTTGTGGGGATGAATTACGGCGATGTGTATAAGCAAACCAGGGCACTTTATGTTCCGGCGGGGTATCATGTCAAAATCCAAGTAGATAAAGGAAATAACGGTTCAGGTTTTGAATGGTATCTCTCAGTAGGGGATTCCAATTATCCTTTCCGTTACGGTGGATATTCCGATGCTAATTTTGAGGCCAATGTTCCTGTGGGTACTTATCGTCTGGTTCTTCATTGTGAAACGCAAGATTGTACTGGCAGTGCTAGGCTCACAGTTTTAAACTAAAAACGGATTGCGCCCCCGCGTAAAGTATCCGTTATCCAGCAGGCTTCGCTGTTTTCGTTCTAAGTTGGCCATTACAGATGCTCAGGATGAATATGAGCGTGTCATCCCTGGGTTTTCCGTATATGGACTGGAGTTACCGTTATGGTTTCTCGAGTCATTTTTTTGTGTTCGCTGCCTGAAACGCATACTTGGGCAATTTGAAATAGTTTCTTTCAATTTGGCCGAATAAGCGGTAACCAAAATTATTCCGCCCCGGTCAATAAGGTAATTGGCACAGTCACGAAGATGGACACTAATGAATTGATCATGGGTGCATCGATATCGCTGGACCAATTTTTTGGAAAGCCAATAGCCATCCCAAATGAGCCGACGGCTGCAATAAATAAGAATAGAAACCGGAGAATATTACTCGTCACTTTCCAATCATCCCATATTTCCCTTATTTTTTTCATAATATTTTTTCTTTTTGTTCTCTTTTCGCTCATCGCATTCTCTTCCTTAACGGAAGATCAATTCAATTTAAAGATGTAAAGTCATTTGTAGCGAAATACTAGCAAAGCAGTCGCCGAATGGAAGTGAATTTGGGTTTTGTTACCTTTTCCCCTTCACAAGATGAATTAAAAAAGCACCCATTTTAGGGTAAGGGTGCTAATTCATGCATACACAGGCTCCTCAATTAAATATCAATTAAAGGATCTCTGACTGTTCCGGCGAAAAAGGATAGCCCAACCAAGAATATTTAATCATTTTCCCATGATTTGAAGTAGTTGCCCGGGTATTTCGGGGAGCTATTTTATTTTTTAACAGTACATTTTTTTCCAATTGGGAGCTGTGTGTGTAAAGCTAATCCATTGCTTTTTCATATAGATCATATGATCTTCCTACTTGATCCATTGCGTGAGCATCAGATCCAAAAATAAGTGGAATCCCGAGATTAAGAGCTTCTTTTACAATCCATTCTGAGGGATATGTTTCTAAGCAATATTTTTTATATAACCCTGCTGTATTAAAATCTAACGATAAGCCTTTCCGCTTAGTGATAGATAGAATATCAAGTATTTCCTCCTTAGCCTCTTCCATAACATGACGTCCATTAATGAAGTAATGCTGAAATTTTTGACATAAAGTGAGATGGCCTACTCGTGGGGTGGAACAGACAAACAGCTTCTTTTAAAGTTTGATAATATACTTTTTGTACTGTATGAAAATCTCCGTAGTATTTGATTAAACCTTCTTCAAAGTCCTCCGGGGTTAAATCTACACATCTCCAACCATTCGTTCCTTTAAGAAAATGAAGTGATAGAATAGTCTCATCAAGATAATTCGCATACTCTTTCAGTAAGTATTTTGTCCAATCAGGTTGGTCAGGTAAATAATCCAGCTCTAGTCCTACACGAATTTGTATTTGATCTTTGTATTTTTGTTTCAGTTGATGCATTTCTTTTATGTATGAATCCAATTCTGTTTCTTTCATGGCTAATGCAGTAACCACCTCTTCAGGATAAGGAAGCTTGCGACAAAACGAAGCAGGCAAGGGGGGATGTTCAGTCAGTACATAAATATCAAATCCTAATTCGATTGCTCTTTCAATATATTTTGCTGTTTCTTTTCCAGAACTGTGTGGGCAATAGTGGGTGTGGGTATGTCCATCTATTTTCATGTTTTTTCCTCTCCATCTAGATCACGGGATTCATGGGGAATGGGTGGTTTTAGCGGGAAGATTTGCTCCCGCTGGGTCCATCTTATTTTTTATTGAACAACCCGTTGATAAATGAATGTATATAAAGTCCAGGTACAGATGCCAAGCAAGATGGCTGCGGGGAACAGAAAATTCTTTTTCAGGCTGAGCAGGACTGTAGCTAACAAAATAGTACATGGAATCAATCCCATAATATACTCGTGAGAAAGTTTATAATATTTGATCTGTCCTCGTTTTGAACTGTTAACCAAATTAGTGAAAGCATACTAATCATAGGAAAAGCAGCAATCCACCCGCTTAATTTTTGGATTATAGGTGGCTGGCTGAGTGACGATGGCAATAAGAATAGCGGAAATAAGGATTTTAACGATTGTCATTGTTGTTTCCCTTTCTTACATAAAATAGGATAAGTTCCAATCCGTTTTTGATCAACTCTTGTTTTTCTTCCGGCATGGATTTCAAAACATCTTTAAGTTGATCAAGTGCTAAACCCGTATGCTCTTGTATGCTTGGCATCCCTTTTCTGTTACTCTCAACTCGACTACCCTTTCGTCTTCTTTATTACGCTGACGAATAAGAAGCCCTTTTTCGGATAATCGGCGTAATATTTCTGAAGCTGTATTCGATGCACATCCTAAATATTCAGCGACTGATTGTACAGTACTTGCTTGGTTGAGCGCAACGTATTGAAGTGCACGAACTGCCTGGTGAGTAAGCGGAATCGCATATAGTTTAGAATGACAATGATAATAAATTTGAGAAAACAGGTCCGATATCTGTTTGGCAAGTAATGATAATTGTTCTTCTTTCAACTTCTGTATCGTTAGTCAATAAAAAAGGGAGGGGTTACTTCACCCCTCTTCTCTCTTTTCATCGCGCTTCTGCTTCTACTCCACGGTACTGGCTTCGGCAAGGGTTTTTCCTTTTGTCTCGGGGGCCCATGCAATGGAAATGAGAACACCGATAAAAGTTAAACCGGCGCCGATCAGTACGGTCGGGCCGATGCCGATCGAGCGAAGTGCATAAGGGAGGAGAAAGGTTCCGATGAACGATCCGACCCGGCTGATCGCCGTGGCCACCCCTACCGCCGTGGCACGCACTTCTGTCGGAAAAAGTTCGTTGGGGTAGATCCAGGTTAACACGCTGGGGCCGCCGGTGAAAAATGCATAGATGACAAACCCGATGATCGTGATCCAGATCGGACCCTTGGGAAAAAGGCCGACGAGGAGCAATCCCAGGGCCATGACCAAAAAAGAGACGATAATCAGGGGACGCCTTCCGATCTTGTAGAGCAAGAGCAAGGCGGGGATGTTGCCGATAAAAAAGAAGAAACTGATTACCGCCGTTCCGATAAAGGACAATTCCGGTTTGTTGAGATTGATTGATTCCATGATTTCAGGGCCGAACGTATAGATTGCGAATGAGGGGATAATCGTAATCATCCAAAATAAGCCGATATACGTGGTTCTTATCAAATAGCCGCCCTGAAACAGCTTGTTGAATCGCGTTTTTTTGCCCTGCGCTTCCCATTTATGGATGTCTGCATCCGTTCCGTAAACTTCTTGAAGGACTTCGCGGGCTTCCCGGATGCGGTTTTTCTTCAAGAGCCAGCGGGGCGATTCCGGCGTTCCCTTGCGCATGAAGATGAGAATGAAGGCCGGAAGCGCACTGCTTGCCAACATCCAGCGCCAGGCTCCGGAACCCAGTAGTAACAATAAATAGCCGACAAGATAGGCGACGAGAGCGCCCAGGTACCAACTGGCTTGCAAAACGCCCAACATTCCTCCCCTGTGCTTGCGGGGAGCGAACTCGGCCAGCAGGGAGGTGGCGATCGGGTAATCCGCCCCGACGGCAATTCCCAGCAAAAACCGGAGGATGGACAGTTCCAGCGGCCCATCGGCAAATGCCTGCCAGACGGAAAAAATCATGATCACCACCAGATCGATGGTATACATGACATGACGCCCGATCAGATCGGTTACATATCCAAACACCAGGCCGCCCAAAAAAAGCCCGACCAGCGTAGAGGCACCGATCATTCCGGTCCAAAAGGCGTTTAAATGAAACTCCGGTTCGATCTGGGTTAATGCCACACCGATAATGCTCAAAATGTATCCATCCAAAAAAGGGCCTCCGCTCGTGTACAAGGTCAGCCGTTTATGAAATGACGTTAATGGCGCGTTTTCAACCACAGAATGCTTGGTGGACATGGTTTCCATCCTTTCAGAAGTTCTTAATGGTCGATTTTGCCGGGATGATGATTATAGTTTTGCATTATTGAGCGTGTCTATGCATCGGGAAGAAAGAACAGCAGGAGGGGATCAGGGATCGGTCCGGCTGTTTTCCATAACAGGGAAGATTGATTCAGGGAGGGATTAAGGTGAATGAAAAATGGGATGTTTTTTAGAGGAGTGTGGAAAAACTCGGAAGAAGTGAAGTGCTGTGTAATTGGTGGGTCGGATGTGCGGTGTTTCATGATCAGTGGATTGCAAAAGTACACGTTGATTTTGGGGCAAGAATTTTGCGGGCCGGTGATTGAAATCGGGGGAAATGCAGGCTGTGTTCAGATTGGGGGATCGTGTGGCCGTGCTCCGCTGCTCCCTTGCGGGAAATGAAACGGGTAATGTTGATGCGAAAACGATACGGTGAGCGGAACGGGCAGTCATGGAAAAACAAATCCGGCCGTTCGCTGATCGCCTCGATTTGGAGACGGCAGCAGGATCGGACCGGCGACCATCGGGTACCAAGGCTTGCAAAGGGCCGGGATTCAACTGGGAGAAAATCGTTAACGCCAGCATTCCAACAAAAAATCGATGAGTTCCATCAGGTGCTTGTCCGACTCTGTCTGATCCCGGTGTTTACCACCACCGAGGATCGTCTGCTCGATCAGGTAACTTTGTATGCTGCTGACAAACTGGCGGGCCATCAGTTTGCAATTCAACCGGCGAAGTTCTCCCTTCAGCATCCTTTTCTCGAGCAGGACGCTAAGTTGTCCGATAACGGTGTCAAACGTCCGGGTCAGCCATTCGGTTTGTTCATCCGTCAACAAAGGCTGTTCCCTGATCAGGATGACAATCAACTCATTGTCGGCATTATCTACAATGATGTGCGCGATTTTTAACAGCATATCCCGGATGGGCATATCGGCGTCCATATTTTTCAGGGCTTTTTCGAGATGTTGGATCTTCCCTTCGGTGGAATCTTGTACGATTGTATGCAAAATTTCCAGTTTACCCTTCGGGAAGTAGTGATAGATCAGTCCGTCGGCCATTCCGATGGCCCGGTTAATCTCTTTGGTCGAAGTATTATGGTAGCCTTTCTCGGCAAACAGTTTTTTTGCTGTTTGAAGAAGTTGTTTCCGGCGTTTGGCGGCTTGAAGGTCCCGGCTAGTCATTCCTTCCTTTTGTACAGACTTGGACATGGTCTTCACCTCACACTAGGGAAAATGTATTCGGTTTTGGACTGCTTGTCAACCGCATCCTCCTATGCCATAAAAACGACCATGACTTGCCAGCACAACCCGGGGTGAAAGTCTAAGCAACTTTGGAAGGGGAACGGGATACCCCGACCAACCATCAGAATGCGTCGAAGCGGGTCCCGCGACCGACCGGCGATTCTTCACAAAAAAAAGTGTCCAGTAATCCTGGACACTTTTTTGCACAGCTGCAACCCGGCGGCTTCAGGACACGGCAATGTGCAAACTTTTTAAACCATAGAGGAGATTGCTATTGACTGGATCAAGCTGATATCCCTCTTTCAGGGCAATCGACGAATAGCGTTTGAGGAACTCCTCCAAAGCGATTTTCGCTTCCAATCTCGCGAGGGGAGCACCGAGACAAAAATGGATTCCTTTTCCGAACGACAAATGGGGATTGGGATTGCGTCTGAGCTGAAATTCATCGGGATCGGTGAATTTCTGTTCATCCCGATTTGCCGAACCGATCCAGGCTAATACTATTTGACCCGGCTTAATATGGAATCCGCCGATTTCTGCATCTGTTTTGGCTCGTCGCGGAATAGCCTGCACCGGTGAACGATAGCGCAAGGTTTCTTCAACGGCATGGGGAATCAGGCCGGGATCTCTTTTCAACTCTTCCCAAATTGTTTGGTTTTCCAAAAAACAATAAACCGCGTTGCTGATCAGATTGGTTGTCGTTTCATTTCCGGCGATCAATAAAGTGATGCAAAAGCCAAACAGTTCTTCACTTGAGAGTTTCCCTTCATTTTCTTCCGCTTTGATCAGGGTTGAAATCATATCTTCTTTTAAATTTTTCCTTTTTTCCTCGATAATTTGCGAAAAGTATTCCATCAATTCCTTAATCGCTTTGTCTCTTCGATCTATGGTTTCCTGAATGTCCGCTGTTGAAGACGGACCGGATACAACAATATCTGACCATTCTTTAAATTGCTTTCTGTCACTCGTGGGAATACCCAATAATTCAGCGATCACCATCACGGGTAATGGATAAGAGAAATCCTCGACGAGATCCATATGTGTTTGCCCGCTCACCTTGTCCAAAAGTTCCGTCGCGATCGCTCGGATTCTCGGTTCCCAACCGGCAATCATTTTCGGAGTGAAGGCATGGCTTACCAAAGAGCGCAACCGGGTATGTTCCGGGGGATCCGTGTTAATAATGCTGTGAAAAGGACGTGACTGCTGGAATCTTTTGCTGGAGAAAACATCCTTGTCGGAAATGACCCGGTTTACATCTTCATATAAGAAGACATTCCATACTCCCTGTTTTTGATCAAAATAAACAGGTGATTTCGCTCTCATCTCTTTGTACCAGGAATAGGGATTGTATTTTTCCTCGTTCGTATGAAGCCCTGTGATCTCACTTGTTACAAGTCTTCGGATATCCCGTTGATCCATCGCGATGCCCTCCTCGTTTGATCAATTTAATTCACTGACCGTTCAGTGAAATTATATCGATTTCAGACCGGCCATGTCAACATGCTATATCTCGATTTCGATTAGAACCCGGCGGGCGGCGATGGCGATTGGAAATCAGCCAAAAGAGGATCACAGGTTGGTTTGCCGCTTGTTTATCAGGAATTTCAGGAATATGCCGGGCAAAGCTTCTGTTTGCGCATAACGGCATGGTGGAAAGCAGCGGTGCCGAGTGATATACTATAGAAGGTCGGCACTTGCAAAACGATGCTCCGGGCAATGAGTCCCGGACTCGCATGGTTGCAAGTGTTTTTTCTTATGTATATGGCTGGTCGGGTCGTGGTGCCCATAATTTCCCGACGTTCCTGACGGGGGGCAGGAGGCATCACTCCCCTCCCGATCTTGCTTAATTCTCATCTTCCGGGGCCGGAAAAGAAAGGGGATCACAGTATGAAGCGAAACGAGGAAGGGACTTCTGTTTCTGATAAAAACAATCAGAGTCGGGCCAAACGCGTCCTCGTGGTGACAGCCGTTTCAGCAGAGAGAGAGGCGGTGATGCGCGGTCTGAAAGGTGCAAGCCATGTTGATGTCCTGGTGGCGGGAGTTGGCCCGGTGGCTGCTGCGGCAAGCACGGCGGCGGCATTGGCCCGCACGGAGTATGATTTGGTGGTAAGCGCAGGAATCGGCGGAGGCTTTGCCGGCCGGGCCGAAGTAGGTACGCTCGTTGTCGCGGAGGAAATCATCTGCGCCGATTTGGGGGCAGAGACGGAAGAAGGTTTTTGCGGCCTGGACGAGCTGGGTTTCGGTACTGCGAGATTCCGGGTGGAAAAAGGATTGGTGCTTCGGGTGACGGAGGCCGTGCGTGCGGCTGGTTTGCCGGTTACTGCGGGTCCGGTTCTCACGGTCTCCACTGTGACTGGGACGGCTTCGACTGCGGCCCGATTGGCTGCGCGGGTACCGGGTGCCGCCGCTGAGGGCATGGAAGGCTTTGGCGTGGCGACCGCCGCCCGAAACCGGGGTATTCCCGTCTTGGAGATTCGGGCCATTTCAAATGTTGTCGGGCCACGTGACCGGTCAGCGTGGCGCATTGATGAAGCGTTAGAGAAACTGGCAGCAACGATTTCCGTATTGCAGGAGGTTATCTTATGAGGATTGCTTTTTCTCCATGTCCGAATGATACATTCGTATTTCACGCGTGGGTGCACGGATTGATCCCGGGTGCACCGGAACTGGATGTTACTTATGCGGATATTGATATTACGAACAATTTGGCGGCAGGACCGGACGGATTGGAAGTGTTGAAGATTTCGTGCGCAGCTTTGCCATGGGTGTTGTCCAAGTATGCGCTGTTGCCGTGTGGCGGAGCATTGGGGAAAGGATGTGGCCCGCTCCTTTTGACCGGCGGCAAAAATGATGCTCGTAATCCCGAATCGCTTTCCGGCCGGCGGGTGGCAGTGCCGAGTGAACGCTCGACAGCATACTTGCTGTTCCGCTTGTGGGCTGCCCAACATGTGCCCGGAGGTGTCGGAGAAATTATTGTCATGCCGTTTCATGAGATCATGCCGGCGGTTCGGGACGGGGCGGTTGACGCGGGATTGGTGATCCACGAAGCCCGGTTTACCTATCCTTCCTACGGTTTGTCGATGTTGGTTGATCTGGGCGAATGGTGGGAGAAAGACACCGGATTACCCATTCCGCTCGGAGCGATCATCGCCCGCCGCTCATTGGATGTGAAGGCGATTGCCGATTGGACGAGAGCTTCTGTTGAATATGCCTGGGCGCATCCGGAGGCATCACAGGAATACGTGATGCAACATGCGCAAGAGTTGGACCCCGAAGTGGCCAAGGCGCATATCAACCTCTACGTAAACGAGTTTACGGCCAACCTTGGAGAAGAAGGATATGGGGCGATTTCCACCTTGTTGAGCCGGGCCGCAAAGGAAGGATTGGTGCCTGAAGTGGATTTGTCCCTCCTACGGTAACAAGGGGCATTCTGCTTGCAAATCCCCCAATCGGCAAAGATGGTTGATTGGGGGATCTGTTTGCAGTCCGCAAGCACAGCAGGAAAGAATTTCGGCGCAATCGGGGAAAGAACGGAAGCGTGACCGGAAAGGAAGACTGGCAGCCAAACAGCGGGAACGCTTTCGAAAGATTGACGCTTATTTTGAAAAGATCTTATATTTAGTTGAATGCAACCGTTTTCTCCCATTATTTAGATTGGAAGGTTATGCCGATGAAACCAACAATTAAGGATGTAGCCAGAAAAGCGAATGTTTCTGTTGCTACTGTCTCAAGAGTGCTCAACCACCAGTCGGGTTACTCCGAAGAGACCAAACAAAAGGTTTTACAAGCCATTAAAGAAATGGGTTATCAACCCAATGCCATCGCCCGCGGGCTGATCAACAAGCGGACACAAACCATTGGCGTTCTTTTTCCCAAGTTGTCCAGCATGTTTTCTTCCCAGCTCCTTCATGGCATTGAATACACGGCCCATGAACGGGATCACAGTGTCGTGGTTTGCAACACCGACAAGAACGGGAAACGGACCGTCAAGTATCTTCAGGTTCTGAGGGAGAAACAGGTGGATGGCATCATTTTTACGAGTGAGGTGTTGACGGAGGAATACTTCCGGGTTCTCACGGCGATGAAGATTCCGGTAGTTCTGCTTTCCACCCGTTCGGAGAAGTATCCCTTTCCCCATGTAAAGGTGGATGACAAGCAGGCAGCTTATGACGCAACCCGATATTTAATTCAGCGAGGCCATCGAAAAATCGCCATGATCAGCGGGGATCAAACGGATCCGATTGCCGGGAAACCGAGGATTGAGGGTTACAAGGAAGCGCTGGCTGCTTATGGAATACCGTTTCAAGAGAATCTCCTTGCGTTTGGCAGTTTTGGTTTTCACAGCGGGGTCATGGCCATGGAACAATTGCTGCAGTCAAAGGTTGAGTTTACAGCCGTTTTTGCAGCCAGCGATGAGATGGCTGTGGGGGCCATGTCTGCAGCCTTCCGGCACGGGATCAAGGTGCCGGATCAACTTTCCGTCATCGGCTATGATAATCTGCGGCTTGCGGAAATGACCACTCCTCCTTTGACCACGGTGGCACAACCGTTGTTTGAGATGGGAAAGCAGGCGGCAGAAATGCTGCTGCAAATGATTGAAACAAAAACGGAAGTGCCGGGACGGATTTTACCTCACGAGATTATCGAACGTCAGTCTGTGGCCCGGGTCTGAACGATCGGAAGGACGAAGACCGGTCGGGAGACAAAAAGCCCTCTTCGCAGAAGCGTGATCCCGCTGCAGAAGAGGGCTTTTTGTGTGTTGAAGGTTTGTCCGGGTAGAGAATGCGATTAATATCACAACGAAAATCTTGCTGACTTTAACATTTGGTGCGCTTGCTTTCAATCTGTCCGGGATTTACGGGTTGATTGGAAAAAGGGTATACGGGTTTGACGGGCTTCCTTGGCCTGGCTCTCTATGCTTAAACATGCTCGCTTTTAATGGCTGATCAAGTGGGAGTTCACCCATTTTAACAGTTCATCGACCGCCTTCATGTAGCCGCCTGCTTCGCGGAAGGATTTGCTGATTTTCTGGCTGTTCCGTTTGTAGACAGGATTTTTTAATACTTCCTCAACGGCATTCCGCAGTTTTTCGGCATCCAAAGTTTGATGATCGAGAACCACTCCGGCGCCCAATTCTTTGGCCCGGCTTGCCACGAAGGGTTGGTCGTTCACCAGCGGCAGCATCACCAGAGGAACCCCGAAGTACAAACCTTCGTTTGTGCTGTTCATGCCGCAGTGAGTGATAAAAGCATCGCTGTGGCGCAGTACATCGAGTTGCGGAACATAGTTGCGAACGATAAAGTTGTCGGGAATCGGGCCCAGATCCGAAGCGGACAACTGTTTCCCGATGCTGAGCACCACTCTGGCGTCGAGATCCTGCAACGCTTCAATACAGATCTTATATAAATCCGGACGATTGTTCACGATCGTGCCCAGAGCCATGTACACGACCGGGCCGTCTTTCAGTTCATCGAGCGGAAAGTCACCCTGATCCTTACGGTCAGCAATCGACGGACCCACAAAGAGATAATTGTCGCCAAAGCGATCAGAATCCGGCTGGAAATACCGAGATGTGAAAACGATGTTGAGATCGGCTTCGCACAACATGGCCTGCCGTAAGTCGGGAATGGAGATGGAATATTTCTGTTCCAGCCGAGATTTGCGCTCTTCCATCTCCTCTTTCATTTCTTCCATTGCTTTCAGAAATTCCGAGCCGCGCTGCTTCATGATTTTTTCAAAAAAATTGGAATCCCGGTTAGAGACAAAAATAGTCCAGATCGAAACAGAAGGAAGTTTTTTCATTTCAGAGATCCATTTTCCGGGCAAACTATTGGCATCATAGATAATGTAATCGTAAGTTTCCGACTCAATCTCTTTCAAAATGTCATCCGTGACCCATTCCATCATTTCGAACATCTTCGGCATTCTTTTGGCGAGAAGGCCCATCATATTTCCCGTATTTTTCATCATGTCGTTTGCTTGGCTGAAAAATTCGCGCATGAGCGTTTCCGCTTTTTCGGAGATAGGGCGAAATTCCGCTCCGGTGGTTTCAATTTTGTCTTTATACATGCTGTTCGCATAGTAGATGATTTCTTCACCGCGGTTAACCAGTTCGCGCACGAGCCCGATGGACGGATTTACATGTCCTTCGCCCAAAGGATTAATGAATAACGCTTTCGACACATAGATCACCTCATCATTTTGTAACCTAATAACTTTGCTATAAAGATATTGGGGAATAAAAAACAGGTTATGCTCCAAGATTAAATCCTTGAGCATCCCCCTCTTAAAAAAACTTTGCAGTAAAGTTATTTTGGTATAAAGTTATATTAAACCCAATCTGTATGAGTTGCAATTGGCTGAATGAGAAAAATATAACAAATTTGCAAACACGGTCTGTAATTTTTCTCATAATCAAAAGGGGGTGATTGAATGGGGAATGAGGAAAAGAGGTTTGATCCGCAAATCCAAAGAATTGATCAGATTACCGAACGTATCGGCCGTTATGTCGGAAGTCGGTTTGCCGGTCAGGAGGATTCATTCCAACCTAAAATCACGCCGGTAAAATTTATTTTGCTTCGCACAGTCTATCTCAACCGAAGATGCATGGTTGCCGATCTCTCGCGTGAAGTAAATTTAACTTCGGGTGCAACCACGCTGGCCCTCAACCGGCTGGAAAAAGAAGGCTTGATCCGTCGGCAGAGGGATCAGGCCGACCGGCGCATCGTCTGGGTGGAATTGTCGGAAGAGGGGGAAGCGCTGGTGGAGAAAATTTTGTGGCAACGCCAGCAAATGTTCAAGCAGATGCTAAGTGTTTTGACAGAGGATGAACAGGACTTATTTATAAAGTTATTGGAAAAAATTTCTTTTAAACTGTGTGGGCAGAAATAAGATTGTGTGATGCCTTCATTTTTTGAAACGGTTTTCATGTGTTTATTGAGGGAAATCGAGCATGTTGATTTAACCGATCCTGTATGTTCAATGGAGGGATTTTTGCAAGCGAGCGGTTCTTGCCGTCGCCGGGAAGTATAAGCGCCGTACGGAGGGGAAAATACGTATCAGATGCTTTACCGGAGGGATCAGGGAGTTTCGTCCGCACCCGGCGTTTCTCCGGCAAGACGACAAGAGTCCGGGGCTCAAAAATCTCCTCTGTTCTCTTCTGATATGATGCCTAATGATTATGAATAAACTCTTTCAGCACAATAGCATGGTTTTGCTGCTCGTTTTTGGCTGCATAGACCAGGGTGACATCTTGTTTTTCCAACATTTTGATCACTGTTCTCACGGCATTTTGTTTTTCCGGATCTGACTTGAGCTCTTCGAGATAACGATGTTGAAATTCAGCAAAACGTTCAGGCTGATGGCCGAACCATTTCCGCAATTCCGGACTGGGTGCAATCGTTTTGAGCCAAAGATCGATCTTCGCCGCCTCTTTTTTCACGCCGCGCGGCCACAGACGATCCACCAGAATGCGGAAGCCGTCTTCCGGTGCTGCGGTTTCATATACCCTTTTCATTTTGATTTTGCCCAACCGATTTTCCTCCTCTCCGTTTATATTTAATTTTATCTTAAGACACCGGTGAATAACATTCCTGCGTCATTGGGCAAATATGCTATGATAGTGAATAAATAAGGAGTCGAAATTTTCGCGTTTGAAACATCCGGCCATAATATTTTTACTATTTGTTATTTTTTGTGAACAGTAAACAAAAATATTTGCGGAGGGAAGCTGTCAGTGAAAAAGGTCGTAACGGTCAATGTCATTGTCGCTCTGATCATTGTGGGATTGGGGATTGGCGCTTGGTATTATGCGACGAACATCATGAATTTCATCATAACTGAGGATGCCCAAGTACAAGGGGATCTCAGCACCATCAGTGCACCGGCAAGTGGAAAGATTGTCAAATGGAATATAAAAACGGGAGACACCGTCAAAGAAGGGGACGTGATTGCCGAAATCGTTGCGGGAAATACAGAGATTACGGATCTGCCCGAAGAAGTTTCCGTAATAGAGACCATTCCCGTCACCGCACCGGCTGATGGAACGGTGATTCAAAGCGATGGAAGAGAGGGGCAAGTCGTCGCGGCCGGTACGCCGCTGGTCATTACGGTTCCGCTTGATCAGTTGTTTGTCACAGCCAATATTGAAGAAGGGGAGTTGAAGGGGCTGAAGACAGGCCAGGATGTCGATATCACTTTGGATGCGTTTCCCGGGCGAACGTTCAGCGGGAAGGTCCAGCAAATCGGCCTGGCGACCGTTTCCGTCTTTTCCCTGTTTCCGTCCGAGAACACCAGCGGCAACTACACCAAAGTGACACAAAAAGTGCCGGTGAAAATCCGTTTTGATTCCGTGGAAAAAGGAATGGTTCCCGGACTGAATGCAACGGTGAAAATACATAAATAACCGGGAGAAAGGTGGAAGCTCGTTGGATAACGCGGATATGAAAAATCGCGGCCTGATCTTGGCCACACTGTTGATCGCCGTTTTCATGGCGGTATTGGACAGCAGCATTGTCAATGTATCGTTGCCGAGGATGATGCAGGTATTCGGGGTGAACACCGATGAGATTCAATGGGTTGTGACGGCTTATGCGCTGATGGTGGGAACAATCATCCCCATTACCGGTTATTTGACTGAACGTTTTGGCTATAAACGGATTTTTATGATTGCTCTGTTTCTGTTTACTTTGGGTTCTCTTCTCTGCGGGCTGGCCTGGAGCAACCCGGTCATGGTTCTGTTCCGCATAGTTCAGGCCATCGGCGGGGGCGCCTTGATGCCCGTCGTGCAAGCCCTGATCTTTCGCATGTTCCCGCGGGAAAAAAGAGGGCAGGCGATGGGGATATTCGGAATTGCCATCATGTTTGCCCCCGCCATCGGACCAACATTAAGCGGTTATATCACGGAGTATTTAAATTGGCGCCTGATCTTCTTCATCAATGTCCCGATCGGTGTGGTTGTTCTGTTTCTGGCTGCGGCCGCCATGCGGGAAATGGAGCATTATACCGAGCAAAAATTTGATTTCTGGGGCTTTGTCACTTCAACAGCCGGTTTTTCCACTCTGCTGTACGGAATCGGAAACGCGGCGGACAAAGGCTGGTCCGATCCGGAAGTTATGGCGTTTATCGGTTTCGGAGCCGTCTGTTTGCTCTTTTTCATCCTCATTGAATGGAACAAGAAAGAGCCGATGCTGAGGATACAGGTTGTCAAACACGGTGTATTTTCCCTGACGCAGGTTGTTCTCAGCATTGCCAGCGTCATCTTGTTTGTGCCTCTGTTTCTCTTTCCTATCTTTTTGGAAAATATCATGGGTTTGTCTGCGGTTCAGACCGGCCTGTTGCTTTTGCCGCAGGCGCTGGTTACGGGTTTGATGATGCCGATCGCGGGAAGGCTCTATGACCGGATCGGTGCCAGGTGGCTGGCTGTTGCCGGGTTTGCCGTAACTGCCTTCTCGATGTATCTGACCACATCGCTGGATGTGAATACCCCGTTTTCCACGATCATTTTATGGCTGGTGCTGCGGGGATTGGGCATTTCACTGGTGATGATGCCCATTACGACAGCCGGGCTTAACGCGGTTCCAAATGAGCTGGTGAATCAGGCGACGGCATTGAGCAGCACGATCCGCCAGGTTGCGATGTCATTTGGCACCGCCTGGGCAACTTTGTTATATTCTCATCGCATCGCGTTTCATGCCGCTGCCAATGCAGATCAGCTCAATGTTTTTTCACCGACCGGCCAAATGGTCTTCAGCCAAATTCAGCAGCTGTTTATGACGATGGGACAACCCATGGCCGAAGCCAGGCAATCCGCCATCGGCTATCTGGCGGGACAAATCCGGATACACTCAATGGTTCAGGGGATGAGCGATGTCTTTTATGTCACGGTTTGGCTGGCGGTTGCAGCCTTGATCCTGGCTTTGTTCATTGCGGAAAAACGGCCGGAAGGTTCTCAGCCTGCCGGGTCTTCGTTACAGGAAACGGCATAATCACAGTTTTCAAAGAAAAGCCCTGAAATGAACATAAGGCTTTTACTCTGGACGATCCATCGGGTAAAAGCCTTATGTGCGTCAGGCCGGTCCCTCACTGCGCGGGGAGTATGTTGGTTTATTCGGTGATGCCCAGACTGCGCTTATATGCAAAGATCTCATCGACAGCTCGTTGGTATCCCCCTGCCGCACGAAACGAATTTCCGATTTTCCGGCAAACATTGCGGAAGGAAGAATCCTCAAGTATGCGCTCCGCTTCCTTTCTGAGACCGGCGGGAGTCAGCCCTTCCTGTTTTAATTGAATCCCCGCACCCAGATTCGCCACACGCTGTGCTATCAGAGGTTGATCGGCGCTTTGAGGAATCACAATTAGCGGTACACCGTAGTAGAGTCCTTCGGACGTGCTGTTCATGCCGCCGTGTGTGATGAACAATTTGGCACGCTGCAGGATTTCCAACTGCGGTACGTAATTGCGGACAACAAAATTCCCGGGAATCTCCCCCAAGTCTTCGATTCGCGTCTGCCTGCCGACGGATAAAATGACCGTATGTTTCGTATCAGCAAAAGCTTGAATGCAGAGTTTGTAGAAATCCACTGCTTGATTGATCACCGTGCCAAGTGATATGTAAATCAGACTGCTTGTGTCCAGCTCGGAAAAATCAAACCGGACGTGCGATCGTGGAGCTATGGATGGCCCGACGAACTTGTACGTTTCGTCAAAGCTCTCTCCTTCGGGCTGGAACTGCTTTGTCGTGTAGACAATGGTCAATGGGGCGGGATTGCAGAACACCTCGTAAGCAGAGCCGATTTTCACGCGGTATCTCTTTTGCACGGAACTGACCATTTGTTGAAAGTCTTGTTGCACACGTTCATTGATTTCTGCAGGTAGACGGCGTGAAAAGTGATCCAGCATACGGTCAAAAGTGGTCTGTTGGAACGCAAAGCTCGTGCAGGAGTTGATTGCCGGCAAGTTGAGTATTTGTGCGAGTAAACGGCCACACCCGAACATTGAATCGTGAATCATGTAATCGTATTGCTCTCCCTTTGTTTGTTCCAAAACGGCAGGGATCACGATATCGGTTGTGCGCAAGAGGCCGTTCACTCTGGAAAGCAGATGGGATCTTCCGCCCTTCAGGAACGCTTTGACAAACTTTTCGGTGTCAAACGTACGTACCGAAGCGCCTGTCTCTTTAATTCGATCACGCATGTTTTCCGTGGTAAAATAGACAACCTGTTCACCACGGCGGATGAGTTCACGAACCACGCCGAGAGTGGGGTTGATATGTCCTTCTGCTCCTGCGTTGACAAATAAAACACGTGCCATGAAATCATCACCTTTCGAGGGATGTGTGCCTTTCCCTTAAAGCATACCATTTCTTTAATATTGATATTTCAGTCTGAAAAAATGAAAAAAGAGATGATTCCCGCTTAAAACACATATGGGAACATCTCCAATACACCCAGGGACGTTGGCTTAACCTTACTTACGCAAAATCTCTTTCAGTTTCAAGTATTCTTCTTCGCTTATTTCATGGTTGATCAAGCGGCGCTTCAGGATCTCCTCCGCCTCAAGCCGGCCGTCGAAACGGTTGTAACAGTAACAGCGTCCGTAACGGCGGAATGAAATAATGCGGAAGATCAGGAATGTTGCAAACACGATACAGAAAAAACCAAACGGGAAAATTAAAGGGAAGAAATGAAAATCATGATTTGCAGCTAAAAACATGTAATCACCTTCTCCTCAGGATTGCGGTATTTTGTCCGCCGGGTGTCATGTGAATAAGATACCTTTTACCGATCACAGATAAATCGGATGAAAAGTCACAAACTGATCACGAAGCGGTCATAATTCAGCAGAGCGCCTGATCCTGGCTTGTTTGCTGTGTTAAGATGAAGGTGCTTCGCTGCAATTCCGTTACGATGGGGGGTTATGATGAACAGCAAACAAACCGTTTTGGTTGTCGATGATGATAAAGCGATTGTGGAGTTAATGCGGGATTTTTTGGAAGATGAAGGTTTTCGTGTCGAAGAGGCGTACGATGCCGAAGAGGCGCTTCGCATTTTGCGGCATTCAACCGTGGAGTGCGTGCTTCTGGATGTGATGATGCCTGGCCGGAGCGGATTTGAGCTGTGCCGGGAGATTCGGCGGACAAGCGATGTTCCGATTCTGTTTTTAAGCGCGCGCGGTGAAGATGTGGACAAAATCCGGGGACTGGGAATCGGCGGGGACGATTATATCGTCAAATCCGCCACGCCGGTGGAAGTGGTGGCGCGGGTAAAAGCGGTGCTTCGCCGCTATGGCAAACAGAGGATTCCCCAGGCAGCCGTTCGCCGGTTTGGCCACCTCACGCTTGATGTCCGGGCCCATGAAGTTCGGGTGAACGGCCATCCGGTATCCCTGACACCCAAGGAGTTTGAAACGCTGCTCTTACTTGCGGAGCATCCCCGGCAAGTATTTACCTATGAGCAACTCCTTGACCGTTTCTGGGATGGTGTGGGTGATAAGCATACGGTGATCGTCCATATGGGCAGGATTCGCGAAAAAATCGAAGCCGATCCCAACCATCCCAGACTGATTGTCAATGTATGGGGTGTAGGATACCGTTTTGAAGGAGCGCATTAGATGAGAACGATGCGGATTCGCAAATTCATCTTTGCCGGCCTGTTGTCGGTGATCATTTTGTCCCGGCTCTTTTATGGGATTCTCGGGTTTGTCATCCAGCCGATTGTCAGCCACCAGACGCAGACGAAAGCGGCGCTGGCGGACAGGGCGATCCGGGAAATCACGGGCAGTGTGGACAAATGGCGGAACGCGGACTGGCAAAAAACGATTCAAACCAAGTTCAAAGCTTCAGGAATCGCCGTTTCCATCACCGATCCGTCGGGAAAGAAGATTTTTCAGACGGGTCCGTATAATCCGAAGCAATTTAACAGCCAACAGGTCATGGTCATCGAAGACGGAAAAATGCGGGGGACGGTCAAGCTGTTTGTTTTTAACCATAATCAAATTTATGGCATATTATCGGCGGTCATTGCCATGATCCTCGCCATCATCTTCAACCGCTGGCTGATGGGGCGATATGTGCTGAAGCCGCTTGCTGCGATGAGTTCCGCAGCCAGACGGATTGCCGAAGGTGATTTGGATTTTCGGATCCCGACCTCCCGCGTAACCGAAGTGGCGGATGTAAGGGCTGCTTTTGAGGCGATGGGAGAAGGATTGAGGAAATCGCTCAAGCGCCAGGCAACCTTGGAAGAAGAGCGCCGTTTCTTTCTCACTGCCATCGCGCACGACCTCCGCACGCCGTTATTCGTGCTGCGGGGCTATTTGCTCAGGCTTGAGCAGGGGAAAGCGGAAACGGCGGAAAAAGCGGCCAGGTACTTAAGTGTCTGCAGGCAGAAATCAGAACAGATTGAGCGGCTGGTCTCTGATCTTTTCGTTTACGCGAAAACCGAATATATGGAACAAATGGATGTGAATAAACGTGAACCATTTGATTTTGGACTGTGGATGAAGGAGATGATCGAACATTACCGATTGCTCGCCCAGGCCAAGAATGTGGAAATCGTTGATGAGAGCGGAGAGGAAACGGCGTGTCCGGTTCAAGGCGATCCGCATTTGCTGGAACGGGCTGTCGGCAATCTCCTCGACAATGCTTTGCGTTATACACTGGCGGGCGGGAAAATCACGGTGAAGTGGTACAGGAAAGGAAATCAGGTATGTTTCACCATCAGCGATACAGGGCCGGGAATTCCCGAACAGGATCTGCCGCATGTATTTGAACCCCTCTACCGGGCGGAAAAATCGAGAAATGCCGAAACAGGCGGAACCGGAATGGGACTGACCATCGCCAAACGCATCTTCAAAGCCCACGGTGGCGATCTCACGGCCGCAAATCGGGCTGATGCCGGAGCAGAGTTTAGCGGTTGGCTTCCCCTTGGAGAACCGATCCATGTTTTCCGGAAATGATAACGATCGCAGAAGAAACCTTGGCTGGATACTGCACACCGCCCGGATCCGCTTCCTGGGCTGCCGTGTCCCCGACGCATCAGAAACACAAGTGGCACAAGGGGATGATCGATTACCGGACAGCAGAGGGGGAGCGATTGTACAGAGCCGGACGAAATGGTGTCTGCCACTGTGATATTCACCAGCCAAGGCCCTTGAGGCGCGCGGAAGCCGAGCACATGCAAAATCGGTAACGAGAGGTCCGGGGTCGGACGAGGCCTTTTCATTATGCAGGAAAATTGAATGTTCTCGTGTGGACCTTCACGATTGATGAACAGTCGTGTGTTTTGAAAATGCGGCCGTCGTATAATTTACTATTTAGCTATATGGCTATATAATAATATTATGAACAGCCAGCAGAAAGCAATAACGGTTGGTGAACTTGTATGAATGAAAATGTATTTAAAGCGATGGCCGATCCGACGCGCAGGAAAATCATTGAATTATTGAAGGAAGGGCCCAAAACAGCCGGTGAGATTGCGACCCATTTTTCGCATGCACAACCGACCATCAGCCGTCATTTAAACGTGCTCAAAAATGCCAATCTGGTTGCAGACCAGCGAAACGGCACGTATATCATCTACCGGCTGAACACGACCGTGTTACAAGATTGGCTTGCGTGGCTTTTAGAACGCTTTGGAGGTAGTGGAAACGATGATGAAGAGTAAAGCGATTCCTTGGTGGGGTTGGGCTGCATGGATCTTGGTGATGGTATTGACAATTTTGGCTTATCCACATCTTCCGGCCGAAGTTCCGACGCATTTCAATTTGGCAGGGCAACCGGATCGATTCAGGCCGCGCCTTGTTGCCGTTCTCATTCAACCCGGAGCCATGTTGCTGGTTATTCTCTTATGGCATGTGCTTTGGAGAATCGATCCGAAAAAGAAAAACTACCGGGAATTTTGGCCCACTTACCGGTATATCGGCGGCATTACCGTCGTCTTTTTCGGATTGATCGCTCTCTGGTCTCTGGCCAGTGCCTTAAACATCGGGATTCCGCTGAAATTCGTGCCTGCGATGATCGGCCTTCTGATTCTTCTGTATTCAAATGTTTTGCCCCGGCTTCAACCCAACTGGCGGATTGGCATCCGGACGGCGTGGACTCTTTCCAGCGAAAGAAGCTGGCTTCGTACGCATCGGCTGGCGGGGAATCTGGGCATTCCCACCGGTCTGCTGATCATCGTTCTCGCATGGGTCCTGCCCTCCTCCATGGGGAACTGGGCCGTGCTGGGCCTGATTCTGTTGTGGTTGCTGATCGCGGTTGTGGCCTCCTATTTTTACGCCAAACCACCAACCATTTCCGATGATTGAGCTGCCGGTGGATGAGCGGGGACTCTCAGTTTGATTACACGCCCGAAAACAGGAGTCCGGCGGGATTGGTTTTTTCCAGGTCGTTGCGGAAAAACGCCAATCCCCTTCTGCTTAAGTTGGCCGCAGCCTCTGAAGGACTATTTGTCCTCCTTGGGTATACGATTTTCTCCTGCTTGTTTTTTTATATAAAATCCTCCTCCGATTTCCTCGTATTGATCCTTGTTTTTGACCGGGCAGAAATTACAACGACCGCCCGGTCTTTGCTTGTAGCATTCCAGGCATTTAATCGGTTTCTCCACGGTGATCCGCCCCTTGTCCCGCTGCAGCTGCGTTTCTGTATTGTTTTCAGGATGGCAGAAAACGATTCGCCGTGTCAATTCATTAAAAAAACTCCCCGGCCGGTTGCAGGGAGCGGATCAGCTTAAACGTCTTGATTCGCTTTGATCAATTTAACGGAACAAGCGGTTAAAATGACAAACAGAAGATCGATCAACAAAACAGTATCGGTCGGATGATCATTCATGACCATGACTCCCAGCATCGCCCCCATCAAGCCACCCATGATTCCCGCCAGCATTCCGTCGATGACAGCGATCAGGCCATAGGGTCGTCCGGTCAAATAACCAACAGCCAAACCGAAAAGCGTCGCGACGGCGGTTGGCACAAACATGGTCATCTGCATGATTCCCAAGACTGTACCTGTCGTCAAACCGGACATCGTGGCGTTCGTCATCGCCGTCATCATGCCTGACATACAAGGGATTTTTCCTCTGTTTTTTGAGGCCAGACAGACCAACAAGCTGCTCAGGAGCACCGCCAGAACAAGGGAAGCGGCGTGAACGGCCAGTGGCAGCGCATCCGGGGTTGCTTGAGAGGACATGGAATGCATACGGTAATATTCAACCTCCTGTTCTTGTTGGAGAGCATGGCTGCTTCCAATCATTTAATAGTATGAATCATGGTTATTTTATATAACTTTCTCTTGGACCGGTATAGCCCGAAAGAGTTATAAATGCGACCCAAGTTGAGAATGGACAAGACTGTTTCTGAACTTTGCCGGTCGGTGGTATACTCAGATTGATGGTATCGGGAGGGAAAGAAATGGAAGAAAATAACGGGCAGGCGCGAAACTGCCCCATCTGCGGCCGGGACAACGTGTGTGGTTATCTTTCGCGGCCGCCGCAGGAAAGTTGCTGGTGTACCGCTGAAACTTTTCCGCAGGAAATCTTTGGGCTTGTTCCTCCGGAGCAGTTGCATCAATCGTGCATATGCAAGGAATGTCTCACAAACTTCAGGAGGAAAGTTAAACCGGAAAACGGGATTTGAGGTTTTTGTCAAGTGGAGCAAGGAATTTATAATAGTGGATAACGGCTGTCTGGGCTGCCTGAGCTGAACATGTACATAAGGGGGGATCACAGGTGAAAAAAGGTGTTTTCTTTTTGATCCTGGGAATTGTCTCTATTTTCATAGTTGCTTGTAACACAAATCAAGTGGTCATCAAGGATGAAGCGAAAGCTCCTTCCGGTGCGGAGGCAACCAAAAAGGATGAAATGAAAATCCCCTTTCCGGACGGTGCTTCGGAAACAGGGGATGGAAAGCTGACGATCCAAACAGCGGACGGTGAAGCTGCGGACGGAGACATTCCGGTTCTGATGCTGGGGGAAGATGATCTGACCGTACAAACAGGATTTACAATTGAAAACTTTGCTGATGATAAAGACGTTTTTATTTTTGTGAATAAGCGCTGGTTGCAAACGGAGCACGGGGGCAAGATGTTCCAGGGAACACTGGCTCTGGAAAAAGACCCGAGCATGCTCAAGCCCGGTACATATACGGTCACTGCCGTTCAATATGAGGGAAATGACCCGGTTCACGGGAAAGTGATTGAGTTTCACCAGGCGAAGTTTGCAGTAAAAGCGGGTCAGTAAGGGGCAACACCTTAAAGCGAAAAAAGAAACCCTCGTCAATCTTGGCGAGGGTTAAATTTTAAGCTCATCCAGACACTGGCCAGTGAGGAGACGATGAGTGCATACCCCATCCATTGCAGGTGGCCGGGACTTATTTTCGTGCCGAATACCAGTCCCAGCAGAACCGACGACAGGATGCAACCCATATAGCGGCATGTTTGAAAAAGTCCGGACGCCAAACTGGTCATTGAGGGAGGGGCGACCATCAGCAGGGCAGATTGCAGGCATACGTTCGTGATTCCGTAACTGAGGCCCATGATCGCCAAAGCAAAGGCCATCCCATACAACGGCAGGTGAACGAAGACAAAGGTTAACAGCAAAGCTCCGCCAACCATCAAGAAAGAGCTGATGATCAGAGGGGTTTTTACGCCGGAACGGTCAATCCATTTTCCCATCACCGGATAAATCAAGGCACCGAATCCGGCATTGAACAGCATGAGCAGCCCGCTTGTTTTCACATCCAGGTTCATTGCCTCCTGAAAGTAGGTGGGCAACCCAAAAAAAATCGAGTAGTTATAAATGTTCAAGACGATAAACTGAAGGTAAACCCAGCTCAGCAAGGGGTTGGTTTTAAACAGCCGAAGCTGTATAAACGGTTTTTCCACGTGAAGTTCGCGGTAGATGAATCCGGCGAGCAGGAGAATTCCCAGAATTCCGGACAGCGGATGGACTTGGGTTTTAAAGGAAAGCAAAAACCAGAGCAAGAAGACCATGGAGGCCGCAAATAACAAGATTCCGGGCAGATCCAGTTGTTTCACCGTTTGCCGGAAGGAGGGCCGCTCCTTGTCGCGGTCGGGCGGCAGGTAGAACCAGCCCAGCAGGAGACTGATCAAAATGACCGGGATGTTCACCGTAAAAATCGCCGGCCAATCGCCCAGATCAATGAGAAATCCGCCGATGGTGGGACCGAAGGCGGCGCTTCCGGTGGCGAATAAAGAGATGATCGCCAAGGCGGAAGCCTGCTTTTCCGTGATATATTCCCGGATCATGCCCATGCCCGAGGGGTAAATGGAACAACTGCCAAAAGATTGGATCAGCCGGGCCAGGATGAGAATGAGAAAAGTCGGGGCCCACGGAGCTGACAAAGCCGACAGGGCGACCAAAAGCAAACCGATGAGAAAAATATTCTTGCGGCCCAGTTGATCACCGATTTTGCCCATAACGGGCTGACCGATGGCGCTGGCCAGATAGTAGGAGGAGATCAGCCAGGAGACCGTCGTAAATGAAAGGTGAAAATCCTGCTGAATGCGGTGAAGGGCCATGGAAATCATTGACGAGTTAAGCGGATTTAGCAAGGTCCCCGATGCGATGGCGATGAGAAAGAGGAGGCGGTTCGGTTTTTTGCCGTTCATTTTGTTTCACCACGGACAGTAAAAACAGTGATAAAAATGAAGTTCTCCATGTTTTCGATCTCCTTTGTCAGTGATGGAAAAACCCCCCTTAAAGGGATGTCAGAACGATTTCGGGCCCTTTAAGGGGAGTACTTTAAAATTCTATTTTTTTTGCTGCATTTGGCGCAGCATTTTCCGGTACTCATCATCATCGATGTGATCTTTTTTTGCTGGTTTTTCCGGTTTTGTCATCGCGGACAAACCACGTCGCAGCGCTTCGCGGTATTCCTGGTCTGTCTGCCTGGAAATCTCTTGTTTGGTAGAGGTTGTTCTCGGAGCCACCTTGGTTTTTGTCTCCACCTTGGGCTTCGATTGATCCATGGCCGCCGCGGAATCCGGTTCTTCTGCGGAAACCGGGTCCGGTTTGGACTGGAGGGTGGGATTCTCAGCTGATGTCACTCTTTTTTTGTCTTTGTTTTTGACAGCTCTTACGTTAAAGATAATCAAAAAGAGAATCCCAACCACCATTAAGAGAATGATGATTACTAATCCCATCGATTTCACTCCTGACGTTATTGGATCAAATGAATTAACCGTGAAGTTTTTTTGCTACTTCCGCTACACGGCGCCCCAATGCACGTCCAAGAGCCTGGTCTGATTCGGTGGGCATATTTTTTGGTGCATCTTCGCTGTCTTCCACCGGACAGGTTACCGCCACCCCATAGTATGAGCCATGCAAAACGTTTTCCGGCACGTTGCTCGGCAGACCGACAATGATCATTCCGTTATGCATCATCGGGGTGATCAAGTTCCACAGCGTCATTTCCGCACCGCCGTGCAAAGTGGCCGTGGTGCAGAAGGCGGCGCCCACTTTTCCAACCAGTTTTCCGGCTGCCCACAGGTATCCCAGCTTGTCGATCCAGCTTTTTAAGCCGGCGCTGATGGTGCCAAAGTGACCCGGGCAACCCCAGATCAGGGCATCGATATCATGCAAATCGCGAACGTCCGCTTCGTTCACATGTTTGACGAACACTTCTGCACCTTCAATTTCCTGTGCGCCTTGTCCGATCGCCTTGGCCAGTACCTCTGTATGTCCGCTTTCGCTATCGTAAACCACGTATACTTTCATCGCAAAAACTCCCCTTATGTCAGATGTATAGTTCTACTATTTGATTTAGTAAACAGGTTTTATTCTAACATGATCTTACGGGTTGCGAAAGAGTGAACGGGAACTGTTTCTGAATTATACAAAAATTGATGGGTGAATGGCAGAAAAAAGGGGGGTTTTGGCGAAGGGGCATTTTTTTCACTCAACCTTGACGCGGACTTTAAATATACCGTTGTATCCGTATCCTTTCCGGTTCCAGACGGGTTCCATCGGCTGGGTTCGCCCCTCTGAATCAGTCGCGCGTGACATGATGGTAAATTTTCCTTCACATTTGGCTTCCCATAAGAACTCCCAAAAAGTCCAAGCGTAGGGGTGCTGCGGTTCTGAGTGCAATGTTGCCGGGTGCCAGGATCGGCCGTTGTCCGTGCTTATCTCCACCTTTACAATCCTTCCTTCTCCCGTCCAGGCAAATCCTTTGATTTTGTTTATTCC
Source organism: Thermoactinomyces sp. CICC 10522 (assembly GCF_016055075.1). Classification (NCBI taxonomy): domain Bacteria; kingdom Bacillati; phylum Bacillota; class Bacilli; order Caryophanales; family Thermoactinomycetaceae; genus Thermoactinomyces; species Thermoactinomyces sp. CICC 10522. The sequence goes on along the minus strand of NZ_JAECVY010000002.1, from coordinate 500,327 downwards.
CTTTTTCACTACATCATAGTCTTGCGGCTGCTGAATGATTGAATTCACTTTCATCGTTGTGACCGGGGTTTTGCCTTCATCTGTATCGTCATGGGGGTAGTAGACGTAATCTTCTGTCTGGAAAAAACCTTGAAAGGGGTGGTCGATGGCTGTTATTTTCGAAAGCCATTTTACGGAAGCCATGGCATACCAGCCGGGGACGATCAAGCGAAAGGGGTATCCGTGTTTGAAGGGAAGGGGTTTTCCGTTCAATTCATAAGCAATGATGGTATCCGAGTGCAGTGCCTTTTCCACCGGCAGGCTGCGGGCATAGGAGGTTCCGTCGGGGCTTTGGTCAATGGCCGAAAAGACGATTTCTGTTGCCGTCGTTTTGAGCCCCGCCCGTTTAAGAAGAGAGGCAAGAGGCACTCCTTTCCACCGGCCCTGACTGATGGCCCCCTTCTGCCATTGAACGCCGTAGACCCTGGGTGAGTAAGATGTTCGCCGGTTGCCGGCACACTCCAAGGGAACGACAAGGGTTTTGGACGGCCATGACAACAAATCTTCATAGTCCAGCGTCAAAGGATGATCGACCAGCCCGTTGAGATGAAGGGTGGCGGGAATGTCGGCGGCAGAGGGATAAGGAAAGTGATTCCGTTTATACATCAATTCCACCGGAGTGATCCAGTCTTCCACAAAATGAACCGGTGTCTCCTGATTTTCGGGATTGAGGCTCACTGTGAGCGGATAAGGATGGTTTTTTCTGCCGTTTTGTTGATTCATTTTTCATTCCTCCTGACAAGCGTATTGTTCAATTTTTGAGAAGAGGCAACGGAGAAAGTTGACCTGGATTTCATCTTTCTGATCCATGGCGTCATGGAGACAGGAAACGATGACCGTTTTGAGGAAGCGATATTCCGCCGGCGTGAAGAGAATGTCGGGAAATCTGATTTTGCCCAGAATGGAAGTGATCAGGGATTGTTCCTCACGACACACATGGATTTTGATTTTTTCCAGATGCCTCAGCAGAAAGTATCGTTCTTTCAAATTGATGTAACCCATCACGTTCACCCTTTCAAAATGGAACGAACCAAGGTGTCAAAAACAGCATATTCTGAAGATGATCAATCAGACATTAAATCTTGACTAATTAAGTAAATATTGTAAAGAAAGTGATCATTTCCGTTTGATGGAGGGAAGAGAAATGGATTTTTTAAGGCAGATTAAAGAGGTACTGTCCAAGGTGGAACACCCGGGATTCCGTGAACTGAAAGAAGCGGTACAGGCCATCGGGTGTACGCGTGAAAAAATCCTCCCTTATGTGACCAGCCCCGACGGGAATCCGTACGGGAGAAATGTGGTCTACCGTTCGGATTTCGTCGAGGCGGTTGTGATTCATATCCCCGGAATGAAACAAACACCGATCCATAATCACGGTTGCTCCATCGGATGCGGTCAGGTGGTGGAAGGAAATTTGATTAACCATTTGTACGTTCTGGAAAAAGAGGACGAACCGTTTGCTTATGAGCAAAACCGTTACGGGCCTGGCCAATTCTTTTTTGCCACGCAAGGGCAGATTCATAAAATGCGCAATCCTTCCACGCAGAGGCTTGTCACCTTCCACTTGTATTCTCCGCCGTTACAAGAGATGAAAATCTATAAATAAAATGGGGAGGCGGTACTGACCCTGTTTTCGGACAGCAGGGTTAGGATGAAGCTTTATCCGTTTTGGAAGTGACCAAGTTCAGGGTTTGCGACTTTTGCCGGTCCGTTGAGGCCATTACCTGGTCAAGGATGGTGCCGACCAGCGAAGCAAAGAGCGGATTGTTCCGCTGTCGCGGCCTGGGCAGAGGAATACGGATATCCATTCCCACTTTCCCGTCTCGCAGCATGATGACCCGGTCAGCCAGGATGACGGCTTCCTCGACATCGTGAGTAACCAGGAGAGCCGTGAATCGTTGTTCTTGCCAAAGCTTTTCAATTAACCGCTGCATTTCAATCCGTGTCAGGGCATCCAGAGCGCCCAATGGTTCATCGAGCAAAAGAAGGCGGGGATTGCTTGCGAGAGCCCGTGCCAGGGCGACCCGTTGACGTTGCCCGCCGGAAAGGACTCCAGGCCATTGCTTCTCGTAACCGGCCAAACCGACCTGCTCCAGGATGCGGGCTGTTTTTTCCGTTCTGCCGTTTTGGTCCCGGATGCCGAGCGCAATGTTGGCAAAAACAGTTCGCCACGGCAAGAGGCGGGGTTCCTGAAACATGATTCTGGCGGCGTCGTTCAGCCCGGAGATGGCTTTTCCTTCCTGCATAATCACGCCGCCGCTCGGTTCTTCCAGTCCGGCAATCAGGCGAAGCAGCGTGCTTTTCCCGCTGCCGGAACGGCCGACGACAGCGAGAAATTCGCCCCGTTGAACGAGAAGATCGATGTTGTTCAAGATCAGGCGATTGTCAAATTGTTTTTTTAACCCCCGAATGTCCAGCGTTGTTCCTGAAACTTTGCGGTTCAGTTGAAACACCCCCTGATGATGTCAGAAAATATTCATGTCCTTGCGGCACAGTCGAAGAGACCGGGGGATGCCATGTTCCTGCCTGCAACCCATTTTTTGCGAGAAAGCTAACCGTTTACCCGCCAGCGCAGGCAGCGTTTTTCCAAAGCTTTTGCCACAAGATCAGCCAGTTTGCCGAGCAGGGCATAGAGCAAAATGCTTAAAACCACCACATCCATCTGCATAAACTCCCGTGCGTTCATCGCCATATAGCCGATTCCCGAGTCTGAGGAAATGGTTTCCGCTACGATCAGCGTCAGCCACATAATCCCCAGGGCATAGCGGAATCCGATGAGAATGGATGGCAATGCATTGGGCAGGATAATGTGCCAAAAAAGAGCCCTCTTTGTCAGGCGGAAAATTTTTCCCATCTCCAGCAGTCCGGGATCAACACTGCGAATGCCATGAAAAGTATTCAAATAGATCGGGAAGAACACACCCAGGGCCACGAGGAACAATTTTGATTCTTCACCGATTCCGAACCACATGATGGCCAACGGGATCAGGGCCAGATGAGGGATATTTCGCAACATCTGCACAGTGGAATCGAGGATTTTTTCCGCAAATCGAGAAATTCCGTTTAAAAAGCCCAACACCAGGCCGATGCTTCCGCCGATTGCCAAACCGAGCAATGCGCGGACGGCACTGTCATCAATGTGATGAATCAATTCTCCCGAACGGGCCAGGTGAATGGCCGTCCGGATCACGGTGACGGGGGCCGGAAGGGTTTCCGTGGAAATCCAGCCCATGCTGCTGAAGATTTGCCAAAGGATTACCAAAATGGCCGGGAGAGACCAGGACAGAAGGGCATCCATCTTTGTTCGCCATCGGAAATTACTCAGCTTCATGGGCAACACCTTCTTTTTCCCGGGGGAAATGGTCATTTGCCACGATTTCGCCAAAGGGACTGTAAACATGAGGATGAGAAGCAGGCGGATTATTGGTTAAAGGTAATTCCGGGAAGAGCAATTCGGCGACCCGATAGGCTTCTTCCAGGTGGGGATAGCCAGACAGGATAAACGTTTCTATCCCCAGGTCCGCATATTCCCGCATCCTTTCTGCCACGGTGCGTGGATCCCCGACAAGAGCTGTTCCCGCACCTCCACGAACCAGTCCGATGCCCGCCCATAAATTGGGGCTGATTTCCAAATCGGTTGTTTTTCCGTTGTGAAGCCGGGTCATCCGTTGTTGTCCGACAGAATCATAACGGGCAAAAATACGCTTTGACTTCGCGATCGCCTCGTCGTCAACATAGCGGATCAAACGCTCAGCTGCCGCCCAGGCTTCTTTTTCCGTCTCCCGGACGATCACATGCAAACGGATGCCGAAGCGCAATGATCTTCCCTGTTTGGCAGCCAGTTTCCTCACTTGTCCGATTTTTGCCTCTACTTGTTTCGGGGGCTCACCCCATGTGAGATAAACATCGGTATGTTTGGCCGCGACTTTCATTCCCGCCGGTGAAGACCCTCCGAAGTAAAGGGGGGGATACGGGGTTTGCACAGGCGGAAAAATCCGTTTGCCGCCGGAAATTTTCAAATGTTTTCCGGTGAAGTAAACATCTTCTCCCCGCATGATTTCCCGCCAGACGGTCAGGAACTCGTCCGTTAACTCATAACGGGTATCGTGATCCAGATGCAGGCCGTCACCGGCTAATTCGACTGGATCTCCGCCTGTTACGATATTGATGAGCAGACGGCCCGCGGATAAGCGGTCAAACGTGGCTGCCATTCGCGCGGCAAGCGTGGGAGAGATCAGGCCGGGACGGACAGCGACCAGAAATTTTATTCTCTCTGTGGCAGACAATAAAGAGGAGGCGACAATCCATGCGTCCTCGCAAGACCGTCCGGTCGGCAGCAATGCTCCGCTGTAACCGAGATGGTCAACCGCTTGGGCCAATTGTCTCAGATACGGAAATCCAATGGCGCGTCCGCCTGATGCGGTAGCCAGATACCGACCGTCTCCGTGTGTGGGGATAAACCAGAATATTTGCATGATTATCATCCTTTCTCAAAAAGAGTTATGATTTTTGCTCCCGCCAAACGACGTCACGAACCTGAATCGATTTGGGAATCAGGCCAATGCGCAGAAAAGTATTGGCGATCTGCTGTTGATCGTCGATAATGGATTGATTGATCGGTTCGATTCCATACTCAGCGCGCTGAATCGCCAGGTTGACCGGCTTCAGGTCCATCCCGATCTGTTTGGCCAAGAGCCGGGCGGTTTGATCGGGATTCCGGTTAAACGAATCGGCTGAATTTTTCAGCTCATCGACAATGATCCCGATCACGTCCCCGTGCTGCGCAGCATAGTTTTTTGCCGCAAGATAATAAGAGCGGTTGGACGTATATCCATGAGCATCCGTCAACGTTCTGGTTTGCAGACTGGTTTCGGCATCCGCATAATAAGGGTCCCAAATAACCCAGGCATCGACGTTTTTTTCGGCAAAAGCAGCCCTGGCATCGGCCGGTGCCAAATAAACCGGTTGGATGTCGCTGTATGTCAGTCCCGCTTTTTCCAATGCCCTGACCAACAGATAATGGACGTTGGAACCTTTGTTCAGTGCCACTTTTTTCCCTTTCAGGTCCCTGATGCCGCGAATCGGGGAATCTTTGGGAACGATGATCGCCTCCGCTTCGGGCCGCGGCGTTCCGGCTGCGAAATAGACGAGCGGAGCATTCGCTGCTTGCGCGAAAATCGGGGGTGTATTTCCGGTTTCGCCGATATCAATGCTGCCGACGTTCAGGGCTTCCAACAGCTGCGGACCGGCCGGAAACTGAATCCACTTCACCTTGATTCCGCGGGATTTCAAACGTTTTTCCAATGTTCCGCGGGCTTTCAAAATGCTCAATATGCCGAACTTCTGATAGCCGATGCGGATTTCGTTTTGCCTGTCGTCGGAATCAGCCGGCTGGCAACCGATTGTCAGCGAAGTGAACAAAACGATGAGAAGGGCGATGGAAAAGAACCTCAGTGTCTGTTTGATGCGCATGATGTATTCACCTCATCTCGCCGAAAAATGAAAAAGGCCCCAAAACCCTCAGTTCGATGATGAGGGACGGGGCCTCCGGTGGTCCGGTCGGCATCGAATGGTCTCTCCTATTTTTTATTTGCCGCGCTGGCATGTTTTTTGGACAAGGATGAAGCTTCGGACGGAAAGCGATGTTTTTCGGTTCTTTCAATTTGCACGATATTGGAATCGTGAACGGTGATCAGAACCGTGCCGTATTGAAGACCTTTCAACGCTTCCCAAATGCGGTGGATTTTTTCATCCGGGAACGAAACTGGCTTCATGCTTTTTTCACTCTCCTTTCCTCTCTTGGAATGCGGCCTTCCAGCAAATCCTCCAGCGTCGTATTTTCCAGAAGCCGGGCGACGGTATCGCGGATCAGGGTCCACAGCGGTTTTAACAGACATCCCTCTTCCAGGGGACATGGATCATAAGCGGTAACACTGACACAACCCATCGGTGCCAATGGCCCTTCCAGCTGTCGGATCACCTCACCGATCACGATTTGGTCAGGAGGCTTGCGCAGTGCGTATCCTCCCCGAATTCCCCTTTTGCTTCTGACATAACCGAGGTTTTTGAGCTGGAGGAGGATCTGCTCCAGATAATTGACAGGAACCAACGTTTTTTCGGCGATTTCACCGATGGAGATGACGCCGGAATGCTGCCCCAGAAGGATCAGAGCACGCAATGCATATTCTCCACGGGTAGAAACTTTCATTTTCTTGTCTCCTTCTAAGCGGAGTTGGTACAGTAAACCGTCACGCCGCGATGTTTAATTTCTATAATACCAAGTGTATTAGTCGACTTTTGGGTGAATGTCTCATATATATGTTCTTTGGCGATGGTTTATACTTGGACAATATTTCCTTAACTCAAATTTATTATAATATTTCGCGTCAGTCAATCATTATTTTGTCATTTCCTATCAAATTACTATGTTTTAAAATAGGAACTAAACAGGACGAACGCATGTCATTGAAAACAAGAATAGAGTTATAATGGCCTTAGAAAAGAGCTTAAGAGGGGGAGAAAGATGAAACCGCATGTATTTCTGGCTAGACGCGTTTCGAAAGAGGCTGAAGCATATATTGCCGAACATTGTACATACCGGAAATGGGAAAAAGACACCCCAATTCCCCGCAGCCAATTGCTCCGGGAAATTGCCGATGCGGAGGGTTTGCTCATCAGCGGCGGGAAGATTGACGATGAGCTGCTTCAGCATGCCCCCAAACTGAAAGTTGTCAGCAATATGTCCGTCGGTTACAACAATTTTGATCTTGAGGCGATGAAGAGGAGAAATGTGCTCGGAACCCATACCCCCCACGTCTTGGATGAAACCGTGGCCGATCTGGCATTTGCCCTGATTTTATCGGCGGCCAGGCGCGTCCCGGAATTGGATCGCTTTGTAAAAGAGGGAAAATGGACCAATGGGGACGATACGCATTTGTTCGGCGTTGATGTTCATGGCCGGACGCTCGGGATTATCGGGATGGGCCGCATTGGGGAAGCGATTGCCAGACGCGGAAAGCTCGGGTTTAACATGGATGTGCTTTACTTTAACCGAAGGCGCAAGCCCGATGTGGAAGAAAGATTGGGCGTCCGCTACTGTGAGTTGGAAACCCTTTTGAAGCAGGCTGATTTTATTGTGTTGATGGTTCCGCTGACCGCGGAAACAAAGCACATGATCGGGCGTGAACAGTTTGCCTTAATGAAGGAATCGGCTATTTTTATCAACACTTCGCGGGGCAAGACCGTGGATGAAGCCGCATTGATCGAAGCGCTGGAAAATAAACGGATTCGTGCCACCGGACTGGACGTTTTTTACCAGGAACCGGTTCCAGCCGACAACCCGCTGTTACGCATGCCCAATGTCGTCACACTCCCGCATATCGGTTCAGCAACAGCGCAAACGAGACATAAGATGGCCATGTTGGCTGCCAAAAATTTGGTTGCCGCTGTCACCGGCCAAACGCCGCCCAACGTGGTCGAAGAATTAAAGGATTTGCTTTAAACAGCGGGCAAGTTTCCGACGGGGTCAATTTTTATCAACCCGGCAAGCAACTGGAAAGCTCGCCGGGTATTGGTGAACTCTTGTGCGGATGACTTTGACAGGGAAGTGTCAGATCTGCTCTTCCGCAGAGGCGAAAGGAGAAAACCGGATGGATGGCTCCGCTGCGGTTGTATCAAAAAAAGCTGGAAAGCACGTTGGAGCGGGCAAAAGAGTGCATTGCCCGACTGAATGATGAGGACATCAATTGGTGTCCGAACCGGGAGAGCAACAGCATCGCTTGGCTTGTTCTGCATATGGCAGGGAATCTGGCATTTTTCTTGAATGAGACGATAATGGGAAAAGAAGTGGATCATGAACAATTCCGGCCGCGGAAGCTGACGAAAGAGGAAACACTGGCCTTGCTGGAATCTTCTTTCAGTGATGCGATCCGTGTCCTGGATCAGCTTCCGCCGGAAAAAGCCGGGCAATCCGTCAGATTTCGGGGAAAGCTCATTCCGGTTTCGGATCTGGTATTCAATACGGTTGTTCATCAGGCGGAGTATGCCGCGCAGATTATCTGTCTCGCCAAACAGAGGCTTGGTGCCTCCTATCAACGATTAACGTCGCCGTATTTGGTATTCTCCGGCGGGGACTGGCAACTGGATTGAACGGGTTGTGATTGACAATTAAATGATCGGAATGGAGGAAAAGAGATGAAATCACATCGCTTACATACATTGCCGCAGGGAATCTTCAAAAAATTGGCTGAACATAAAGAACAGATGAAACGGCAGGGGAGATCGATCATCGATTTGAGCATTGGCAGTCCTGATCTTCCTCCACATCCGGAGATTTTGGATGCGTTGTCAGGTTGGGCCGCTGATCCGTCCGCCTACGGTTATACCCTGAAGGCCCTGCCGTCTTTCAATGAAGCTGTTGCTGACTTTTACGACAAGCGCTATAAAGTGGCGATTGATCCGAACCATGAAGTATTGCAGCTCAGCGGGACGCAGGACGGGCTTTCGCAATTGGCGCTCTCCTGTATCAACCCTGGCGATCTCGCCCTGATTCCGGACCCTGCCTATCCGATTTATGAGATTGGTGTTCTGCTGGCCGGGGGACGGGTCATCCGGCTTCCGCTTAAGCAGGAAAACCGTTATCTTGTTGATTTTTCCTCTCTCCCCAGCGAAGTGTTGGAACGGGCGAAACTGTTATACCTGAACTACCCCGGCAACCCGATCCCGGAGATGGCTCCTTTGTCTTTTTTTGAAGAAGTTGTTTTTTATGCGAAAAAATACGATATCAAAGTGATCCATGATTTCGCTTATTCCGAGCTGGTCTATGACGGTCGGCGGGCCCACAGTTTCCTGTCCGTGCCCGGGGCAAAAGAGGTGGGTGTTGAATTCAACTCGTTATCGAAAACATTCAGCATGGCCGGATGCCGCATCGGTTATATGGCGGGCAATCAGGAGATGGTTGAATCGCTCGCAAGCCTTATGTCCCATACACACTACGGGATTTTCCTTCCTGTGCAGAAAGCGGCCGAAAAAGCTTTGCGGCAAGGGGAAATCCTGTTTCGGGATCATGTGAACACTTATCAGCGAAGAAGAGATTTCCTGGTGCAGCGGCTGAGAGAAGCTGGCTGGGAGGTTTCACAGCCGCCGGCAACGATGTTTATTTGGGCCCGGATTCCGTATGCGGTCTCATCCATGGAATTTTGCGAGGAGTTAATGGAGGAAACGGGAGTGGTTCTGGTTCCAGGAGAGACTTTTGGAAAACAGGGAGAAGGGTATGTGCGAATCAGCCTGGTTCAGCCGGAAACATTGCTGGATGAAGCGGTGCGAAGAATTAAGGGGTTTTTGGAAGTAAAAGCGGGAGCATGACCAAGTGACCCTGCCGCCGTGTTGATATGGGCAGGGTTATTATCTCACCTCTTGCCTTTTATTAATTTTCGCAGGAAATAGATCGGCCCCACCAGCAAATAAACGGGATTGGAAAAGAAAGTCGGTTTTTTTCCTTCAAACATGTGTCCGACAAATTGAAAAATCCAGCCGACGACGAACAAGAGCAGCGCCAGTTTCCATTGGAAGAAAAAGCAGGGAAGCGAGATGATGATCAAAGGAATGCCAATGGCATGCGTCATTTTATTCACAGGATGTTGATGGTTCTGATGATATTTTTCCAACATTTTCGAAAAATCCATTTTCATACTCCTTTCCTTGGAAACTATATATTTTTATTATGAAATATTTCACAGGGATCAGCAACCGGCAAAATAGAGAATAATCTTAATTCAACGGAGATTTGTTACAATATTTGTACAGGAATTTTCGTCATCGCGGGATGACAGGAGACACGCAATCCGCGTTGACAAAAAAGGAGAAGAAAAAGTGAAACCCATTTTGGGCAAAGAGTGTTTAACCGATACAGAAAGAAGAGCGTATGAACAGATGAAAAAAAGCCCGGTCAAAGTGCTGCAGATCGGCGAAGGGAATTTTTTGCGCGGGTTTTTTGACTGGATGATTCACTCTTGCCGGAAGCAGGGGCTTTTTTCGGGAAGCATTGCCGTCATACAACCTCGTCCTTCAGGCCGGCACAAACTGGAGCAATTATGCCGTCAGGACGGGATTTATACCCTGGTGATCCGGGGAATGGAGAAAGGAGAATGGGTGGAGCAGAGGGAGAGGATTGCTGTTTTTTCCACCTTGGTTGACCCTTATGAAGATTGGCCGGGCTTTTTGGCCATCGCCGAAAAGCCGGAACTGGAATGGGTTGTGTCGAACACCACCGAAGCAGGGCTGGTTTATCAACGGATGGAGTGGAACCCGGAGAAACCGGCCGAATCTTTTCCCGGAAAGTTGACTCATTTTCTGTACCGGCGTTACCTTCATTTTGCCGGTGATCCCGGGAAAGGCCTGATTCTTCTCCCTTGTGAACTGGTGGATCGCAACGGCGATGAGCTGAAAGCGTGTGTGCTACGTCATGCCAGGGACTGGGGGTTGCCCGGTGCTTTCCTTCAGTGGGTCGATTGCCATAATCGCTTTTTAAATTCGCTGGTGGACCGGATTGTCACCGGTTATCCCCATACGGAAGCGGAGCGGTGGTTTGATGAATGGGGCTATCGCGATGAATTGCTGAACACGGCGGAACCTTACCATTTTTGGGCGATTGAAGGGGAACCCAAACTGGAGTGCAGGCTTCCGTTGCGACAGGCCGGGCTGAATGTGGAGTGGGTTGCGGATTTGCGGTCTTTTCAATTGCGAAAAGTGCGCATTTTGAACGGTGCCCATACACTGATGGCGCCGCTTGGCCTGTTATACGGATGCAGTCTGGTAAGGGAAGTGATGGAGCACCCCGAGCTCAGCCGCTTTGTCCGGGAGACGGTGGAAACGGAAATCATCCCTTCACTTCCGCTGGATCAGCAAAAAATGAAAAAGTATGCCAAAAGCGTGTTTGAACGTTTCGCCAATCCCTGCATCGAACATCGGCTCTCCGATATAGTGCTGAACAGCGTCAGCAAGTTCAGGGTTCGCCTCTTGCCTTCGCTTCAGTCTTTTCTGGCTGAACAAGGCCGGCTTCCGCAAGGCATTGTGCGGGCTCTTGCCGGCTTAATCCGTTTCTTTCAAGTGCGGAAGGAAGGGGAGGAATATATCGGAACCAATTTGGCGGGGCAGGATTATACGGTTCGGGATGACTGGGAAATCCTTGCTTTTTTCCATGCGCAATTCGCTGGCTGTTCTGTTCGGAATATTTCACAAAAGGAGCGGGTTGGGAGAATTTTGGGCAATGAGCGATTATGGGGGGGAGATTTGACACAGGTGGATGGATTGCCGGAATCGGTGTTGCAACATCTGGCGCGGATGGAGCGGGGAAACGATGTGAACACCCGCTGTTAAAAACAAAAGCAATTGCAGAATAAAAAAAGAAATCAGCCTCCGTGCGTACCGGGGCACGAATTGGCGGGGTTGGCTTGGGAGATAAGAGGGTGGCGTTTTGGACAACCTAAGGATATAAAGAGCGAAGGAGGAAAGAAATTGTCCAAACAAAGTCAAACGAAGTCCAAGCCCATTCTTCCGCCGCAGCATCAGGAGAGGCGACCCGGACTGGAAGCGGAAATGGATCCGCGGCCGGTGTTTGATCGGCCCGACCGCCCCGGGTGTGGCAAACTTGCGGGAAAAGTGGCTTTGATCACCGGAGGGGACAGCGGGATCGGCAGGGCGGTCGCCGTGGCTTTTGCCAAAGAGGGGGCTGATGTGGCGATTGTTTATTTGAATGAAGAGAGCGATGCCGCGGAGACAAAACGGTATGTGGAAGGGTTGGGCCGGCGATTGTTGGCGTTTGCCGGTGACATTGGCGACGAATCGTTTTGCGGACAGGTTGTCACCGAAGTGGTGAGAGAGCTGGGCCGGCTGGACATTCTGGTAAATAATGCTGCTGAGCAGACACCGCAGTCGGGAGTGGAACAGATTACTCAGGCTCAGCTGGAAAAAACGTTCCGAACGAATCTCTTTTCGTTTTTTTATTTTGTCAAGGCCGCTTCCCCGCATTTAAAGCAAGGAAGCGCCATTATTAACACAACTTCGGTGACTGCTTACAAGGGAAATGAGCAATTAATCGATTACTCGGCAACGAAGGGAGCGATTGTCTCATTTACCCGTTCATTGGCGCTCTCCCTGGTGAAAAGGGGAATTCGCGTCAATGGCGTGGCCCCGGGGCCAATCTGGACGCCGCTGATTCCGTCCACTTTTCCGGCCGACCAGGTGGCCAAGTTCGGCACCGATACCCCGATGGGAAGACCCGGACAACCGGTGGAACTGGCCCCGGCCTATGTTTTTCTGGCATCGGATGATTCTTCTTATATGACCGGGCAGATTCTCCATGTGAATGGCGGAGAGATCGTGAATGGTTAAAAAAGAGATGGTGATGGAATGGTGTTCCGAATCTGTTCAGAATGCCATTCCATTTTTTTTGCTTGCCTCGGCCGATTGTCGGGAGAACATAATGCAAGAAAAAGAACATATGAATGAAAAATGATCTTCTCATTGATTGCCTGGTTATTCTCCTTAATGGGAGGTGGAAAGGACTGATGAGCCATAAGAGGCGAAAAAGCGCCCGGGCGAGTAAGACGGCTGAGTTCGTCGCTTTTTTTCGGGCGCTGGAGTATTCCTTTCCGAAAGAGAGGCGCTTGTTTGAAGACCCGTTTGCAGTGAGATTTTTAAGCCTTCCCTTGCAGGTGGCTTCCTGCCTGTCACGGGTACCGTTGTTCGGGAAAGTGGTTCCCTTTCTCGTCGATTGTTTTGGCCCGGGGGCAAGAGCATCCGGGGTGGCCCGCACCCGGCTGATTGATGATCATCTGACAAATGCATTGGAAAAAGGAATTGAACAAGTGGTCATATTGGGCTCGGGATATGACAGCCGCGCTTATCGGATTGCGGATATTGAGCGGGTGCATGTTTTTGAAGTGGACCAACCGCAAACCCTGTCGGTCAAGCAAAAAAAGCTGAAGCGGGTGCTCAAGCGCCGGACGCGGAAAGTGACGTTTGTAGAGACGGATCTGAATGTTCAAAAATTGGAAGATACGTTGCTGAAGGCGGGATTTGATTTAACCCGGCCCGCCTTTTTCATTTGGGAAGGGGTGACCAACTATCTGATTGAACAAGCGGTCGATCTGACGCTGCGATTTATCAGCACGGCGGCGCCGGGGAGTTTTATCCTTTTTACCTACGTCCATAAGCAGGCGATTGACACATTGGCAAGCAGCCCGGAGACGCGGCGGATCTACCGGTTGCTGACATGGATTGATGAGCCGTGGACGTTCGGGATGGTTCCCGAAGAACTTCCCGCCTATCTGGAATCACACGGGCTGAAGCTGGTGGAAGATGTCAATTCGGTTGAATTTCGGAAACGCTACATGAATCCGGGTGGTCCCCATATGAACGCATACCGGTTTTACCGGGCGGCTCTGGCCGAAGTGAAAAACAAAGGCGATGAGCCGCAAGTGCGCTTTTTTCGATCCTTTTTTCATTGATCGCGGTTTCCGGCAAAGCCCATTTTCCCCATGCGGGAATCTGGGCTCTTTACATTTTTTTGATGGATGGGGAGAAAATTACCTTTAGCAGGAAGGAGGTTGAAAATGAAGCGCTGGGCGATTTTTATTCTGTGTGCGCTTTTTTTGGGATCCGGCTGTGCGTTGAAGCAAAATCAAACCGGGAACCAGGCTCCTCCGAAGCAAACGGAAGTGAGCGTTCCGACAAGGGACGGGAGGCTGGAAACGCTTGATTTGCTCAATACGGGAGACAAGCTGCTCGCTTCCTATGCAACTTTTTTTGACCAGACCAAGACGAATCGCGTCCACAATATCCAACTGTCAAGCGAGGCGATTAACGGCCATGTGCTGAATGTGGGAGAGGTGTTTTCCTTTAATCAGGTGGTGGGAAAGCGGACGCCTCAACGCGGATATTTGCCTGCTCCGGAGATTGTGAAAGGAGAGTATACGGAAGGAATCGGCGGCGGGGTCTGCCAAACCTCTTCCACTTTGTACAATGCCGCGGATGCTGCCGGGTTGCGCATTATTGAACGGGTGAGCCACAGTCATGTTGTTACATATGTGCCGAAAGGAAGGGATGCCACTGTTTCCTGGAAAGAACCTGATTTCAAGTTTCAAAATCAATTAAACGTTCCAATCAGAATTGCGGCGAAGACTCAAAACGGGAGAATCACAGTGGCAATCTATGCTCCAGCTCATGTTAATGCGCTGAGGCGGAAAGTAGCCGCTCCGCCAACCACACTGCCGGAAATCATCCGCGTCACCCCGGATGAGCCGATGTCTCTCGATCCGAAAAAAATAAAAAGAGAGTTGCAAAATCCGCTGCGGATTCCACAGTAAAAAGTTAAGTTTGGACTCTTCCGAGGTTGTGGATTGGTGCCGCTTTTTGCTTCCGGCTCCCTGGTTGTAAAGGTTGCCGCAGAATAGTACCGATCCCCTTTGAAAGATAAAACAAGCTGGGCTGGGTTTGCGGGCCCGGCTTTTTCTTTCAGAAGTTAACGACACAGTTTTTCATTTTTTGTTACAATAATCATAGAAATGGTTTCATAATATAAAGAAATTAATGAATAGTGATTTGAAAAAGAATCAGGAGAGATCAGGCGATCCGATTTGGGGGAGGGAACCAGATGCATCCTACCATTGGGCGGATGTTTGAGCAAACAGTCAGCAAATTTCCGCAGAAGGAAGCGGTTTATGATGTCAGGAAGGGACGGCGTTTGACGTACAGAGAGTGGGACCGTGAGGTGAACAGGGCAGCCAATGCTTTTCTGGCAGCCGGTGTGCGCAAAGGGGACAGGGTTACTGCGTACCTTTATAACACGGAAGAGCTGGCCACTTCCCTCCTCGCTTGTGCCAAGATCGGCGCCGTTTTCAATCCGGTCAATTTTCGCCTGTCTGCTGAGGAAATCGCGTTTATTTTACAGGATGCCGAACCGAAAATCGTGTTGTTTGAACAGGCTGTTGAGCCCTGCGTTGCCGCGGTTCACAAAGGCTTCCCGGGAACCGCCTTCTGGTTTATTGACTCTGATCCTCCTGACTATGCGGTTGATTATCATCAGCAGGTTCTCGCTGCGTCCGATACCCGGCCCGATGCAGATGTATCGGAAGAGGATCTCTACGCGATCATGTATACCAGCGGGACGACCGGAAAGCCCAAGGGCGTCATGCACTCCCACCGGACTATGGTGGAGCAGGGTATGATTGTGATCGGAGCCAAACGGCTGACGGCGAAAGATCGTGGATTGACCGTCGCGCCGATGTTTCACTGTGCCGAACTGCACTGTTGCTTTTTGCCCCGTGTTATGGTCGGCGCCAGCCAGGTGATCATGCATCATTTTGCTCCAAAACAAGTATGGCAGATTGTTGCTGATGAGAAAATTTCCTACTTTTTTGCTGCTCCGACCATGTGGAATATGTTGTTGCAGGAGAAATTTGACTACAATCGTCTGGGATCTCTGCGCCTCGGTTTTTACGGAGGGGCTCCGATGGCTCCGGCACTGGTGCGCTCCTGCCGGGAAAAGTTGGGCATTGATCTGATTCAGGCTTATGGCATGACGGAAATGGGGCCTGCGGTCACCTTTTTATTCGAGGACGAACAGCTGAGCAAGGCGGGATCAGCCGGGAAAGCGTGCCTCGGCCATGAAATTCGCGTGGTCCAAGTGCGGGAAGGAGCGCCGTCAGAACCGGATGATGTGCTGGAACCCGGAAATGTCGGCGAAATTATCATGCGCGGGCCGTGCATGATGATGGGGTATTACAAACGGGAAGAGGCTACAGCCAGAGCGATGTACAAAGGCTGGTACCATTCTGGGGATTTGGGTTATGTCGATGAAGACGGCTATCTGTGGGTCGCCGACCGGGTGGATGACATGATTATCAGCGGTGCAGAAAATATTTATCCTCGGGAAGTGGAGGATTTGTTGCATGAACACCCCGGGGTGCTGGATGTGGCTGTCCTGGGAGAAGCGGATGAGAAGTGGGGGCAGCGGGTGGTGGCTTATGTGGTCAAAAAAAATCCGGATCTCACGGCCGATGAATTGGATCGCTTTTGCCAGGAAAGCGGAAAGCTGGCCCGGTACAAACGGCCCCGGAGATATGTTTTTGTCGGACAACTTCCGCGCAATGCCAGCGGTAAGATTCAGAAGTTTCTATTAAGGAGTGGATCGTGGCAATAAACAGCCCGAATGAGGGAGGGGAGAGGAATGAACCATCCGTACCTGACAGAAGATCACCAGCTCTTTCGCCAATCCCTGCGCAAATTTCTGCAAAAAGAGGCGGCTCCCTTTTATGATCAGTGGGAGAAGAATCGCGAAATTCCCCGCTCTTTCTGGAGAAAAATGGGGAATCAAGGGTATCTGTGTCCGGGTCTGGAGGAGCAATACGGCGGTTCGGGAGTCGACTGGGGCTACTCTGTGGTGATCAATGAGGAATTGGAACGCATCGGTTCCGGACTTGTCGGGATCGGACTTCATAATGATATCGTCGTTCCTTACATCGTTGCCTACGGTACGGAGGAGCAGAAACGCCGTTGGTTGCCGGGATGCGCCAACGGGGATATTATCACGGCCATCGCCATGACCGAGCCGGGAGCGGGTTCCGATCTGGCTAACATTCAGACGAGCGCGATCCGCGACGGCGACGAATTTGTGATCAATGGGCAGAAAACTTTTATCACCAACGGAATTTCAGCGGATCTGGTTCTCGTTGCCGTCAAGACCGATCCCGATGCAAGGCCCAAACATACAGGAATCAGCCTCATTTTGGTGGAACGGGGTACTCCGGGATTTTTCAGGGGAAGAAAGCTGAACAAAATGGGGCTTCACTGTCAGGATACGGCGGAACTCATTTTTGATCAATGCCGGGTTCCGGCCGCAAATTTGCTGGGGGAAGAAGGAAAAGGATTTGCGTACATGATGGAAAAGCTGCAACAGGAGCGCCTGGTGGTAGCGATCTGTGCACAGGTGGCGGCGGAAGAGATGCTCAGGATGACCATTGATTATGTAAAAACGCGCAAGGCGTTCGGACAACCGGTCAGCCAATTTCAAAACACACAGTTCAAAATTGCCGAAATGGCGACAGAGATTGAGGTGGGGCGGGCGTTTCTCGATCAATTGATTGCCGCACACATGGCAGGAGAAGATCTGGTGACCCGGGTATCGATGGCCAAATGGTGGCAGACGGAAATGGCCAAGCGAGTGGCTGCCGAGTGCCTGCAATTCCATGGCGGGTATGGATACATGGAAGAGTATCCGATCGCGCGCCGTTACCGCGATATCCCGGTTTCCGCCATCTATGCGGGCACCAATGAGATCATGAAAACCATTATCGCCAAACGCCTCGGTTTATGAGAAGCGAAAGAGGGGGATTCGCAAGTGCCATTGCCGCTTTCATCTCTGCGTGTGCTTGACCTGACCCGCCTGTTGCCAGGGCCGTATTGTACCATGCTTTTGGCGGACTTTGGCGCGGAGGTGATCAAGATTGAAGAGCCCGGCCTGGGCGATTACGCCAGGTGGTACGGGAACGAATGGAACGGGGAAAGTGCGCTCTTCGCCTCTCTCAACCGCAATAAAAAAAGCGTCACCCTTAATTTGAAGACAGAGGCAGGCAAGAATATTTTCCGGGAAATGGTGCAGCGGGCAGATGTTGTAATCGAATCCTTCCGTCCAGGTACGATGGAGCGACTGGGGCTTGGATATGATGCCTTGAAAAAAATCAACCCCGGGTTGATCTATTGCGCCATTACCGGTTATGGTCAGGACGGCCCGTATGCCGACCAGGCAGGGCATGACCTCAATTACATCAGCTATGCCGGGTTGTTGGCATTGCAAGGTGAAAGAGAAGGAAAACCGGTTCTGCCCGCGGTGCAGATTGCCGATCTCGGGGGCGGGGCAATGATGGCGGTCGCTGGAATTCTTTTGGCCTTGCGTGCCCGTGATCAGACCGGAAGGGGACAACTGGTGGATATTTCAATGTTGGACGGGGTTATTTCCTGGATGCAGACAATTCTCCCGCATTATCTGGCGACAGGGAAGGAACCGGTACGGGGGGAATTGCCCCTGTCGGGCGGGCTGGCTTGTTACAGCGTTTATGAAACGGCAGATCATCGGTATTTGGCAGTGGGTGCGCTCGAGCCCAAGTTTTGGAAAAACTTTTGCCACGGAATCGGCAGGGGAGATCTGATCCCCCGTTTACAGGCAACGCCAGCGGAACAGGAGGAGATGAAAAAGATCATTGCCGCCGCGATCAAAAAACAGACGCTGTCGCACTGGATGAATGTTTTTGCCGGAAAAGACGCCTGTGTCTCACCGGTTTTGAATATGGATGAAATGGTGCGTGACCCGCAGGTGCTCCATCGCCGGATGATCGAGGACACGAAACATCCCTCAGTCGGAAACGTCCGGCTTCCGGGGATTCCGATCAAACTGTCGGAAGCGGCGGGGACGATCCGCTCTTTTGCTCCCTCCTTGGGTGAGCATAACCAAGAGTATTTGCAGGAATTGGGGTATAACGAGGAACAAATCTTGCGTTTTCGGGAGGAAAACATTATTTAGAGAAATGGAGAAGGAGAGATTGATGTGCGCGAAGCAGTGATCGTGGAAGCAGTAAGAACGCCGATTGGGCGCCGAAACGGGGTTTTAAGCGGTATCCGCCCCGATGAACTGGCCGCGATGGTGTTAAGGGCGGTAGTCGAGCGAGCCGGCATTTCCCCTGAGATGGTGGAAGACGTGATCATGGGCTGTGTTTCCCAGGTGGGGGAACAGGCGGGCGATATCGGGAGAATCGCTGCCTTGATCGCCGGTTACCCGGTGGAAGTGCCCGGAACGACGATTGACCGGCAGTGCGGTTCCAGTCAGCAGGCCGTTCATTTCGCGGCCCAAGCGATTATGAGCGGGGATATGGATGTGGTGGTGGCGGCAGGGGTCGAGAGCATGTCCCGCGTTCCCATGTTTTCCAATATGCAGGGGGCGGAATACAGCGAGAAGCTCACTTCCCGCTATGAAATCATCAACCAGGGATTATCGGCGGAAAGGATTGCCGCAAAATGGGGTTTCAGCCGCGCGCAATTGGATGAATTTTCTTTGAACAGCCACGAAAAAGCCGTGAAGGCGCAGAAGGACGGGCGTTTTCAACAAGAGATTTTGCCTCTGGAAGTTACTTTGCCAGACAAAGGAAAGATAATTGTAGACAAGGATGAGGGACCGCGGGAAGATACTTCAATGGAAAAGATGAGAGCGCTTTCTCCTTCATTTCAGGAAAACGGGCTGATTCATGCGGGTAACTCAAGCCAGATCAGTGACGGTGCGGCGGCTTTGCTGATCATGTCCCGTGACAAAGCCGAACAACTCGGGTTAAAACCGCGTTTTCGCGTTCTGGCACGCGCTGTGGTCGGATCGGACCCGACGCTGATGCTCACCGGACCGATCCCGGCGACGAAAAAAGTATTGGAAAAGGCGGGCCTCACCCTGAGTGAGATCGATGTGTTTGAAGTAAACGAAGCGTTTGCACCGGTTCCGCTTGCCTGGCTGAAGGAAACCGGTGCCGATCCGGAAAAACTGAATCCCAACGGGGGAGCGATTGCTCTCGGACACCCGCTCGGGGCATCGGGGGCCCGGTTGATGACAACCATGATGCATGAACTGGAACGGCGCGGCGGGCGTTACGGGTTACAGACCATGTGTGAAGGTCTTGGCATGGCGAACGCAACCATTATTGAACGGCTTGTTTAACGGACGGGGAGGAGGAAGTCGGAATGAAAATCAAAGATTGTGTCGCCCTGGTGACCGGCGGCGCATCGGGTCTGGGAGAGGCGACGGTGCGGCGTTTGGTGGCGGAAGGAGGAAAAGCGGCTATTGTCGATCTCGCAGAGGAGAAGGGGGCAAAATTGGCGGCGGAGTTAGGAGATGATGCTTTCTTCCTCACGGCGGACGTGGCAGATGAAGCATCTGTCAGGCAAGTGGTCAACCGGATTGAGGAACGGTTCGGCAAAATCGATATCGTCGTCAACTGCGCAGGGGTGGCCGTAGCCGAAAAAGTGTTGGGGAAAAAAGGGCCGCATGCGCTTTCCTCTTTTGTGAAAACAATCCAGGTGAATCTCATTGGCACGTTTAACGTGATCCGTCTCGCCGCGGAGAAAATGTCAGCCAATTTGCCAAATGAAGGAGGGGAACGGGGGGTGATTGTCAATACAGCTTCCGTGGCCGCGTTTGACGGACAGATCGGGCAGGCGGCCTACAGTGCGTCCAAAGGAGGGATTGTTGGCATGACACTGCCGATTGCCAGGGAACTGGCCCGGTATGGAATCCGGGTGATGACCATTGCCCCTGGACTGTTCGATACGCCTCTGTTTGCGTCACTGCCACAAGAAGCACGGGAATCGCTGGGAAAGATGGTTCCATTCCCGCCGCGGCTCGGGTTGCCGGATGAATATGCGCGGCTGGTTCAATCCATCGTGGAAAATCCGATGTTAAACGGTGAAACCATCCGTTTGGACGGAGCGATCCGCATGCAGCCCAAATAAGGATCCGGAGCCCGGAGTAAATGAAAGGACTGCTGACATTCCATTTTGCCAGCAGTCCTTGTTCATTTTCCGACCAGATATGCTCCCGGCCGGAAACGATGCAGCCCCATTGTGATTAGCAGCGGAAGGGAGATCATGGCGGCAAGCAGCCAGAGAAAACCGTAGAATGGCTTGGGAACCAGTTGGAACTTAACCCAGAGCGCCTGAACCATCGGATGCATGAGATAGACGCCGAACGAGTGGCGGCCGATGAGAGAGATTCCTTTGAGAGAAAACTGCCGGGCAAGCCGGTAGACCAGCACAAAAAGCGTAATCGCATAAGGAACGGTAACCAGAGAATAAAATCCGCTCCGGTTTTCCAATCCGACTTCCAAGGTCATCAGAAAAGCAAGCAGAATGGCAGTCAGGGCAATTGCCGACAAGGAGATGCTGTTCAGCTGTTTCCGGACCTTCTGCCAGTTCATTCCCAACCATCCGCCAAACGCAAAATAGAACAACCAAACGGGAAAGAAACGGCGAATGTTGTATTCATCGACGGAAATGCCCCAGACCGATGTCCATTCATTCCAGTTGAAGCTTAAGGCGAGGATGGAGACCCACAGGGTCAGCACCAGGATCAATGAATCGGGCAGCTTTTTAAATCCTTTCAACAGAAGAGGAAACAGGAAATAAAGTTGAACGAGAACAAAGAGAAAGTAAAGATGGTAATATCCCTGGCCCAGCAGGATTTTGATGAGATTGTCCGTCACAGTGCCTGTGAGGTTGTGGGGGTTGTCCCACCAGAGGTAGGCGGTATAGATCAGTGACCAGATGAGAAACGGCGACAGGATGAACGCACTTCGCTTTCGCCAGAAATTCCACAGGGGAAACGGTTCGCGATCGTGATATTGGTAGAAGAGAAGCAACCCCGAGGAGAGAAAAAAGACGGGAACGCTAAATCGGCTTAAATGATTGAGATAAAAGTAAATGTTGCCCGGCTCAGCGGAAAATGAGAGAAATGTGCCCGTTGCATGAATGACGGCCACGGCCAGGATGCATATCCCTTTGATGACGTTCATCTCGCGGATTTGTTCTTTCATGTTCAGCCTCCTTTTCTGTCCGCCAAAAAAAAAGGAACAGAGCGCAAGAAATCACTCTGTTCCACTTGTCTTCGGTCAGGCGGGTTTTTTTCTTCCCGTGTTGAGGGGAGAATCAATAACAACACCTGTTCTCTCATTTATTACCCGGGATTGGATACAGGTAAACATGGATTTGTTTTTCCGGTCGCCGGAACCATGTCAAATCGCATTATACAGGCCAATCCGGCACTTTTTGGTTCTGCATTTTTCTGATCTGCTCGTTTGGGATCTTTAAAATAAAATTTCGAACAATGACATATTATGAATAAAATTTTGTTTCAAACGTGGTATAATGAAAATGAAAACGGATACATTTCTTATTCAGCTTTTATGGAGACCGGAGGCTAATGTTTATGAAAGAACGATTACACGCACTTACAACCGAAAAGCGAAACCCAAACAGCATGCAGATCGATCAGGCGAGTACGATTGACATCCTGAAGCTGATCAACGAAGAAGATCAAAAAGTGGCCCTGGCTGTTCGGGAAGTGCTTCCGGATGTGGAAGTGGCCGTTGAATACGCTTATGATTCGTTGAAACAGGGTGGCCGGCTCATCTATGTCGGTGCCGGAACCAGCGGTCGGCTCGGTGTGCTTGATGCCGTTGAATGTCCGCCGACGTTCAGTACGGCGCCGGAAATGGTGCAAGGGTTGATGGCCGGCGGGGAAAAAGCTTTTGTCAAGGCGGTGGAAGGAGCTGAGGACAAAGAAGAATTGGGGGAGCAGGACTTGCAGAGGATCAGTCTTACGTCCAAGGATACCGTGATCGGCATCGCCGCCAGCGGACGCACCCCTTATGTTATCGGCGCTCTCCGCTATGCGCGCAGCATCGGGGCGAAAACGGTGGCCCTCTCCTGCAACGAACAGGCCCGAATCAGCCAAGTGGCCGATCATCGCATTGAAGTGATCGTCGGACCCGAGGTACTGACCGGTTCGACCCGGATGAAAGCAGGTACGGCACAAAAAATGATTCTCAATATGATCTCGACGACGGCCATGATCCGTCTGGGGAAAGTATACGAAAATTTAATGGTGGACGTGAATATCAGCAATTACAAACTGAAAGAGAGAGCGATCAGCATCATTTGCACCGTGACCGGCGTTTCCTATGAAGAGGCCAAAACGTCGCTGGAACAGGCCAACCACGAAGTCAAAACGGCGATTGTTATGATTGAAGCCGGTGTTTCCTATGAGGAGGCAACCGAACTGCTGCACAGGGCGCAGGGCTACGTAAGGCAAGCGATTGTGCTGGGAGGCAAAAGGCAGTGACGACAGGCGGATTGAAGATGATTGCCGGCATGCTGGAGCAGTTGCCTCCCTCGGAACGGAAGATCGCCGCATACATTTTGCAACATCCCCATGAAGCGCTCAATCAGACAGTCCATCAGTTGGGAGTAGCAACAAACACGAGCAGCGCCGCGGTGATTCGCCTTTGCAAATCGCTGGGGCTGAGAGGTTTTGGCGAGTTGAAGATGCGGATTGCCGGCGATCTGCTGAAGTCGCCCGAACAGGGATATCGGGATATTGATCCTGATGAATCGATGTACTCCATCGTGCAAAAATTGACGAACAACAGCCTGCAAAGTTTGCGCGATACTGCCGATATCATCAATTACGAGGAGCTGGAACGCGCTGTACAGGTGCTCTTGAAGGCGAAAAACATCCACTTTTTCGGTGTGGGGGCTTCAGGGATTATCGCGGCTGACGCCCAGCAGAAGCTGCTGCGCATCAACAAGGCGGCGACAGCCTTTTCCGATCTGCACCTGGTGGCCACTCTGCTCGCCAATGCGGATGAACAGGATGTGCTGTTTGCCATTTCCTTCTCCGGAGAGACGCCGGAGGTGGTCAAAATAGTGACACTGGCCAAAGAACAGCGCATCCCGACGATCAGCTTAACCAATTACGGCGTGTCGACAGTGTCCTCTTTGTCCGACATCCGTCTGCATACCTCGTATCAGAACGAAGCACCTTTTCGCAGCGCGGCGGCTTCTTCCCGTCTGGCCCAGCTTCACATGATTGATATTTTGTTTTTTTGCCTGGCGACTGCTCAGTATGAGCAAACAGTGAAATCGATTGACAAGACCCGGGAAGCGATTCGCAAGCTGACCGGGAAAAACAAGCGGTGAAATTAAAGCGCTTACAATAGGAGAGGAGGACCAACCATGGCCCAAGAAAAGAAACATCAAGTGCTCGCCCGTAAAATTTTGGAGCTGTTTGGCGGGCCGGATAATGTTGATTCTTTTACTCATTGCATGACCCGACTCCGCGTAAAGCCAATAGACGGGAAACTTGTGGACAAAGAAGCTTTGAAGAGTTTGGACGGGGTGATGGGGGTCGTTGAGGCCGATACTTTGCAAATCATTGTCGGACCGGGTGTGGTGAACCGGGTTTCGGCGGAGTTTGGCAGATTGCTCCGGGAGGCGGGAAGGGATATTGATCTGCAAAAGAAAGCAGCCGCCAAAAAAGCGGAGCTGAAGGAAAAAAATGCAACACCGTTTAAATTGTTCCTGCGCCGGATCGCCGGCATCTTTATTCCGCTCATTCCGGCACTTGTCGCTTCGGGCTTGATTTCCGGCATTTCCAAAGCCATTGTGCAGGCGGGCTGGTTATCGGACAAGTCGCCTGTCGCCACGATACTGACTGTCATCGGTTCGGGTTTGTTCGCTTATCTGGGCATTTTGGTAGGATTGAATGCGGCGAAAGAGTTTGGCGGATCACCGGCGCTGGGGGCATTGGCCGGTATTTTGGTTATCAACCCGGATATAGCGAAAATCAGCATGTTCGGGGAAACGCTGGTTCCCGGACGCGGCGGTTTGATCGGAGTCATGTTTGCGGCGATCTTTATGGCTTTCCTTGAAAAACGGATTCGTCGTTTTGTCCCCGCTTCCCTCGATATTATTGTGACGCCGACCCTCACTCTTCTGATTACGGGACTGATTACCTATGTTGTTTTCATGCCGGTCGGCGGCTTGATCTCGGAGGGAATCACCAAAGGATTGTTGGCCGTGTTAAACATCGGAGGTCCGGTTGCCGGTTTTGTGCTGGGCGCTACTTTCCTGCCGCTGGTGGTAACCGGTTTGCATCAGGGCTTGACGCCGATCCATTTGGAATTGATCAATTCGACCGGAAGCGACCCGCTGTTGCCGATTTTGGCGATGGGCGGAGCCGGGCAGGTGGGAGCAGCCTTCGCCATTTACTTCAAGACGAAAAAAGCGCGTCTGAAACGAGCCGTGGGCGGTGCTTTGCCATCGGGGATGCTCGGGATCGGGGAACCGCTGATCTTCGGAGTCACATTGCCGCTGGGACGCCCGTTTCTGACGGCATGTCTGGGAGCGGGGATCGGCGGGGCCTTCCAAGCTTATTTCAAAGTTGCCACCATTGCCGTTGGCGTTTCCGGCTTGCCGCTGACGTTTTTGGTGGTGGCCCATCAGATTTTGTTCTATCTGATCGGACTGGTCATTTCCTACATCGCCGGGTTCCTGTTCACATACTGGTTCGGTTTCAAAGATGAAATGGCAGGGGAATTTGCATGATCGGTGTATCGTTTTATTTAAATGATCCACTGGCTGGGAAACGGTTGGAAGAAGCGCACTCCAAAGGAGTGACACGCGCTTTCACTTCTCTCCACATCCCGGAGGAGTCAGGCGACTTGGCCGGGCGGGCGAAGATGTTGTTGCAGACAGCGAAGGAGATGGGCATTGACGTCTATGCCGACGTTTCCCGCAGTACCCCGCAACATTTGGGCATTGGACGGCTGGAAGAACTGTCTGAGCTCGGTGTGACCGGACTCCGGCTCGATGATTATTTTGATTATGAAACGATGGTTTGCTTGGCTGAGCGGTTTCAGATTGCGCTCAATGCCAGCACTCTGTCTGAAGCCGATCTGCAGCGGCTTTTGGATTCCGGAATCGCATCGGAGCAGCTGATCGCCTGGCACAATTTTTATCCGCGCCGCGAAACCGGTTTGGATGAGCGATTTTTCCGAGCCCAGACTGATCGGTTCCGGCAGTATGGCATCCGGGTTGCCGCCTTTGTCCCCGGGCGCGGTGAGAAACGCGGACCGCTGTTTGAAGGTTTGCCGACGCTGGAAAAGCATCGGGAGCTCGACCCGTTTGTGGCGGCGGTGGAGCTTTTTCGCGATGGTGTTGACGAGGTGTATGTGGGTGATCCCGATGCAGGCGAAGGCTTGCTGGAACAACTTGTTGCCTATGCTTTTGACCGGGTCATTCCGCTGCGGATTCGGACTTCCTCCCTCGCCGGCGGGGAATATCAGTTGCGTCCCGATTTTGCCCGTGATGTGTTGCGCTTGATGGATACGCGCAGCCCCGGTCCCGTTCCGCCGGCCAATACCACGGCCCGTCCCCGGGGAACAGTAACGATGGATAACGACAAGTACGGGCGGTACCGCGGAGAAGTCCAGATCGTTCTCCGTGATCTGCCGGCTGATCCGCGCGTCAATGTCGTCGGTTCCGTCTTCCCGGAAGATTTGCCTCTTCTGCTGCTCGTTCAGCCGGGACAGCGTGTTTTTCTGCATTGTCACGATGAATAGGACAAATCGGAAAAAGCTGGCCAACCTTTCACAAAAATTGGTTGACCAGCTTTTTTATATCCTGGAAACCGGTTTACCAAGCGGCAATCTGCCCGTCGGTACGCGGTTCGGTTCCTCCTGCCAACACGCCGTTTTCTTGTTGCCAGATGATCTGTCCCCGTCCAAAACTGCCGGAGCCCAGCGACCATCTCACATCGTGACCGCGCCGGGCCAGAGCTTCGACCAGATGGGCCGGGGTGGAATGTTCCACCTCTACCGTTTTCCCATCGATCCACTGCCATCTTGGCGCATCCAGGGCGGCCTGAGGATTGAGCCCGAAATCAATGGAATTCATGATTACTTGCAGATGTCCTTGCGGTTGCATGAAACCGCCCATCACGCCAAACGGGCCGACAGGCTTATTTCCTTTTGTCAGGAAACCGGGAATAATCGTATGGTACGGTTTTTTTCCGGGTTGCAACCAGTTGGCATGCGTTTCATCCAAGGTGAAATTATGGCCGCGGTTATGCAGGGCGATTCCGGTGCCGGGGACGACCAGTCCGGAACCGAATCCCATATAATTGCTCTGGATAAATGAGACCATGTTCCCTTCGCCGTCTGCCGTACATAAATAGACCGTTCCACCCCGGGGCGGTTTTCCCGCTTCCGGCAGCAATGCTTCCCTGCCGATCAGGCGTCGCCGTTCTTCGGCATAGGCGTCGGATAATAACTCTTCCAGTTTTACGCGCATATGTCGGGGATCGGCGATATACTTTTTGCCATCGGCAAATGCCAGTTTGAGCGCTTCGATCTGTTTATGGAAAGTGTCGACCGTATCCCGCTCCGCAAAGTCGAAGCCTTTTAAGATGTTCAAAGCGATCAGGGTGACCAGACCCTGGCCGTTGGGCGGAATTTCCCATACCTCATAGCCGCGATATCGGACATGGATCGGTTCGACCCACTCCGGTTTGTAGGCGGCGAGGTCTTCTGCGCGCAGGTAGCCGCCGTATTGTCGGGAAAAGAAGTCGATTTTTTCGGCGAGATCGCCGCGATAAAAAGATTCTGCTTTGGATTCGGCGATTGATTGCAGTGTTTTCGCGTGGTCGGCAGAGCGCCAGATCTCCCCGACCTCCGGAGCTCTTCCTTCCGGTGCGAACGTATCAAACCAGGCGGCAAATTCTTCGCCCCTCAGTTGTTTCTTATAGGTTTGGAAGGCGCGAGACCAGTAACTTTGCAGAACCGGACTTAACGGATAGCCTGTTTCGGCATAGTCGATGGCCGGACGCAGCACTTCGGCAAAGGGGAGTTTCCCGAATCTGGCAGAGAGTTCCGCCCAGGCGGCTGGTGCTCCGGGAACGGTGACCGGAATAAATCCGTATTTCGGAATCTCTTTGATTCCCGCCTTTTTGAGTCTTTCGCCCGAAAGGAGTTGCGGCGCCGGACCGCTGGCATTCAAACCGTGAAGTTTTCCTTTTGTCCAGACGAGGGCAAAGGCGTCTCCGCCGATTCCATTGGATGTGGGTTCGACCACGGTGAGGGTGGCGGCTGTGGCAATGGCCGCATCAACAGCATTTCCCCCTTGCCTGAGAATCGAGAGTCCGGCTTGGGCAGCAAGGGGCTGTGATGTGGCAACCATTCCGTTTTTGGCATAGACCGTTGACCGCCGTGACGGATATGGATGGTGGAGCGAATCGTAATTCATTTTTATTCTCCTCTCATGTCAGGGGATGGGACAGCGCGATGAAGCTGCAGGGAAAAGCGATGGATCTTCAAATTCCGATCGGGCCGGACTGCGTATCGGCGGGAGCGAGGGCCTTGACATCTTCATCACTCACAATTTCATCCCCATCCTGCTTTTGTATCGTTTTAACAGCATCTGAGTTTCAACCCGCAAGATTCCGGGCATTTTGTACAAGGTTTCCAGCAGAAATTTTTCCATTTCCCGGTGATCGGAAAAAATCCCGTGCATGTGAAGTGTGCTCGGCCCGGTCATATGATAGAGGCTGGTGACAGCTGGTTCCTTTGCCAGGTCTTCGGCTACCTTTTCCAGATCATCGGGCTTCACATCGATATTAAAAAATGCCGAGACGGTGATGCCCACTTTAACGGGATTGATTACCGCGGTAAAGCGTTCGATTACCCCGGATTCGATCAAGGCCTGAATGCGGGACTGAACAGCCACGCGGGAAAGATTGATCTGTTTTCCCAGATCCGTGTAGGAAATCCGGCTGTTTTGCAGCAATAACCCCAGGATTTTCCTGTCTGTCTCGTCGATTTTCATCGGAGGAAACTGATTTTCATCCCCGTTTTGCTGTGCCAACCTTATCCCTCCCGGCTTTTCGTTAACGATCCAATTTGGGGTCCAATACTTCGCGGATGCCGTCGCCGAGCAGATTGAAGCCGAGCACCACCAGGAAAATGGCCAGCCCCGGCCAAAAAGCCAGCAACGGATCGATCGTCAAGTACCCTTGGGCGACATTGAGCATGGACCCCCAGCTGGGCTCTTCCGGTTTGGCGCCAAGCCCCAGATAGGACAAACCTGCTTCCGCGATAATGGCCGAAGCCATTGCCAAAGTGGTTTGTACCAGAATCGGTGCCAGGGAATTGGGCAATACGTGCAGAAACATGATGCGCCAATCGTTTGCCCCGACGGCCCGGGCGGCCTGGACGAATTCCTGGTTGGTCACGGACATGACCTGGGAACGGGTGATGCGGACAAATGAAGGGATAAAACCGATCCCGATCGCGATGATGGCATTGCCAAATCCGCCTCCAAGCACAGCGGCCATGGCCAAGGCGAGGATGAGGGACGGAAATGCCTGCATTGCATCGACAATGCGCATGACAATCCATTCATCCCAAAAACCGCGGAAATATCCGCATACCAGACCGATCGGAACTCCGATCACCAGAGCGATTCCCACGGAGACAACGGCGGCTTCCAGCGAAAGGCGGGCCCCGTAGACGAGTCTGGAGAAGGTGTCACGGCCGAGATCATCCGTGCCGAGGAGATGATTGTGCCCCGGACTTTGCAGAATGGCGGAGTAATCCTGGTCATAAATCGGATCGTGGGTGGAGATCCACGGGGCAAAGACGGCCGTAAGGATCAGGAAGACAAAAATGACCGCTCCCGCAACGGCCAGTTTGTTTCGGGCAAAGCGGCGAAAAAAGTCTTCCCACTGACTTTCCCGGCGCGTTTGGGTCTGATCGGGTGTTGGCACCGAATCGGCAGCTGTCCGGCTCATCTTATCCAACCTCCTTTCCCGACTTTATCCGCGGGTCGATGATGAAATGGAGAATGTCGACCAACAGATTGATCAGCACAATCAGCAAGGCTGAAACGAGAACCGCTCCTTGCACCGTGACAAAATCGCGGTTGAATATCGAATCGACGATCAGCTTGCCGAAGCCGGGGATCGAGAAGATCGATTCCGTAATGACCAGGCCCCCGAGGAGCCCGGCGACAACCAAGCCGCTCGTCGTGACGACGGGAACCAGGGCGTTTTTCAGCGCATGGCGGAGAATGACCAACCTTTCTTTCAATCCCTTCGCATAAGCGGTGCGAATGTAGTCGGCTTGAAGCGCTTCCAGCAGACTGCTGCGCATCATCCGCATGAGAACGGCCGATTCACGCAGGCCGGTGGCGATGATGGGCAGGATCATCGCGGAGAGATTTCCCAGGGGATCATCAAAAAATGGAACGTAACCGGATGCAGGCACCCAGCCCAACTTGACGGCGAACAAAATAATCAGCATCATGCCGAGCCAGAAATGGGGAACCGACATGCCGCACAGGGCAAACAAAGTGCCCGAATAATCGGTCAGGCTGCGCGGACGCACTGCGGACAGGATTCCGGCCGGAACGGCGATCAGGGTCGCGACGATAAAGGTGCCGAGCGTCAGTTCGATCGTGGCGGGCAACCGCTCCATGATCAACTGGGCAACCGGGGTATGGTCGACGAGAGAGTTGCCCAGATTGCCGTGCAGGACTCCGGACAACCAATCGAAGTACTGAACCGGGAGGGGCTTGTTCAAACCCAGTTCAGCCCGGAGAGCGGCCACTGCTTCCGGGGTGGCTTCCTGGCCGAGAATGACGGTTGCCGGATCACCGGGGAGCATGTGCATCAAGGAGAAGACCATGAGGGTGACGAGGAAAACGACAGGGATGGCGAGCAACAGGCGCCTGATGATGATGGCCATGTTTTTCCTCCTTTATTTTTTGCTGAGTTCCGCCGTACGGATTAGACCGTCGGGAATATATTGAAAGCCTTGCACATTCTTCGACAGGCCGAACACGTCATGTTCGTTGTAGAGATAAACATAGGGAACATCTTCATGCACGATTTTCATGATCCGGTCATATATCGCTTTCCGCTTTGATTGATCCATCTCACGGCGTGCGTCGCTGAGCAGCCTGTCCACTTGCGGATTGCTGTAATGCGAATAGTTTTGCGAACCGGTTGAAGCGAGGAAATCGTAAATATTTAAATCCGGGTCGGGGCGTCCGCTCCAGCCGAGTGCGACAGCCTGCATATTTCCGGTCTCCGCCTGCTCGATCATGGTTCCGAATTCCACCTTTTCCAGCTGGACATGAATACCAGCCGGTCTCAACATATTTTGGATCATTTGCCCCACCTGTTGGCCGGCGGGGGTGGTCGGAATCTTCAAGGTAAAGGTAAATCCGTTTTTCATTCCCGCCTTCTCCAGCAGTTCCTTTGCTTTTTTTACATTGGGCGTTTCCGGTCGGTCATCGGGGTTATAGGCAAAGTGGCTTGGAACGAACGGTGAGTAGGCGGGAGAACCGGCGGGCCCGAATACGACTTTGGCGATGGCCTCGCGATTTATCAGGAGATCGACCGCTTGCCGGAGTTCCTTTTTATTGAAGGGAGGTTTCGCCATGTTCAAGTGAAATCCCTGATATCCCTCCGACTCATGATTTATCACCCTTACTTGGGCATCGTTGATGATCCGGCCGATTTCCCTGGGAGGAAATTTGTTGGTGATGTCCACATCTCCGCTGCGGAGGTTCATCAAGGCGACATTCGGATCGACAATCACCTTGTAGACCACTCTGTTTACCTTCGGCAGGCCTTTTCGCCAGTAATGGGGATTCTTTTCCAAAACGATGGTCGAGCCTTTGATGCGGCTTTTATAGAGAAACGGGCCGGTTCCCACGGGATGATTCATGAAGTTTTTCCCCTCTTTTTGCACGGCAGCGGGGGAGACCATCATGCCGGCGCGATCCGTCAACACTGCCAAAAATGGCGCGAAAGGCTGCTTGAGCTGTACTTTCACCGTATACGGGTCGAGTGCGGTGACATGATCGACCAGTTTCAGTTCGTTTCTGCGTACGGAATCCGGTTGCATGTAACGCGCAAAGTTGAATTTTACCGCCTCGGCATTAAAGTCCGTGCCATCCTGAAATTTGACTCCCTTTCGCAGATGAAAGATAAAGGTTTTGTCATCAGGCGAAATTTCCCACTTTTCTGCCAGCATCGGCACGATATTTCCGTGTTGATCCAGATCAACCAGCTTGTCAAAAATGCTTTGAAACACCATTCTGTCGACTAAAGCGCTGGAATAGGCCGGGTCCAGCTTCGGCGGATCGGCATTCAGCGAGATATTGATCGTATCTTCATCCCGGTCTGTTCCTGCCTGTTGGCCGTTGCAGCCCCCGAGAAGCAGAGAACTGCCCAGCAGCAAAATGAATGCGATCAACCATGCTTTTTTCACGATTCAGCCTCCCCTAGTTTGTTCATATGGTAAGGGATGATTTCATGATTCTTTCGTTTTGTATTACTATATAATGAATCTATTTCATAAATCAATGAAGATTTATTATTTAATGAACATTTTGTTTAAAATGATAAGTGATTATATGGTTAATGTGAATGAATGCTCATGAATCATCATTGTATTTGTACAAAATATTTGTTATATTCTATATAATGAAATATAAACATAGTTTAATATAATAAACCAAGACTGTTTACAAATTTAAGATGAAGGATTATAAATCAATTAATCCTGTTTACGAAGAAGAGTGAACTAATGACAAAGTATCGGGTTCCGGCCATTGAACGGGCACATGCCGTCTTGGAAGTGCTTGCCCGTGAGCCGTCGAAGTACCGTCTGATTGACTTGGCGAACCGTTTTCACGTGAATAAGAGTTCGATGTTTGTGCTTCTCCGAACGATGGAACAGCTGGGTTGGGTACAAAAAGACAAAAAGGAGACGTATGCGCTCGGCCCTGCCCTGGGAGCGCTGGCCGCCGCTTATTTTCAGCAATTTGATCTCGTGCAAGTCTTTTACCGGGAGGCGGCCGCCGCGGTTGAGCGGGTCAAAGAAACGGTCCAGCTCGCCGTTTTGGATGATGACCATATTCTGTATCTGGCGAAAGAGGAATCGCGTTCTCCGGTGCAGTTGGTGACAAGTCCGGGAATGCGTTTTCCCGCTCATGCGACTGCTTTGGGCAAAGCGATGTTATCCCGGTTGAACCGTGAACAGTTTTGCCGTCTGTTTCCGTCCGCCAGCCTGAAATCGGTTACTCCGTATACGATCATTGATTCAGAGCTGCTGTGGAAGCAAACCCGCCAGGTGCAAAAAGATGGCTGTGCCTGTGATGAGCAGGAAGCCGTCATTGGAATTTATTGTGTTGCGGCCCCGATTTACAATCAGCTGGGGCGGATCGAGGCAGCCGTCAGCTTCGCGATGGGTGAGGCGAGCTGGGAGAAAAAAAGGGAGAGGGCCAGGGCGGAAATTATCCGTCTGGCCAGGCGGTTATCGCTGCATGCCGGTTTCTCATTTTTTTCTGAAGGAGGAAACTGAGTTGAGGCTAAAAGGAAAGGTCGTGCTCATCACCGGTTCCGGTTCAGGCATCGGCAAAGCGACTGCGCTTCTGTTTGCCGGGGAAGGGGCCAAGGTCATTGTCAACGATATTTCCGTGCAGGGCCGGAAGACGGTGGAGGAAATTCAGCGGCAGGGAGGGGAAGCGATATTTCTTCAGGCGGATGTAACCAAAGCGGCAGAAGTGGAGACGATGGTGGAAAAAGCGCTTGACCGCTATGGACAAATCGATGTTTTATTTAACAATGCCGGGATCTCGGGTGTCGGAGCCGTTCATGAGACCAGTGAAGAGATGTGGGATCGGGTTGTCAATGTAAACCTCAAAGGCGTTTTTCTGCCGAGCAAGTCGGTTATTCCGCACATGATGCAAAGAAAAGAGGGTTGCATTATCAACATGTCGTCCTGCATCGCGGAGATCGGTCTGATGAAAAGGGCGGTTTATTCGGCAACAAAAGGGGCGGTTCTCGCTTTGACCAAATCGATGCAAGTCGACTACGCTCCTTACGGGATCCGTGTCAATGCCCTGTTGCCGGGAACGATTCTCACCCCGTTCGTCGAGGATTATTTGAAACATTCGTATGAAAATCCGGAAGAGGCGTTGGAGGGAATTAAAAAGCGACAGCTGAACAGCGAATTGGGCAGACCGGAAGATGTGGCCAGAGCCGCTCTGTTCCTCGCCTCCGACGAATCGAGGTTCATCATGGGTTCACCGCTCTACGTCGATGGCGGCGTCGTCTTCGGCAAAATGGCGTAATCCGACAGAATCCATTCAAGGACAAACCTAAAGGAGAGAGCGCGATGAAACTGCTGACATACCGCACGAGCACAGGTTTGCGTACCGGAATTGTTACGGATAAAGGCGTTGTTCCCGTTCCGCATTCGGTGGAGGAAATCGTGAGCGGCGGACAGGCTATTCTTGCGGAACTGAACCGATTGGCCAAAAGCGAAATGGAAGACAAATGGCTGAAGGAAGAGGAATTAACTTTGGGGCCTTGTCTGCCGAAGCCGGGCAAAATGATTTGCGTCGGTCTTAACTACCGCAAACATGCTGATGAAACCGGTTCGCCGATCCCGGAGACGCCGATTTTGTTTAACAAATTCCCCAATACCTTGGCTGCGGATCGGGATGAAATTCTCATTCCTCACAACTCCAAACAGGTGGATTATGAGGCTGAACTGGCGATCGTGATCGGCGAGACGGCGAAACGGGTCAGCGAAGAGGAGGCACTCGATTATGTTTTCGGTTACTGCACCGCCAACGATGTCTCAGCACGCGATCTGCAATTTCGCACAAATCAATGGCTGCTCGGCAAATGTTGTGACGGATTCAGCCCCATCGGCCCCTATCTCGTTACCGCTGACGAGGTGGGAGATCCCGATAACCTGGGAATTCGCACTTATGTAAACGGCGAGCTCCGTCAAAACTCCAATACCTCAGACATGATTTTTTCCTGCCGCGAAATTGTCAGCTATATCTCGCAACATATGACGCTGAGCCCGGGGGACATTATTTTCACCGGTACGCCAGAGGGAGTGATTCTCGGTTATCCAAAAGAAAAACAGGTTTGGTTAAAAGATGGGGATGAAGTGGTCATCGAGATTGACAAACTGGGCCGGCTCACCAATTACATGAAGCAGGAAATATAGAGGTTTTCAGTATTTTGATTCCGGCAGGAAAGGAGGTGGTCAGGCGGCGCCCGCGGTGGCGTCGGTACATCGCCCCGGAGGAAAACGCTTTCCGAAACCCTGCTTGTGCAAGGAGGTTTACCTTTGAAAAACATCAAGAATCAGAAGAGGACGAAGGTTCGCTGGAATATAGCCATTCTGATGTGGGCTGCGATTGCGATCAATTATTTGGATCGGACCAATATCTCTGCCGCTGCGCCGACCTTAATGAAGGAATTTCATCTTTCTGCGGAGACGATGGGACTTGTCATGTCATCCTTTTTTTGGACTTACGCACTTTTTCAAATTCCGGCCGGATGGTTTGCCGATAAGGTGGGGCAACGAATCAGTCTGGCCGTTGCGGTTGCCTGGTGGTCGCTGGCCACGGCGGCTACGGTTTTGACACGCGGCGCAGCGTCGCTCATCACGACAAGGGTTTTGATGGGAATCGGTGAAGCCGGTGCCTATCCGAGTAATGCCGGGGTTACGGCCAAGTGGTTTCCGGATAAAGAAAGGGCAAGGGTTTCGGCCATTTTTGACAGCGGTTCCAAAGTGGGGACGGCGCTGGCCATGCCGGTGGTTGTATGGTTGCTCAGCAAATTCGGCTGGGAAGTTCCTTTCATTGTATCCGGGTTGATCGGGCTCGTTTGGGTGGCGATCTGGTGGGTTTACTATCGTGATCCGGAGAAGCACAAGTATGTGAACGAAGCGGAACTCACCTATATTCGCGAGGGACAGGTGAAAAAGGAAGGGATTGACCGCGTTCAACCCCTCAAATGGTACCAACTGTTCCGCTACCGCAATATCTGGGCGATGTGCGTCGGATTTTTCATGCTCAATTATGCGATCTATTTTTTTATTACCTGGTTTCCGACGTATCTGGTCGAAGCGCGTCACATGAAATTGCTGACGATGGGGTTTGTGGCGATGATTCCGCCTTTGACGGGGTTAGTCGCCGAGCTGGTCGGCGGATGGTTTTCCGACTACCTTTATACCAAAGGGGTATCGCTCACGGTTGCCCGCAAAATCAACCTCGTTGGAGGAATGCTGCTGGCGACCTCAATCGCTTTTGCCGGATTGGTCGATTCCGCCGTCTGGTGCATTGTGTTGCTGTCCGTTTCCTACGCCGGGCTGGTTTTTGCCGCCTGTGCCATCTGGTCCCTGCCGGGGGATGTTGCCCCGAGAAATATGACATCGGTCGTTGGCGGCTTGCAAAACTGCGTGTCCAATCTCGGAGGAATTTTGGGACCAGTCATTACGGGATGGATTGTTGCGACCACCCATTCTTTTATCCCTGCACTGCTCGTGTCCGGGGCCGCTACGATGGCCGGTGCGCTCACGTACCTGTTTGGCCTCCGTAAGATCGAACCGATTGATCCGGGGAAAGAAAGCAGACAACAGGAAAAAGCAAGCGTTGACACGCATAATTAATTGACAATTATCATAAAAGATAATAACATGAATTTATAGAATATTATAATTTGGTGAAAGTATTTTTTATTGGTAAAAACCAGGCGGGAATGAGGGGTTTTTGGGACATTGTGAGGAATTGCGTCATGTCCCTTTTGTTTAGGAAAGGATCAGAACAGGGTTTTACAATCTAAAACAAATGCAGAAATCCTCGTTGACGACGGAATGGGGTGGAGAATTTGCCCAAATGGAAAGTGGTCGTTTCTGATTGGGAGTATCAGGATCTGCGCTATGAAGAAAAAGTGCTGGATCATGAACAGATCGAATTGATTCCTGCCCAATGCAAAACGGAGGAGGAGGTGATTCGGGCTTGCCGGGAGGCCGACGGGATCTTAAATCAATATGCGCCGATCAGCGGAAAAGTGATTCGTGAGCTTCAACGCTGCAGAGTGATTGTCCGCTACGGCGTCGGTGTGAACACGATTGATCTCGATGCGGCAACGGAGAGAGGCATTTGCGTCGCCAATGTGCCGGATTACTGCGTGGACGAGGTGTCGGATCATACGCTGGCCCTCATTTTAGACAAAGCCCGTAAAATCTCTCTGGCCGACGCATGTGTGAAACAAGGAAAGTGGGATTTCAAGGTGACCCAGCCTGTTTACCGCCTGCAGAACCGGACGCTCGGCCTGGTGGGCTTTGGCAAAATTCCGCAAAGATTGGCAGAGAAGGTGAAGCCGCTCGGCCTCCGGGTGATCGCTTATGATCCTTATGTGCCGGAACCGGTGGCGGAAGCGCTCGGTGTTGCACTGGTCTCTCTCGAAGAAGTGTGCAGGCGGTCCGATTTCGTTTCCGTCCATGCACCGCTGACGGCAGAGACAAAAGGGTTGATCGGCAGGGAGCAATTGAGGCAAATGAAAAAAGAGGCTTATCTCATCAATACATCTCGCGGTCCGGTGGTTGATGAAAACGCACTGATCGAAGCCCTGCGCGAAGGGAGCCTGGCCGGGGCAGCGCTTGATGTGGCCGGGGAGGAACCGATCCGGCCAGACCATCCGTTTCTCTCGATGAAATCAGTAACCCTTACCCCTCACATGGCCTGGTATTCGGAGGAATCAGCGGAAGAGATGCGCTCAAAAGCGGCGCATGGCGTGGCTGATGTCCTGCTTAAAGGCGAGTATCCAAAGTACCTGGTTAACCGGAAAGTGAAAGAGCGGGTCAAGCTTAAGCCGAACGCGCTTGCTTACTGATACTTCACTAAAGAAGGGGATCGCATGAACGTTATTGAGGAATTGCTCCGGCCCTATCCTCTTCCCAAGATGGTGAGGGTCCGTCAAAATTTTCCCGCTCCCGAGGTTGTGGACGTGGCCGGGGCTGTGCAAAAAACGATCAAGGAAGCCGGCGTCTTAACGAAAATCGCTCCGGGCAACCGGGTGGCCATCGCCGTCGGAAGCCGGGGAATTGCCGACCTTCCCATCTTGGTGAGAGAAGTGGCCGCCGCAATCAAGTCGGTTGGGGGCCGGCCTTTCATCGTCCCGGCGATGGGGAGCCATGGCGGAGCAACTGCCGAAGGGCAGATTGACGTGCTGAAACAGTTGGGGGTGACCGAACCATCCGTCGGAGCGCCGATTCATTCCAGTATGGAAGTGGTGGAAATTGGCAAATTGGCAAACGGCCTTCCTATCTATATTGACAAATATGCATACGGGGCGGAGCAAGTGGTGGTCATTAACCGGATCAAACCGCATACCGCCTTTCGCGGCCCGGTTGAAAGCGGATTGATGAAAATGCTCACCATCGGCCTGGGAAAACAAAAAGGGGCTGAAGCCGCACATGCCTATGGCTTCAAGTATATGGCCGAGCATGTGCCGACGATGGCGAGAGAAATTCTGAAAAAAGTGCCGGTGCTGTTCGGGCTGGCCACCATTGAAAACGCGTATGACCGGCCGGCCAAAATCGTCGCCGTTCCCGGAGAGAAGTTTGAAGAGACGGAGCCGGGTTTGTTGCTCGAAGCAAAGGCGCTCATGCCCAAAATCCTGTTTGATCCGATCGATGTGCTGATCGTCGATGAGATCGGCAAAGACATTTCCGGTGACGGCATGGATCCCAATATCACCGGGCGATATCCGACTCCTTATGCCAGCGGCGGCCCCGAGGTGAAGCGGATTGTCGTTTTGGATCTGACTGAACGGACCCACGGCAATGCCAACGGCATCGGGCTTGCGGATATCACCACAAAAAAAGTATTCGATGCGATTGACTGGGTGAAGGGATACGCAAATGCCCTGACAAGCACGGTCGTGAAAACAGTGAAAATGCCGATGTTTCTCGAAACGGAAGAATTGGCGGTCAAAGCGGCGATCAAGACATGCAACGCGTTTGATCTGAATCACGTTCGCGTTGTCCGCATTAAAAACACATTGGAACTGAAAGAGATTTGGATCTCCGAAGGATTGATTGACGAGGCGCGAGAGCGGGCGGAGATTGATATTCTGTCTGATCCCGTACCGCTTCAAAGTCAACTGGACGGATCATGAACTTCAGGGAGGGAAACCGGTTGCCGTTGTTTTCCAAAATAGAGGCCGACAGTAATCCTTACCGGGACAATGTACAGGGAAAGGCGAATGAGCCGATTACTGTGGCCGCTTTGCTGGATCGGGCCAAACAGATTCTCGGCCCTTCGTATGAGGGAACGATGCCGGACTGGACGTTGGAGGAAATTTACGACCGCCTGGAAGAGAACGCGCCACGCATCGCCATTATCGGCGGTTCAAGCGACCATCCGGCTCATATCATGGATTACCAAACCTCCGCGCTGGCAGCAATCCGCATTTGGCAAAACGGCGGAATTCCCTTTTATTTTTCCACGCCAGTCCTCTGCGACGGGACAGCCCAAAGCAATTACGGGATGAGTTATTCCCTGCAAAGCCGGAATGCCGTGGCGCAAATGGTGGTGAATCAACTGGAAGCCCACAGCTATCACGGAGCTTTTGTGATTCAGGGATGCGACAAACAGCCGCTCGGTGTCGTCAGCGCCCTGGCCCATATCGACCGCCTCCGTCGTAATCGCGGGGAAGCGCCGTTTTTTGCCACTTTTGCTCCGGCCCATGTCTTGAAAGGCGGGACGATTCCGGACGATTTGCGGACGGAGCTGGAGCGGTTGACAGAAGATGCCGAGAAAGCGGGGGCCCGGGATATTGCCGATGATTTGCGCGATACGATGGCTTATATATTGCAATGTACCACCAATACGGCGTTTCAGGGGATTTTTTTGCGAGCGAGGGAGAAGGGGATCATCTCGGAAGCGAAGCATAAGGAGTTTGAGAAACGACTCGCTGTGAACACCTGTGACAGCAAAGGGGGCATCTGTGCCTTCAACGGTACGGGAAACAGTTCACGCCACCTCGTCGCCGGGCTGGGACTAGTCCATCCGGCGGTCGAGCAATTGACGGGACCGCCCGGGCAGGACAAGATCAATCAGGCGATTGACGCGTTGGCTCTCATGATCAATCAGCCGGCTTTCGGGGTGGCTAACCTCGTGGGAGCCAATATCCGCAATGCGATTCGTATTCACAGCGCCTCCGGAGGTTCAACCAACCTGATGATGCATTTGGTTGCGGCCATGCTTTACGGAGGCTATCGTTTCAGTTTATGGGATCTCAATCACATTCACCAGGAAGTGCCGGTTCCCGATTTATTCGACTACAGCCTGACCGAAGGCAGAGACATTTTCGCGCTGGCGATGCAGTGTTGCAGCGGACGCATCCGCGGGATGGAAACGCTGTTTTATGAACTGGTGCAAAACGGGGTTCCGATGGATCTGGACGCCCCCACGGTTACCGGAACAAGCTGGAGAGAGCGTTTGAAAGACAATGATCGCCTCCCCGCGGCAAATGTCAGCGACAATCCCGTCATCCTTTCCAAACCGCGCCGTTCTTTCAGCGGGGTCGATGTTCTGAAAGGAAACTTTTTTGAAAGCGCTGTAGTGAAAATCAGCGGGATGACCGGCAGCCAATTGGATGAATTTGACTGCAAAGCGGCCTTTGTTCTCTATTATGAAAATGAAGACGATGCCAACCGCAGTTTGCTCGACCCCCGGTTGCTGGAGCGGATTTGCGAGGGACGGCTGTTTTCCCGTGAGCGGCTGCTGGCGGTATTGAAACAGAATGCACCGGGCGAGTACGATGGCTGCGCGGAGCTTGACTATGATCAGCTGTTTGCGCGCATGGTTGATAAAGCGATTCTGAAAATCGCCATCGTCATAGCCGGGCAGGGTCCGGTCGCCTTTGGTATGCCGGAGATGTTTACCCCGATGCAGCACATAAACGCCAACCGCCGGTTGAAAAAGCTGGTCACGCTGATCAGCGACGGCCGGTACTCCGGGGTTACCTATGGTGCAGCCATCGGTCACATGACACCGGAAGCGCTTGAAGGAGGTGGGATTCTTTACCTGCAAACCGGCGACCTTCTCTACCTTGATTTACGTGGAAGGCAGATTCAATTTATCGATCCGGACGCGTTGATGGAGGGACGAATTTCGTTCGCTTTCGATTCTGTTCCAAAGGAGCGCCGGCAATTGGGGGAAGAAAGACGGGTGAGACTCAGGCAACGACAGCGTTTGGTGGCCACCAGCAACCGGATGTCCGCGCATACCGATGCCGCGTATGGAGTCGTCCCCGTCTCCGTAGCAGAAGAAGCTGAACACGACTACCGGACGGATGTCCTGTTTCTTTCAAAAAAACTGAACAATTGATTTGGATGTGAATGTGCTTATGCCCATCATTCAGGCTGTGGATCGCGCATTGCAAATTTTGGATCTCTTTGATGAATACGAAACCGAATTGAAAATCACT
The DNA here is from genome assembly GCF_016055075.1 of Thermoactinomyces sp. CICC 10522. Lineage (NCBI taxonomy): Bacteria > Bacillati > Bacillota > Bacilli > Caryophanales > Thermoactinomycetaceae > Thermoactinomyces > Thermoactinomyces sp. CICC 10522. The sequence goes on along the minus strand of NZ_JAECVY010000002.1, from coordinate 459,328 downwards.
GAAATCAGCAGGCGCCTCGGTCTTCATAAAAGCACGGTTCATTCTTTGCTCAAAACGCTTCAGTCGCGCGGATACATCATTCAAGACCCGGACAGCGGAAAATACAGGCTTGGCCTTAAATTGATGGAGCGGGGAAATCTCGTTTCGCAAGGGATGGATCTCCGCAATATCGCCAAGAAATTTCTGATGGAATTATCGCTGAAAACGGGACTCACCGTTCATCTGGTCATTCTGGACGGGAAGGAAGGGGTTTATATTGACAAAGTCGAAGGGGCATCGGGAGTGATCATGTACTCCCGCATCGGCCGCCGCGTTCCCATTCATTCCAGCGCGGTCGGGAAGGTTCTGGTCGCCTTCAAGCAAGAGCAGGAATTGGCGGAAATTCTCAACGGCTATGTTTATACCCGGCAAACGCCCAATACCATTACCTGTGAAGCGGAATTTCTGAATGAGCTGGCCGCTGTCCGCAAAAAAGGGTACGCCGTGGATGATCAGGAAAATGAGCGCGGGGTAAGATGCATGGCCGTGCCCGTCCGGGATCACACCAGACAGGTGATCGCGGCAATCAGCGTCTCCACTCCGGTTTCGGCCCACGATGACGGAACGGACGAACAAATCGTGGATTGCTTGAAAAGCGCAGCCGGCAAGATTTCCGAACAAATGGGTTACGGATTTTGCTGAACGGAAAATTTCATGTCTTATTGTCATACCCCCGGAATGAAAGTGTGAAGCAAAACAGGAGGGAGTGGAGTCCCTCAGAGGGGAAAAGGGGCTCCGCGGCCCGTCCTGTGACGACCATTGACAGCAATGCCATCACCTGTCCAAGGAGTTGTGCACCATGAGAGTGATTCGATTTTTGGAGAATTCCCTTCCTGTCCTCGCTGCAGTAACCGAGGAAGACAGCGTTTATCCGCTTCCCTTTGCCGGATTTCTCGAGCTGGTCAATCAAGCGGAAGCAAAGCAAACCACTCCGCTGCGTCTGATTTTGAACTCGATTGAAAAAGCTGCTCCCTTGCCCCGGGATCTGGAAAGCCTCCAGTTGATCACGCCGCTGGATGCGCCGGAAGTCTGGGCGGCAGGGGTAACCTATGAGCGGAGCAAAGAAGCCCGCAACTATGAAGCAACCGGCGGAAAAATGGATCAGACCACCTTTTACGATAAAGTGTACGATGCAGTCCGGCCGGAAATCTTCTTCAAGTCGACCGCCAGGCGCACGGTGGGGCCGAATCAGCCGGTTTATCTGCGGGGAGATTCCAACTGGCAAATTCCTGAACCGGAACTGGGTCTCGTCCTTAACCATAAAGGAGAGATTCTTGGCTATACAATCGGCAACGATATGAGCTGCCGGGATATTGAAGGCGAAAATCCGCTCTATCTCCCTCAGGCGAAGATCTGGCGCCATTCCTGTTCCCTGGGCCCCGCTGTTTTGTTGGCTGAAGCGGTTGAGGATCCTTACCGGATGGAAATTACCTGCCGCATTTACCGGAACGGGCAAAAAGTGGTCGAAGGGTCAGCCAATACGAGCCAATTGAAACGGAAATTTGCCGAGCTGGTCGATTATTTGAAAAGGGATAATGAAATCTTTGACGGAACGGTTCTGCTGACGGGAACCAGCATTGTCCCGCCCGATGATTTTACCTTGGCGGACGGGGACCGGATTGAGATTGAAATCTCCGGGATCGGCGTACTTTCCAATCCGGTGAAGAGATCAGCCGGTTAAAAAGGAGGCGTGGCGATGGGAACGGCTTACAAAACCGTCATGATGAAGCCTCAGGATAATGTTGCCGTTGCATTGAGCAACATTCCCAAAGGAACGGTGATTCAGGTGCAATGCTGGGATTGGAGCGTCACGGTAAAGCTCGTGAGCGATATCGAGTTTGGCCACAAATTTGCCGTCAGGGCGATTCCGGCCGGCGGAGATGTGATCAAATACGGCGAAGTGATCGGAGCGGCCGTAACGGAGATTGCCGTCGGGGAGCATGTGCATGTTCACAATGTGGAAGGAAAAAGAGGGAGAGGGGATCGGATGGGCCATGCAAACTGAATTTTGGGGCTATCGGCGTCCGGACGGAAAAGCAGGCGTGCGCAATCATGTGTTGATCCTCCCGACGATTACATGTGCCACCCAGACGGCTTACCGGATCACGGAGCTGGTTCAGGGAACGGTGACGTTTATCCACCAGCACGGTTGTGCCCAGGTGGGAGCCGATTATGAACAAACCTTTCGCACTTATGCTGGTTTGGGAAAAAATCCAAATGTCTACGGAGTGGTCGTGTTGGGGCTCGGCTGTGAAACCCATCAGGCACGGAAAATTGCCCAGGATATCGCCAAAAGCGGAAAACCGGTTGAAGTCGTTTCTATCCAGGATCACGGCAGCACTTTGGATGCAATCGCGCAGGGAGCAAAAATCGCCGCAAAAATGGTGCAGGATGCGTCTGCTTTGCATCGGGAACCCCTCCGATTAAGTGAATTGATTGTCGGGACGGAGTGCGGGGGATCGGATGCCTGTTCCGGAATTTCGGCCAACCCGGCGGTGGGCGTTGTCAGCGATTTGATCGCCGATCACGGGGGAACGGCCATTTTGGCGGAAACGACGGAGTTGATCGGGGCCGAACACCTGCTGGCGGAGCGGGCCGCTGACGACAAAGTGAAGAAACGCGTTTACGAAGTGATCCAGGCGATGGAAAGCCGTGCTTTTGCGATGGGGGTGGACATTCGGACGGGAAACCCCAGCCCGGGCAATATCAGGGGAGGACTTACCACCCTGGAGGAAAAATCGCTCGGGGCCGCTGCCAAAGCAGGTTCGAGAACATTGCAGCAACTGGTTGATTATGCGGAGATTCCAAGCAAAAAAGGGTTGGTCTGGATGGATACACCGGGCCATGATATTGAGCAGCTGACCGGGATGGTGGCCGGCGGCGCACAAATCGTCCTGTTCACCAGCGGCAGGGGCACACCCACCGGCTCCCCGATTGCGCCCGTGATCAAAATCGCCACCAACACCCCGATATTTGAACAGATGAGCGACAACATGGACCTGAACGCCGGAACGATCATCGATGGCACGGAAACGATTGAATCCGTGGGAAATCGCATCTTTGACGAAATGATCCGAGTCGCTTCCGGAAAATTGACGAAAGCGGAAATTTTGAAACAACACGACTTTGGAATTTGGCGGATCGGACCCACATTCTGAAAACGGATGCCCGCAGGGAGGAAAGAAAACATGGTGGATCAAAAAAACGCACGCACGTACCTAAACTATGTAAACGGAGAATGGCGGTCTGCGTCGACCGGTGAGGTGGAAAAAAGCATTAATCCGGCCAATATTGAAGAAGTTGTCGGCTATGTGCAAAAATCGGGGATTGAAGATTTGAACCGGGCGGTGGCCGCGGCCAGATCGGCGCAGAAAACCTGGCGCAAATTGTCCGGGGCCACCCGGGGAAACTATCTGTACAAAACGGCGGACATATTGGAAAAACGCCTGGATGAGATCGCGGAAACGATGACGCGGGAGATGGGCAAAACACTGCCGGAAGCCAAGGGAGAAACCACCAGAGGTGTAGCCATCCTGCGCTATTATGCCGGGGAGGGAATGAGAAAAACGGGGGATGTGATTCCATCTTCCGAAGCAAATGCCTTCATGTTTACAAAGCGGTTCCCGCTCGGGGTAGTCGGTGTGATCACGCCGTGGAACTTTCCGGTTGCCATCCCGATCTGGAAGATAGCGCCGGCGCTGATTTACGGCAATACTGTGGTCTTTAAGCCGGCTCCGGAAACAGCGGTCACGGCGGCTAAAGTGGTCGAGTGTTTTGCTGAAGCGGGCCTGCCGGCAGGCGTGGTGAATCTCGTGATTGGCGACGGAACGGTTGGACAGGGGATCGCCGAACATCCGCAGGTCGACGGAGTTACTTTTACCGGTTCGGGACAGGTGGGAAAACTGGTCGGTCAGATTGCTCTGGCGCGCGGGGCGAAGTACCAGCTGGAGATGGGCGGCAAAAATCCGGTGATTGTCCTGAAAGATGCCGATCTCGATCTGGCGGTTGAAGCGACGGTCAGCGGAGGCTTGCGTTCGACCGGTCAAAAATGCACGGCCACCAGCCGGGTGATTGTTGAAAGCGCCGTTTACGACCAGTTCAAGGAGAAACTGCTGGCGAGAGTGAGCGAGTTAAAGGTGGGAAACGGCCTGGAGGATGGCACATGGATGGGGCCGTGCGCCAATAAAAAGCAACAGGAGAAATTCCAATATTATGTGCAAAAAGGGCTGGAAGAAGGAGCTGTTTTGCTCTGCGGAGGGAAAGTGCCGCAGGGAGACCGTTTCCGCAAAGGCTTTTACGTGGAACCGACTGTTTTTGAAAATGTGAACCCCCATTCGCTTCTGGCTCAGGAAGAAATTTTCGGTCCGGTTTTGGCCCTGATGAAAGTGGACAGTTTGGAAGAAGCGATTGAGATCGCCAATAACTCCGACTATGGCCTGAGCGCTTCGATCTTTACCAAGGACGTATCCAATGCCTTCACCTTTATCGAGGAGATGGAAGCCGGTCTGGTGCGGGTGAACGCGGAGTCGGCCGGTGTTGAACTCCAGGCGCCGTTTGGCGGCATGAAGCAGTCGAGCTCCCACTCCAGAGAGCAGGGAGAGGCGGCAAAAGAATTTTTTACCGCAGTGAAAACGGTGTTTATTAAACCGTAAAAAATCAACCTTGGAGGCAGACACAGCGTGAGTATGACCCTCACGCTCCGTCTTTGCCTCGTGAGCGGGGGAGAGGGATGAACATTCGGGAAAAAAATCAAAAGTTGGGAGAGATCTTGCGCGGGATGGATCAGGTGATCGTCGCTTTTTCGGCGGGCATCGATTCCACCTTTGTCCTGGCAAGGGCGGTCGAGGAACTGGGGGAGCGGGTGCTGGCAGTCACCGCCGCTTCGGAAACGTTTCCGGAGAGGGAAATGCAGGAAGCGGTTGCCCTGGCGAAACTGCTCGGCGTAAAACATGAAATCATTCAGATCGCCGAAATGGAAAACCCTCACTTTGTCGCCAACAATCCCGATCGCTGCTACCATTGCAAGGCGGGGTTGTACGGGAGTTTGACCCGTCTGGCCAAAGAGCGCAATATTCCCTGGATACTCGACGGGGCCAATATGGATGATCTGGGGGATTACCGGCCGGGAAGAAAAGCGGCGAAAGAATATGAAGTGCGCAGTGTGCTGCAAGAAGCGGAAATCTATAAAAAAGAGCTGCGCGAACTGGCGCGGGAAATGGGCTTGCCAAACTGGGACAAACCATCTTTTGCCTGTCTGTCCTCCCGCATTCCCTACGGTGATCCGATTACGCTGGAAAAGGTGCGGCAGCTGGACCGGGGGGAACAAGCCCTGCGCGAGATGGGTTTTCGCACCTTGCGGCTTCGCCATCATGATACGATCGCCCGGATCGAGGTTCCGCCCGGGGAATTCGCCAAAGTTCTGGCCCTTTCCGAGCGGATTACCGCGGTTTTGAAAGCGGAGGGGTTCACTTACGTAACCCTGGATTTGCAAGGATACCGCTCCGGCTCAATGAATGAAACCCTGAAAACGGCAAAATGATCCTTGGGGGACAGGTCATGGACACTTTTAAGGATATCGGTTTTTGCAAGCTCGATATTGACCGTGAAAAGAGAACGGGTTATCCGGAAGTGATCTTCGGGCAAGGAAAAACGGAGAAGCAGGTTGCCGCGATCTTTGCCGAGTTGATGAAGGCACACAACCGGGCGATGGCCACACGGGCGACGAAAGCGATGGCAGCGCTTGTCAAAGATCAGTTTCCCGAGGCGGTGTATGATCCTGTTTCACGCCTGCTGACATGCGGGGAGTCGCCTCGGCGTTATGCAGGCACGGTGGCCGTAGTCTGCGCGGGGACGTCGGATTTGCCGGTCGCGGAAGAAGCGGCGGGAACAGCACAATGGATGGGGTGCGAAGTGGAGCGGATCTATGATGTGGGAGTAGCCGGCATCGACCGTTTGCTCGCCTTCAGGGAACAACTGAGAGAGGCCCGGGTCGTTATTGTGGTCGCCGGAATGGAAGGGGCACTGGCAAGCGTCGTCGGCGGGCTGACCAGACGCCCGGTCATTGCCGTTCCCACCTCGGTAGGCTACGGGGCGCATTTTTCCGGGTTGACCCCGCTGTTCTCCATGCTGACTTCCTGCACCGCCGGAGTAACAGTGGTGAATATCGATAATGGATTCGGTGCGGGTTATGCCGCGGTGATGATTCAACAATTGGTGCAGGAGGCTGTCGGCAAATGAGCACATTATATCTCGATTGTATATCCGGCATTGCGGGTGATATGACATTGGCCGCCCTGATCGATTTGGGGGCCGACCCCGGTTATATCGAAAAACATTTGAAAAAACTTCCGCTCGATCCTTTTTTCATGCAGATCAAACAGGTGGTAAAACGGGGCATTTCAGCCAAACAACTCTGCCTCCACGTTGAACCGCAACCTCATCATTCCCGTCATCACGCCCATCGCCATGCTGCCGATATTCTGGCGATGATCGAGCAAAGTGAGCTGCCGTCCCGCGTTAAAGAAAGGAGCCGCTCGATTTTTTCGCTGATCGCTGAAGCCGAAGGGAAAATTCACGGGATTTCGCCGGAGAAAGTGCATTTTCACGAAGTAGGGGCGATGGATTCGATCATCGATATCATCGGAACTTGTTTAGCTTTGGAAAACCTGGGGATTGAACAAATTTTCGCCTCTGAAGTGCCGGTCGGAAGCGGAAAAGTGCAGATGGCCCATGGTTTGTATCCGATTCCGGCACCGGCCACAGCGGAGCTTTTGACAGGGATCCCGCTGGCTTCTCTCCATGTGAATGGAGAATTGACGACCCCGACGGGCGCCGGGATTTTGAAAGCGCTCGTCAGCGAGTTCAGGCCGATTGGAGGCTTTACCATAGAGAAGATCGGGTACGGTGCAGGGGAGAAGGATTTCGATCATCCGAATGTGTTACGGGCGCTTCTCATAAAAGATGGTGAAGAAAAAAAGGAGTATGACAGGCAAAGGGAAACGATCGCCGTTCTGGAAACCCAAGTGGATGACATGAGCGGTGAAGCCCTTGGTTATGCGATGGACCAACTGTTTCGCGCCGGGGCGCTCGATGTGTTTTATACGCCGGTTTATATGAAAAAAAATCGTCCAGGAACGTTGATTACTGTTTTGGCGCCGGAGCATTTGGCCGAACGTTGTGAAGACGTCCTGCTCAGGGAAACGACAACTCTCGGCGTGCGGCGAACGAGGTGGACGAGATCGATTCTCAGGCGGGAGACCGACAGGGTGGAGACCCCCTATGGAACGATTGCCGTCAAGCGGGCATACCGGGATGGAACGGCCATTCGGCAGATGCCGGAATACGAAGAGGTGGCCCGAATCGCGCGGGAAAAAGGGGTTCCGTTCCAGGAGGTGTACGAAACGGTGATCCGCTGCGTGCACGAAAAGGAGCGGACATAGCGGAATATAAATGGGAGAGCTTTGCAAGAGCCGCAGGATTTCAATGATCGGAGGAAACCTGTGGCTCTTTACATGAAGCTTGACATTAAAGTGTATAATTTAAGGTAACTATAAAAAAATTAGTATGTCCACCGCCATCTTCAGGGATGACGGATGATTAGAGGTGAACTTCGTTGATTAAACTGAGCGTGTTGGACCAATCCCCGATTCCGGAAGGAAAAACGGCAGAAGAGGCCTTGGCGGACACGGCCCGTTTGGCGCAGGAAACAGAAAAGCTGGGATTTCACCGTTTTTGGGTATCCGAGCATCATTTCACCCGCAGCCTGGCAGGTTCCAGTCCGGAAGTGCTCATCAGCCATCTTGCGGCCAAAACGGAGAAAATGAGGATCGGCTCCGGCGGTGTGATGCTCCCCCACTACAGCGCTTATAAAGTGGCTGAAAACTTTAAGGTGCTGGAAGCATTGTACCCGAACCGGATCGACCTGGGCCTGGGAAGGGCACCGGGAGGAATGCCGCTGGCGACCAAAGCGCTCCAAGAAGGAAAAATCTCTTATGCAGACCATTATCCGCAGCAAATAGCGGATCTGATTTCCTTTCTCCATGATCATGAGCACCCTGAGTACCCGGGATTGCGTGCGACTCCGCTGATCGGAACTGCACCGGAGATCTGGTTGCTCGGTTCCAGCGGCGGCAGTGCCTTGCTCGCTGCCCAACAGGGAGCGGGGTATGCATTTGCGCAATTTATCAACGGAGAAGGCGGAGCCGATGTGGTTCGGTTTTATCGGGAACATTTTCGCCCGTCGCAATTGAATCAGCAGCCGCAAACCATTCTCGCTATTTTCGTCGTCTGCGCGGAAACGGATGATGAGGCGGAGCATTTGGCCGCGAGCCTGGATTTATCCCTGCTCTTGATTGAAAAGGGGGGTGCAGCCAACGGGATTCCTTCCGTTGAAACGGCGCTCCGTTATCCTTATTCTGCCTATGACCGCTATCGCATAAAAGAGAACCGCAAACGGATGATCGTCGGGTCAAAAGAACGGGTGAAAGAGCGAATTCTTCAACTCGGCGAAGAATATGGTACAGAAGAATTTATGATAGTAACCCTGATGCATGACTTTGCCTCCAAACTGAAATCATACCGCCTGTTGGCGGAGGCGTTTGCTTTGAAAAAAGACTGCTGACCAACGCATGGTCGGCAGTTTCCATCCCGTCATCCCTGAATTCCGAACAGATCGAATTTTTTGTCCGAATGCTGAAAGGGGGAAAGAAATGAAAGCAAAATGTTTACAACCGGGCGACACGATTGGCATTATCGCCCCGGCGAGCCCGACTGATCCGGTGGAACTGGAAATGTCACTTGAAATTTTGGCGGGCTTTGGTTATCGGGTGAAGCCCGGTCGTTCGCTGGGAGAGCGCTACGGTTATCTGGCTGGAAGGGATGAGATTCGGGCGGAGGATATCAACCGGATGTTTGCCGATCCCGAAGTGGATGCTGTTTTTTGTCTGAGAGGAGGGTACGGAACCCCTCGTCTGCTGGATCTGATCGATTATGAAATCATCCGGGCCAATCCGAAAATTTTTGCCGGCTATAGCGATATTACCGCATTGCATGTGGCGATTTATCAGCGGACGGGATTGGTTACCTTTCACGGCCCGATGGTGTTTGAACTGGCAAAGCGCTTCGATGCCCTTTCCTGGCATACGCTTTTTACGCACCTGTCCCGGCCTTGTCCAGTTGGCGGATACCTCTCCTCAGCGGAAAGCTGTCCGTTCACCATTGTCCAAGGTGAAGCGGAAGGGAAGTTGGTCGGCGGAAATTTGTCCCTCCTGGCGGCTTTGCTCGGTACGCCGTATGAAGTGGATACCAGGGGACACATTCTCTTCATCGAAGAGATTGAGGAAGAGCCATACCGGATTGACCGCATGCTCACCCAGCTGAGACTGGCCGGAAAGTTGCAGCAGGCAAGCGGGATTGTTATAACGGAATGTACCGACTGTGAAGCAGCGGATGATGCGAAGAGTTTAACCGTGAGACAGGTTTTGGAAGATATTTTGAAGCCCCTTGGCATCCCCGCTTTTTATGGATTGAAAGCGGGACATACCAATGTCAACTTGACACTGCCGGTCGGGGTCCGGGCAAAAATGGATGCAGGCGGGCGATGGCTGCAATTTCAGGAAGCCGGCGTAACCTGCTGAAAAAAAACTGCCCCAGTTCCCTGAGGCAGTTTGCTCTAACCTTTATCTTCCAGATCCCAAACAGGCACGATCATGACATTATCCTTGTTGACTTCTTCATGCACCTGAGCTTTTTCAGCGTGTTCATCGACCATTTCAATCCAGACCGGGCGTCCCCGGTAGGTGACTTCGATGTGTTCCGGAGACTTTAAAATCTCTTTTGCACGTTCCAGATCCATGCGCAATCCCTCCTCATCTATCCATAGGGTTACGTATTGTGGCCGGAGTTATACGTTGTACGCAGCGCACCGAACCCGTTTTTTCCGAAGAAACCCGGGCCCTTTCCCTGATTGGGGCTGTTGGCAAAATTCAACGAGAGGGACGGCGAAGGAACTGGAGCAAAAAAGCACCCGGTCCGACGGACATTTCCGTTTCGGGAGTTTGCCGTAAGCGGAAAACCCGGGGCCATTCCCGTCCTATCCGCTTTTTCATCAAAATTTGAAATGATCGGGATGCTGGCCGAAACGGTGGTTCTGGTTCATTGCATCGATCTGGTCCATTTCTGCGGGGGAGAGTTCAAAATCAAAGATATCTGCATTTTCCTTGATGCGGTGTTCGCGCACGGATTTGGGAATCGTGACGACTCCGTGCTGCAAGTCCCAGCGCAAAATGATTTGAGCCGGAGTCTTGCCGTGTTTTTCGGCAAGGGCTGTCAGTGTCGGGTGATCGAGGTTATTTCCTCTCATAAGCGGACTCCAGGCTTCCAGCTGGATCCCTTCCTGTTTGCAGTATTGAAGCAGTTCCTTTTGCGTCAGCAGGGGATGGTATTCCACTTGATTTACCATCGGCAGCAGATCACTGTGTTTTTTCAATTCCTCGATATGATGGATTTGAAAGTTGCTGACACCGATCGCCCGAACCTGTCCTTCCCGGTATAATGTTTCGAGTGCTTTCCATGTGTCGATAAATTTCTCTTTTACCGGCCAATGGATAAGATAGAGGTCAATATAATCCACCCCCAATTTTCGGCGGCTCTCGTTAAATGCCTTCAGGGTGGTGTCATAACCTTGATCGGTATTCCATACTTTGGTGGTCAGGAAGATCTCTTCCCGGGGAATCCCGGATTCTTTGATTGCCCGGCCGACACCTTCTTCATTTTCATAGAGCGCGGCGGTATCGATGCTTCGATATCCCGTGTTCAGCGCCGCCTTGACTGCGTTGATGACTTCAGTTCCCTCCCGGGCTTTGTAAACGCCGAGACCGAGCCAAGGCATCTTCACACCATTACGTAACGTGGTCGTGCTGGTAAGATCCAGAGCCATGTGATCGCTCCCTTTTTGTGAAAATATGTTTCTGGGCAAGACATGTTGCCGTCGGGCAGTGGTGTCCCTAAATTTCCCGATGGCCGTTCAGGGGAGAGCCACTTCCCTCCCCGGTTTGTTTCCCGGGGTAAAAGAAAAGTTGTTTTTGTTGGATAACGTTCTCCTTTTCATAGTAGTACGTAACCGGGGCGGCTTCAAGGCAGAGCCAACGTTGACCGCCATCTCCCGGCAAAGCCGAAACCGAGGCTCGCATGCTCTGTTGGTAGGGAGAACAACTCGGTTGACGTATATGATTTTTTTCGAACTGTCACCTGTCACTCCGTGCAAAGAGATACACGTTTATGATTATTTGATATATTATAAATTCGATAAATATAGTGTATACTTCTGCATAAACTCATTTAAAATGAAATTATTAACGAACAAGGAGGCCGTTCACATGAAAAACATGACAAATCAAACCGTACAAACATATAAGGGTGTGACATCCTCTTATCTGTAAATGATGTACCCCTTATATGTGTTTATTTAAATAACACAAAAAGGGGTAAATCATGCGTTTTCCGGTAAAAAAATTTTTCTCATATTACAAACCGTATTTAATGCCGTTTCTTTCGGTATTGGCATGCGACTTGATCGTTTCTGCTGTGAGTTTGGTGTTTCCATTGCTCGTTCGGTATATAACGAAAGATGTTCTGGAAGGAGACTTATCCACTGCGTTAGATGAAGTGTACCAGATCGGCGGGCTGATGCTTGTTTTGGTCGTGATCCAGAATGTCGGAAACTATTTTGTAGACTACAAAGGTCATGAGATTGGTGCCCGTATGGAAAGGGATATGCGCGGTGAGTTGTTCGCGCATATGCAGAAGCTTTCCTTAAGCTTTTACGCAAGGAAAAGACAGGTCAGCTCATGTCTCGGATAACGAACGACCTGCTACTGCTTTCCGAGCTCTGCCATCACGGCCCGGAAGACTACGCCAAATATCTCGCCCGTTTTATTGGAGCATTTGTCATTTTGTTCTTCATTAACGCCCCTTTAACAATCGCTGTGTTCTGCTTTTTGCCATTCTTTGGTGTCTTCACATTGTATTTTAATAAGAAGTTGAACAAGGCATTAAGAAGAAACAAAGAGCGAATCGGGGACGTAAACGCACAGGTGGAGGACAGTCTGTCGGGAATCCGCGTGGTAAAATCGTTTGCCAACGAGCACGTGGAGATTGAGAAGTTTAACCGGGAAAATAATTGTTTCCTCGATAGCCGGAAAAAAACTTACAAGGCGGAAGCGTATTTTTTCAATGGTGTTGAAGCGTTTATCCAACTGATTATGATCACGGTGATTATCTTTGGCAGTGTCAGTATTGTGAATAATACTTTAGAGTTAGCTGATTTAATTACTTTCCTACTGTATATCGGCTTTATGATTGAACCCATTCAACAGTTGACTCATATGAGCACGCAGTTTCAAGAAGGGATCACGGGCTTCCAGCGCTTTATGGAAATCATGAATCTGAAGCCGGCAATCGAAAACAAACCGAATGCCATAACCTTGCCACAGGTACATGGAGAGATTGAGTTCAAGAAGGTTTCCTTCCGTTACGAAGACCATTTGGACAATGTATTGGTAAATCTGTCGCTTCGTATACAACCCGGGGAGTACGTTGCGTTGGTTGGTCCGTCCGGTGCGGGAAAAACTACATTATGCTCGCTCATCCCCCGTTCATCCCCCGTTTTTATGACGTGACAGAGGGGGAGGTGTTGCTGGACGGAATCAACGTCCGCGATCTTGACCTGCGATCATTAAGAAATAACATCGGTATTGTACAGCAAGATGTTTACCTTTTTGCGGGAACAGTGTTGGAAAATATCCGCTACGGAAATCCAGCGGCGAGCGATGCAGAAATTATCAGGGCAGCCAAGCATGCCAATGCACATGACTTTATTATGAGCTTGCCAAACGGCTATCACTCCAAGATCGGACAAAGAGGTGTCAAATTGTCTGGTGGGCAAAAGCAGCGGCTGAGTATTGCCCGCGTATTCTTGAAAAATCCACCCGTTCTGATTTTGGATGAGGCAACGAGCGCGCTGGATAACGAGAGTGAATGTCAAGGAATCACTGGAATCATTGGCCCAAGGACGTACAACCCTCGTGATTGCCCATCGCCTTTCCACAATCCGCAATGCCCGACGAATTATTGTACTGACGGAGGGTGGTATTGTGGAACAAGGTACGCACGATGAGTTACTTGCACGAGATGGGGTATATGCACACCTGTATTCCAAGCAGTTTGATTAGAGTTGGAAACCGCTTCAGAAAAGGGACCCCGCGCTCTTTATTCGCCCTTTCTGTCATGCATCAGCCAAAGCGCGAGACAAAAAACATGCAGCCCGCCGTGAGCTGCATGTTTTCAAATAACCGTTTATTTTCCGATGAATTCTTGTACCCAGTAATTTCCGTCTTTTACATAACCGACACCGATGTAATTGAAATCTTTATTCAAGATATTTTCACGGTGTCCTTTGCTGTTCATCCAGTCTATCACAACCTCTTGCGGAGTGGGTTGCCCCATGGCAATATTTTCTCCGGCGCTGTTGTATTGGATGCCATACTTATTCATCATGTCAAATGGGGAGCCGTAAGTCGGGCTGTTGTGGTCAAAATAGTGTTTGTCATGCATGTCTTGTGCTTTGTCCCGTGCCATCCGGCTCAATTTCGAATCGATTTTCAGGGCAGGCAACCCGTATTTGGCCCGTTCCTGATTGACAAGGTCAACCACTTGTTTCTCGTATTCGCTCAGCGTATAGCCGGTTTGTTGTTGTCCGGAAGAAGACGGTGGGGTCGATGCCGGTTTTGTCGTCTGGTTGGTTGCAGGTTGCTTTTTGACCGGAGCCGGTTGCTGTTGGATCTGCTTGGGCTGTACCGGAACGGATTGCGGCCGGTTTTGGATGATTTCCAGCGAGTCCACTTTGATGCCGTATTGTTTGAGAAGCTGATCGAGATGCAACTCTTTCAAGGTTTCTTGAATATAGTGACAATAAGAGGAATTGGCGGAATCAGCTTCTGTACCGGGATCTTGTTTGCCGGCAGCAAAAGTTGTAAGCGGGCTGGTGACAGCCAATGCTCCTGCAATTGCCAATGAAGTCAAAATACGACGATTTTTCACAGAATAACCCTCCTGTTCATTTCCTGGCTCAACAGTGAAGCTGAGCGTTTCTCTATTAGAGGATAACATAGGTTTTGACGATATTTAGTAGAAATAGTTGGAAGTGGGATTGGTTTCCTTTCAAAGGTGGGGGTTAAAGCAAATGGAGAGAAAAGGCATCCGCCGACCGGATGTTAGCCAGCAGGTGAGGGGGGACACCGTGGCATTAGCCGGTAACGAACTTTCACAGAAAAACACCTTCCCCCCATGGCTATTGCCGGAGAAAGGTGTTTTGCCTTCAATTGAGTGAACTTGCTTGTGTATTTACTGTTGGCTTTTCTGCAAAGCCTGATCGAGATCTTCAAGAATATCGTCGATCGACTCAATGCCTACGGACAGGCGGACGAGTTCAGGCGTTACACCGGCACTGCGCTGTTCCGCTTCCGACAGTTGCTGGTGGGTCGTGCTCGCCGGATGGATGACCAATGATTTGGCATCACCGACATTGGCGAGATGAGAAAAGAGCTTCACATTTTGGATAAATTTCTTGCCGGCTTCCAAACCTCCCTTAATGCCGAAGGTGAAAACGGCTCCCTGGCCTTTGGGGAGGTATTTTTGCGCCAGCTCATAGGTGCGGTGGGTTGGCAAGCCGGGATGGTTTACCCATTCCACTGCTTCATGCTCTGCCAGATATTTCGCTGTTTTCAGGGCATTTTCACTGTGCCGTTCCATTCTCAGATGCAAGGTTTCCAGTCCCTGCAAGAGAAGGAAAGCATTAAAGGGAGAAATGGCGGCGCCGGTGTCGCGCAGCAGTTGAACGCGGGCTTTGATTATGTAGGCCAATGGGCCGACCGCTTCGGTATATCGGACGCCATGGTAGCTGGGATCAGGCTCGGTAAGATCCGGGAATTTCCCGTTCGTCCAGTCAAAACGGCCGGAGTCGACGATTACCCCGCCAATGCTGTTGCCATGACCGCCGATAAATTTCGTTGCGGAGTGGACGACGATATCAGCCCCGAATTCAAAGGGACGGCATAAATATGGCGTGGCAAACGTATTGTCGACGATGAGAGGAACACCGTGATCATGGGCAACGTTCGCGACTGCCTCGATGTCCAGGATATCGGTTTGCGGATTGCCGATGGTTTCGGCGAAGACTGCTTTGGTTTTATCAGTGAAGGCTTTGCGGAAATTTTCCGGATCGGACTGATCGACGAAAATCACTGTGATCCCCAGTTTGGCCAGTGTATGCCTGAAGAGGTTGAACGTGCCGCCGTAAAGATGGCTTGAAGCGACAATTTCATCTCCGGAATTGGCGATATTAAGAATGGAATAAGTGATCGCTGCCTGTCCGGAACTGGTCGCCAGCGCCCCGACGCCTCCTTCCAGTTCGGCCACCCTTTTTTCAAATACGTCCTGGGTCGGGTTCATAATGCGGGTATAGATATTGCCGAATTCCTTTAACGCAAACAAATCCGCCGCATGCTGGGGATCATTGAACACATAGGAAGTCGTTTGGTAAATCGGTACGGCCCGGGCATTGGTTGTCGGATCAGGTACCTGTCCGCCGTGGACGGCAATCGTTTCAAGCTGGTGCTTTTTTTGTTCGCTCATGTTTTTCCTCCTTCTCAGTAAAAAGCCTCTTCCCTGATCCAGAGAAGAGGCTTTGTGATCCATTTTCCTCTCCTATCTCTTAGAAACTGATGCTCAGTCTCTACAGGAATTGGCACCTTCCGGTTCGTCTCACCGGGGTTGCCGGGCTTCATCGGGCCAGTCCCTCCGCCGCTCTGGATAAGAGTATAAAACGTGAAAATATATGTTTTTTTATCGATTTACTACATTATAATAAATTGTGATTTTTTTTGCAATGTATTTTGCAAGGGAATTTGTTTGGGATCCAAAAACGATGAAGGAGATTTTTGCGTTCCGGACTCTGGTGAAAAGTCATGATCTTTTCCGAAGGGTCCCGCAGCGATGGTGAGCCTTGGGAAAATTTATTTTAAAATAAAAAACAAACAGAGAGACAGGTGAATAAATATTGTCTGTTTTTTTAAAATTGGTATAATAAGCAGGAGAAGTGGAATATAAGCATTGAGGTGGACGCCGATGAACGGAATCCCGCGCCCGCTGGTACGTGCCAACCAATGGTTTCAGGTACTGTCGGTTGTTTTTGCCCTGATCACAGGTCAATACTGGATTTTGCTGCTCCCGTTGCTCACCGGGCTGTACAGTCTGATCGTGGGCCAAAATCCGGTATTTTGGGTTGTTCGCCCGTTTTTAAGAAAACCGCATTCGCACTATGCGATGGAAGATCCTGACCAGCAGAGATTTAACCAGATGATCGCAGCTGTCTGCCTGGTACTCAGCCTGATCGGATTTTATGCCGGAGTGCCGGCGGTTGGGTATGTATTTGCCATTCTGTTGGGAATCGCGGCCTTTGTGGCCATTCTCGGTTTTTGCATCGGATGCTTTATCCGTTACCAATATCTCCGCTACAAGCAGCGGAAAGCTTGAACCCGCCTCGTTGCGGGTTTTTTTTGCGGTTCATTCGGTGTAGAATAAGGGGAGGTTTTGCAAGAACGTTAAATGAGGTAGGTTTATATGAAAATCGTACTATCGACGTTAAACGCCAAATATATTCACACCTCGCTTGCTTTGCGCTATTTGAAAGCATTTTGTGAGCGTGAATTTGCTGTGGAAATCGCGGAGTACACCATTAAGGATCCGGAGATGAACATCGTTTCCGACCTGTTTAACCGCGCTCCCGACGTGGTCGGTTTCTCTTGTTATATCTGGAATATCGAAGAGACGATCACCGTGATTGACATGCTGAAGAAAGTAAAACCGGATGTGAAAATCGTCCTGGGAGGGCCGGAGGTGTCCTATGACACAAAAGAATGGATGGAGCGGTTGCCCCAAGTCGATTTTATTGTGATGGGTGAAGGGGAAGAGACATTTCATCACTTGCTGACCGAGTTGAGCGGTGAACAAAAGTTCCATTTTGTGTTTGGACTTGCTTGGCGCAAAGGTGATGAAATCATCATCAATCCGCCGCGCCCCAAATTGGATCTGAACAAAATTCCCTCACCGCACCGGTTTGAGGAAGACCTTCCCCATCTGCCCAATCGCGTTGTTTACTTTGAGACCAGCCGCGGCTGCCCGTTCAGCTGCCAGTTTTGTTTATCCAGCATCGAAGTGGGGGTCCGTTATTTTGACATCGAGCGGACGAAGCAGGATTTGCTCTACCTCATCCGCAACGGTGCAAAGCTGATCAAATTTGTCGATCGCACCTTCAACATTAAGCGGGATTATGCACTGGAGATTTTTCAGTTTTTGATTGATCACCATGGGGGCTGTACATTTCAGTTCGAGATTACTGCGGATATTATGCGCCCGGAAGTGCTGGATTTTCTGGCGGAAAAGGCCCCGCCCGGCATTTTCCGCTTTGAGATCGGCGTGCAATCGACCAACGACCCGACAAACGAAGCGGTCAAACGGCGGCAGAACTTTGCCAAGCTGAGCCGCACCGTGACCAAAATCAAGGAGTCCGGAAAAATCGCGCAGCATCTCGACTTGATTGCCGGGTTGCCGCTGGAGGATTACAACACTTTCAAGAAAACATTCAATGATGTGTTTGCATTGAGGCCGGAAGAGTTGCAGCTCGGCTTTCTGAAAATGCTGCGGGGAACCGGGATGCGGCTGGAAGCGGAGAAGTACGGCTATGTATTTATGGAGAAAGCGCCTTATGAAATCCTGGGGAACGAGATTCTCCCGTTTTCCGACATTGTCCGCATCAAGCGCGTCGAGGATGTTTTGGAAAAGTACTGGAATGCCCATCGCATGGATCATACCATTTCCTATCTGGTGGAGCGGGAGTTTCCGTCTCCCTTTGATTTCTTCCAGGATTTCGGGAATTTTTGGGAACGCAAGGGCTGGCAAAAGATCGGTCATCAGCTGGAAGATTTGTTCACCCGCTTGCATGCTTTTTTGTTGGAACGGGCTACCAGGCATCTTGACCTGATTCTCGGCTTGATGAAATACGACTACTACCTCGGACACAAACACCGCCCGCGCAAGGTTTGGTGGGAGCTGAGTTTGAGCAAGGAAGAGCAGGCTGCTCTGTTGCGACAGGCTGCGGAACAACCGGAACTTCTTTCAGGCGATTTCGCAAACCTTGAGCTTTCCGAGCGCGATCTGTTCAAACATGCGGTTGTCGATATGTTGCCTTTCGATTTGGACGTTTATCTGCGAACAGGCGAAATTCTTCGGCGGGACGTCGCTCTGTTTGCCGTTTACCGGCCTGATCAAGGAATGTCGGCCAGATGTTACACGATGCCGGTGAACGACCGCCAAGTTCCGCCGCCCGATGTGCGTAAAGTCGTTTGAACGTTCGTTCCGGGGCAAGCGAAAAAGCGGAAAGGCTTTGTTTTCACATTCGCATTAAGACGAAACCTCCTCCGGATGGGGGAGGTTTTCTCGTAATATTGATCGTTTTCCGGATCATGGAGCCTCCTCCCTTCCATTTCTGCCACACATGTCAACGAAATGAGTGAACGGGGAATGGAGCGGGAAAACATTGACAATGAATGGTGTTTTTCAATACGATTAAATTATTAGATAATAGGAATATTTTTGTATATGGAGAATTGTCTTTGTTGCCCGCGGTCAGTGAACCAGCTCAAGAAGGGGGTTGACCAGTTTGTCTGCATCACAAAATCAAGCTGTGAAAGAGAATCATGGTGCGAAAAAAGTGAGACAAATGAATTTTCGCTGGTGGTTTGCCGTTTGCTTATGGGTTTTGCTCTTAATCTCCTACATCGACCGGACCAATATTTCCATCGCCGGTCCCGAGATGGTCAAGGACGGAGTGGTCACGGAGAGTGCACTCGCTCTTGCCAATAGCCTGTTTCTCTTTATGTACGGATTGTCCAATCTGTTCGGCGGTTACCTGGGTGATCGCTTCGGGCCGAGAAAAGTCGCCTTGTTCGCGCTGATCTGGTGGTCGCTCATGACCTTGTTCACCGGTTTTGTCTGGAGTTCATTGGCGCTCGTTTTTTCACGGGTTCTCCTGGGGTTGGGGGAAGGGATGCACTGGCCGCTCAACTCAAAGTGGGTCAAAGAGTGGTTCCCGTCCCATGAACGGGCTCGCGCAAACATGTTCTGGGAATTCGGGCTGACGATGGGGCCGATTATCACCGGGCCGTTTGTGACCTGGCTCATCCTGTCAACTGGCACATGGAAAACCCCGTTTATCGTGATGGCTGTCATCGGGATCATCATCATGGCCCCGATTCTTTGGAGTATTGCGAAGGACCGGCCGGAGGAAAGCCGTTTTGTTTCCGCGGAGGAGCTCGCCTATATTCAAAAGGGGCGCAAGGATGAAAGCACCTCCAGCGTGGGTGTCGGCGATGTTTTAAGAAAAGCGGATTTTTGGCTGCTTTTGATCAACTGGTCGGGGATGGCGACGGTCTTTTACGGAATTTTATTCTGGCTTCCCTCCTATCTGATGAAGGTGCGCCATCTTTCCCTTCATATGACCGGATTTTGGTACATGCTGCCCTATATCTTGATGACAATTGCCATTATTTTGACCGCTGTTGCCAGCGACCGCCTGATGAAACGTTCCATCTTTGCCGGGATTGGAACCATCATTGCCGGTGTGGGGCTCTTTTTGGGAACGCATACGGATAATCTCGTGCTGGCGATGCTGCTCATCTCCGTATCGGCCGCGATGAACGGCGTGGTTTTACCCACGATTTGGAGTTCGCTGCAACGCATGTTTCCCAGCCAAAATGTCGGAATCGGCGCAGGGCTGTTAAACGGGTTGGAAAACATCATCGCTGCGGTGGGGACGTATATTCTCGGCCTTTCGTTTAATGTCGGTTTTTCCTACCTGATCATCTTCGCCCTGATCGGCGGCATCAGCGGGCTGATTCTGGCGAAACGCGGGTATTGAGAAAAAATCGTTGACAGGCATGGTCTTTTCGGTTATAAACAATTCTATATAATGGATCGGTTGACGCAATGATGGAGTGAGTAAGCTTGGTTCCGGCGCCCAGAGAGCAGATTTCAGAGGCTGGAAGAATCTGCCGCCGCCCGGGCTGAACCCCGCCTCCTGAGCTTCCCGTGAAAAGCGGGACGGTTACCGCCGTTATCGGTTCGAGTGGGCGATCCGCTGCTGCTGGGCGGATTTGCCAATGAAGGTGGTACCGCGAAAGAACCTTTCGTCCTTCTGGGGATGAGGGGTTCTTTTCTTTTTTACTGTGAAAGTTTCCGATTTGACTGAGTTTCATCCGGGGTTTGCCGCAAAAGAGAGGAATATTTTCGATAAAAATGGTTGAAGGTGGTGGTATCCTTGCAGGGAAAACGCATGGTCATAAAGGTGGGATCGAGCAGCATAACGGAAGCCGGCGGAAAAATATCACAAGAGAAAATGAAAAGCTTGACAGCGCAAATGGCAAGTCTGATCCGGCAGGGGATGGAATTGATCCTGGTTTCATCCGGAGCCGTCGCTGCCGGATTGGAAAGACTGGGCTGGTCGCGTGCACAGATTACCATTCCCGAAAAACAAGCCGCTGCTGCAGTGGGACAAGGCATTTTAATCGGGATGTACCAGCAGCTCTTCGCGGCCGAACAGATTCAGATCGCCCAGCTTTTGCTGACACGTGCGGATGTGGAGGATCGCAAGCGGTACATCCATATTCGGAATACGGTTGAAACCTTGCTGCGCCGGGGCATTTTGCCCATTGTCAATGAGAATGACACCGTGGCAGTGGATGAAATCCGCTTTGGCGATAACGATACGCTGGGCAGCCTTGTTGCGTTGGTGGCGGAGGCGGATGCGCTTGTGATGCTGACAGACATCGACGGATTGTATACATCCAATCCGGCCCGGGACCCGAATGCGCGGCGGATTTCTGAAGTGACGGAGATTACGCCCGGTTTAAAAGCGATGGCGGGTCAAAGCATCAGCCGGGTTGGAACCGGCGGCATGCAGACCAAGCTGGCAGCAGCCGAAATTGCCACGCAGTCGGGGATTGAGACCTTTATCGCATCAAGTCAGGAGCCGGACGTATTAACGAAAATCGTTTCCCGGCAACAGGTGGGGACGCGGTTTTTTCCCCACCACCGTCTCTCGGGAAAAAAGTCCTGGCTCGCCTACGGCACGAGAGTGGAAGGAAGTGTCACCGTCGATGCAGGTGCTGCTGAGGCTTTGATCGATGGTTATGGCAGCCTCCTCCTCGCGGGGGTGGAAAAGGTGAGTGGGGAGTTTTTGGAAGGTGCGGCTGTTGCGATCAGGAAAGCAGACGGAGAGGAGATCGGCAAGGGAATCGTCCATTTCTCCAGCTTTGATTTGCGGTTGCTTCTGGAGAGAAAAAAAGTGGAGAAAAAGCAAAGCCACTATCCGGTCGTCATCCATCGGGATGCACTGGTGATTCTTGTGAAAGAGGGGAATCAGTGATGACACAAAATGAATTGCAGCGTTATGTGATTGAAAAGACGGAGAGAGCTAAACAGGCCTCCCGAAAGCTGGTTCTTTGCACCACCGAGGAGAAAAATGAGGCACTCCTTGAGATGGCAGATACACTGTGGCGGGAACGGGAGAGAATCCTTATGGCAAACCAAAAAGATATCCAGGCGGCCAGAGCAGCAGGAACGCCGGAGGGTAAGCTGGATCGGTTACGCTTGAACGAATCCCGTTTGCTGGAGATGATCGAAGGTCTCAGGCAGATTGTCGAACTGGATGATCCGGTGGGAGAGGTGCTGGAAACCTTCCAGCGGCCAAACGGGCTGAAAGTGGAGAAGGTGCGCGTTCCTTTCGGGGTCATTGCCATGGTGTATGAATCGAGGCCCAACGTTACCGTCGATGCGGCCGGGCTGGCCCTGAAAACGGGAAATGCCGTGGTTTTGCGCGGGGGAAAAGAAGCGCTTCGCTCCAATCATGCCCTGATCGAAGCATTGACAAAAGGGTTGCGCCAGTCGAACGTGCCCCCGGAGGCGATTCAGTTTATTGACCGCCCGGAACGGGAGACGGTCGATTTTCTCATTCGCGCCAAAAATACGGTCGACTTGGCCATTCCGCGCGGGGGAGCCGGATTGATTCAGCGCGTCATCCAAAATGCGCTGGTTCCCGTGATTGAGACGGGAGTGGGCAACTGCCACGTCTATGTCCATCAGGCGGCTGATCCGGAGCGGGCCACCCGAATTGTTGTCAATGCCAAAACCGGAAGGCCATCGGTGTGCAACAGCATCGAGACCGTATTGGTCGACGAAGCGATCGCTCCTGTCTGGCTCCCGCAAGCAAGCAGGGATCTGGCTGAAAAAGGCGTTGAACTGCGTGGATGCGAAAAGACATGCGAAATTCTGCGCCACACTCCGGGATTAAAACTGGTGCCCGCTTCGGAGGCGGATTATGCGACCGAATTTCTCGATCTGACGCTGGCGGTGAAAGTGGTATCCGGACTGGAAGAAGCAGTTGCGCACATAGAAAAGTTTGGCACCCGCCATTCGGAAGCGATTGTGACCGAAGACAACGAAGCGGCGAAAGCGTTTCTGGCACAGGTGGATGCTGCTGCGGTGTACCATAATGCATCCACCCGCTTTACCGACGGCTTTGAGTTTGGCTATGGAGCGGAAATCGGCATTTCCACGCAAAAGTTGCATGCGCGGGGACCGATGGGACTGAAGGAATTAACCAGTTATAAATACCGGATCCGCGGAACCGGGCAAGTGAGAGAGTAGCTGAGCAGCGGAATTCCGTCGCAAAGAAGCGGCGGAATTTTTTCTGTGACACATACGGCCGGACTGAGACCGGATTGTGAACATCAAGTGTGATTGTTTTTAAAATAAATATATAATAGGATTAGTCTGTCGATTTTTCCGGGAATGTTGATGAGACAAATACCGGGCTGATCTCCGATGACGCGCTTGTACTTTCTCCGTTAAAACCAAAGATGAGGGGAATCCTCTTCTATGAAAATCGCTTTTGTCAGCTGCTCGAAAATGAAAAGGGAGATTCGCTGCCCCGCCTGCGAAATGTTTACTTCCGCGCTGTTTCGCAAAGCTTTTTCCTATTGCAAAGATCATTATGACCAAGTCTATATTCTTTCCGCCCACTACGGGTTGTTGCATGAAAAGCAGATGATTGCCCCTTTTGACCGGGCGATGCGCCAGTTAAGTGCGTCACAGCGCCGGGATTGGGCAGTGCGCGTTCATATTCAACTGCTCGATCAACTGCGCAAACAGTCGATCGCCTGGGAAGAGATCGAGTTGGTTGCTTTTTATGCCGGGGAGGATTATCGCACTTTTTTAATTGAGTTGTTTCCTGAAACGATTCCTGTGGTGGTTCCGCTCGCAGGATTGCCCATCGGAAAGCAGCTGCGGTTTTTTAAGGAGCAGGGTTATTGAGTAGTGTTTTTCCGCCGTGTTGTAAACATGACAAAGGGAGTCTCCCGAAGCGCGGGAGACCCCCTTTTTTCTGTGTCAGTGTTTTCCTTTTGGATAACTGACCATGTTGACAAACATCCGGTAAGCACCGGGTACCTGATTCTGGATTTCCCGATACCAGACCATGGAGGTGTACAGATAGGTGCCTTTCCCGTAATCGGCCACTAACAGCCCGCTGTCGAACGGTTTTTCCCCGGGATCGGCCATCGAGAAGAGGGGAACATAGTGCTGCCGGTCCCAGTCAGAGGGAAAATAGACTGCCCTCTCTTGCACCCAGCCGTCAAAATCGGCGGAAGTGATGGGATTGGGCCATTGCAACAAGGGATGATCCGGTTTTAAAAAGGTGACCGGTGCCGTTTCATCGGTGACCCGCCAGTTGATTGGCGGATCGCCGGGTGTGAGCGGATAGGGAGCGAGCTCCGGTTTCCAGCGGTCGGTCGGCTTATGGTATTGCATGACCACATGGCCGCCGTTTTTTACGTAATCGAGAAGACGCTGATTGTTGGCCAGCAGGTCATCCCGCGACAGATAAGCGCGAATCCCGACGACGATTGTATCATATACGCTTAAATCCCCGTTTTTCAGGTCATCCTCAGTCAGCATTGTCACGTGCAACCCGGCTTGCCGCAAATGTTCGGCAACATCGTCAAAGCCGCTGTCCACATAGCCGATGTTTAAGGACGGGTCAAGTTTGAGAGGAAAGGCATTCAACTTGATGGCTGCATCGGTGATGTAGTAGCTGGTGCCGATGTGAGGGTAGGAGATGCGTTCCACCTGGGCATGGAACTTGTGGTTGCCGACGGCGGCGGTGACCGGAATCTGGTATTGCTGAGCTTTTAACGGCCCGGTGGCCTGAATGCGGACGGTAAAGTTTTTGGTTTCATCCGCTTTGGCAAATTGCACGTTCCATTTTGCCGGAGTTGCCTTGAAGCCTTTTGGCAAGTCCAGAGAGATCGTTCCCTGGCTGGGGCCGTTTTTATAATTGGTCACTTTAATCGCAATCGTTTGCTCAGGTTGTGTCGCTTCCGTATTCAGAATGCTCGCTTCGGGGGTGAGTGTGATCCCCCAATCCGGCAGCAGGGCGGGTGTAAAGGTCAGCGGATCGGCGGTAATTTGCTCGGTCACTTTTTGTCCTCCGATCAGGTAAGACAGATCCACTTGCAGAACCGGAGGATGATAGGGATGGAAATACGATTCGGGATTGGCGGGAGCGGTCATCGCAAAGGAAACAGTCATTTCTCCTTTGGAAGGGAGAAAGGTTCGATAAGGCTTCATTGCGAATTTCCATCCGCCTGCGGGTTGCAGGGGGTGGATCCGGACCTGATGAATGGCGTTGTTTCCGGTATTGTTCAGCTGTAGTTTGACAGTGGAGGTGGAGCCTGGGGTCCAGACGTCGCGGTCGAGGGTCACACGGGTTTGGATGCCTGCGGCGATGGTGATCACATGTTGCAGTTGCTGTTCTTTGATGTTCAGGCGGTACAAGAGGTCATCTTTTTGTTCGTGATTTAACGGGGCGTGGGCAGCCAATTCCTTGGCCATTCGCGTCATGCTTAATGCCTTGACAGCGGCGGCAGTCACCTCAGGCCTGTTCGGATAGGCGTTCTGGGTTCGTTCGTACTGGGTTTGCAGATGAGTTAACGTCGTTTTCAGGGCCGGGTCTTTTACCTGGCTGGCGTAACTTTTAAAATCATAGGGCAGTGAATCGAACAGGGACGTCTCCGGTCCGGTTGCGCTGACGGAAGAACGGATCAATTCCAGGGAGATATACTGGTCAGCCACGGGCAGGTCGCGCCCCATCCCCTGGCTTTTGTGTTTTTTGCGTGATTCCTCTCCCAATTGGGGATAGGTGAGTCCGTATACCGGATCGACTTTTCCGCCGACATTAAAGCGCAGCGTTTCGTGCCCGTCTGTTCCCGGCAGATAAAGTTTTTTCACTTGCCAGGGTTTCAGCCCGGCTTTGATCTGTTCGGGAAAAACACTGGGATCGGCGGCATCTTTAAAGGCGCGCACCGTCAGTTCGCTGATCGCCCGATGATGGCCGTGTTCGGTCGGGACATCGCGGAAAGAGGGCATGATAATATCCGGGCGCTCTTGGCGGATCCGGCGGATCAACCGTTCGTACGTCAGGGTTTCACCCCATTTTTTCAAGGTTTCTTCGGGTGATTTGGAAAAACCGAAGTCATAGATCGGGTCATTTAAGTCTTCACTCAGCATGAACAGATGAACATCCAGCACTTTGGCGGCTTCCTGCAATTCGCGGCTGCGAATAATTCCCAGTGCATTTCCGAGTTCGGGTCCGATCTCGTTTTGACCGCCTTCGCCGCGGTTGGCCAGGACACTGATCGTCCGTACCCCTTTACCCAATGACAGATAAGCGAGCAGAGCGCTGTTCTCATCATCGGGGTGAGCGCCGGTGTTCATAAAGTTGACGATGGTGTCGAGCGGACGCAGTGCTTTCCACAGTTCCTGATCCGGTTCGGATGCAGTGGAAAACGCGACGGAGCGTGAGGGGGAGGCCAAGGGGAATAACAGAACGAAAACGAGCAGCAGAGCGATCAAAACCCGCTTGCGTGACATTTTCATGCTTTTTCCTCCTCGGATTAAAATTGGTTGCCTGACCCGGGATGTTGTGAAAGCAGTTTTCTTGATCTTTATTTTGTGAAATGGAATGAAAGTTTATTTTTATCTGTATATTTATTTAACCAGAAGCCGGTTTTCGTTTTCAAATTCGGGAATCGAAGAAATGAAGAGAAAGAAAGAGAATGGAAATCGATCATAAAGGCGATTGAGCCAACACGACAATTGATTGACTAGTATTTTATTTCATAATTATCGTATTTTTGTGTAATATAAGTAGAGAGGAAGTTTTTGGCGGATGATGAAGGAGGAAAAAGGAGGGGTTTGATGAAGAAAAGATGGCGCTGTTGGCTGAGCGGTGCCCTCGTTTTTCTGTTTGTGACCGGTTGTTTGGCCACCACGCCTCCGTCCGCCGACAAAGGCGGTTTGGAAGAAAAGGTTGTCGTCTACTCTCCCCACGGCAAAGAGATCTTGCAGGAGTTTGAAAAACGGTTTGAACAAGCGCATCCCCATGTCGATGTAGAGTGGCTGGATATCGGTTCGCAGGAGATTTTGGACCGCGTTCGGTCGGAAAGGGAAAATCCACAAGCGGACGTGTGGTGGGGAGCGCCGTCGGTCATGTTTGAAAAGGCAAGGGAGGAAGGATTGCTTCAACCCTATCATCCCTCTTACAGCAAGGCGTTGCCCAGGCAATTCCGTGCTGTGGATGACAGTTGGACAGGAACCAGTCAAACCCCGGAAGTGATCATGTACAATTCACAGAAGGTTTCTCCTTCCGAAGCTCCGAAGGACTGGGATGACCTGCTCGACCCCAAGTGGAAAGGGAAAATCATTATCCGCTATCCGCTTGCCTCAGGGACGATGCGCACCATTTTCAGTGCGATGATTTATCGTTTCGAGCAACAGGATCACAGCCCGCAAAAGGGCTATGAATGGCTGAGAAAACTCGATGCCAATACCCATTCCTATGCGGCCAATCCGGAAATTATGTACAACCAGATCGCACGCGGTGAGGGAGTCATTACGGTGTGGGATATGCCGGATACCGTGATGCTGAAGGAAAAGAAACATTACCCGTTTGATTACGTGATTCCCAAAAGCGGAACCCCTGTTCTGACTGAAGGAATCGCCATTATAAAGGGAGCAAAACATCCAAAGGCCGCTGAGGCTTTTTATGAATTTGTCAATACGCAGGAGTCGATGAGATACTTGGCGGAACAATATTATCGCATTCCGACACGCACGGACGTGACCGGATTGCCGGAGTGGATCAAGGATAGCAAGATTACGCCGATGGATCTTGATTTCAAACTTGTGCAGGCAAAAGAACAAGAGTGGATGAATTACTGGGAACAGAATATCAAAAACAAATCAAAATAACAGTGCCGAAATCCGGATGGGAGGCAGCCATGAGCAGTGTTCGCTTTGAAGCGATTACCAAGCGCTTTCAGGATGTCATCGGAGTGGCAAACTTGAATCTGGAGATCAGGAACGGAGAATTTTTTACTTTGCTCGGTCCCAGTGGCTGCGGGAAAACAACGACCCTGCGCATGATTGCCGGTTTTACCTTCCCGAGTGAAGGGAGGATTTTTCTGGGAGAACGGGAGATCACTTCCGTCCCGCCGCATAAGCGCAATACGGGAATGGTTTTTCAAAATTACGCTTTGTTTCCACATATGACGGTGATGGAAAATGTGGCCTTTGGGCTTACTGTCCGCAAACTTTCCAAACCGGAACGAACAAAACGGGTGAAAGACATTTTGCAGCGCGTACGCTTGGAGGGTTTTGAAGATCGCAAAATATCCGAACTCAGCGGCGGGCAGCAGCAACGGGTGGCGCTGGCCCGTGCCCTGGTGATTCGGCCGAGCATCCTGCTGCTGGATGAACCCTTGAGCAATTTGGATGCACGTTTGCGGGAGGAGATGCGGTCGGAGATTTTGGCGCTGCACCGCTCGTTCGGCATCACGACCGTCTATGTGACTCATGATCAGACAGAAGCGCTCACGATGAGCGACCGCATTGCCGTTTTTCAGAGAGGAACATGTCAACAGGTAGGAACCCCGGAGGAAATTTACCAATCCCCGAAGAATGCGTTTGTCGCTTCTTTCGTCGGTGAGACCAATCTCTTGCCTGCGACTGTGCTCAAACGGGAAGGTGATTCGGTTTTGGTTTGCGCTGCCTCCGCCCTGTTTGAAGTGCCCGTAACGGCGGTGGAAGGGGAGGCGGCGGTCGGGGAAACCATGTGGCTGTCGATTCGCCCGGAAGCGGTGGAAATCGTAACCGGGCCCGGGAGCAATACGATTTCCGTAACGACGGAGCTGATTCAGTTTATGGGTTTTTCCATTCACTGCACGGCGAAAGCGGAGGATGGAACCCGCTTGCGTTCGTTGATCCTCAATCACCGCTTTCAGGGAATGAAAGAAGGGGAGGCGCTGTTCTTTCACTTTCCCGCAGAACGATTGCGACTGTTTGCCCAAAGGGGAGAGGAGGAATGAGGAGAAAAGCGGAGATTGTGCTGCGGCATGTTTGGCGGAATCGAACCACCTGGATTTTATTGCTGCCGGTTCTGTTTGTGCTGATCGGTTATGTACTCTATCCGACATGGCAAACTTTTGTGAACAGCATCCGGTTTAACGGTCACTGGGGATTTGAGTTATACCGCCGTTTTTTCACCGGCGACAGCCTGTCCAATTTGGAAGCGTTGTGGAACAGCGTCTATCT
The DNA here is from genome assembly GCF_016055075.1 of Thermoactinomyces sp. CICC 10522. Lineage (NCBI taxonomy): Bacteria > Bacillati > Bacillota > Bacilli > Caryophanales > Thermoactinomycetaceae > Thermoactinomyces > Thermoactinomyces sp. CICC 10522. The sequence goes on along the minus strand of NZ_JAECVY010000002.1, from coordinate 430,468 downwards.
GTCTCTGCTAAGCGTGATTTTCAGCGCATTGATCGGGGTTCCTCTGGCGCTGATCTTCCACCGGTACGATTTTCCCGGGAGGCGCCTGTTTCAGATGGCGGCCGTGATGCCCATGGTTTTGCCGTCTTTGGTGGGGGTAATGTCTTTTCTTTTTCTGTATGGGGAATCAGGTCTGGTGACACGGACCGTGCAGCATTTGCTCGGGCTCAGCACACCGCCGTTTACGCTGTCGGGTGTGCCGGGAATCTTGCTTGTTCACACTTACACCATGTATGTTTATTTTTATCTGACGGTTTCATCGGCGCTTCAGGGGTTGAATCCGTCTGTTGAAGAGGCTGCCGTCAATCTGGGGGCCGGGCCGTGGACCGTGTTTCGCAAGATCACCCTGCCGCTGCTCACCCCGTCGCTGATTGCCGCGTCCCTGCTCGTGTTTATGACCTCGATGGCTTCCTTTTCCGCCCCTTTTCTGCTGGCTGGTGGATACCGCGTGCTCAGCCTGCAGATCTATTTTTCCAAATTGAACGGGGATATGCAGATGGCGGCTGTCCAGTCGGTGATCTTGTCCGTCGTCTCGATTTCCTTTTTGCTGTTTATGCGGTGGCATCAGGGACGGCGGGATTATCATATATCGGAAAAAGGGGTGAGCGGGCGGCGGAGGGAAGTGCGCAATCCTTATGTCAAATGGCTGCTGGTCTTTTTGGGCATCCTCATGGTGGCGGTGCTGTTGCTGCCGCATTTCACCCTGATCCTGCTGTCATTTGTGCCGGAAGGGACGTGGACATATCAGACATATCCGACGGAATTCAGCTTGGAAAATTACATTCTGCTCATGAAAGATCCCTCGATTTGGGAACCGATCCGCAACAGTTTGTGGATGGCCGCTCTGGCCACGGCCGGCAATCTCCTGTTCGGCGTTTTGACGGCGTACCTGTTGGTGAAACGGAAATTTCGCGGCAAAAACCTGCTGGATATTCTCGTGATGCTGCCTTGGGCATTGCCGGCGACGGTCGTGGCGATGAACCTGATTTTTGCCTTTAATGTCCCTGCTTTTTTCGGATTTGGCCATGTTTTGGTCGGGACTTTTTGGATTTTGCCGCTCGCTTATTTTATCCGTCATATTCCCTTGGTCGTGCGGCCGACCAGTGCGGCGTTTGCCCAACTGGACGACTCGCTGGAGGAGGCGGCCCGAAATCTCGGGGCTGGATGGTTTACCGCTTTTCGCCGCGTGATCTTGCCGCTGGTGCTTCCCGGGATGATGGCCGGTGCATTGCTGGCTTTTGTGACGGCTGTCGGTGAATTTGTTTCTTCCGTTCTTCTCTATACCATCGATAATCGGCCGATCTCGATCGAGATCATGAATCAGTTGCGCATGTTTAACCTGGGTCAGGCTTCCGCTTATGCGGTATATCAGATTTTGTTGATCGCGCTGGTCATGTTTGTCTCCAATCGGTTCTTAGGCGTCAAGAGCGTTTGTCGCTGCCAAGGCATCTTCGTCCCAACTCGGGCTCGCTCAGGTTCCGGTGGGGTGGGTGAACGATGCAGCGCTTAAGGTGACGGGGAAAGCACTGCATTTGGATGAGAAAATGTGGGGCAAAATCGCCGATCCTGAGTATTTTGTCAATAGGAGAGATCGCACTGGCGGGCCTGCACCCCAAGTGGTGACGGAAATGATCAGGAAGCGCGAGCGGATTTGGGAGTCGGAGAAAGCGAAATTGATGCAGGAGCGGCAGAGGCTGGCGAAAGCCGAAGCGGATCTCGACGCCAAGGTGAAGGAGTGCTGTCAGGGGGAATCGTAGAAAAAACTCTTGTCATTTCGGTTGCCCCCGGAAGCGGGAAGGTGAGGGAAACCTCGGGAGCCTGGTCCGGGGTTTTCTGTATTTTTCGGTTTCAAATGAAGGAAATGTGAAAGAACAAGCGAAAAGAAAACAGGGCAATATGACAGAAGGAGACGAAAAAGATGTTTGGGAAGATATTAGCCAGTTTGAACATCGGCGGAACCATTGTCGACACCATATTGGAGAAAAAAGAATTGCGCCAGGGGGAAAAGGTAGGCGGACAACTCCGTCTCGTCGGCGGGAAAAGCGAGCAGAAAATCAATAATGCCACATTAACCCTGGTGTGCGAATATCGCTATGACCATAAAAAATCGGTTAAACATACATGGAAACAGGTGAAAATCGGACCGATCGGAACGATCCGGCCGCAGGAAGAAAAAGTGATCCCCTTTCAGCTTGAAGTGCCGGAGACGATGCCTTGTACTTTTCACGATTATCTCCGGGAAGGATTTTGTACCAATTTAATCACCGATTTGGACATTCCCTTTGCCATCAATCCGCACGATAATGACGAGGTCACGATTCTGCCCCATCGCGATTTGCAATTATTGCTCGATATTCTGGAATCCTTGGGCATGAAAGTGGTCAAAATGAGCGGGCCGATGGTTCCCTTTGGTTCGACTGCGCCCGCTTTTCCATATTACCAATCGATTTCGCTTGAATCAGGCGGGCTGGTTTCGGCCACGGTGTCACTCCTGTGGAAAGGGAACGGTGAAATCAAATGCTTCCTCGGCCGGAACAGCCGGATGCTTAACATCTCAGCGAGTGATCACGAGGAAGGCGGAGAAAGGATGAAAGCGCTTTTTGAGAAGGAACTGGGGGTGGCAGAGAGGAAATTGGTGAACGAGGTTCTGGAACGCCTGGGCATTGATCGCGACCCGGCCCGTTTTTACCGTTTGCGCATTCCGGAACGTTACCGCCCTTATTGCACCGAATTTTCGCTCGAATATTTGCATAAAAACCTTTTTGAACTTGAATTGGATCAGAAAAGGAAGGGACTTAAAAGTATGGTCGACGATATGCTCGACCTGGATGAGCGCAAGATCCGCTTCCGGGTAAATGAAGAGGATTTGCGCGATCGGGGAAAACGAATTGAAGCACTCATCATCGACTCTTTTGAACAGTTGAAACCAAACGGGACAGAAAAAAATACCTAATAATGAAAAACCGCTTCTGGATCCGCATTTTCAGAAGCGGTTTTTCATTTCCTTCCTGAACAGCTTCACAAGCCGGGAGAAGGGTCTTTTTGGTTGTTCAGGGCCCCGTTCCCCTGCAAACCTCGCAATTTTTCCAAAGGCATCTTTACTGAAGCATGTGGTTTAGCTTGTGTACATATTCCGGGCTTCCGCTGATGATCAAGCGGTCCCCGACCTGCAGCAAAGTGTCCCCGTGAGGGATGATCGCCTCATTTCCGCGAAAGATGCGGATGATGAGGGTGTCTCCGAGAAAGGGCAGATCGCGGACGCGCGTCAGATGGTATCGCTGGTTGGCCAGGGGGATTTCCATCAAATATCCCGCATCATCCGTTACCAGGCGGAACAGGGACGGATACTCGATCATCGCTTTGACCAGGGTTGTGTTGGAGAAGAAGGCGGAGGTGAACTGAATGCGCGAATCCTTCGCCGGCTGTTGCAATTTCGGGTCTTCCACGCGTGCGATCACTTGTTTGACGCCCTTTTTCTCCGCTGCCATCGCAATATCGACGTTTCGCCGGTCATCTGAAGTAAAAGCGATCACAATGTCTTTATCAAACACTTTTTGCTCATCGAGATGCTCGGGATCGGCAACCGGCATTTCGCAGATTTTAAACGGCCGGTCATTCATATGTTCCAAATTGGATTTGTCTGGTCCGTACAGCGTCACATCATAACCGTCTTCATGAAGATCGTGGGACAGTTTCAGGGTGACGGCATTAATGCCGACCAATGCGACCGAGGCTGTCTGTTTCTCTTCTGCATCCGGGATGATCCGCTGAAAGAGAATGGGGGACAAAATCGCTGTGACGACCGCGGCCAGAACCAATGCCGTATTCATGGTATTGGTGATGATCTGGAGGTCCATCCCGACTGCCGCTCCGGCGATAACCAGGCTTAAGGTGGATGTCAGCAAAAAGCCGGAGCCGATGGAGCTGTGCCAATCAAACCAGCGGCGGAAGATAAACACGACCAGCACTTTGGACAGGTAAAAGGATAACAGAAGAAGCGGAAACGTAATCAGGGCTTTCGGATCTTTAATCAGACTGATTAAATCGAGTTTGGCCCCTACCATCACAAAAAAGATGGGAATTAAAAAACCAAATCCAAAGGCCGTTAATTGGTTGACAAAAGATTTTTTGGGAGATAACAGGGAGACGATCATCCCGGCCAAAAAAGCGCCGAGAATGTTTTCGGCTCCAACGGTTTCCGAAAGAGCGACAAAAAACAGAATGAGGGCAAAAACGCCCCGCGTTCCGATGGAAATCGTTTCTTTTGAGATTTTTTCTGTCAGGTTGGCCGGTTTCAAGGTGTGGATCAAACGGTAGACCACAAAAAAGATGACGAAGAGCGACATCAGCAACAGGATGCTTTTAAATCCGGACGGAGATCGAAGCGATACATAAACAGCCAGCAAGATCATCGTTAAAAAATCAGCGATCACGGCAGTGACCAGAATGGATTGCCCCAGGGTGTTGCGGGCAATTCCCTTATCTTTGATGACCGGCAGGGTTACGCTGAGCGAAATGGTGGAGATGATGAGAGTCATAAAAAAGGGTGCCTTGACCAGCCCGAACACGTAAAAACTGATCGATAACCCAAATGCCAGCAGCATGATGCTCAAAAAACTGATGAATCCGATTGCCAGCGGATTGGGTGCTCCTTTTTCCTTTTTTCTTGACTGGAAGATCATATTGAAATCGATCTCCAGGCCGCTGAGAAACATCAGATAAATAATCCCCAGCATTGATAATAATTCCAGCCAGTTATCCTGATTGATTATGGAAAATCCGCTTTTGCCCAAAACGAGACCGACCACGATTTCCGCGACAACCACAGGGATAAAATTCCATTTGAGGCGGTGCAACACGATCGGGACGATAAAGGCGGCGATGACTACAATCATGAGGGAAATAAGTGAATGATGACCTTCCATAAATGCCTCCACAGCCAATTTTTATCCTGACACGAGGAAAGGTTTGAACAAAGTATTCCACAAGTTTGAAGGAAATAAGCGCAAAACAACCGATCTCAATGATAAAATAAATAAGGGGGAAAATCCCCTTTTTTAAGGGACGAAAAAGGAAGCGCAAAAGTTGCAGCATCCTTTTTTTGTGAAATGGTCATGGGATGTCGGGTTATGCCCCGCCAACAAATCAGGATGGTTTTGTGTTTCGATGGCGAAAGGATGTAAATTGAACGGTGAACGGAGGTTAAAAAAATGGCTCTGGATCCGCAGGTAAAGCAATTGCTTGAGCAATTGGGAAAGATGGAAGGGCCTGCCATTCATGAACTGGCTCCTGAAGAAAGCCGAAATTTGTTTCGCAACAGCGTGAAGCATTTTGCTGCACCTCCGGAAGCGGTCGCCAAGGTGGAGGATCGCCGGATTCCGGTAAAGGGCGGCGAAATCGACATCCGCATCTATACCCCCTCGGGTGAGGGACCTTTTCCGGTTTTTGTCTATTTCCACGGAGGGGGATGGGTATTGGGGGATCTGGACACGCTTGATTCTCCCCTTCGCACCATTACCAACCGGGCGAACTGCGTGGTCGTCTCTGTCGATTATCGACTCGCTCCGGAACATAAATTTCCGACGGCGGTGGAAGATGGTTACCTTGCGACCAAGTGGGTTGCCGAAAATGCTGCCTCTTTCAGCGGGGACCCGCGGAGAATCGCGGTTGGCGGAGACAGTGCCGGGGGCAATATCGCGGCTGTCGTCGCGCTCATGGCCCGCGAAAAGAAAGAACCGGCGTTGTGTTTTCAGGTTTTGATCTATCCGGTCACCGATGTGTCGAAAAACTATCCGTCCTATTATGAGTTTGGAAAAGGCCTTTTCCTTACGGAAGAAGATATGTTGTATTTTGGCCGTCAATATCTGCGGACAGAGGCAGATCGATTCGATATCCATGTCTCACCCATGCTGGCCGAAGATTTAAGCGGCCTGCCTCCAGCCCTGGTGGTGACTGCGGAATACGATCCGCTTCGCGACGAAGGAGAAGCGTATGCCAGCCGGTTGGAGGAAGCCGGGGTACCTGTGGAGCTTTGCCGGTACGAAGGGATGATTCACGGATTTTTCAACATGACGAAAGTGCTTGATCAGGCCAATCATTTGGTGCAAAAAGTGGCTGACGTATTGAAGCGGGCATTTTGATCCCGCCAAACCCGGTGTGCCTTCCCTGTCAGTTGCCTTCCATCCGAATACTTATGCGATCAACCGGCCATAACTAGCCAAAAAAGAGAAAGGTGATGGGGAAGGACAATGAAAGATACGATCGAAGGCACGATGATCCCGGCAACGTCCATCAGAAGCGGAGTGAGTCAGGAGGTGGCTCCTAGTCTGTACTGTCAGACTCTGCAAATGGTAAATGTTTGTTTGATCGGCTCCGATGATCAACCGGGGAAATGGATTCTGGCAGATGCAGGGATGCCGGGGTCGGCGGATGAGATTGTTTCTGCCGCGAAGAAGTGGTTTGGCGACGATTGCAAGCCTGAAGCAATTGTGCTGACACACGGGCATTTCGACCATGTCGGGGCTGTTGTCGATCTGGTGGAAAAATGGGATGTACCGGTTTATGCGCATGAATTGGAATTGCCCTATTTAACGGGAAAGTCCAAATACCCCAAACCTGACCCCGCGGTGGAGGGAGGAATGGTGGCCAAACTATCCGCGCTCTTTCCGGTCGACCCTGTTGATTTGGGAAATCATGTGCGGAAACTCCCGTCAGACGGCAGGATACCGGGACTGTCCGGTTGGAAGTGGATTCATACACCGGGGCATACCCCCGGACATGTTTCCCTCTTCCGCGAAGCAGACCGCTCCCTTATTGCCGGTGATGCATTTTTGACGGTGAAACAGGATTCGCTGTTTAAAATGATCATGCAGGAGCCGGAAATCTGCGGACCACCGCGATACTGGACCACGGATTGGCAGGCCGCCCGTGAATCTGTCAGGCGTCTTGAAGCATTGAAGCCGTTACGGGTCGTGGCCGGACATGGCATGCCGATGAAAGGAGAGGCGCTCCGGCAAGGACTGGAGAAGCTGGCGAAAGAGTTTGACCGCATCGCCATCCCTGACTACGGCCGTTATGTGGATGGAGAGAACGGAGGAGGATAATCAGTGAATATATCCGGCAATACCATTTTGATTACCGGCGGGGCATCGGGAATCGGCCTCGCCTTTGCTGAACGGTTCTTGCAGGCCGGAAATGAAGTGATCATCGTCGGCCGCCGGGAAGCAAAGCTGAAAGAAGCAAAAGAAAAGTTTCCAAAGCTGCATACAAGGGTTTGTGATGTTGCCAATGTGGAGGATCGCCTTTCCTTGTTTCAATGGGTCAAGAGCGAATTTCCCGAACTGAATGTCCTGGTGAATAATGCGGGGATTCAGCAGCGGGTCAATCTTTTGCGGGCGGACAAAGAGTGGGATTATTACCGCCAAGAAATCGCGATCAATCTGGATGGCCCCATTCATCTCTGTATGCTGTTCATCCCGCATCTGGTGAAAAAACAGAACGCAGCCATAATCAATGTCTCTTCCGGGCTGTCGCTGGCACCGGGAGTCTGGGTTCCCGTTTACAGTGCGACCAAAGCAGCCCTTCACTCCTTCACGATCTCGCTGCGGCATCAATTGGCCGACACGGATGTAAAAGTAATTGAAGTCCTGCCCCCGGCAGTAAATACGGACTTGGGCGGCGTCGGCTTACATACTTTCGGGGCACCGGTGGATCAATTCGCGGATGCGATCTTTCAAGGGCTTTCCAACGGGGATCTTGAAATCGGCTACGGGGATGCGGAAAAGAGACTCCACGCTTCAAGGGATGAACTCAACCAGAGCACAAAACGGGCATGGGAGAATTTCCTGCAAAACAATCCCGGGTTTCTTGAGTAGGATAAGTTCTTAAAACATGAGAAAAAGCCAAGCCTGGACCTTTTCCGTTTTTCGGAATCGATCCAGGCTTTTTTTACCAGTGACCGTTGCTCACCGGCACAGGCCAGCCTCTGGGATAGATCAGATATGCCGTGCCATTGGAGTGTTTCAGAAAGACGCTTTCAAACTGGGTGCGGTCATAGGTGATGCGGACCTGATCATCACTCGGAGCCGCCGGGTCATTGGTGAGGACATTGCCGTTTTGGTCAAACCCGCGAATGACGAGAAGGTGACCGTTTGAGCTGGGGATCGGGGTATGATCCAACTCACCCGGTTTGTAGGCGATACTGACGATGACCGGAACGCCGGCAGTTGTCCAGCGCTCCAGCTCAGCCAGACTGCTCACCCGGATCACTTTTCCCTCCAGGCCGAGTGAAGCGGCATAAGCGGTGTTAAATGGCCAGTTGCCGGCCCCGTCGTAAACATAGTCCCATACGCCGTTCACTACGTCAGGGACGGTCCGGTTCCATTCAGGACGGTTCATCACCCTGGCCCAGTAAGCCATGACCATGGATGTGGAGGTTGGCGAACACCAGGCTTCACCGCCGTCGGGAAAAACCATCTGCGACCGCAACGGTACATCGAGATCGCTGACCAGGCCGGTGCCAGGCACGATTCCGGGACGGTCCGATCCGTTGGCAAAGGTGATGCCGAGAGAGCGAAAGTCAGGTGTAAGCATCGGATCGGTCGTAAACAGCGTGATGCGCGCTTGGACGGCCGTAGCTGTTTTCTTAAGGATGAGCGTGTCGGTGGCCACAGTGCCGTTTGCATCTCCCTGCCCGTTGACGGAGTGGCGTTTAAAAGGGGTGTCTCCTTGCAGCCATACGCCCATGCTGTACCATTTCGTCCATTTTCCGTCGACCCGGCTGCGCAACTCCACTTCGCTCCATGTGCCGGTCGGGGTGTTGGCCTGCCATGAGGCGATCGCCTCGAGAAATGTTTTCTTTATCACGGGTGAGGTCCATTGCCCGTAATAATAGGAGCTTTGGTTATATTTTCCGGCAGTGTCGGTGCCGGATTTTAATGCGAGCGGGTTCAGCCGGAGAGCTTTGCCGGAAAATCGGGTTCCTGCATGAGCGCCGATGCCAAAATTGCGAAATTCGCTGTAAGCCTTTGTGCGGGTTATTTTGTCTTTCATCTGCTCCTTTGCGCTTGCGGCAGGGATTGTGAAACTGAAGGATAAAACCAGAACCAACAATACACGCCAAACAGGCAAGCGCATAAACAAGCTCCTTTCTTTTTTGGGCTTTCTTCTCTTCCTAATTCGATAATACTACAAAAACCTTTATATTCTGAATTTATATTTCTGTTGAAATAAAATAAAAGAGATGTTATGATACCGACACAAATTTACAGATAGAAAACGGATTCACATATGTGAATAAGGAGGTCCCATGTCCGTTAAATCGGCTGTTCGTGTACTGGAGATTTTTGAATTATTGCGGGATCACCCGCAAGGTTTGAATATAAAGGAAATTGCAAGCGCTTTATCCTTTCCGCAAAGCAGCACGTTTAATCTGGTGAAAACCCTTTATGAACACGGATATCTGTCGGCGACGGAAACAAAAAAGTACCGGCTCGGGCCGAAGTTGATCCAGCTGGGAACGAGCAGCATGGAATCGATGGATGTGTACCGGGAGGCAAAATGGCCGCTGGAACGGCTGGCCGAGCAAGTGGAGGAAACTGTTTTTATGGCGATTTTGTCGGGCGATGAAATGGTTTATGTCGCCAAAGAAGACAGCAACCGCTCCATTAAGACCAGTGCGCAGATCGGATCGCGCAAGCCGATGTATTGCACCGGTCTGGGCAAAGTGCTGTTGGCATATTTGCCGGAGGAAGAGCGAAACCGGATCCTGGACAAATCCGCGCTTCACCCCATTACGGAGAACACGGTGACCGACCGGGATGAACTGGACCGGCTGTTGATTCAGTATCGGGAGCAGGGTTACGCCGTTGACAATGAGGAGAATGAAGAGGGATTGTATTGCATCGCGGCCCCGGTTTTTGATGTCGCCGGACTGGTTTTTGCCGCAGTCAGTGTGGCCGGGCCGAAAGATCGCATTCGGAAGCGACATGATTTTATCGTGTTTCATTTGCTGAGCACGACCAGGGTGATTTCAAGAAATATGGGATATATCCCTTAAAGGGAGGTTGTGCAGTGGATGTTGTCACGATTGGGGAGACGATGGTTTTGTTCACTCCCCAAAATACCGGTTTGCTCCGTTATGCCAAGGATTTTTCGCTCAGTTTTGCCGGCGCGGAAAGCAATCTGGCCGTAGGGTTGGCCCGGCTCGGTCACCGGGTCGGCTGGATGAGCCAGGTCGGTCAGGATGAGTTTGGGGAGGCGATCCTTTCCTTTCTGCGCGGCGAGGGGGTGGATACCACACAGGTGAAAAAGCATCCGGCGGCACCCACGGGCCTGATGGTGAAGGAACCTCTGCACAGAAGGGAGTTGCGGGTCTATTATTACCGCAGCAACAGTGCAGCCAGCAAGATGGATGAATCGTTTTTAAACGAAGATTATCTCGCCGGAGCCAAATATCTGCACCTGACCGGCATCACGCCGGCGCTGAGCGGGAGTTGCCGGGCCATGGCGTTAAAAGCGGTTGAACTGGCGAAAAAACATGGTGTCAAGGTCGTGTTTGACCCCAATTACCGTTCCAAGTTGTGGGGAGAAGCAGAGGCGAAGGCCGCGTTGGGAGAGATCGCGGCTCAGGCGGATATCGTGTTGCCGGGGATAGAAGAAGGCGTCCTGCTGACCGGTGAATCCGGGCCGGAACGGATGGCCAGCCGCTTGCTGGAACGGGGAGCCGGGCTGGTGGTGGTAAAACTGGGGGCCAAAGGTGCGTTTTACGCATCCGCGGCCAATTCCGGTTATGTTGAGGGTTTTCCTGTCAAAGAAGTGGCCGATCCGGTTGGGGCGGGTGATGCCTTTGCTGCCGGTTTGCTGTCGGGTTTATTGGACGGTCTTTCTCTCGCGGAGGCGGTTCGCCGAGCTTGTGCGGTTGCGGCGCTGGCCGTTGAGGTAAGAGGGGATTTCGAGGGATTGCCACTGCGGGAGACGCTGATGCGGTTCATGAACCAATCCGGTCAGGATGTGCTGAGATAGGGGGGAGAATATGATTCTGAAGCAAATTGAGGAAAGCGGCATTATCGCCATTGTGCGCGGCCACCAACCGCAGGATGTTGAGTTGATCATCGGGGCATTGCGGGACGGCGGCATTCGCACGATTGAAATTACCATGGATACGCCGGGCGTATGTGAAGTGATCGAACGGGCGGCGAAGAAGTTTGCCGGTGAAATGCTGATTGGTGCCGGAACAGTGTTGGATCCCGAGTCGGCCCGGATGGCGCTTGCTGCGGGGGCCAGGTTTATCTTTTCCCCGTCCCTCAACCTGGAAACCATTCGCATGACAAAACGCTACGGGGCCATCAGCATCCCCGGGGTTTTCACCCCGACGGAAATGCTGACCGCGTTTGAACACGGGGCAGATGCTGTCAAAATTTTCCCTGCCAATGTGCTGGGACCGGCATACATCAAAGCAGTGCGTGATCCGCTGCCGCAAATTCCCGTCATTCCGACAGGCGGGGTGAATGAAGAAAATCTGTCTGCTTACATCAAAAGCGGTGCAATCGCTGTGGGGATTGGTGGCGCCTTGGTGAGGAAGACGCAAAAAGTGGATCGGGAGTACTTGGAAGAACTGACGCAAAAAGCGGCTCGTCTGGTTGAAAAGGGAAGAAGCGCGAGAGGGTAAAGCGGGGAGATGGAGGAGTGGGAATTTGAGAATTACCGGATATCAAACGTATTTGGTTCCGCCGCGCTGGCTTTTTTTAAAAATTGTAACCGATGAGGGAATCAGCGGATGGGGAGAGCCCGTGATCGAAGGGCGGGCCAGGACCGTCAAAGCGGCTGTCGACGAGCTTATGGGGTATTTGCTCGGCAAGGATCCCCTGAAAATCGAGGATCATTGGAACGTGATGTACCGCGGCGGATTTTATCGCGGAGGCCCGATTCTCATGAGTGCCATTGCCGGCATTGATCAAGCGTTATGGGATATCAAAGGCAAGTTTTACAATGCTCCGATCCATGAACTGATGGGCGGAGCCTGCCGGGAATCGATCCGTGTCTATTCCTGGATTGGCGGAGACCGCCCTGCCGATGTGGCCCGCGCTGCAAAGAAAGTGGTTGAGCGCGGTTTTACAGCCGTCAAGATGAACGCGACCGAGGAATTGCACTATATCGATTCATACGCGAAGGTGGAGCAAGTGATTGAACGGGTGGCCGGGGTTCGTGAAGAGGTGGGCAACGAAATCGGTATCGGGATCGATTTTCACGGTCGGGTGCACAAACCGATGGCCAAGCTTTTGGCCAAGGAACTGGAGCCGTTTCATCCGATGTTTATCGAGGAACCGGTTCTGCCAGAGAACAATGAGGCATTGAGGGAGATCACAGCCATTACCTCGATCCCGATTGCCACGGGCGAGCGGATGTTTTCCCGTTGGGATTTTAAAACAGTGCTGGCGAATGGTTATTGTGACATCATCCAGCCGGATCTCTCCCATGCCGGCGGAATCACTGAATGCAAAAAAATCGCCGCAATGGCCGAAGCATACGATGTGGCGCTTGCCCCCCATTGCCCGCTCGGCCCGATTGCACTGTCCGCTTGTCTGCAAGTGGACGCAACATCACATAATGCTTTTATTCAGGAACAAAGCCTGGGCATTCACTACAATCAAGGGAGTGACCTGTTGGATTATCTTGTTGACCAATCTGTTTTCGACTATAAAAACGGGTATGTCAAAATTCCGACAGGGGCTGGACTCGGCATTGAGATTAATGAGGAACAAGTGCGGAAAATGGCTGAAACCGGACATGATTGGAAAAATCCGGTTTGGCGCCACGATGATGGCAGTGTGGCCGAGTGGTAAAATTTTCGGGCAAACCAAAACAACATGTTCCATCCGGGGAAACATAACCTTATGGCGAGGAAAACCATAAGGTTTTTTTGTTTGCATGATTTTATTTAAAAATGAGATTGACAGAGTTGATTTATGTGATTAATATTTATCTGTGCTAATATTTAATGCACTTAAATAACGGCATCGGGGGAGTGAGTATGAAAATATCCGATGAGGAAACAATCACCCGTTTACAAATGCTGTTCCAATCGATCTTTAAGAAAATAGGAGCCGATGTCGCAGAGCAGTTATCCAAGACCGGATTGACCAAACCTCAGTTTATGATAATGAAATTTATCGGTCAACGGGAACATTGCCGGGTAACCGATATTGCCAACATCATGGAGGTGAAACCGAGCGCAATCACCCTGATGATCGACCGGTTGGTCTCGGCCGGCTGGGTGAACCGGAGAGAAGATCCGTCTGACAGGCGCGCGGTCGTAATTGAACTGACTGATGAAGGTAAAGACATTTTAGCGGAAGCGAAACAGAAATGCGATCGGTTAACCGCCGACTATCTGGCTTGTTTCAGCCGAGAGGAACTGGATTTGCTCATTCGGCTTTATGAGAAATTGGAACAAAGCGTATATGGAAGAGAAAGAAAGGATGTGAACGATGATGGAACATAAGCAAACGGAAAAACGAAAGACCTTGATCACCGGCCTGATCATTGCCATGTTGTTTGCTGCGTTGGATGGTACGATCGTGGGTACGGCAATGCCCCGGATCGTGGGTGAACTGGGCGGGCTTGATAAAATGGCCTGGCTGACGACCGCTTACTTGCTTACTTCGACCACGATTGTCCCGATTGCCGGAAAACTGGCCGATTTGATCGGGCGCAAAATCATCTACGTGACAGGATTGGTCATTTTTATCATCGGATCGGCGCTTTGCGGAACTGCAAATGATATGACCGGTCTGATCATCTACCGCGCCGTGCAGGGAATCGGCGGCGGTATTATGATGCCGATGGCGATGATTATTATCGGGGATTTGTTTACCGGAAAAGAGCGGGCCAAATGGCAGGGGGTTTTCGGTGCCCTGTACGGTTTGTCCTCTGTGATCGGACCTCAGGTGGGCGGATGGATTGTCGATTCGCTCAACTGGCGCTGGGTATTCTACATTAATCTGCCGGTGGGTTTGCTGGCCGTCCTGTTTATCTGGATGGGCTTGAAAGGGAAAAAAGTTTCCGGTCCGGTTCGGATTGACATCTGGGGGATGTTTACGATGGTCGTGGGCATCGTCAGCCTGTTGCTGGCTTTGTCCATCGGAGGAAAAAACTACGCCTGGGATTCGTGGCAAATTATCGGTCTCTTTGTCCTGGCGGTTGTAGCGCTTGGTGCTTTTGTATTGGTTGAGCGAAAAGCGGAGGAGCCGATCGTCCCCCTCTATCTGTTCAAAAACCGTACCTTTACCTTGCTGAATGCAGTTGGTTTCTTTATGGCAGTGGGGATGTTTGGCGCACTCACATTCATTCCCTTCTTCATGCAAGGGGTGATCGGTGTCAGTGCAACCACATCGGGAACAATCATGACTCCGATGATGATCACCATGATTATCTCCAGCATTATCGGCGGACGCCTTGTGCTGAAAATCGGGGTAAAACCGCAGTTGATCATCGGCATGGCCGTTATGGCTGCCGGATTTGTGATGATGACCTTCTTTGACCAGCATACGACAAAATTGTATGTAACGGGAGTGATGCTGGTTTCCGGTCTGGGACTGGGGCTTGTGATGCCGACGCTGACGCTGGCTTTGCAAGAGAGTTTCAGTAAGGAAGAGCTCGGAGTGGTGACCTCATCCAGCCAGTTCTTCCGTCAGATCGGAGGAACGATCGGGATTACCGTTCTCAATGCGGTCATGATCCAACGGGCCGGCGGGTTGCTCACAGACCGGTTGCTGCCTGCGATGCAAAAAATGCCTCAGCAGCTGGGACCGGTGCTGGGAAAATTTAAGGATATGATTGAGAACGATCCGAATGCGCTGCTTTCGATGCTGTTGAATCCGGATGCGTTGAAAAAATTGCCCGCATTTTTAACGGAATCCATGGTGCCGGTACTGAGAAGCACTCTGGTGGATTCCCTGCACAGCACGTTTGTCTGGGGATTGGTTCTGGTTCTTGCCGGTGGGCTGTTTGCCCTCTTTTTGAAACCGATTCGCCTGAGTGACCGTTCAAAAAAAGAGATCAAAAACGAACAAGTCGCTTGAGGAACGAATACGGCCCTGCCTGTGGAAAAAGGCAGGGCCGTTTTGTCATGTCCGGTTTAGCCATCTGTGCAAAAGTTTTACCACTTGGCAAAGGAGAGGATGTTTTTACGAATCCAAAAGCATAAATATCAACAAAACCATCAAATTGCACAACGCAATCAAAACAGCCGGAAACAATTCCGATTGAGAATCTAGATATCAATATTTGGAATGTTTTTGGAAATGGTCCGGTTTTTCTTTTTCTTCTTTATCCTGTCGGGAATTTCACCTAATTCCTGTTTATTCCAAAGTCGTGTCGAAGCTGAAAAGAAAAAAGCACAACTTTTTGTTTTTCCTCCTTTTTCATAGCAGCTTAATCTTCCGGTGATTTATAATTTTGCTAAATAAACTGATTTATAGCCAAATGTTAAAATCGATTATTTATAACGAATACATAGTGGAAAAGGATGATTTCCATGAATTTATTACCTAAGTGGCTGCAGGAATGGATTCATGATGTACGCTGGCATAAAACGGGATTTAGGTTATTGGATGAAACAACGTTGGATATGGAAATAGAGCGCTTTATCAATCGCGAAACAGATACGATTGCCTTTGCGCGTGCCGATGGATTCGTGGCGGGAGGAAACATCACCATTGCCTATAAGCCGTTGGATGAACACTGGATTTATGCCTCGTTTGATCTTTACCGGCCTGTGGCGATCCCGATTGAAGCACGATTGGAGCAGCTTCTCCTTTTTTCCGAATTTTATGTGAAGCCGGGCCTGCTCCTCAAACAATCCCATGTATACCAGGACGTGATGACACGGGTTTTCGCCATGCGCCACAAACGGAAAATGACCGAGCTGCGTGAAGAACGGGCCAAAGTTTTTTCCTTGTTTGTCGGCTCCGGCCATTATGACGAGACCATGGTTTCATTGGAAAATTCATCGGTGTTTAATCCGTTTTTAGACCCGGAACTCATTACGATGGCTTCCGCGAGCGGCGGGGAAATTTCCCAATTTTATACCAAATACTCCGCATCCATCTTTTCTTTTTACCGCGTTCCGGCAGGGGAAAATAAAGGGAAGTTTTACGTGGTGATCAACTACCTTCCCTGTCCGTATACGGAAAATAAACAGTCTTATTTGGATGATTTGTATATTGAATCGAATCCTGCCTGCATATGCCCGACAGATGTGCCGGTCGACTGTCTCGCTGCTTTGGCTCACTTTCAATTCGGACGGTTAATGAGGCTGGAGGATTTGAAAAAAGAGGCGTTGCGTGGAGATTATCCTTTATTTATCGACTTTTTGCATTATTTAAGTTGTCCGTTTGCGCGAAAGGATTATCCTGATTTGGAAGAAGTGTTTCTCGATTTTGCCGGCTGCGGCCATCCGATGATCGAACAGGAAGTCCTGGAGTTGGCCAGGGTGAATGGATGGCGAAAATTGCTGAAAGCCAGCGGCAAGAGTTAAGTTGGCGAAATTGGCGAAATCCCCGGGCAGGCTCGTTGGCGCCGGGGATTATTGTTTATTTTGTGCGCAGAAACTCCGGCAAGTCAAAACAGGAGCGTAAAATCGATTCGTTGACGTACTTGGTCTCTTTATCAAAGTTCTTCACGACGAGATCCTTGTATTTCTTTGAACCGATGGTAAAGCTCCAAAAACCGCCGGGATAGGTTGGCACGGTTGCGATGTAGATTTTGCTGATCGGGAAAAGCTCTTCAATATGATGAACGGTCTGCTTCATCACTTCGCGGTGAAAGAGCGGGGACTGGCTTTGGCAGACCATGAGTCCGTCTTCCTTGAGTGCTTCACGGATATTTTCGTAAAAGCTGCGCTCAAATAATTGCTTGGCCGGGCCGATTGGGTCGGACGAGTCGACGATAATCACATCGTACGCGTTTTTGTGTTGTTTAATGTATTCAATCCCGTCGTTGTAGATAAAATGAACACGGGGATCAGAAAGATTTCCGGATACGTCCTGGAGGTGTTCTTTGCAGACGCGGACCACCATTTCATCGATTTCGACCATATCAATTCGTTCCACTCCGCTGTATTTAGCCGCTTCACGTGCCGCTCCGCAATCTCCGCCGCCGATAATCAGTACGCGTTTGGGATCGGGATGAATGGAGAGCGGCACATGGGTAATCATTTCATTGTAAATATGACCGTCAAGCGAGGTGGTTTGAACCACACCGTCCAGGACGAGCATTCGTCCAAAATCGTATGAGTCCAGAATCATCACGTGTTGGAAATCGGATGGTGCTGCAAATATAATATCTTTGATCCGGTAACTGATTTTCATGTTTTCCCGTTCATCTTCAACCAGCCACCAGTCTTGCCCGATCTTTTGCAAGAATTTCGGCATCTCGTTCATGTGGAGACCTCCTTTATCACATAGAAGTGGGTGGTACCCTGCTACGAGAAACCATTTTATCAAAAGAGAAAGTCTGCTGACAAATCAGATGAACGGAAACACCTCTTTGAAAAGGGTTTATTTTCTATCGGCCTCGTGATTTGCTATAATGTAACGTAGCGATGTCTATGCAGGAAGGACTCAGTCGTCGAGGAAGAACTCATTTTTTCCCATCGTGATTCTTAATGTAAAGGTTAAAGGAGAGCTTCATGAATAAACATCAGTCCTTATCACCCGAGATTGTGAGTGAAATCGAATACCTTTTGCGTGAAATCAGTCAAATTGTCAAAAGAAAAGGCCGGGATATCCTGAATCATTTTCCCATCACCCCTCCTCAATTCACGGCGTTGATTTGGCTGAAAGATGAAGGAGACTTGACGATCGGTGAATTGAGCCAAAAGATGTTTCTGGCGTGCAGCACCATGACCGATTTGATCGACCGGATGGAGAAAAACGGCATGGTGGAACGGGTGCGGGATGACCGGGATCGCCGGGTCGTACGTATTCATCTCCTCGACAAAGGGCGGAAGATCATCGAGGAGGTGCTGGAAACGCGCCGCCAGTATCTGTCTGAAATTTTGTCGCATTTGAGTGATGACGAGGCGCTTGAAATTCAAAAACATTTATCCATTCTGCATGAGGAAATGAAAAAAGCTTAATCTTCCCCCCTCTCCTTGACTGGGAGAGGGGAGTCTTCGTTTTGTCCAGTGCATGGATGATTTTTTTACATATGATATGATGTTGAAGTTGATGCCATTTAAACAGAGAGGATGGCCGGAATTGATGAGAAGTGGAGAGGGAGAAACCATGAGCCGAGAGACAGAGGGGCGGGTAATCGGGATTCTGGATTCGGGTGTGGGCGGATTGACCGTGGCCCGGGAAGTGATGCGCCAGTTGCCCAGAGAAACGGTTTATTACCTCGGGGATACGAAGCGTTGTCCTTATGGC
Organism: Thermoactinomyces sp. CICC 10522; assembly: GCF_016055075.1. Classification (NCBI taxonomy): domain Bacteria; kingdom Bacillati; phylum Bacillota; class Bacilli; order Caryophanales; family Thermoactinomycetaceae; genus Thermoactinomyces; species Thermoactinomyces sp. CICC 10522. Next base: position 412,001 of record NZ_JAECVY010000002.1, on the reverse strand, counting down.
CCGCGTTCGGAGGACGAAGTGCGCCAGTTCACCATGGAAATCATCCAATTTTTGCTGCAGTTTCCGCTGAAAGCAATCTTAATCGCCTGCAATACGGCGACCGCCGCGGCATTGCGGATGGTTAAACAACATGTGAGCCTTCCCGTGCTGGGGGTGATCGAACCGGGAGCGCGCGCGGCCATCAAAGCGACCAAGACGGGGCGAATCGGAGTGATCGGAACCCAGGGGACGATTCAAAGCGGCGCTTACGAACAGACCCTGAAACGGATTCACCCGGGTTTGGAGGTTCACAGTTTGGCCTGTCCAACCCTGGCTCCGCTGGTGGAAAGCGGGTTGCACCAATCTGAAATGGCGGAACAGATTGTCGGTGAATCTTTGAAGCCCCTCAAAGGAACGGGGATTGACACCTTGATCTTGGGATGTACGCATTATCCCTTATTGACCGATGCGATTGGCAAAGTGATGGGGGATCAGGTGGAAATCATCAGTTCGGCGGAAGAGACTGCCGCGGAGCTGAGCACCATATTGCACCATCAGCAGTTGTTGTCGGAGAGGGAACATCCTTCCCATCGTTTTTTTACCACCGGGTCGCCGGAGACATTTGCTGAAATCGCCGCGGGTTGGTTCGGTTTTCCGGTTCCGGTGGAAACGGCGGAACTGGTACCGGTGGCCAACCCGTAATACCATCACACACCCGGAAGAGAATGACAAAAAAGATGTGCTAAATCCCTCCAATGCTCGTATACATGATAGTAGATGACTTGTCCTTGGAGGGATTTGCATGTTGAACAAGATGTTTCGCGCATCCGTCGTCTTGTTGCTGTTGCCGCTGGCCGTTACCGGTTGCACGTTCGGACCGGAAAAACACACATCCAGGCCGATCGACCCTCCGCCCGCAAACGCGAACCCCGTTGCGGCAAAACAAGCGGAAAGCCCGAAGGAAACGAGCAAGACCGAACTCTATTTTTTATCTGATTCCGGTTATGTCGTCCCTTATGCCTTAAATATTCCTTTATCGAAGGGGAGGGCGATCGCCCGGGATGCCTTGAGCCTCATGGTCAAGGGAGGGGCCGGGGAATCGATGATCCCGGACGGTTTTTCCCCGATCCTGCCAAAGGGGACACAGCTGAAAGGATTAAATATCCAGGATGGAACGGCGACCGTCGATTTTTCCAAAGAGTTTTTAAACTATGATCCCGGTCAGGAAGAAAAAATGTTGGAGGCGGTTACTTGGACGTTGACCGGTTTTCCGCAAGTAAAAGAAGTAAATATCTGGGTCGAGGGCAAACCCATCGCGGTAATGCCGAAGAAAAAGACACCGGCCCAGGGATTGACCAGGGAAAATCTTGGGATCAATCTGGAAGTGGCGGAAGGAACCGAGATGAATCGAAGCATGCCGGTCACCCTTTATTTCCTCGGCCAAACCCCTGATAACAAGGTTTATTACGTCCCGGTCACAAGAATGGTCAATGAGACGTCAAATGCAGCGGAGGTCACCATCAAAGAACTGATCAAGGGACCGCGGCAGGATGCCGATTTGAGCGGAGCTTTGGACTCCGATACCGAGGTAAACAAAATACAGGTAAAAGGGGACACGGTCTTTGCCGATTTTGGCGAGCAATTGCTCGAATATGGGAACCGGTCGGCTTCTAAAGACGCGCTGCAAACCATTGTTCTTTCATTAACGGAAAATACCGGTTATAAAAAGGTAAAACTGAGTGTAAACGGAAAGCAAAACATCATGGCGGCCGGTGAAAAAGATTTGCTTGATCAGCCGGTCACACGTCCGAAATTCGTAAACCCTCAGTCACTTTAAATAAGAAAAAACGGCAAACGATAAGTGTTGAGGGACGGATGCAATTCATCTCTTGACGGTTCGTTTGCGGGCAACTCCGGGATGATCACGTAATCATCCTTTTTTCTTTTCTTTATTCGGAAATTGAACCAAGGGTATGCTATACTTAAGGGACTTGGCACAGGAGGGTGACATCATTGAGAGTAGATGGTCGCGCATATGATGAATTGAGAAAAGTATCGATGGAAAAAGATTTTATTAAAACAGCGGAAGGTTCTGTTTACATAACTGTGGGGGACACGCGCGTCATTTGTACTGCCACTTTGGAAGACCGGGTTCCCCCGTTTTTGCGAAACTCCGGCAAGGGCTGGATCACGGCCGAGTATTCGATGTTGCCCCGCGCGACGCAGACACGGACCATTCGTGAAGCGAGCAAGGGGAAATTGAGCGGGCGCACGATGGAGATTCAACGTTTAATCGGGCGCGCTCTTCGTTCGGTCGTCGATCTTGAAGCACTCGGCGAACGGACGTTGTGGCTGGATTGCGATGTGATTCAAGCCGATGGAGGGACGCGGACTGCTTCGATCACCGGCGCTTTTGTCGCCATGGTTTCGGCCCTTGCCCCACTGGTGAGAAACGGGACGTTGAAATCCCTGCCGGTCAAAGACTTTTTGGCTGCTACAAGCGTCGGCGTGATCGGGGAACATGCCTGCCTCGACTTGTGCTATGAGGAAGATTCGTCTGCGATTGTCGATATGAATATCGTGATGACGGGCTCCGGTCAGTATGTGGAAATTCAGGGAACAGGTGAAGAAACGCCGTTTTCCGCCGAGCAGCTTGCCGAATTGCTCTCCCTCGGCCAAAAAGGAACGTCGGAACTGATCCGCCTGCAAAAAGAGATTTTGGGAGAAGATGCCGAGCTGGTCGGAGCAGCCCAAGTCAAAAAAGAGGCTTCGGAAAAAGCGTAAAAATGGCGTACAGCAACTGCCGCTTGCCCATGACGAACCCGTTCATGGGCATTTCCATGTTTGATGCGGGAGGAAACAACATGAAAAAACGCTGGGTTTATCCTCACATTACCATCGCCACCGGAAATAAAAATAAGCTGAAACAATTTGCCGAACTGTTTGCCAAACATCTCGGGCTTGAGGTTAAAGGTTTGGCCGATTATCCTGATATGCCGGAGATTGTGGAAGATTGCGACACGTTTGAAGGAAACGCGATCAAAAAAGCGGAGACCATATCCCGAATGTTAAATATTCCGGTAGTGTCCGATGATTCCGGGCTGGTCGTTCCCGCCTTGGGAGGGGAGCCGGGTGTTTACTCGGCACGTTACTCCGGACCGGGAGCGACGGATGAACAGAACAACCTCAAGCTCCTGGGCAAGATCCAAGCCATACCGCCCGAGCGAAGAGAAGGGTTTTATGTCTGCGCGATGGCCCTGGCCGTTCCGGGAGAAAAGACCGAAGTGGTCCGCGGGGAATGCCGGGGAATAATCACAGACCAACCGCGCGGAGAATGGGGTTTCGGTTATGATCCTCTGTTTTACTTCCCCGAAAAAGGGAAAACGATGGCGGAACTGACAAATGAAGAGAAATTTGCATTCAGCCACAGGGCCAGGGCGACTGAAAAATTGATCGCCTTATTGAAAGAGCGTTATCTTTTTTCATGAACATTGCCGACAGGAGGTTGATGTCCGGATGAAAGTCCTCATTGTCAGCGACTCCCACGGGAAAGGAAAATTGCTGAATCAGATTGTGGAGCGCGTCAAGGCGGATCATGTGATCCATTGCGGCGATTTTTGCACAGACGAGAAACAGCTGCCCGCTTGCTCGTTAACCGTGGTTCGTGGAAATTGCGATTGGGAACAGGTTCCCATGGAACAGATCTGGAAGCGGGACAGCCTCACGTTTTTTGTGACACACGGGCATCGTTATCAGGTGAAAACCACTCCGCTGCCTGTTCGCTACCGGGCACAAGAGCTTGGAGCGCAGATCGCCTGTTTTGGTCATTCTCACTTTCCCTTTTGCGAAAAGGTGGGAGACGTATTGCTGATTAACCCGGGAAGCATTACCCTTCCGCGCGGTTTTCCCTTTCCGACCTATGCTGTGCTCACAAAAGAAAAAGATCTGTTGACTGTCACTTATTACAAGACGGACGGCACACCGACCCGCCAGCGCGGCTTTAAGGGACGTCTGGACTGAATAAAAACGAGGAGCAGGGCAAATCCTGCTCCGCCTCTCTAACGGTAATGACTTCGTTTCGATTTTTTGCAATAACTGGTTTGATTGCCTGTAAAAATTAAAAAATGGGTCTTGACGAAATGTATTGGTTTGGTATATGATAATTTTGCTATCGCAATCAACAAGTTGTGTCCCAGTAGCTCAGCTGGATAGAGCAGCGGCCTTCTAAGCCGTCGGTCGGGAGTTCGAATCTCTCCTGGGACGCCAACCAGTATTTAAGCGGTATTACAACGTTATAGACCGTTATTTTACACGTAGGAAACACGGTAAATTAACGGATGAACGTGTGACCCACACAAGGGACACGCAGGAAAGACGCTAGCCTTTACCGTCTGCAATGGACGGAAAGGATGGCGTCTTTTTCTTATGTCTGAAAAACCTCGTAAAGCCCCCGTAAGAGAACGAAAAGGAAAAAGCCTTATCAAATCGCGAAATGCGGCTACCTCCTCTGCCGCTAATATTTTCATCAAATTAACGTTTAAAGAAGCGTTAGAGCTGTTTGTAAACGCTAAGAAAGCCGAAGGAATGCGGCCACGCACGATTAGCGACTATTACAAACATATGGAGTGGTTTCAGCGGTTCCTCTCGGAATTTTACCCGGATGTAAAAACAATTCAGCAGTTAACCGCCGATATTATCCGGCGCTATATCAACTATTTGAGGGATGAGCGCAACCCTTACGCGGGCAATCAAGCCCGTGAGAAAGACACGAAAGGGCTGGCCATCAACACAATTAATATCCGACTTCGCACCTTACGCGCTATGTGTCGGTTTTGGACGGAAGAAGATTATTTAGTCGAGAACCCAATGGCGAAGATTAAACCGCTACGCAAGGACACTATCGACGACATGACCGGATTTACGGAAAAGGAATTAAAAGCGCTTTTTAGCGTGCTGGACACCCGACAATACAGCAATTTTCGCGACAAAGTAATCATGCTGCTGCTCCTTGATACCGGAATTCGCATTAACGAGCTAGTAAACGTGCAAATCTCGCATTTGGACGTTAAGCGCTTGACGCTGACTATTCCGGCTGAGATAGCGAAGAATCGCAAGAGCCGGACTATACCCGTTAGTCGTAAGGTTATGAAATTACTTTTAGAACTGCATGAGGAGAACAAACAGTACTTCGAGCCTACGGAGTTCCTGTTTCTTACCGCTTACGGTGACCAAATGTTAGCCGATACATTCCGCCGCCGACTGTGGAAGTACGCGGAAGAGGCTGGTATAGAACGAGCTACACCGCACATGTTCCGGCACACGTTCGCACGCGACTATTTGCTTGCAGGCGGTGACGTTTTCACACTTCAACTGATACTCGACCACGCGGATATAGCTACCACGCGCCGCTACGTGCAAATGGACGAGAACCACGTAAAGGAACAGCACCAGCGTTTTAGTCCCGCTTCTAAATACCTGAAATAAGCAGACAACGGTTTTTAGGCATAAAAAGAGCGTCCCGGAAAGGTGGGACGCACGCCAATAAAGCGAATATGAAAAAGAAACTGTACGACTAGTCTAGTACATATTCGCGGCGTGTGTCATTTCCTTTCCGGCGTTCACCGGGGAGAGAACAGCATGAGCATTAACGTAGAATATGTACGACTTGCGAAACGATTCGCTAACTTTAAGGATATAGATTCTTTGAACGGCGCAATTAGAGCGCACCTATATAACAAGAAACACCTGCTGACGCCTTCCGCAGTCGCGGTATTCAAGCTATTGGCTCGCTATGGCGCTAAATACTGCGGTTGCGCGTTTCTCAAAATCGATAATATCGCAGAGTTAACAGGATATTCCCGCCGTACCGTTTGCCGCGCGTTGAAACTACTGGAAGATTTGAAGATGGTTTTACGTCGTCATATGATGCGCCCCGTAAGCGGGGGTAACGGTGCGAATTTATACGTTATTCAGAAGTACCGCAAAGATGCGGACGTCACCCCGGAAGAGGCACCCCGCACAGAACCGGAAAAGCTGCAAGAGACAAGCTCGGAGCCGGACAAACCGGGGGCCGAAACTGAGATTATTCAAAGCAGTATTAATAAAAGAGTATTAAAACGTATTGGGAGCGTTTATGACAACTTTAAGTCTGTTGTTTACTCCTATATACCGGAAAAGAAACTGCTATACCGATTGTACGGCGTCTATTTACACCAAACACGCTATTTAAAGAACGCATACAGCGAACAGGAACTGTTAGACACGGCTATTTATGCGCTTAGAACGGCATTTAACCGATATAAGAAGGGTGGATTACGGAACCTGCCCGGATATTTTAACGGCGTTCTATCAAAATGCTTAGACCGTCTTTACTACTCGTACTTGAACGAGGCCGAATATCATCAATACGCCTAAGAGCGGCATACAGGAGGAGATAAATACATGCGCGGACTCAATGTATTCTCAGCCTTGTTAGTTCTCGGATGCGCTGTTTATATCAGTGTTGGACATACCCACAACCTTTTTATGAGCGTCGGTTTTAATTCGGAGGACGCGTGGGTAGCGACGCTACTATCTGAAACAATGTTTATGACCGGAGGCCTAAACCTAGCAAAAGCCCGTCTCAGCGGATATAAACCGTCGGTACCGTCATACCTAGGCTTCATCCAAGGCGTCGCGCTCGTGGGATGGAGTAATATAGCCGCCACCTTTAAATACGGTATTTCGGGCTGGCTGTTAGGCGGTTCTATCGTAACAGCAGTTCTTATAATGGAAAGCATCATGACGGCAGAAACAGGTAAGAAGAAACCGAAACAGGAGACAGAGGAGCGGGAAAGCATCGACCGTCAACCAGAACGATTCACCCACCGTTTCGCCCACGTCACCCACTCGGAGGAGATTCAACCGGATGACTTCGACCGTTTCAACCAGTTCACCCAGTCTTTCAACCAATCTTTCGCCCAGCCGGTTGAAAAAGCGGATGAAACGGATGAATTCGCCCAACCCTTCGCCCACTTCGACCAACCAATCACCCAACCGGATGAATTCGACCAACCAAATGAAACGGATTCAACCGACCGCATCAACCAACCAGCAGGCGGGATGGACGATGTAGCGGGTGAAGCGGATGACGTAGCGGATGAAACGGGCGACCAGCCGACCGCCCACGTCACCCAAGAAGCCAACCAGTCAGATGAATCAACCACCCAACCGGATGAAATCACCCAACTAGCCGACCAACCGACCAACCAGCCGGACGAGTCAACCGCCCAACTGGATGAACAAACGGATGAAGTGGATGAAATCGCCCAGCAGGATGAAGAAGTGGGCGAACAAGTGGATGAAATGGGTGATGAAACGGTCGAACCGGAACCGAAGACACCGCGTGAATGGGCGATGATGGAATACGAGAAAAACGGTGACCTCCCAAGCCGGCGCGGTTTGGCGAGGTTAGCGGGTTGTTCCGAGTATAAAGCCGGCAACGTGTTGAAGGAGCTAAGAGCGGAATTAGGGTTAGCGAGCTAAAGGCAGGCGCACATTGCGCCTCCTATAAATTCATTCCCTTTACAGAAAGGACGATTTAAATGTTAACGGAGAAGCAATCGGAGATTTTCCGTAACGCACAAGATGATATTAAAAAGGTTGCCCGCGCAGTGTATCTGATGTGCCCAGAACTAAGCATAGAAGATTTAGAAACGTACTTTTACGTAAAACTGCGCAAGTCATGTGCGATGTTAAATACGGATATACTCGACGATGACGGGACAGCAGAACGGTTTGTAAATCTATCGCTAAAAATAGATGCACGTAACCTTACCGTCTGCCGCGACCCGAAAATACTGATTAATAGCGCTAAGGACGAATATAACCGCTTAATTACAGTCTAACGGAGTCATTAACGGGCAGGGCTGGGAGGGTATTTTACGGTATTCCGATGACAACACGGAATAAATTTAACTTTTTTCGTTTTACCCCTTATAAAACCCCTTTTTTTGTGTATGTGAGGGTGAAGGGGTTTTTCTCCGGCGAGCTAAACCCGGAAAAAGGCGCAACGCTGACCGTCGAAACGGTGATTACACTAACGGCGCAAATGTCTTTTGTATTAGTGAAGAGGGTTTTTTAGGTGAGCGGGTATTAACCCGTATCACAAATAATCTTTTATTATGCGCATTAGCACAATCTTTTTCTTTAATCCAGCGTTCCATTTACGGATTCTTGCTTGAGTATGAACACGAAATGACGGCAGGGTAACCGTTTGGGAAGTGTCAATAAGGTATTTCATACGTTATGAAGGCGTAGGCTACGCGGCCTGCGTCTTTTATTTTTGCCAGTTTATTAAAGTAAATTGCTGTTTTATCTAAAAAAAAAATTTCGCTCAGAGTGTGCGACGGGGGTTTCTCGCCGGTACTGTATAGTAGATAGTTTTTTTAAATCCGATTACATGACGAAGGAGCGATAAATCATGAGTAAATTCAAAGTGAAAACAACGTATTATAACTGTCCATATTGCGAGCGCCCGCACGACGTATTACAGACGGTAGACCGTTCCGGCGAAGCTAAGGCGCTGTTTTGCCCGCACAAAAAAGACATTATTAAGGTTTTAAGCTACGAATGGAACGGCCTTAACATTGAAAAGTTAGTCCGCAACTATATTATGATTTGCATCGACTTAAACGGAATCGAAGATATGAGTCTACGAAACATCGGACGGCTCGCGTTTAAGATAGCTAAGAGCCTACAGCGGGAAAGCCCCGTTATCAAAAAGGCAAGCGTTAATCTCTTTTACGTTAAGCGTATAGCCGAAATGCTACTGCTTTCATTTCAGAATAACAGTTTAGAGCGCACATATAAGTAACGGCGTAGCTAGCGCCGCTTAAATCCCGAGTAACTATAAATCCCGGAGGTATCGAATATGAGCAAATATGATGTTATATTCGGCGCGGAACCGAAAGCAACCAACGAAGCAGTAAGTGAAGCCTTTAAGGAGTACAACAAGCGAAAGTCATACGCGCAAGAAATCGAAGAGGAAATAGACCGTTGCATGGGCGCGCCTGCCGATTGGTACGAATACGAGTTGAAAAAGCTAATCTATCCACTCGACATGCGGGACAATGTTAATTTTGAAACCGGTAAGACTAAGACGAAGCTAGCGGCGGCGATTATGTCGAAAGTCCGGACATTCGTTAAAGAGAACACAGATTTATATTACGGTAACTCTCTAGGTTCCGATATGTACCACTTAGCAGTCGAAGACGTGGGAAGCCGCGTAGCCGCGAAAGTCGGTATGATTATCCACAACATTTATGAAGGTAAATTTAGCCCCGACGCATACCGGAAAGGCTTAACTTATTTCTATCTGGAAAGAGCGATTAGAAACGAATTCACCGAGATAACCCGTGAGATTATCCGCAAGAACGGCGGCAAAGTGGAGCGGGGTATTAAATCCGAGGAATTGACCGAGGGAGAGCGGGAAGAGTTAACGCGCATCCGCCGGGAACGGAAAGAGAAACGCAGACACGCCGAGGAAGTGTATAAGGAGCAGGAAAGAGCGCGGCGTGAGCGGGAAAACGATGTCGAAACACAAGTTATTAATAAGATTACCGTCGAAAACATGATAGCCGACCAGGTATTAACAGATGAGGAACGCGCGGTATTGGTTTATATGTACCGTAACCCCGGTGCTAGTCACCAAGAAATAGGCGACGAGTTAGGAATTAACCGCCGAACGGTTAGCAGAATTATCCAACGGTTAGGTAAAAAGTTAGCTCACCATATAGAAGAATAAAAACAGAGTGTAAGGGGCATAGCCCCTGCAAGCAAAGCTTGCTATCTCTCTATCTCTATTACTAGTTATTACTGTTATTAAGGTATACACGGTATTAAGCGGAGGGGGCGGTATATACGGTATTAATCGTTACCTTCCGGGGCGCGTTGCACCCCGTAAGAGACGGTCAAAATAAAAATTTGGGACACCTTTTCGGAAAAAAATCGAAAAAATTTTTGGAGGTGCTTATGATGTATCGTAAACCGACTATCCGACTGACTAAACGTGATTTAGACGTTTTATGTAGCTTAAAAGGCATTACCCGGCGAGAACTAGCAAAACAGCTAGGATATAGCGAAAGTTACTTATCCCACGCTAGGAGGAACGAAATACCGTTCCGCATGTCGCAGAAGATTTGTATGCAATTAGGGATTGACGATGATTTCGTATTGGAACTGCGGGAGCTACAACGGCTTTACGACAGCATTACCGGTAACAGCGATACAACGATTAGTGATTAGTTAAACGCCACGGCAAATAACACGTATAGCCACGGCGTTTTTAATTTGCATAAATACACGAATACACCGCAGGAGGTGGCCGAGCGGTGAACACGCATCCGGAACCGGAAGAAAAGCTATTCACGCAAGCCGAGCTAGACGAAATAATCAAGCGACGTCTTAAGCGGGAGCGCAGAAAGCGGGCAGACCTGCTTAATTACATTGCTTGGCTGGAAGAGAAGGTAAAAGAGAATAAAGAGGCGATGAGCGATGAGTAAATACGTTATAGACCTACGACTCGTTAAGGATAAAGAACTACACGCCGTCGCGCTAATCGAAGCGCCTAACGGTGAAGAAATTGACGTGATAGATTTTAGTTCACCCTACATGACGAAATCAGGCGTAGCCCACAGCACGCTAGACAAGGCGGCGAAGGTTGTAGCGGAACACGGCGGAAAACACATTCACCTTCGCACAAATTTCCTGCCACTACACCGCGATTTTGCGCGAAGGCGGAATAACTTTCCGTTAACCCGCGTTACGTTGGGACGCTTGAAAGAGTACGGCGTAAAAATTGACAGCGTAGAACTGATTGAAGATAGCGAAAGCGATATTATTCTTTAACCAATCAGGAGGATGATAACATGAAAAGCACGATTATTCACGTTAACCCGGAAACCGGAGAGAAAATGGTTGAGCAATCCGTTTTCGTAACGGAAAGCACGACGGCACAAGATGGAAGCAGATACGAAAAAGGGAACATTTACACGGTTCCGCAAAACCGAGCCGAAGCGCTGATTAAGGAAGGCAAAGCGTCTAGCGTTTCCTTCCCTGCACTCGAGGCAATCTCGGTGACAATAGATAACCGCCTTAACCAGTTCAAGAAACAGTATGACGAAGTAAAACACCATGAACGGTACAACGATAACGAATCGGAAAGACGCTTTCAGCTTCAAATGCTGGAAATGAATCTTGAGGCGGATATGCAGGCGCTGAAACAGAAGTACGCGGAAGAACTAGAGAATTTGCAACGCGAAATCGCGCGGGAGAGTCTCTCCGTAGAATTCACCACGTCCGAAACCGTTAACGCATACGCCGATAACCTCATCGCGGAAGCGGAATATACCGACGACAAAGAAGGATTAGCGGATTTGCTCGCTATTAAGGTATCCGCAATGGACGACAACGAGCGGTTAACCCTTCTGCGCCGCTTAGGTCAGATTGCCGCCGCATTGTCGGAAGGTGCGCAAGGGAGCGGAAAGACACGGATTAAAGAGAAGCTCGGTAAAATCCATGCGGCATTGAAATCCGCGCATAAGCAAAATGAATACGATTTGAAATTACGGCAATTGGCGGCGATTAAACAGAATGACCCGCTTACCAACTACCGCTTATATAAGATGGCCGTAAGACGTAACGACGCAAGCCGCTTTAACTTCTAATCGGAGGTGCTAACGGATGGAAAACCGGAATAATAACGCGGAGCGCGGCGGGTTTGTTGACGCGGAACAGTATGCCGCATTGCGGAAAGAGCATATGAACGCGCAGATAGAAATTGAGAAGCTACGGGGCGAGTTAGAGCGGCTCGCTCCGTATAAAACGAAATGGCTAGACAAGGTAAAGACCGATTTATTATCCGAGTATCAAATACCGGACGAACAACGGGAATATTGGGCGGAACGAATCACGGGAGACAGCGAAGATGAGTTAAAAGCGTCGGTAGAGCGGTTACACAACGAATTAAAGCTATCGGCCAAACCGCCTTACGTCGACCCCTCGCTTATTAATCCACGGTCTAACCGTCCTACTAGCAACGTTAAGAAGGCATTGTACGAGACAGGGCGGAAAGCGGCAGAGAAGGTATTAGGCGTTAATAACGGCGCTACTCGTGTAATAGACCGCAACTATGGTATTGGCGCTAAGCGTTCAGCGGCTCCGGTACCGAAACCGCAGTATAGACACGGTAGCACCCCGAGCCGGAGCGAAAAACACCGCAGGGAAAGCATCTTACAACAGTTTAGACGGTTCCTAGCGGGCAAGTAACGACATTAACAGGCGCAAATACAAGAGGCGCAGGAGAGATGATAAATGGAGGTTATCTTAACGTCGGGCGGTATTATGCTGTTCGGTACATTAACGATTACTACTGGAGGCGTTAAGCGTGGAAGAAAAACAACTGCGCGAAAGTACTGTCTTAAACGGTATTCCTACAAACACCGATTTATTAAATAGAATAACGATTCCAGAGAAGGGTTTACACCCAAATAGTAAACCCGTATCATTCGACGTTATGGAATACGGATGTTGGCGCCCAACCTGTCATATACCAGCACACGGACTAGCACAGGTGCGGCGGAACGGAAAGCCCGTATATGTGCGTCGGTTGGTATACGAACACTTTAACGGGAGTGTTCCAGACGGCCATAGACTTGTTAATACGTGTGAAAACCGTTGGTGCTGTAATCCCGAGCATTTAGAGGCGAAATTACCTGTAGACATTTCGGATGTGCTAGGGAAAGTGTTTACACGGCAGAATTGCGAAGATTAAAGCGCCAAACCATTAAGGGGCGGCGCTGATTTAAATATAAAACATCAAATCATATGGAGGTAATGCTTTATGAAATTTACTGTTATTAACAAAATCGAGAAACTTGGTGCTGGTGTGTTGTTCGTCAAATCCGATATCTTCGACGATGCGGGCGTATTCGTTTCTACCGTCGATAACAAAGTAGTATCCGACAATGAGAAGGCGGCAGTATTGGCACACTTGGACGCGGTTAAAACGGCGCTTGTTACCGCTACTGCAACGGAGTGCCACTTCGCGACTAATTCGGGTATCGTATTCAACAAGTTGCAAGCTGTTTACTCTCAATTGTCGACTAAGGATGCGGACTATGCCGCTAAATGGGACGAATTCGAGGCGGCGGGCGTTCCGATTACGGGACTGAGTAAAGTTAGCGCTTATTAATGTGGGGGGATTAACGGCGGGGCTATCGTAATAACCCCGCTTTTTCTATTTTGATAAACACGACAAAGGATGCGGTATTATGGTGGTTTATCTCGCTAGGAACAAAAAGAATAACATGGTATACGTTGGGGCGACTATCCGGACACTTGTGGAGAGGAAGCGGGAACACGAGCGAAAAGCGCGGAACGGTAGTTTCAGCGCATTCCATAACGCTATTAGAGAGTACGGAGCGGATAACTTCGATTGGTCGATTATTGATACCGCTAGTACTGCAACGGAACTAAACGAAAAAGAAAAACGCTGGATTGCGCACTATAGCGCTACAGACGGAGTTTATAACAAGTTAGAAGGCGGGAATGCCGCGTATGATGAAGAAACGCGGCAAAGAATCAGTAATTCACTTAAAGGAAAATTCGCAGGGGAGAATAACCCTATGTACGGAAGAGTAGGAGAAATGAACCCTTTCTACGGAAAAACGCACACGGAAGAAGCTAGACGCAAGATGGCAGAAGCAAATACAGGCGCAAATAATCCTAGTGCGAAAATAAACGATATGCAAGCGGCTTTTATACGAATGCTAACCCCGGCGATAAAGACGAGGGAAAATCGCGATGCGGATTTTTCGCAAGGTGAAATAAGCGAATGGTTCGGGGTATCTAGCAGGCAAGTGCGCGGCATCTTAAACGGCAAATCATGGCTGCATCTCGGTAAATTCGAAGAACTACGCGATGAATTCCGCAGGTTATACGAAGAAAGCAGGCGGGGACGTTAATACCCCCTCTTCTCTACTGTTATCATTCGTTATCAGACCGGAAGAGAGAGGAAGATATCGGTAGGGGATGACTATAAACGGTTTGTATTGCAAACTAACATAACACCAATTATTTGACCCGTCGGCCAGTTATTACCGTTAAAGCAAACACAGTAACGATACGGTAAACTGTAAGTTATTAGAAAACGCTATATTTCGGTATCTTTCGTGAGCTAACGTTATGTTTTCGTGAATTCTAGGGGTTTACGGTTGTATTCCGTCTTATTGTTCGGGTTTAAAGCATTGGGCAATGGGTGCTTGGCTAAAAATCGTTCGGGTTATCGGTAAGCTATCAGTAAGATACGGCTATGATACCGATATAGACAGCGATAAACAACGTTAGGATACCGTCAGATGATACCGACTAACGACGTAAATACCAGCCTCGGGCACCCGGCGGATGGACGGCCGGAAATCCTAGGGGTTTGTAAATTTCGGATGTCCAGCGCTATATAAACTCGAATATACGCCTTTCTAAGCGTTGTTTATATGCGGGGATACCTACGGTACCTACCCGGAAAATAAGACGGCTTAGAAGCGAAATTAGAAGGGTTAATAAAATAGCGGTGTCGAAACCCCGCGTAAAATAAGGTTTCTACACCGCCTAATAACTGGTGATTTTAAAGGGTATATGGTTGCTCAACCGAATACTTTAGCAACGGCGTTTTCTAAATCGTTCATATCCGGTTTAGCGTACCGTCTAGTAACGTTAATGTCAGTGTGCCCCATTAATTCCGCTACCGTGGCGATATCGGTACCGGCTTCTACTAACCGTCTGGCATAGGTGTGCCTTATTGCGTGGGGATGTGTGCCTAATTTGTCTATTACACGTTGAATAGAGCGTACAGACATACGGCGCTTATAGTTAGATACGAATAATGCCGGCTCATCATCGGTTCTAGTCGCTAAATATTGCCGGATATGATGCCGCGCTTCTGCCGGCAGGGGAACAGTGCGCGCTACTTGTCCTTTACCGTTTCTAACGGTGACGGAACCGGAGCGCTCGCCTAATTTAACATCATCAATGTTTAGCGCTACAAGCTCGCTAACCCTTAACCCGGTATAGAGCAACGTATAAACGATAGCGGCGGTTCTAGCTCCTTCCCGTTCCGCTTCTCTTAATAACCGGTTATATTCGTTCCTAGCTAACGATTTAGGCGCAATGTTGCGGTTTTGTCTGGCTTCAGGACGGCGGATATTTTCGATAATATCCGAGCGATTGATATACCGTGCATAAGTGGTGATAGCGATATACTTCACCTTGATAGTAGCCGCTTTGTTCCCGATATTCTCTAAGTATTTCATGTATTGCTGTACGTCGTGACGTGTTAGGGTGTCGATATCTCCGCCTTGCTCGGTTAGCCACGCCGCAAAGTTATTCACATGACGTTTATAATCAGCGATAGTCTTCGCGCTTTTACCTTGTTCTTCTAAGTAACGAGTAAAGCCGTTGAGTTCTACGACACTTTTTTTCACCGTTAAACAACGTCCTTTCGCTATGTGTTTAGCTTCATTATAGCGGAAAGTGACGTATAACACAAGTTATATGACGTTTTTTGATAAACGATTTTTAGACCGGGGGGCGTCCCTCCGTGGATATACGGCGCCTGACCCGCCCGAAATTCCGGCAAATTTTTCAAACCGAGTGTTTGTTTTCTTCGATTTCCCTGTGGTTCGGAACCGAAACCTCCGTATCCTCATCCTCCGTATCCTCATCCTCTCTCCAATCCTCTTCCAGACTAATTTCGAATTTAAGTATATTCTCAAAGTAACTTTCAAAATCCGTTAACGATAATAGTTCTTCATTTATTGTGTCAATTTCTAATTCTGCTAGTAATAGTTGTTTTATACGAAATAGATTTTTGTATAAATTGACGTCTACTTCTGTAAAGTTTATTCGGTCATTATAAGTAATTTTTTTTAGTTGTTTTTGTAAATCAAGCATTGCTTTCTTAAGAAGAGGAGTATACAAGTAAAAGTTTCTTATGAAAAATATATCAAGCTTTTTACTATAATTGTTTATTTGGTTTGTAATTTCTTTCTCATTCGTTGGCTCATTTTTTAATCTCTTTTCAGCCACATAATTTATTTTTTCAACTATGAAATCATACATTTCATCAAACAATTCGTATAGTTCAGGGTATATTTCAATCTTTTTTTCAAATAATTTATCTCTAAGGCTGCTATTTGTCTGTTTTAATGCGGCTTGTACCGTTTTATTGCTGAAATAAACGGTTACCCCAACAGTTAAAAACACAAAAAAGCCGTTTATTATTGCGGCATCGACTTCGGGGCTTGTTAAGTTATGTGGCCAAAACGGTTTCCAGACATAAAGTAAAAACCATTTAACAAGCGGAAAAAACATAAATAGGCCTATTAATCCAATGAGAAAAAGAAACAACCATTTAGTTATATTCCAGAATCGTTTTAACTTTAGTATCATGGTATCGTCACCTTATATAGTATTTTTTAGATAAAAAATGCGTTTGAGCCTAGAATCTCAACAATTAATATAATTTTATATTCTCTTTATCTATCCTTCTAGACTAGTATTACGGTTAAAAACTTGCCGAAAATTTTCTAAAGTCGGGAGTTATCGTTGCTTTAACGTTCACTTTTACCGGTTGTTAGCGCCGTGGGAATCGTGGTATAATAAACAAGCATCACTCAATAATCTTAAACGTTTGCGGACGGTAAAGGTGCCGGATATTTTACCGTTAGGAAAACGTAGTAAATTAGCGTGTTTATAGCGCTTTACATACCGTTAAATGGCGTCTAAACGGCCTTCTAAGCCGTCGGTCGGGAGTTCGAATCTCTCCTGGGACGCCAAAACATGTCGCTTAAAAACGCCTGTCTTGATCGATTCGGTTAAGGGAGGCGTTTTTTCGTGCTGGTGTTATTTCCGGTTTTCACTCAAAGATCCGGGTTACTGGCCTGCGATGCATTCTTTCAGCTGATTTGGGCAAACGTTATATTATTTATGGTCTGAAAATAAAATCAAATCGAATGAGGGTGAATCGTGTGGCGGTGATTGCCGCGATGTTGGTGCTTGGTTCCGGTTTGGTCCATTCTCTGTGGAATCTCTTTGCGAAAAAGAGTATCAATAAGAATGCTTTTCTGTGGTACTGTCAGTGGGTGGCGATCGTTCTCTTTTTTCCATGGGCGATTTTGGACAACGGCGGTTTGCCGGACCAGAAGACGGCGTATCTCTTTCTTTTGATGTCCATGTTATTGCACGGGCTGTATGTCGTATTGCTGGCAAAAACCTATACCATCGGGGATTTGTCCCTGGCTTACCCTGTTATGAGGGGAACAAGCCCTTTATTGGTCCCCGTCATCGGTACTCTTTTTTTGCATGAAAGCCTCTCTGCCGGGAGCTGGATCGGTTTGGGGTTTATTCTGTTTGGGATCATGTTCCTCGGTGGCAGAGGAGGGAAAAAGAATTCGGATCATCCGCTGAAGGCAATATTGCTGTCTTTGGGAGTCGGTGTCTGCATTGCTGCTTACATCATTGTCGACAAGCTGACTTTAACTTATCTTTCACCTGTATTTTTAAATATGGCGACGAATGTCGGGAATATGCTTGCGCTGTCCCCGGTGATCATCAGACCTGACGAACTGAAAAAGGAATGGGTTTTCAACCGGAAGACGATTTTGCTGGGAGGAATCTTGGCTCCGGGAGGATATCTCCTGTTTTTGTTTGCCTTGTCCCTGGCGGAGGTGGCACAACTGGCCCCGATGAGAGAAATCGGCACGGTTTTCGGCACGGTTCTCGGGATCCTCGTTCTCCGTGAACGGCATGGTTTGCGGCGGATGGCAGGGTCGGCCATGATTACCCTGGGAGTGATCATGCTCGGGGTCTGGGGATAAATCTGATTTTGGGAGTTGTTGGTGCTTTACACCTGGGTGTGCATGGTTTAACATAGAAGCAGTTGCTTTCATACATAGTGAGTGAAGCATGGTCCCCCGGGCGGGATTTTTTCCTGTGGCAGGGCTCTTTCTTGCAAAGTGTTATCGCTGTGTTATAATGAAAGGGTTATTGCGGGAATAGCTTAGAATCGGACTGATTCATCTTAATTTATAGATTGACGCAGGAGGTTACCGTTGATGAAGGCAAGTTGGGAAAAAACTGAAAAAAATCAGGGTGTTTTGACTGTAGAAACCGATGAAAAAACAGTTGCGGAAGCATTGGATCAGGCATTTAAAAAAGTAGTGAAAAAAGTAAGTGTGCCAGGATTCCGGAAAGGAAAAGTTCCCCGTCCCATTTTCGAAAAGCGTTTCGGTGTGGAAGCTCTTTACCAGGATGCGCTCGACATCCTGCTCCCGGAAGCTTATGAAGCTGCGGTAAAAGAAACGGGAATCGAGCCGGTGGATCGTCCGGAAATCGACATTGAGCAATTGGAAAAAGGGAAATCTTTGATTTTCAAGGCGACCGTTACGGTAAAACCCGAAGTCAAACTGGGTGAATACAAAGGATTGGAAGTCGAAGAAAAAGACTTCTCCGTAAAACCGGAAGATGTGGATGCCGAACTGGAACGCATGCAAAAACAGCAAGGCCAGCTTGAAGCGATTGAAGACGGTGCGGTGGAAAAAGGCGACCGGGTGATCATCGATTTCGAAGGCTTTGTTGACGGAGAAGCTTTTGAAGGCGGAAAAGCGGAAAAATACACGCTCGAAGTGGGTTCCGGCACGTTTATCCCCGGTTTCGAAGATCAGCTGATCGGCATGAAGCCCGGTGAAGAAAAAGATGTGGAAGTAACATTCCCGGAAGATTACCACGCCAAAGAACTGGCCGGCAAACCGGCGGTATTCAAAGTGAAACTGCATGAGATCAAACGCCTTAACCTTCCGGAACTGGATGATGAATTCGCACAGGATGTAAGCGAATTTGATACATTGGCAGAATTGAAAGCCGATATCGAGAAAAACCTGAACGAAAAAGCGCAACAAGAGAAAGAAAATTACATTCGCAACGAACTCGTGGAATTGGCGGCCAAAAATGCCGAAATCGAGATTCCGCAAGTGATGATTGACCATGAAGTGGAGCATATGCTTCGCGACTTTGAGCAACGTTTGATGTACCAAGGTCTCAATCTGGAAATGTACGCCCAATTCACCGGACAGGATCAGGATGCCTTAAAAGAACAGTTCAAGGAAGATGCTGAAAAACGGGTTCGTGCCAACCTCGTGCTGGAAGCGATTGCCGCAGCTGAAAAAATCGAAGTGACGGAAGATGAGATCGAACAGGAAATCAAAACGATGGCCGAGCAAATGGGTCGCGAGTTGGAAGAGGTTCGCAAACTCGTCGAACAACAAGGCGTCATTGATTCCGTGAAAGAACAACTTCGCGTGAAGAAAACGATCGATCTACTTGTATCTAACAGTAAAAATAAGGCATAATGGTTATAGGAGAGCAAAAAACGGGGCACGTGAAAAACGTGCCTTGTTTTTAAAATAAGAAGCTCCGAAATGAGGTGTTTTCGATGCCTTTGGTGCCAATGGTCGTGGAACAAACGAACCGTGGAGAACGGGCATATGATATCTATTCCCGTTTGCTGAAAGACCGGATCATCTTTCTGGGAGGCCCGATTGACGACAACATTGCCAATTTGGTAGTTGCGCAAATGCTCTTTTTGAGTGCGGAAGACCCAGAGAAAGACATTCATTTGTACATAAATTCTCCCGGCGGATCTGTAACGGCTGGAATGGCGATTTTTGACACGATGAACCATATCGGCCCCGATGTTTCCACCATTTGTGTCGGGCTTGCCGCCAGCATGGGCGCTTTTCTTCTCGCCGCCGGTACGAAAGGGAAACGTTTTGCCCTGCCCAACAGCGAAGTGATGATTCACCAGCCGCTGGGTGGTGCGCGCGGGCAGGCATCGGACATAAAAATCCACGCTGACTGGATTTTGCGGACCAAAGATCAGATCAACCGCATTTTGGCGGAGCGCACAGGACAACCACTGGAAAAGATCGCCCGGGATACCGATCGCGATTTCTTCATGACCGCACAGCAAGCAAAGGAGTACGGGATTGTCGACAAGGTGATGACGACCAGTGGAAAGGGGTGAGAGAGTTGTTCAAATTTAACGAAGAAAAAGGACAACTAAAATGCTCGTTTTGCGGAAAATCTCAGGACCAGGTGAGAAAATTGGTCGCCGGTCCGGGTGTATATATCTGCGATGAATGTATTGAACTGTGCAATGAGATCGTGGAGGAAGAATTGGGCAACGAAGAGGAAATCGATCTGCAAAATCTGCCCAAGCCACAAGAAATCTGCAACATTCTCGATCAGTATGTGATCGGGCAGGATAAGGCCAAAAAGGCGCTTTCCGTAGCCGTTTACAATCATTACAAACGGATTAACTCTTCTCAGAAGGCCGATGATGTGGAACTTTCCAAAAGCAACATCCTGATGGTCGGTCCGACGGGGAGCGGGAAAACTCTATTGGCGCAAACCCTTGCCCGCATCTTGAATGTTCCGTTTGCGATTGCCGATGCCACTTCGCTTACCGAAGCGGGTTATGTCGGTGAAGATGTGGAGAATATCCTGCTCAAGCTGATCCAAGCTGCCGACTATGACATCGAAAAAGCGGAGCGCGGGATCATCTACATCGACGAGATTGACAAAGTGGCCCGCAAGTCGGAGAATCCGTCAATCACCCGTGACGTTTCCGGCGAAGGAGTTCAACAGGCTCTGCTCAAAATTCTGGAAGGCACGGTGGCCAGCGTTCCCCCGCAAGGCGGGCGCAAACATCCGCATCAGGAATTTATCCAAATCGACACCAGCAACATTTTGTTTATCTGTGGCGGAGCATTTGATGGTCTGGAAACGATCATCAAGCGCCGGATCGGCAAAAAGGTAATCGGCTTTGGCATGGATCATCAGAGCGTCAACATGAAACCGGGCGAATTCTTGAAATTGGTATTGCCTGAAGACTTGCTGAAGTTCGGTTTGATTCCGGAGTTCGTCGGACGGCTGCCGGTGATCTCCGCACTGGAACCGCTTGATGAGACGGCGTTGGTTCGCATTTTGACCGAACCGAAAAACGCGCTTGTGAAACAGTACCAAAAACTTCTCGAAATGGACAACGTCGAGTTGAAATTTGAGACGGAAGCGCTGGAAGCAATCGCTCAGGAAGCGATCAAAAGGAAAACAGGTGCGCGCGGATTGCGGGCCATCATCGAGACCATTATGCTTGATGTCATGTTTGAGCTTCCTTCCCGCGAAGATGTTCTTCAGTGCCAAATTACCAAAGATACCGTCTTGCATGGTGTGCCGCCCAAATTGATGACAAAGGAAGGCCGCGTCATCAACAGCAAAAAAGAAGAGACGGCGTAACGAAATTGTTGGCATCTGCCGGGATTGGGCGGATGCTTTTTTCTTTCGTTCATGGTATGTTAAAATGTAGTGGTTTCAGGTCAAATCATGAGCAGTTCTCCGGCAAAGCGGCAGAGCTGCTCTTTCGGTTAACAAAGAGGTGGAATTTTGCATGCTACAAGTATCGGTTATTGATCGAGACCATTATTTAAATTTTGTGGAGACAGAGCCTTATAGAAACTTTCTGCAATATCCCTCATGGGCCGATTTGAAGGCAGAATGGAAATGGGCCAGCGAGTTGTTGGGATGGTTTACCGGGGACGGACAGATGGTTGGCGGAGCGCTTGTCCTTTATCGGAAAGTGCCGGGATTAAACAAATATTTGGCATACATACCGCGGGGACCGATGATCGATTGGTTCTCCAATCGCAAATTGAGCGAATGGTTTGAGCCTCTTCTCAGCCATTTAAAACAGCGCCATGTTTTTACTGTGAAGATGGACCCGCCGCTCGTGCGAAAGAAGTGGTCCAGCCAAACGATCATGCAAGCGATTCAGGAGTTTCAGTCACATGGATTAAAAAACCGAAAATTGACCGATATTCGACCTGATCAGATCTTTAATGATGTGGAATATGTACAGCAGGAATTGGCCGAACTCGGCTGGAGAAAAAATGAAGGACAGGACAGTTTTGATACGGTTCAGCCGCAATTTGTCTTTCGTTTAAACATGAGGGGAAAATCCTTGGAACAAGTCTATTCCGGATTTTATCCCGCATGGCAAAACAAGATTCATCAAGCGGAACAGGAAGGAATTCATGTTTACCTGGGAACCGAAGAGGATTTGCCGCAATTTCACCATTTGCTGCGAATCACAGCAGAGCGGGAAAAATCTCAGGTGCGGGGTCTTTCCTATTTCGAAAGAATGTTTGAAACCCTGATTATGGAGAATCCTTACCGCGTGCGCCTGTACTTGGCCCGCTTGGGTGAGAGAATCTTGAGTGCCTCCCTCGCGGTCAGGGTAAACGGGCACACTTGGGACCTCTATAATGCCCGTCACGGCGAATCGCTCGCGGATCCGGCCAGTGTTTATCTGCGCTGGAAGATGATTCAGGATGCTTATCAGCAGGGGGATCGCCTCTTTGATTTCCGTGGAGTCAGCACCGTTTTGGATGAAAATAACCCCTTGTTTGAATTATTGCATTTCAAGTTGGGTTTCGGCGGGGAAGCTTGTGAATTGGTCGGAGAATGGGATTATCCGGTTATTCCGATGTTGTATTGGGCTTTTGATATGTATATGAAAAAAAGATAAAGCCGCTGGTTCATTTTGGCTTGGCCCGAACGGATGATTATCCCCCTTTCCTGACGGTCATAATACAAGATAAAGTATTGGACTTTGCAGGAACAGGAAAGGGATGGGCTAGATGAGTTGGACTGCATTACTCATGTTTTTACAGGTTTTCTTTTCCATCATTATCGGCATTTATTTTTGGAACCTCTTAAAAAGCCAACAAACCAATCGAAGTGCATTGGATAAAGAAGCACGCAAAGAAATGGAAAAGTTAAAGTCCATGCGCCAGATTTCTTTGTCTGAGCCTCTTGCCGAAAAGACGCGTCCGGCAAAAGTGGACGAGATCATCGGACAGGAGGAAGGAATTCGCGCCTTAAAAGCAGCACTGTGCGGCCCGAATCCCCAGCATGTATTGATTTACGGCCCGCCGGGAGTGGGAAAGACAGCGGCCGCCCGGGTGATCTTGGAGGAGGCGAAAAAAAGCAGCGTATCGCCGTTTAACAGCGACTCCAAATTTATTGAGATCGATGCCACCACCGCCAGGTTCGATGAACGGGGCATCGCCGATCCCCTGATCGGTTCCGTGCACGATCCGATTTACCAGGGAGCGGGGGCGATGGGGATGGCCGGTATTCCCCAGCCCAAACCCGGAGCCGTAACCAAAGCGCATGGCGGCATTCTGTTTATTGACGAAATCGGGGAGCTGCATCCCATTCAGATGAACAAGCTGCTCAAAGTGTTGGAAGACCGGAAAGTGTTTTTGGAAAGCGCGTATTACAGTTCGGAAGACAGTAATACCCCCACCCACATCCATGATATTTTTCAAAACGGATTGCCGGCCGATTTCCGCCTGATCGGGGCGACAACCCGCACACCGGAAGAAATTCCGCCGGCGATTCGTTCCCGTTGCATGGAAATATTTTTCCGGCCGCTTCTGGCGACGGAAATCGAAAAAATCGCCACCCAGGCGCTCGAGCGCATCCGGTTTGGTTATACACCCGAAGCGATTTCCGTTATCACCAAATATGCGATGAATGGCCGGGATGCGGTGAACATTGTGCAAACCTCAGTGGGACTTGCCATGTCGGAAAACCGTTCGCGGGTGGAAGCGGATGATGTGGAATGGGTGGTGAACAGCAGCCAGCTGAACCCCCGTCCAAATCAAAAAATGCCTCCGACCGCCCAAGTGGGGCTGGCAACGGGACTGGCCGTGTACGGCCCGCATCTGGGCACGGTTTTGGAAATTGAGGTTTCAGCTTCTCCCGCATCTCCCGGGAAAGGAACGATTCGAATCACGGGTGTTGTGGAAGAAGAGGAAATGTCCAGCCAGCAGCGGACATTGCGTCGCAAAAGCATGGCTCGCGGGTCGGTGGAAAATGTGATCACTGTGTTGCGGACCACAGGCGTACGTCCGGAAGATTATCATTTGCATATCAATTTTCCGGGTGGAATCCCATTGGACGGGCCGTCTGCGGGGATTACCATGGCGACCGCGATTTATTCCGCGATCAAAGGAGTCCCCGTTGACAATCAATTAGCGATGACCGGTGAACTCAGCATTCACGGATATGTGAAACCGGTCGGCGGAATTATTGCCAAGGTGGAAGCGGCCAAACAAGCCGGGGCGAAACGGGTGCTGATCCCGGCGGAAAATATGCAGGCCATCTTTAAGAAGATGGAAGGGATTGAAGTGATTCCTGTCGAACGCATTGAGTCGGTAATGAAGTTGGCTTGCGTTCAGAAAGAGGAGACAGAAGTGACAGACGCGGGTGAGGAAGAGAGTATGGGAGAAACATCAAGCCTGTTTACTCCTACGTCTGCGCCTGTATAAAAAGGAACTGATGACGGAGTCACCTTTTGCCCTGTTTCCCTGCCGATCTTGAGGGAATCCGGCATGAGCAGGATGTCATAGACAAAAGAAAACGAATAGGATAAAATCGAACAAAGCTGCAATCAGTTCCTTGTTGACAGCAACGGAGGTGCATATATGGCTGTAAAAGAAGAGGAACGTACATTGCCTTTACTCCCGTTACGGGGACTTATCGTTTTCCCTACTATGGTATTGCATTTGGATGTAGGAAGGGAACGTTCGGTTCGGGCTTTGGAAAAGGCGATGGTGGACGATCATAATCTCATATTGCTCGCGACGCAAAAAGAAGTTCATATAGAAGAGCCAACCCCAGAAGATATATATCAAATAGGAACGGTTGCAAAAGTTCGCCAAATGCTTAAACTTCCCAACGGAACGATTCGCGTGCTCGTCGAAGGCTTAAAGCGGGCGCGTATCGAAGAATTTGTCGGCGATGATGAGTGTTACATTGTTCGCTACCTCGAGCTTGAAGGTGAGGATGAGGGCGGACAGGATATCAAAGCGCTGATGCGCGCGGTATTGGACCATTTTGAACAATACCTTCGTTTGTCCAAAAAGCTCTCGCCGGAGATCTATTCCGTTGTCGTCGATATCGAGGAACCCGGCCGCCTGGCTGATGTGATCACTTCCCATCTTCCTCTCAAGATTGCCGATAAGCAGACGATTCTGGAGGAGACGAACATCCAGGCCAGGTTGGAAAAGCTTCTTTCCATCATCCACAACGAAAAAGAAGTGCTGGAACTGGAGAAAAAAATCAGTTCCCGTGTCAAAAAACAGATGGAAAAAACGCAAAAAGAGTATTACTTGCGTGAACAGATGAAGGCCATTCAAAAGGAACTCGGAGAAAAAGAAGGACGCACCGGCGAAGTGGAGGAACTTCGCGAGAAACTGGCCGAATTGAAAGCAGACGACTCAGTAAAAGAGAAGATCGAAAAGGAAATCGACCGCCTGGAAAAAATTCCGACCAACTCAGCAGAAGGCGGTGTGGTTCGCAATTATATCGATTGGTTGCTGGATTTGCCCTGGCAAAAAGAGACAGTGGATGATCTGAGCCTGGACAAGGCGGAAAGAATCCTGGACGAAGATCATTACGGTCTGGAAAAGGTAAAAGAGCGGGTATTGGAGTATTTGGCGGTTCAACAGATGGTGAAAAAATTGAAGGGGCCGATTCTCTGTCTGGCCGGACCTCCCGGTGTGGGAAAAACCTCGCTGGCCCGGTCGATTGCCCGGGCGCTGAACAGGAATTTCGTTCGCATTTCTCTCGGAGGAGTGCGCGATGAAGCGGAGATTCGGGGGCATCGCCGTACCTATGTCGGTGCAATGCCGGGCCGGATCATTCAGGGAATGAAACAGGCAGGAAGCAGCAACCCCGTTTTTTTGCTCGATGAAATCGACAAAATGTCGATGGATTTTCGCGGAGATCCTTCGGCAGCCCTTTTGGAAGTGCTCGATCCCAATCAAAACCATACATTTAGCGATCATTATATCGAAATTCCGTTTGATCTATCCAAAGTGATGTTTATTACGACGGCCAATGCGATTCATAACATCCCCCGTCCGCTGCTGGACCGGATGGAGGTGCTGTATATCTCCGGCTATACCGAAATCGAAAAGGAAGAGATCGCGAAAAAATACTTGCTTCCGAAACAACTGGAGGAACATGGTTTATCCAAAGAACAGTTGCAAATCCAGTCCGGCGCCGTATTAAAACTGATCCGTAACTATACGAGAGAAGCCGGTGTCCGCAATCTCGAACGGGCCATCGGAACGCTTTGCCGCAAAGCAGCGAAGCACATCGTCGCTGGCGAGAAGAAGAAAGTGGTCGTGACAGCGCGAAATATCGAGTCCTACCTGGGACCGGAAAAATTTCGCTACGGCCGGGCGGAAGAAACGGATCAGGTCGGTGTGGTTACCGGATTGGCCTGGACGGAAGCGGGAGGTGACACCTTGTCTGTCGAGGTGACCCTTTTCCCGGGAAAAGGAAAGCTGACTTTGACCGGTCAGCTGGGCGATGTGATGAAGGAATCCGCACAGGCGGCGTTCAGCTTTATCCGGAGCAGAGCTGAAGAGCTCGGAATCGACCCGGAATTCCATGAAAAAAATGATATTCATATCCATATCCCTGAAGGTGCGATTCCTAAAGACGGCCCTTCCGCCGGCATCACGATGGCTACCGCATTGGTCTCTGCTTTGACGGGCATCCCCGTTTCGCGCGATGTGGCGATGACGGGAGAGATTACCCTGCGGGGAAGGGTTCTCCCCATTGGCGGCTTAAAAGAAAAATCATTAAGTGCTCACCGCGCCGGCATCAAACATGTGATTTGTCCGCAGGATAATGAAAAAGATCTGCAAGATATACCAAAAAGTGTCCGCAAGGACCTCAAATTCACGACGGTCAGTCACATGGATGAAGTGCTGAAGTTGGCGTTAGTGAGGGATCCTTATGCTGGTAAAAAAAGCTGAGTTTGTGATCAGCGCCGTCAAACCGGCGCAATATCCCGAAGACGCCCTGCCGGAAATCGCTCTGGCCGGGCGTTCCAATGTGGGAAAATCTTCGTTGATCAATTGTTTGATCCAACGAAAAAATCTGGCGCGTACCAGTTCCAAACCGGGAAAGACGCAAACGATCAATTTTTATCGCATTAATGATCAATTGTACTTTGCCGATGTACCGGGATACGGCTTTGCCCGGGTGCCGAAAAGCGTTCGCCAGTCGTGGGGAAAAATGATGGAGACCTACCTGACGGGGCGCGAAACCTTAAAAGGCGTGATTCAGGTGGTCGATTTGCGTCATCCGCCGACAGCAGATGATCAGAATATGTATCAATATTTGAAGCATTTTGGCATTCCGGTTATCGTTGTGGCCACCAAAGCAGATAAAATTTCCAGAGGAAAATGGCAAAAGCATTTAAAAGCAGTGAGAGAAGGACTGGAGTTGCATCAGGGCGACCCGTTGCTTCTGTTTTCATCCGAAACTGCATATGGTAAAGAACAGTTATGGAAAGAAATAGAGAAATGCACAACAGGAAACAGCGAAGGCTCATGATAACAGGATGCTGTGCACAGGAAAGGGTGGGAGTGGATGGGAAAGAAAATCCGTGTGGCCGTACTGTTTGGGGGAAAATCAGGAGAGCATGACGTCTCTTTGTCTTCTGCCGCATCGGTGATTAAAGCCATCGATCCGGAAAAATATGAGGTGATCCCCATTGGAATCACCCGGGAAGGCCATTTTAATCCGGGAAAAAGGTCTCTTCCCATGTTGCAGGGAAAATTGGAGCCGGAAAAAATTGAACAGATCGGCAGCAACCTTCCACAGGTGGTTGAAGATGCCGGGACTGACCTCGACTTTTTCGGCCCGGGAAAAATTGATGTGGTTTTTCCGGTTCTTCACGGTACATTTGGAGAGGATGGAACGATTCAGGGGATGATGGAAATCGCCCAAATCCCGTATGTTGGTGCAGGTGTGCTTGCCTCCGCCGTCGGGATGGATAAGGAATTTTCCAAAAAAGTGTTTGCCGTCGAAGGTCTTCCCCAAGCCAAATATCTGGCCTTCCTGAAATCCGGATGGGCAAAGCGGAAAGAGGAATGGATCGCGAAAATCGAAGAAGAACTGGGGTACCCCTGTTTTGTGAAACCGGCAAACCTCGGTTCCAGTGTCGGCATTTCCAAGGTGAAAAAACGGGATGAACTGATTGAGGCTGTTGAACTGGCCGGACAATTTGACCGAAAAATCATTGTGGAAGAGTTTATCCCTGCCCATGAAGTGGAAGTGGCCGTGTTGGGAAATGACGAGCCGAAAGCCTCGGTTCCGGGGGAAATCGTCTCTTCCAATGAATTTTATGATTACCGGGCAAAATATGTGGACGGGAAATCGGTGATGCGCATTCCCGCCGATTTGCCCGGGGAGGTTGCCGAAAAGCTTCGCGATTTGGCCATCCGTGCTTTCAGGGCGATTGATTGCAGCGGGTTGGCACGAGTTGATTTCTTCATCCGCAAAGATAACGGAGAAGTATTAATCAACGAAATCAACACTATGCCCGGTTTCACCCCTTTCAGCATGTATGCCAAGCTGTGGGAGCATTCCGGCATCAGCTACAGTGAACTGATTTCCCGCTTGATTGAACTGGCGCTGGAACGGTTTGAAGAGAAGAAGAATTTAATCACTTCCTTTGAGGTGAAGTGAACGAAAAGGCTGTTGGCAAAGAAGGTCAACAGCCTTTTTTTGTCGAAAAATATTTGTATATTTGTATAATTTAATTCGGTTTAGACAACAAGAAGGGAGCATCAAAATGTTTGGAACAATGAGGCTGGCAAGATCCTTGGCGATGATGGCTCTTGCGGTTTTATTCTCTTTTTTGGTCATGCATGGATCGGCCCAAGCCTACACCGGGAAAATTCTGTTTGATCAAGGGCATGGTGAAACGGCGGGAAATGCGGATTGGACCATTAACGGGGCCTATTCGGAATTGGCGGATGCCTTGCGGAGCGATGGTTATACCGTGGCCTCAACCGCTTCCTCACTGACGGATACCTTGCTCAGCCAGTATGATGTATTGGTTTTGCCGGAGCCGAATATAAACTTCAGTTCATCAGAAAAATCGGCCATCATCCGTTTTATCCAAAACGGAGGCGGGGTCTACTTCATCGCCGATCACAATAACTCCGACCGGAACAATGACGGTGTCGATTCGGTCGATATCTACAACAGCTTTGTCAATACGCTCGGTTTCACATTTAACTATGCTTCGCTGTCAAAGGATCCCATTACCGATATACGCAATTCTCCCGTCACTTCCGGCGTCTCTGCAGTCGGGTGCTGGGGTGGTACGACAATCAAAGTCGGGACAAGCAACAGCAGCATCGTAAAAGATATCTATCTGAACGCTGATCCGTTTCATATCCACGGTTCCTATGGCAATGGCCGTTTTGCGGCTCTTGGTGACTCCTCCTTGTATGATGATGGCACAGGGAATCCCGGTGACAGCTTACACCCGAACTGGTACGATTATGACGATTCCATCCTGGCTGTAAATACGATTGAGTGGCTGGCAGGGGATCGCTGAGACAAAGAGCAATAACGAGTAAAAGCCCGGTGATCCGGGCTTTTACTCGTCTTGTGCGGTTAAGATGAGGGGGCCTTCCGGCATGATGGCAATGGTGTGTTCATATTGTGCGGACAGGCTGCCATCCACCGTTTTGGCCGTCCAGCCGTCCGGCATCAGCCTGACATGATGGGAACCGAGGTTCAGCATCGGCTCGATCGTGAACACCATGCCTTCCTGAATGAGCGGTCCTTGTCCGGGAGGGCCGTAATGGGGAACTTCGGGTTCTTCGTGTATATGTTTGCCGATTCCGTGGCCGATGAAAGGGCGCACCACGGAAAGTCCCTGAGATTCGGCATATGTCTGAATCGCGTGGGAAATGTCGCCGATGCGATTGCCTGAACGCGCTTTGGCAATTCCACGGTAAAGCGCTTCTTTTGTTGCCTTTAACAGCCTCTGCGCCTCAGGGGAGATTTTTCCGACAGCATAGGACCATGCTGAATCGGCCAGCCAGCCATTTAAGTTGACGACCAAGTCGATGGTGACGATATCTCCTTCAGCAAGCGGGGTTTTGCGCGGAAATCCGTGGCACACCTCATCATTGACCGAGGCGCAGGTAGCGTATGGGTAACCCATATAGTCTTTTTGTTCGGGAGTGGCTCCATGCTGCATCAAGTAATTTTCCACCCATTGGTCGATCTCCCAGGTGGTCACCCCCGGACGGATCCGCTTGCGCAGTTCCCGATGGCAGGCAGCAAGAAGTTTGCCTGCTTTGTGCATGAGCGCAATTTCTTCCGGTGTTCGTATGGATATCATTTGCTTCGCTCCGATGAGAAATTTTGAGTATCTAGTATCTATATACTATGCCCCAATTATTTTCTGGTGACAAGGAACAAGCCGAGAATAACGACAAAAACCGGCCAGATTCCGTGCAGAATCGAGGTGATGGGTGAGATGACCGGAAGATTGGCAATGCCAGGATAGGCAAAAATCCCGGTAATCACCATAATGCCCCCGACAATGCCCGTAATGTGGTTTTTGGAAATGGAGAAGGAAAACAGTACCGCAATCCCAAATAACACAAGCAACAGGCTCCAATGTTTAGGCCATCCGTCGACATATTTTATTCCCCAGATGGAGAGGCCCAGAGCGGTGATCAGGCCGGTCCACAGGGTAAGAACATGATTTCGCTTGGACAAAGCAAAAAACATGAGAATGGCGCCGAGCAAAAAGAGAATAAAAGGCCAGGTGAGAAGAGATGTGATCGAAGCCAGATCCGATTTGATCAACATGAGCAATATCCCTGCAAGAATGAGGATAAGTCCGGTCAGCTTCACTTTCATCAGTTGTTCGCTCCTTGAATGAAAGAAGTAGATTTTTCCTTTTTAATCTTAACACAATTTGCATAAAATGGAGCGACAATGTTTAAACGGATCAGCTGTGGCGGCGTCCCCATTTTTGCTCGACCCAGGCGATCAGCTGGTACATAATCGTCGCAATAATCGCCACGATCACAAGGCTCAGCATGACCAAATTGAGATTGAATACCTGAAAGCCGTAGATAATCAAATAACCTAGTCCTTCTTTGGAGACCAGAAATTCACCGACGATGACGCCGACCCAGGACAAGCCGACATTTACTTTTAAAGCGGCGATGATGTCCGGTATACTGGCGGGGAAGATAATGGTGCGGAAAATCTGAGCGCGAGTGGCGCCAAAAGACCGCGCCAGGATCAGATAGCTCTCATCGACGCTCTGAAAGCTGGTATGGATTACCAAAGTGGTGATGATGATCGTGATGGCGATCGCCATGGCGAGAATCGAGGGAAACCCGGCTCCCATTGTCACGATAAAAAGGGGACCGAGGGCTACTTTGGGCATGCTGTTGATCACGACCAGATAAGGATCGAGCACGCGGGACAGGAAAGAAGAGGACCAGATGAGCGTTGCCAGAGCGACGCCGCTGGCCGTGCCCAGGATAAAACCGGCGATCGTTTCCGCTGATGTCATAAAGATGTGATGAAAAAGCGCACCGGACTGGACCAGCTGGTTTGCCTGTTCCCAGATGCGGGACGGACTGCTGAAGAGGAAAGGATCAATCCAGCCGTTGTTCGCTCCCCATTCCCATCCCCAGATCAAGCCGAGCAACAGAAGAAGGCGAATCAGCCAAATCCAGACAGTGCGAATGTAGAGGCGACGAAGATAGGCGGCGTGTTCCGGACTGGCTGCGCCTTTTTTTATCCATTTCACGGTTTTTCCACTTCCCTCCAAAGTTCTTCAAAGATCACCCGGAAGGCGGGATGGCTGCGCGCTTTGAGCGGCGGCAAACTTCTCAGTTCTTCGGGGACATGGATCTGGTGCCGGATCTCGCCCGGTTGCCCGCCCATTACGAGAATCCGGTCACCTACGGCAATCGCTTCTTCCAGATCGTGTGTGACGAGTAGCGCCGTTTTGTTTTCTTCCTTTAACGCCCGGGCGAGCAGATCTTCGAGCAGGATTTTGTTTTGGATATCCAACGCGGAAAAAGGTTCATCCAGCAATAATATATCTGGTTCGACGGCCAAGGTTCGCACCAGAGCGACACGTTGTCTCATTCCACCGGATAATTGGGACGGATAGTGATGACTGACATGCTTTAGCCCCATTTTTTCCAGCAGATCCCTCGCCTTGGCGATTTTGTCCGGGGTGGCCTGACCCTGAATTTGCAGTCCGAACAGCATATTTTGTTCCACAGTTCTCCACTCGAGCAGTCCGTCTTTTTGCAACATGTAGCTGGTGCGAAAAGAAGGGCCGTCAATTTTTTTGCCGAACAGCCGGATTATGCCTTTGGTCGCGGGGAAGATCCCGGCGATCAGTGAAAGGATGGTGCTTTTTCCGCAACCGCTGGGGCCGACGAGAGCGACAAATTCGCCTTCATCCACTGAAAAGGAAACGGAACGGATCGCCGTCACTTCTTCTTTTTTCGTAAAATAGGCATGGGTTAAATTTTCAATCTGCACAGCCGGTGGCGAATTCATCTTCGATCCCCCCTTTTTATTGTTTTTGTTTGGTTGAAACCTCTTTGGCAAAGGAAGTGTCCACCAGCTTTTGATAGGGGATTTTAGCCGGAAGTTCGCCTGCTTGGGACATGACCGTCAATAAGCGGTTATACTCTTCTTCATCGATGATGGTGTTTTTGGCATAGGAATCCTGCTCTTTGTAGCGCTGAATGACGCGCACCAGAATGTCGCGGTCGGTGTCGGGGAATTGCGGGGCGATCACGTCGGCAATTTCCCCGGGGGTATGGGTGGCGACCCAGTCTTGTCCTTTTTGGACGGCGCGGGTAAAACGCCGGATTATGTCAGGGTTCTGTTTGATATAGGATTGATTGGTCATGTAGCAGGTATAGGGAACATGGCCGCTGTCCTTGCCGAAGGAGGCAACGATGTAGCCTTTTTTTTCTTTTTCGATTTTGGAGGCCATTGGTTCAAACAGTTGAACGAAATCGCCGGTTCCGGCGACAAAGGCGTTTGCCAGATTCTGATAATCGACATTCTGGATGATTTGGACATCTTTGTGCGGGGTGAGACCGTGTTTCCGTTGTACGTATTCACTGATCATTTCCGGCATTCCTCCGCGCCGCTGCCCGAGCAGGGATTTACCCTTGAGCATCGACCAGTCAAAGTGGGGAATCGGCTGGCGGGAAACGAGAAAGGAACCGTCCGTTTGGGTCAATTGTGCGAAGGCGGTGATCGGATGTGCAGAGGACCGGGCTGTCACATAAATGGCCGCTTCAGCTCCGACCAGGACGATATCGGATTGGCCTGCGACCAGTGTTGTCATGGTTTTATCGCCCCCGTTGCCATTGGACAGCTGAATGTCCAGGCCTTGTTCCTTGAAAAAACCTTTTTCCAAGGCAACATATTGAGGAGCATAGAAGAGTGAATGGGTGACTTCCACCAGTCGGATTTGCCGCAGTCCGGACCGGGAAGAGGAGGAAGAGCAAGCGGTTAAAAGGAGAACGATGACGAGCGCCAACACGAAACCAAACGATCGAGTCAAGCGGTTCATGGGCGTCACCTCTCAAAGTGGTCTCAGTAACCGGAAGGTGGTGTCGAACCGGTAAACAAAAGGGATTTTCGCAAACTTCTGCCATTTCTTATTATTATTATACACAATCTGGGCTTCAAAATGTGTTCACAGGGCGAAACTTGGGATTTGAAATCTCTGTGATATAATGGATATTGAATTTTATTCACTTTTGCCCGGATTGCCGAGTCAAGAGGAAGGCTGTTCCGGGATTCGAGGTGAAACGAAGTTGCATATTTTAACAGTCGGATTAAACCATAAAACAGCACCAGTTGAACTGCGTGAACGATTTTCTTTTGCTGAAGACCGACTTGAACTTGCCTTGAGAAGTTTACGTGATATGAAAAGCATCATGGAATGCGTGATCGTCAGCACGTGTAACCGCATGGAACTTTATGTGGTCTGTGATCAATTGCATACAGGAGATTATTATACCAAAACCTTTCTGGAAAGCTGGTTTCGCATTCCCCGCCAGGAGTTTGCCGACCATCTTTATGTAAAAGCGAATCAGGAAGCGGTGCGGCATCTCTACCATGTAGTTTGCGGCCTCGATTCTCTTGTGATCGGGGAAACACAAATTTTGGGTCAGGTGAAACACGCCTTTTTGACCGCTCAGTCGACGGGGACGACGGGAACCATCTTCAATATGTTGTTTAAACAAGCGGTGACCTTCGGAAAACGCGTTCACTCGGAGACGGAAATCGGGCAAAATGCCGTGTCTGTCAGTTATGCTGCCGTTGAGCTTGGGAAAAAAATGTTCGATTCCTTTGCCGATAAAACGATTTTGCTCATCGGTGCGGGGGAAATGAGCGAGCTGACGGCGAAGCATTTTTATTCGACCGGGGCGGCGCGCGTCCTGGTGGTGAACCGCACCCTGGACAAAGCAGAGGAGTTGGCTGCCAGGTTTCACGGTGAAGCCCGGGCATGGGATCAATTGCTTTCCGCGCTGGCTGAAGCTGATATCGTGGTCAGCTCAACCGGGTCCCGGGAACCTGTTTTGACAAGGGATATGGTCGCTCCGATTGCTGCTCGGCGGCGCTCTCCGCTGTTCATGATCGATATTGCGGTACCGCGCGACATAGAGCCCTCCATCCATGAATTGGATCAAGTTTTCTTGTATGATATAGACGATTTGCATGGAATTGTGGATTCCAATCTCGCGCTCAGGGAGCAGGAAGCGAAAAAAATCGCCGTCTGGATTGAACAAAAACAAAAAGAATTTGATGAGTGGATGGAAACTTTGGGTGTGGTGCCGCTCATTACGGCGTTGCGCGAAAAGGCGCTGGCGATTCAGGAGGAAGCCGTCCTGCGCATTGAACGGAAGCTGCCGGACCTGACGGAAAAACAGCGCAGAGTGATTCGCAAACACACAAAGAGCATTGTGAATCAGTTGATGCACGAGCCGATCGTCCGTGTCAAGGAACTGGCGACCACACCGAAGAAAGAAGCGGCGCAGGAGATGTTTGTCACCTTGTTCGCTTTGGAAAAACTACTGGATGACAACGGGGACAAGACATCTGAAAAAGTGAAACACCCGGCGTTTACGAGCGGGAAACTGATCCGCACTTAAAGGGGGAGCAGCCCGTGTTCGCCGAACGTTGGTTCTATGATTTCATGATTTATGCCTATGCGCTCAGCTTGCTGTTTGCGCTGGCTGATTTCTTTCATCCAACCAGGAAGTCCGGGTGGATTTCCTATCTGTTTCTGGCGGGCGTTTGGGTGATGCAGACGTTCGTATTTGTAATGGGGCTCGGGCATTATGTTGCCTTGTCAATTCCGCTTGATGCCCTGTTTATCTATTCATGGATTTTGATCGGATTTACGCTTTTGATGCATTTGATCTATCGCATGAACATCTTTTACTTCATCGCCAACTTGATCGGATTTATCGTTTTTGCGATCAATCTGTTCATTCCCCGGCAGGGTTCTGAAGAATTGACGCATCTCCTGCTGAAGGAATTGGTCTTGATCCATGTTGCCATGGCGATGATGGCTTATGCCGCCTTTTCACTGGCGAGTATCGGTTCCGGATTGTACCTGGTCAACAACCACTTGTTGAAGCAGAAAAAATGGAACCTTCTTTTGCGCCAGCTGCCGAGTCTGGGCTGGTTGGAGTGGTTCTCCATCTGGCTGGTGGTCGGAGGAACCGGATTTTTCATTGCCGCGATGGTTTTGGGCGTGATCTACAGTTACCAGGCGATTGGGCACATGTTTTGGACAGACCCGAAAGTTTGGGGATCGTTTTTGGTGACGCTCCTTTATGGCTGGATCTTGTACCGCTGGGGGAGAAAACAGATGATGGGCCGCCGGTTGGCCTGGTGGAATACGCTTGCGATTTTGGCTGTGTTGATCAACTATGTGACCATGCGATCCAGTGACTCGGTTCATCACTGGTTTTAGACAAAGGAGCTAGAATACGATGAAACCGTTATACGCCATGATGGTGGATATAACCGGCCGGCGCTGCCTGGTTGTGGGGGGAGGTTCGGTGGCGGAACGCAAGGCGGCCGCGCTTCTGGAAGCCGGAGCGCTGGTCAAAGTCGTCAGCCCGTCAGCCACCCCCCTCATTCAAAAGTGGGCCCTGCTCGGCAGAGTCGAGTGGAAAAATCGATCGTACGCACCGACGGACGGAATTGGCTGCTTTCTCGTCATCGCCGCTACTGATGACAACCAAACCAATGAGGCGATCTATCGCGATGCCAAGGAGCGGGGGCAGTGGATCAATGTCGTTGATCAGCCTGAACTGTGCAATTTCACCGTTCCCTCCACAGTGAAGCGGGGACCGTTGCAGATCGCCATTTCCACCGGTGGAGCCAGCCCGTCGCTCGCGAAAAAGATCCGCCAGGACCTGGAAAAATCGTTTGGTGAAGAGTACGAACGCTACCTCGGTTTATTGCAGGAGATGAGAGAAAAAGTCCGCGCAGAAGTAAAAGATCCGAGACTTCGGTACAGCTTGATGAAAGAATTGGTGTCGGATGAATGGCTGATCGAGTGCCGGCGTGATCCGGAGGGAGTCAGGGGGAAAATGCTTGGCTTCATTCAGTCTCATTTATCCGTACAAGCCTAGAAAGGAGGGAGAAGATGCGATCACTCATCGTGGGAACAAGAAAGAGCCAGTTGGCAATGACCCAGACTAGCTGGGTTGTCGACCGCTTGAAAGAAGTGAAGCCGGGACTCGAGGTGAGAATGGAGAAAATTGTCACCAAGGGCGATCGGATTCTCAATGTCACGTTGTCCAAAGTGGGCGGCAAAGGATTGTTTGTCAAAGAGATTGAACAAGCATTATTGGACGGGCGCATTGATTTTGCCGTACACAGCATGAAAGATTTGCCGGGTGAGATGCCGGAAGGGCTTGTGATCGGAGCCATTCCCCGTCGTGAAAATCCACGGGATGTGCTGTTGTCGCGCGATGGAAAGATGCTGGCTGAATTGCCGCCCGGCTCCGTGGTGGGGACGAGCAGTCTGCGGCGCCAAGCGCAGATATTGGCCTCCCGCCCTGATTTGAGGGTGGAGCCGGTTCGTGGCAACCTGGATACGCGCATCCGGAAAATGAGGGAAGGACAGTTTGATGCGATCGTACTTGCGGCGGCGGGCCTTTACCGCATGGATTGGCAAAGCGAGATTTGTGAAGAATTGCCGATCAACGTGATGTTACCCGCGGTTGGCCAGGGAGCGCTCGCCATCCAGTGTCGTGAAGATGACCATGAGCTGCTCTCTCTCCTCGCCGGGATCAACCATGAGCAGACGGCGCGGGCAGTCCGGGCGGAAAGGGCTTTTTTGGTCGCCTTTGAAGGAAGTTGCCATATGCCCCTGGCTGCTTACGCCGAAGTCGATGGAGAGGAAGTGCACTTGACCGGTTTGGTGGCGCAACCGGACGGTAAAGAGGTCATCAAGAAAAGCATGCGAGGCAAAGACGAATGGGCGGTTGGCAAACAGCTTGCCAAAGAGATGAGAGAGCTTGGAGCAGGTCAACTGCTGGCACTCAGTGAGAGGAGTTAGTCGGATGACGAAACTTGTTTATTTGGTAGGAGCTGGACCGGGGGATCCCGGATTAATTACAGTAAAAGGATTGGAAGCGATTAAAAAGGCAGACTGCATTGTTTACGACCGTTTAGCGAGCCCTTTGCTGTTAAAGCACGCGAAACCGAAGGCCGAATTGATTTACTGCGGCAAGCTGCCGGACCGGCATACGCTGACCCAGGAGGAGATCAATGACTTACTGGTGGCTAAAGCGAAAGAGGGGAAGGTCGTAACCCGGCTCAAAGGGGGAGATCCTTTCATTTTCGGCCGCGGGGGTGAAGAGGCGGAACGCCTTGTGGAAGAAGGGATTCCGTTTGAAGTCGTACCGGGGATTACCTCGGCAATCGCCGTTCCCGCTTATGCCGGCATTCCCGTCACACACCGTGACTTTAATTCCTCCTTTGCGATCGTCACAGGGCATGAACGGCCGGAAAAAACCGAATCATCCATCCGTTGGAACCACTTGGCTACGGCAGTGGAAACTCTGATCTTTTTGATGGGGGTCGGAAATCTGCCGTTTATTGTCGAACAGCTCATCAAATACGGCCGTTCAAAAGAAACGCCGGTTGCACTTATTCGCTGGGGCACCCGGGTTGAACAGGAAACGCTGACGGGAACCTTGGAGGATATCGTGCAAAAAGTGGAGGAGGCCCGTTTCCGTTCCCCGGCCATTATCGTGGTGGGGGAAGTTGTAAAACTGCGGGAAAAATTGTCGTGGTTTGAAAAGAAACCGCTGTTTGGCAAAAGGGTTCTGGTCACAAGGGCTCGAAGCCAGAGCAGCGTTTTGACGGAGAAAATTCAGGCGCTTGGTGGAGAAGCGGTAGAATTTCCTGTGATCCGCATCACCCGTCCTGAGCGCCAAGACCTGTTGGATGCGGCGTTGCATCAGCTTGAGCGGTTTGACTGGGTGATTTTTACCAGTGCCAATGGAGTGAAGCACTTTTTTAAACGCCTGATCGAATTAAATCTCGATATTCGCCGGATGGCCAAGGCGCGGATTGCGGCGATCGGTCCCAAAACGGCAGAGGTGCTAATCGAAAAAGGATTGCGGGTGGAAGTGTTGCCGGAAGAGTATAAGGCAGAAGCGCTTGTGGAAGCACTCAAACCGATGATCAAGCAGGGAGAAGAGATTCTGCTTCCCCGTGCCGATATCGCCCGCGAAGTTTTGGCTGTTGAATTGGAGAAACTGGGATGCCATGTCACGGAAGTGGATGCATACGATACAAAAATCGGCACCGAAGATGCGGGCGAAGTAGTAGAAATGCTGAAACGGGGCGCTATTCATGTGATTACCTTCACAAGCTCCTCTACGGTTCGCAATTTTGTCAAAGCAGTGAAAACAGTCGAACCGGAGGTTCCCGCTTTGCTCTCCGAGAGCAGGATCGCCTGCATCGGTCCCATCACGGCACAAACCGCTGCCGAACTGGGGCTGAAGGTAGATGTGGTTGCTGATTCATATACGATTGACGGTCTGGTGGAGGCATTAAAAACACTATAGGCCCGGCATGATAAAGGAGGAGTTTTCTATGCAATCATATATCCGACACCGTCGTTTGCGAGCAAGCGAGCAGATCCGCCGCATGGTTCGTGAACATCACGTTCATGTTGAGGATCTGATTTATCCGATTTTCGTGGTGGAAGGGGAAAATATCAAACAAGAAGTTCCTTCGATGCCTGAGGTTTACCATTATTCCCTGGACCGGCTGCATGAGGAGATGGACGAGCTGGTCCGGCTGGGCATTTCTTCTGTCATCATTTTTGGGGTGCCGGCTGAAAAGGATGAACGGGGGAGCTCTGCAGATGATGAACAGGGAATCGTGCAAAAAGCGATTCGCTATATCAAAGAAAAGTATCCTTCCATTTACGTGATCGCCGACACCTGTCTGTGCCAGTACACTTCGCATGGTCATTGCGGTATCGTAGAAAACGGAGTGATCGTCAATGACGCTTCATTGACGCGGCTCGTCTCAACCGCTGTTTCCCAGGCCCGGGCGGGTGCTGATATGATCGCTCCGTCCAACATGATGGACGGTTTTGTTTACGAGATTCGTAAAGGATTGGATGAAGCCGGGTTTTCCCATATTCCAATCATGTCTTATGCCGTCAAGTACGCCTCAAGCTTTTACGGACCTTTCCGGGATGCGGCTCATTCCACACCGCAGTTTGGCGACCGCCGGACCTATCAGATGGACCCGGCCAATGTACGAGAGGCGATGCGGGAAGCGGCCTCTGATGTGGCCGAAGGTGCGGACATGCTGATTGTCAAACCGGGGCTTCCTTATCTCGATGTCATGGTGCGTGTGCGGGAGCGTTTTGACTTGCCAGTTGTCGCTTACAACGTGAGCGGTGAGTATTCCATGGTCAAAGCGGCTGCACTCAATGGCTGGATTGATGAAAAGCAGGTAGTGACCGAATCGATGCTGGCATTCAAACGGGCCGGGGCAGATCTGATTATCACGTACCATGCCAAAGATCTGGCCCGCTGGCTAAAAGGGGGAGAATAAGATGCCCGTCAAAACGATGGATGAACTGGATAAAGAGATCCTGAACCAACTCCAGGAAGGTGTGGAACTGGTTCCTGAGCCGTTTAAAGCAGTGGCCGAAACCTTGGGGACAGACGAAGAAACGGTTTTGTCGCGTGTCCGTGAGTTGAAAAAGGATACCATACGCCAAATTTCCGCCATTTTTGACACCCGTACACTCGGCTACAAGTCCAGCTTGGTTGCTGCAAAAGTACGGGAGGAACACCTGGATGAAGCGGCCCGCATCATTAATCAGCATCCCGGGGTTACCCATAACTATAAGCGAAACCACGAGTATAATCTCTGGTTTACCATTGCTGTACCTCCGAACAGCCGCATCGGTCTCGAAAAAACAGTGGAACTGTTGGGCAAGTTGGCCGGCGTTGAGGTGATTCGCCTGATGCCAACGCTGAAATTGTTCAAGATCGGGGTTCAGCTCGACATGACCGGCAAACAGGATGGAACGAAAGCAAAAGCAAAACCGAGCTATAATGAGGAAGACCGGAAAAAAGCGGATAAAGTGATCACCGATTTTGACATTGCCGTGATTCGCGAATTGCAAAAAGATCTCCCTGTTCAATCACGCCCCTTTGATCTTTACGCACAAAATTTGGGACTTTCAACGGAAGAACTGTTGGACGCGGCTAAAAAAATGCTTGAACGGAAGCAGATGCGCCGCTTCGCCGCCATTCTCAATCATCGCAAGGCCGGGTTTCGCTTTAACGGCATGGGGGTTTGGGCGGTTCCGGAAGACCGTGCCGATGAAATTGGCCCGGTGATGGCTTCCTTTAAAGCCGTCAGCCATTGCTATCTGCGTCCGACTTATCCGGATTGGCCGTATTCGATTTTCACCATGGTGCATGGCCGGACCTTGGAAGAATGCGAAAAAATCTTGCAGGCGATTGAGGACGAAACCGGAATTACCGAACGTGCGACGCTCTATTCGACCAAAGAATACAAAAAGACCCGGCTTCAGTATTTCACACCGGATATGGATGAGTGGGAAGAGCGTGTGATTCGGGAACAAAAAATAGAGGCTTAACCCGGCCTCAACAGATTGGTGTCAGCAGCCCCGCAGCGATTGCACGGGGCTCTTTTTTTACGCTGAAATCTCCACCACGCCCAGAAAAGCTGCACTTCCGGTGGCCTCGATGCGATTGATCTCTCTGGACGTCAGCCTTCGTGGCACGAAAATGAACGAAGACGTCAGATCATTAAAAATGGGCCCGACAAAAGGAACCGATCTTGATCCAAAAAATACTTGTCTTCTGCCCGAGTAGTTTACGTCTTCCCACAGAACTAGGGTTAAGCTGCCCGGATTATTCGGGTTGGACATGCGAAAGCTGGACAGGAGATCGTTAAAGGCAAATGCATTCATATTGCGGACCGCGACTCCGCGCCGCCGGAAGCGGATTCGCCTTCCGGAAAAATTGGCATCTTGAAACAGTTCAAGTGAAAGGCGGGCCTGTTGGATGTTCAAAGGTTTTTTCGGAGAAGCCGGCTTTGCGGTTGGTAATTCGCCGGATGGCTTTTTGCTGATCCTCATTCTTTTTGCTCCTTTTCTATAAAAATGTTTTTCTTTGTTAAAATATGAAATAGAATGATCAATTGTATGGTTCATCATAATACTTGATAGAAAACATTTTCCGGAATCAGCTGATTCCATCCGGTATTTGTTAGAAAAAATTTGCTTCCGTTTCATGTGGAAATCAACAGTATGCGTTAAAATAAGGAATGAATGATTCGGTACATATTTTTGAAGAAGGTTGTGATGGTGGATGCAGAAGCGTTTTGACCGTTCCATCGCCGATTATCGCGAAGCGGTGCAGGTCATCCCCGGTGGGGTGAACAGCCCGGTGCGGGCATTTCGGTCGGTGGAGATGAACCCGATTTTTATAGAGCGTGCGTTCGGTTCCCGCATGGTGGACGTGGACGGCAATGAATATATTGATTACATCGCCTCGTGGGGTCCGTTGATTCTGGGACATGCACATCCCAAAGTGATTCAGGCCATCAAGGATACGGCGGAAAAAGGAACCAGTTTCGGTGCGCCGACCGAATTGGAAACGGCGATGGCCAAACTGGTGACAGAGCGGATGCCCTCTGTCGATATCGTGCGCATGGTAAACTCGGGAACAGAGGCAACGATGAGCGCAATCCGCCTGGCTCGTGCCTATACCGGGCGGAATAAAATTCTCAAATTTGAAGGAAGCTATCATGGTCATTCGGACAGCTTATTGATCAAGGCGGGTTCAGGGGTGGCCACGCTCGGCTTGCCTGACAGTCCCGGCGTGCCGGAAAATACGGCGCAACACACCCTGACTGTTCCCTACAACGATTTAAACAGTGTCAAGCTGGCTTTTGAAAAGTTTGGCGAGGAAGTGGCTGCGGTCATAATGGAACCGGTTGCCGGAAATATGGGGGTTGTTCCTCCTCTCCCCGGCTTTTTGGAAGGAGTGCGGGAGATTACCGAGCAATATGGAGCCCTCCTCATTTTCGACGAAGTGATGACCGGTTTTCGCGTCGATTACCATTCGGCACAAGGAAGATTCAACATCCTGCCTGATCTGACCACGATGGGAAAAGTGATCGGCGGAGGATTACCTGTGGGCGCTTACGGCGGAAAAAGGGAGATCATGGAACAAATCGCTCCGACCGGCCCTGTTTATCAAGCGGGAACGCTTTCCGGCAATCCGCTGGCGATGGCGGCCGGCTATGCCACGTTGACAGAGATGACGCCGGATGCTTATCAGGAACTGGAGCGAAAAGGGCGGATTTTGGAAGAAGGGTTGCGCAAAAATGCAGAAGAAGCGGGAATCCCTGCCCATATCAACCGAGTTGGATCGATGGTCTGCCTCTTTTTCACAGGGGAAAAGGTGGTTAACTACGAAACTGCAAAAACGGCTGATACGAAGCGTTTTGCCGAGTATTTCCGCCATATGGTGGATGAAGGGGTGCTGATCCCCCCGTCCCAGTTTGAAGGGATGTTTATCTCGACGGCCCACACCGAAGAGGATTTGAACCGGACACTGGAAGCGAATCGCAATGCCTTGAAAAAGCTGAAAAAGTAAAGAGAAACTTTGGTTCAACAACCCTGGCGGCAAACAGCTGCCGGGGTCTTCTTTATTTCGGAGTTTGCGGCCGGATGCAGTGGATCTTCTGTTTTTTGATCATCTTGTTCTTTTTTTGGCCCTTTAAAAGTGATAACCTTCGTTCCCATG
This sequence comes from Thermoactinomyces sp. CICC 10522, assembly GCF_016055075.1. Taxonomy (NCBI): domain Bacteria; kingdom Bacillati; phylum Bacillota; class Bacilli; order Caryophanales; family Thermoactinomycetaceae; genus Thermoactinomyces; species Thermoactinomyces sp. CICC 10522. The sequence goes on along the minus strand of NZ_JAECVY010000002.1, from coordinate 368,625 downwards.
CATATAGTTAAGTAACGTCCAAAACCTATGACTATCCCGAATAGAAAGGGAACAGCTTTTGTTAAGGAGGGATTTGCCGTGGAAAACCGCTTTACCCAACTTCGCTTTGATATCTCCGAAAAAGTGAGATTGCAACCGCAGCAACCGGGAATGAATACCCTCCTGGAACTGGACCTGTACCCTGATGTCGAGATCAAAGATGAGGGCCAACATTTAAAAATTCAAGGGTATCTGCGTCTTAACGGAATGTATATCCCGCAGCAGGAGGGGGAAGTGGAAGGACCTGATCACACCGGGTTACATACAGAAGCGTTTTTGTACGAAGAGGAACATCGCAGTGAACTCGCCTACGTGATTCCTGTTGAGATCACATTGCCGGCGGATCGGGCTGAACAGGCTCACATCTCGGCGGAGGTCGAATCGTTTGATTATCAAGTTCTGTCCCCGTTTGAATTGCAAATTGAAGCTATCCTCATGATAGACGGTTTGCTGCCGGATCCAAATGAGGAGGCAGAAAAAGCCGGTTCCCATGAGGAGCGCGAGATGGATGACACTGTCCCGGAATTTTCCGGCGCTCCCGTACGGCCGATCAGTATCCAAAGTGAGGAAGAAGGGGATGTGGAGCCTGAACCGGAAGTCGTGTCACGAGCCAGGGAGCAGGACGAAGAAAATACTTCCGGAAAGAGGGTGAACAGGGAACAGGGAGAGGAAGCCGAAGAGGAACCCGAAGCCAAAGTCCTTCCGCATGAAGTTCCCGAAACGGAGGAAAAGCGAGCACAACGGGAACCGGAGCCGGCGGGAAAAGAAAGTGGGAAAAAGAAGACAGCGGAAGAGAAAGAAACAGCTTTCCCGAAGGAGACGGTTGGCCGAAAAGAAACGGTTCCCGAACAAAAAGAAGTTTCAACGGAGGAGAAAACGAAGGAAAAACAACGGACGGAACCGGAACGACAGACAATTTTTGCGCAATCGCCGCGGGAATTTTGGGAAGAGCGGCAAAAGGAAAACCAGTTTGAGGAAGTCTTTGAAACGGAAGTCGAAGAAGAGCTGAATTCAGGCGGGGAAGCGCCGGAAACCGATCAGGAAAACAAAAAGCAGACTGATTGGATTCGCTGGTTGGTCGGCAATAAAGAAGAACAATTTGTCGGCCTGAAGATCGTGATCGTGCAAAGAGATGAGACAATTGACCATGTGGCGGCCCGGTATGATGTGGCTGTGAGCCAATTGATGAAACTGAATCAATTGCAGACGGACCGCCTGGAAGAAGGGCAAATCCTCTATGTGCCCGATTATGCGAAAAAACAAACGACTTAAGGAGGAGGACAGGTGATGAACCGGGCACCGCTTGCAAGAGAAAATGCGTTAGCCGAGGTATTAAGCAAGTATGGATGGGAACCCGCCTATGTTCAATATACCGGACGGGTGTGGAAAGTGGTGATGCCCGAGGGGGAGTATGCTTTAAAAAATTCGCGGGCGCCGCGTGAAAAACTGCTGCTTCTCCATCAAATGCTGGAACAGGTACGGGAAGAGGGATTCCCCCATCTGCTGCCCTGGGTGAAGAACAGGGATAATGAGCCGGTTGTGCGGGTGGGGAACGAAGTTTGGTATGCAACCCCCTGGAAAGATGGAGGAGAAGCCGGACCGCCCTCACCGACAGAAACCGTTCAGGCGTTGGCACAGTTGCACAGCCTGACCGAACCGCTCATCGAACGCTATCCGGAACTGCCGAAGCGGATCAGCCGGGATTTTATCCAAAAATGGAAGGAAAAGAAGAACCAGTTGTCGGAATATCTCGAAACGGTGGAAAAAAGGGAATTTGCTTCTCCGTTTGACCAGTCGTTCCGGAACCTGAAAGAGCGGCTGGACGATACCTTTTCTTTTGCCATTCGCGGCCTGGAGCGGTTTGTGGAGACGGATGACGGCGCTCTGCCCCGCTATGCCCTGTGTCACCGCCGGATGCATGACAGTAACCTGGTTTGGGATGATGAACAGTTTTATTTTATCGATTTTGACCATGCCCAGGTGGAATCGCCGGTACGGGATCTGGCTTTGGCAATCCAGCGCTTTACTTCCGACAGGGATGTGAGCGAAACACCGCATGACCTGCTCCAAGCGTATGAAAATTCCTATTTGTTAAAACCAAAGGAGAAGCGCCTGTTGGCTTTATATTTGTCGTACCCGGAACGGATGATGAAAACACTCAAATTGTATTATGAAACTCCCCGTCTGTCACAAACCGAAGCGCAAACCGTACAGAGACTGGAGGCGGAAGTCAGGCAAATGGAACAGCTCCAGGATCTGGTCAGACAATTGTGGCCGGGGCAAAAGAAGAATGAAGAAAACAAATCGGCAACGGCTGCCGTACCTGTGCGCACCGGCAAAAAGAAAGGAAAAGGAAAACGCAAGTCTTAATCCGGGAACTCCCGGTTTTTTATTTTTTGTAATAGTTTGCGCAATGCTTTTAATGGTAAACTAAGTGCGAGTACCCAGAACAGGACTTCCAACATAAAGACCGCTCCTCACCCGTCAAGTGATCAGAAATGGAATGAACTTGGATTTGCCTGGGATTTTGCCCGGAAGCAGAAGTTGATTATGGAAAAAAGTGTTTCCTTTATGCAAATGTTATGCGCAATAAGTGGCGTTTGCTTGTTTTTTTGGCTTATTTTGAAGAAATACTGGACAGATGTGTACGAAAAGTAGAGAATAAGAATATGCTGAAGGGTAAATATATTGGATACTGACAGGAAGGGGTTTAGTCTCTTGAGTTTGGTTAAAACTGTGGTAAGAAAAGCATACCGGGGAGTAATATTTTTATCATTTCTCAGTATCCTTTTGCTATGCACTGTATTGCTATTGGCGTTTTTGGCTGATCCGGCAGCCATGTATGACTTCATCAAGCATACATTCGGGTTGAAAAATTAACCTCCCTTGGCCGTGCGGGTGCGGTTTCTGACTGGCCTCATCTTTTATTCGGCGACACGTTCGCCGTTTTTTACTTGGGTTTGACTTGGATCAAAAAAACGGTGTAATATAATAAAACAAATCATGCGATTCAAAGCTGTGAAAGGGAAGAGTAGATGGATCTGACCCGTTCAGAGAAAGAAACCCTCCGGCTGAAAGGTTTCTTCGGGAAAACCGTCGAATGTCGCCCTCGAGCTGGCCTTCTGAAGGATTGATCTGTGTAGGAAGGTCCGGAACCGGCCGTTATCCGGTCAAAGTGCACTGTTCAGAGCGAATTTGATCAGTGAACAAAGGTGGTACCGCGAAAATTCCTTTCGTCCTTTGCCGGGCGAAAGGTTTTTTTATTTTACAGAAGAATGGAGGAAATGGTATGAGTGAAACGGTGACCAGTAACTTGCCTTCCGCGTATGATCCGAAACAGACGGAAGCGAAATGGTACGATTACTGGCTGAAGGGAGAGTATTTCAAAGCGGGGAGCGATCAGGGGAAAAAACCCTTTACCATTGTGATTCCCCCGCCAAATGTGACGGGAAACCTGCACATCGGCCATGCGCTCAACAACACTCTCCAGGATATCTTGATCCGTTTTAAGCGCATGCAGGGATTTGATGCCTTGTGGCTGCCGGGCATGGATCATGCCGGAATCGCCACCCAGGCGCGGGTTGAAGCGAAACTGCGCGAACAAGGAATCAGTCGTCACGATTTGGGGCGGGAAAAATTTTTGGATGTGGTTTGGAAATGGAAAGAAGAGTATGCGGACAATATCGCCCGCCAATGGAGAAAAATGGGGATCTCCGTCGATTACAGCCGGGAACGGTTCACGCTTGACGAGGGATTGTCCGTGGCGGTTAAGGAAGTGTTTGTCCGCCTGTATGAAAAGGGCCTGATCTACCGGGGCAAGTACATCATCAACTGGGATCCGGTCGCACGCACGGCTTTGTCGGATATTGAGGTGATCTACAAAGAAGTCAAAGGTGCTTTGTATCATCTCAAATATCCGCTGAAGGACGGTTCCGGCTATATCCGCGTGGCGACCACCCGCCCGGAAACAATGCTCGGTGATACGGCGGTCGCAGTTCACCCCGAGGATGAACGCTATCAACACCTTATCGGAAAAACCGTCCTGCTTCCGATCACCGGCCGCGAAATTCCGATTATCGCCGACGAATATGTTGATCCGGAATTCGGCAGCGGGGCAGTAAAAATTACGCCGGCCCATGACCCGAATGACTTTGAAGTAGGAAACCGGCACAAACTTCCGCAAATTCTCGTCATGGATGAAACAGGCAAAATGAATGAGCTGGCAGGAAAATATCAAGGGATGGACCGCTTTGACTGCCGCAAGCAAATTGTCGAAGATCTCAAACAGTCCGGCCATCTGATCGAGATTGAAGAACATGTGCACTCGGTCGGCCACAGCGAGCGTTCGGGAGCCGTAGTCGAGCCTTACCTCTCGACGCAATGGTTTGTGGCGATGAAGCCGCTTGCCAAACGGGCGATTGAAGTGCAAAAAAGCGGCCGGGGGGTTCGCTTTGTACCGGAGCGTTTTGAAAAAATTTACCTGCACTGGATCGAAAATGTACGCGACTGGTGCATTTCCCGGCAATTGTGGTGGGGACATCGCATTCCGGCCTGGTATTGCGATTCCTGCGGCGAAATGACCGTCGCCCGGGATGAGCCAAAAGCATGTCCCAAGTGCCAGGGCACGAGCCTGAGACAGGATGAGGATGTGCTCGACACCTGGTTCAGCTCCGCCCTGTGGCCGTTTTCCACGCTGGGTTGGCCGCAGGAAACAGAGGATTTGAAACGGTATTACCCGACGGATGTGCTGGTGACCGGGTATGATATTATCTATTTCTGGGTTGCGCGCATGATCTTTTCAGCGTTGGAGTTTACGAACCGGATTCCGTTCCGCGATGTGCTGATAACCGGTTTGGTCCGGGATGCTGAAGGTCGCAAAATGTCCAAATCGCTGGGCAACGGCGTTGATCCGATGGATGTAATTGAAAAGTACGGCGCCGATGCGATGCGCTACATGCTCTCCACCGGCTGCACCCCGGGAAATGATCAACGCTTCCGCTGGGAGCGCGTGGAAGCGGCACGTAACTTTGCCAATAAAATTTGGAACGCGTCTCGCTTTGCGCTGATGCATCTGGAAGGAATCAAAGCGGAGGACTTAAAGCTGACGGGTCCTTTCTCCACTGCCGATCAATGGATCATGCACCGCTTGAACGAAACGATCGCTGAAGTGACGCGTTTGTTGGATCGTTACGATTTTGGTGAGGCGGGCCGCGCCCTGTATAATTTCATTTGGGATGAATTCTGCGATTGGTATATTGAATTTGCCAAACTTCCGCTTTACGGAGAGGATGAGGAGGCAAAACGGGTTACCCGTTCGGTGCTGGTTTATGTGCTTGATCAGGCGCTCCGTCTGCTTCATCCGATGATGCCGTTTATTACGGAAGAGATCTGGCAGCATCTGCCGGTCAAAGGTGAAAGCATTACTGTGGCCGATTGGCCGAAAGCGGATGATTCTTATGCCAATGCTGAAGCGGTGAAGGAGATGCAGGTGCTGATCGAAGCGATCCGGGCTGTGCGCAATATTCGCGCGGAGATGGAAGTGGCGCCCAAACACCAAGTGGAGCTGCTGGTGCGCCCCGATGCTGATGTGATGCCCGCTTTTGAACGGAATGAAGCTGCGATCAAGCGCTTGTGCGGAGTAAGCCATTTGACGGTCGATCCGGCTTTGCCCCGACCGGAAAAAACGATGACGGCCGTGATTACCGGTGCGGAATTGTTCCTGCCGCTGGCCGGCTTGGTTGATGTCGGGCAAACCATCGAACGCTTGAATGCCGAGCTGAAGAAATTGAATGCTGAAGTGGAACGGGTGGAGAAAAAATTGGCAAACCCCGGCTTCGTCAATAAAGCGCCGGCTCATGTGGTGGAAGGTGAGCGTAAAAAAGGCGAAGAATACAGGGAAAAACGTGAAAAGGTATTGGCCAGGTTAAGGGAACTCCAAGGATGAGATTCGGCGGGGCAGGCGTTTTCCTGCCCTCGCTTCCTTTGTTTGTTGACGGCAGCCTGATTAATAGGCAAAATGGACACAGTGAGCAGTTTTCTTACATAATCCATCAAAAACCAAAACGAAAGGGGAGAAAAACATGCAGGTAAATGAGGGATTTGTCACAGCAGCCGATGTCTTTGCCTGGATGGACCAACATTGCACCCAGGCGATCCAACCGGGACTCGGGCGGATGGAATGGATGCTCGAACGGCTCGGATCACCGGAAAAACGCTGCAAATTCATTCACATTGCTGGAACGAACGGCAAAGGCTCCGTCGCAGCGATGGTCGATTCGGTTCTGCGGGAAGCAGGTTATCCGGTCGGATTATTTATCTCCCCCTATGTCACATCGTGGAATGAACGGATCCAGTTTAACGGAGAACCGATCCCGGAAGCTTCCTTTGTCCATTGGGCCAACCAACTGAAACCACTTGTTGAAGAAATGGGCAAAACGGGACCCGGTGCGCCATCCCCTTTTGAATTCTGGACTGTGCTGGCGATTTGTTTCTTTGCCAAAGAGGCGTTTCCGTGGTTTATCGTGTGGGAAACCGGACTCGGCGGCCGCCTTGATTCGACCAATGTCGTTTATCCATTGGTTTCCGTCATCACGCGAATCGGAATGGATCACAAGGAATGGCTGGGTGACACTTTGACCGCAATCGCACGGGAAAAAGCAGGAATCATCAAACCGGGGGTTCCCGTCGTCTGCAGTCCTCAGGTTGAAGAAGCTCTCGCCGTGATCCGGGAAGAGGCGAAACGGAAAAAAAGCCGCCTGTATGAATGGGGGCCAGATTACCGGGTGATCCCGGGAAAATGGAGCTCAAGCGAACAATCCTTTGATTTTCAAGGGATTTACCGGACACTTTCCAACTTGTCCATCCCTCTGCTCGGAGAGCATCAGCTTTATAACGCCGCGACGGCATTAATGACGCTGGAAGTGCTCAGACAGGCTTATGCGACGGTGATCGATCCCGAGCATTTTGTGACCGGGTTGCAACGTGTCCGCTGGCCGGGCCGGTTTGAAAAAGTGGCCGATTCGCCCGCTGTCATTCTCGACGGTGCGCATAACCTGGACGGAGTCAAAGCACTGGTGCAGGCGGTAAAAAGACACGAACCTGGCAACGGCCGTTTGTTTTTGCTCCTGGCGATGATGAAGGACAAGCAAGTAACTGAAATGTTGGAAGTTTTGGCAGAGGAAGCAGATGTGGTGGTCGCAACGGAGGTAAAGGGACAGGCGCGGTCGCTCGCTGCCGGTGAATTGGCCGGGCTGCTCAAGAAAGTGAAGCCGGAGCTGACTGTTCATGCAGAGGATGACGCGCTGGCCGGGTTGCGCCTTGTGAAAGAGCAGATGAATGAAAATGATGTTTGTGTGATCACGGGATCGCTCTTTTTGGTCTCCCAATTGCGTCCTCTTCTGAACTGAAATGACACTGAATAAAGATCTAAATAAAGGTTGGTGGTTGACGTGGAAAAAAAGCAGAAGGTGCACTTTGTGGGAATCGGCGGCTATGGCATGAGTGCGATTGCCAGGGTGTTGCTCGATTTGGGATATGAAGTATCCGGTTCGGATGTGGCTGAAAATGCGTTGGTGCAAAAATTGATCGAACGGGGAGCGCGGGTGACGATCGGTCATCATGAGGATTTGGTTGAGGGGGCAGACCTCGTCGTCTATTCATCGAGTATTTCGGAAGATAATGTAGAGCGCATCGCAGCCAAAAAGCGGGGAATTGAAGTGATTCACCGCTCGCAGATGCTGGCGCGCCTTCTGAATGATAAAAAGGGGATCGCGGTTGCGGGGGCTCACGGAAAAACGACCACTTCCTCCATGATCGCCCAAACGTTGGAACTGCTCCAAGTGGACCCGACCTATATCATCGGCGGGGAAATCGTCAGTTTAAAAGGAAATGCCAAGGCGGGGAGAAGCGATTACGTGGTGGCGGAAGCGGATGAAAGCGACGGCTCGTTTCTGGAATATTATCCGCATCTGGCGATCGTCACCAATATCGAACCCGATCATTTGGAAAACTACGGCGGGGATTTTGCCAATCTGAAAAAGGCATACCGCTCGTTTTTAAAGCAAGTCCGTCCGGAAGGCGCGGCGATTTTGTGCTATGATGATCCCCATCTCAGGGAAATGGCGGAAGATGTGGGAGGCCGTTTGCTCAGCTATGCCATCGATCATCCGGCCGACTTCACCGCGCGAAATATTCGGGAAAACTTGCGGGAGATCAGTTTTACGGTAGTCAAAGGGGAAGAAGAGTTAGGGGAAGTCACCTTGCGCATCCCGGGGCGCCACAATGTTTCCAATGCATTGGCCGCCATTATCGCCTGCCTGGAAGCCGGCTGTGAGTTTTCTTCAATTGCTAAAGCGCTTTACCAATTTCAAGGGGCAAAAAGACGTTTCCAAGTAATCGGTGAAGTGGACGATATTTTGGTTGTCGACGATTATGCGCACCATCCGACCGAAATCGAGGCGACATTAAAAGGGGTAAAAGCGCTGGGCCGCCGTGTGATCGCCGTTTTCCAGCCGCAGCGTTACTCCCGGACTCACCTCTTGTTCAATGAGTTCAGCCGTGCCTTTGCTCATGCCGATGAAGTGATCATTAACACCATTTATGCTCCTCCGGGGGAAAAACCGATCCCGGGTGTTTCGGCAGAGAGATTGGCGGCGCTGATTAAACAAAACAGCAATCCCAATACACAGTTTATCGCTACCAAAGAAGAGGTTGTTTCATATCTGCTGCAGCATGCGAAACCCGGAGACCTGGTGATGACGATGGGGGCCGGTGACATTTGGCGTGTTTCGCATGCACTTGTACCGGAACTTGAAAAGCAAAGCGTAAAATAGGGATGAACTTATCGATATTTTATTTCTTTACGGGCGAGAAAACCTCTGGCTTCAGCTGGGGATGGGAGTGAGCGTCAGGCAGGAGGGGTTTTCACCCCTCTCGCAAGCCTGACCATCTCTTGCCCTCACTTTTGCCGCCGATTTCTTGACTTGACTGTTTCGTTAACCGATGAGCAGGCATTTTCATTTCCGGAAAAGTGCGAAGTCTCATGAAGTGGAAAGGCGGGATTTTTCTGCCGCCACCGGTCGAAATACATCGGGGGAAAAGCTTGGTTTAACCCCTTTGTGAACTGAATGGCTGTCCCTTTTATGCGAACTCAAGATTTAGATTTATTAGTGAATTTACGGCTGGAGGCGATTTGGATGGAGAAATGGAAACGGGTTGGCTTTGCGCTCATCGTTTTTCTTGTGCTCACCGTAACCGGTTGCTCGGAAGCTGCTCAGGAACAGCCGGAACCGGAAACATCGGCGCAGGCCTCATCGTCAAATGACGTGTCCGCACTCCATTGGCAAGTTCATGACTTTTCCTTTACTGACCAATCGGGCAAACCATTTGGCTTAAAGGATTTAAAAGGCAAAATCTGGTTGGCTGATTTTGTTTTTACCAACTGCCCCAATGTTTGTCCGCCGATGACAGCCAATATGGCCAAAGTGCAAGACGCGTTTAAAAAGGCCGGCGTTCCGATCGAACTGGTTTCATTCAGTGTCGATCCTGAGCATGATCAGCCAAAAGTGTTGCAAACGTATGCCGAAAAATATGATGCGGATTTAAGCCATTGGCATTTTTTGACCGGCTATTCATTCAGTCAGATCGCGAAAATGGCCAAGGATACATTTAAGGGACCGGTAGCCCGGCAAAAAGGACCTTCGCCGGATATGCCGGTTTTGGTCACCCATCCGACCCAATTTTACCTGATTGATGAATCCGGCACGGTCGTAAGGTATTATAATGGATTGCAGCCTGATCTGCAGCAAATGATCAAGGATGTACAAGCTTTGACAAAGAAATAGGCCGCCGCCGAGAACGCCCCTTTGCCTGTCGCTTGACCGCGGCAGTTTTTTTGTATGAAGCGCACCGCGGCCCGGAATGTGGGAGGGTAGGGAGTTACACAGCCCTCCCTGGCTCATTTCGGCATTCATTTCCGGGACGGTCCCAAAAGAAAAGAATGTTTATTTTTGCGGCGGCACACTCCGTTTTTTCAGCCCGGCCATGATCATTGACAGAATCAGGCCATAAGCGAGAAACAAAAGGGTTCCGGCGAACGAAAGCCAATGGAAACCGGCAATCACCATGGTTAAAATCAGCGCTTGCATCCCCGAAAGAACGGTGCCGATTCGTGCCAGACTGTTCTTAAAAGCAGCCTTCGGTAAGGGATACAGTTTCAGTGCAGCCGGATAGCTGTTTGCATCTATCAGCGCAGGCAATTGGGAAAAAAGCATCAGGCTCGCTGCCAGGTAGATGCCGAAGATCACCCAGGGATTGGGGAAGAGCGCCATCATGATGATCGCCCAGAGAAGCAGCCGGAAAAAGACAGCGTACAATTCGCTTTTGCGGAAGAAATGACGCCAGTAGAGATAGAGAAGCGGGTTTTTCCGATAATTGGTGAAACGGTCTGCTATCCGCACCCAGATATGGCGGCGCCTGATCGGTTGCTGGACAGCAGGAAGGTCCACAAACCAGCCGGCCCAATGATAATATCTCGCCAATAAACGCTGTTCCTGTTTTTTCAGTTCATCCCAAGGTAAAGGAAACGCTGGGGTGACGGCCACCTGTCCGAGCCAGACCCCGGCCATGATGCAGAAAAGAACAAGCAGCCCGACCCACTGGCGATCCATGGACGCTTCAGTCCATAAAAAATTGAGAAGAAAGCGCAGAAAGGCGATTCCCCTGATTTTACGGCGGCTCCATTTGCACAAAAGGCGCATGCTTTGCCATTCGATGAGCACATTGAGGATTTGTGCTAGGCTCAGCAAAGCAAAAAGGAGCCAGAGCGGTGAGCGATCTTCTGGTGCTCCCGCCGCCAGAAGCGGAGAGAGGAGCAGTAGGGCAAGTGCCAGATGAATGATGTGAACAAGCGAACTGTAGCATAAGCTGGCGCGAAAGTATCCGTTCATCTTTGTTTCTGCCGGAAGCAAAAAAACGGGATCGGCCGGTTTGATCCAAGTGCGGATGCGGCTGGATGTCAAGAGCAGGGAAAGAACCAGTCCGGTGAGCAAACCGGCGGGAAAGGAGGAGGGCATCCATTCCAAAAAACGCTTGTACCCGAAATACAACCCGATGAGGACGACTCCGGCAAACAAGGGGGTTCCTCCTCCCCCTGCCACGAGCCGGATGATGCCGATCGCTTTCAGCCATGACTGCTGCATGCGCTGATAAAACAGTGCTGTGCTGTCCAGATTCATGTGCGTTCTGCCACCTCTATAAACAGATCTGCCAGTGAGGCAGATGGTCTCTGTGTTTGTTTCTGCCATTCGGCAAGGGTTCCGGTAAAGTGAATGCGTCCGTGATGAAGGATGACAAAACGGTCGCATGTTTTTTCTGCGGTCTCCAAAATGTGAGTCGACATCAAGATGCCCATCCCTTCCTTCCTCCCTTGCCTCAAAAGATCGAGCAAGGCATGAATTGCCAATGGGTCGAGACCGATAAACGGCTCATCGACGATCAGATATCGCGGATGGATGAGAAAAGCGCTGAGCAGCATGATTTTTTGCTGCATCCCTTTGGAAAATGTGTTCGGAAACCAGTTTTTCGCTTTCTGCATGCGAAAACGTTCCAGCAATTCTTCAGCGCGTTCCTTGAACAAAGCCCGGTCAAGCTGATAAACCTTCGCCGTCAGTTCCAGGTGCTCCCATAATGTGAGTTCATCGTAAAACTGCGGAGTTTCAGGAATCCAGGCGATTTTCGAGCGGAAAGAGACCGGGTCCTCGTTTAATGTCTTCCGGTCCAAGGTCACTTTTCCCGACACAGGGGTGAGCAAACCCAAAATATGCTTGATCGTCGTACTTTTGCCGGCACCGTTTAAACCGATCAACCCGACAATTTCTCCGGGGGAAACAGAAAAGCTTAGATCGTGAATCACGGGAAAGGATTTGGCGTAGCCTCCGGTTAAATTTTGAATGGATAGCATGTTGAACTCCTTTGTGATCTTTTTACTTGTACTTTACTGTTGTCTTCAGGCGGAATCAAACTATTTTTTGTCCGGCTTTTCATACAGGGAAATTTATCATAAAATAGTGAAAAATGGGAGAAGAGGGGATTGCTTTGTTTATTGCGGAATGGGTTCAACTGGGAATCGACCTGGCTGCATCCGATCTGCACTTTGCCGCCGGGGAGCGGCCTCGCGCCAAAATAAACGGCAGTTGGGAATGGTTGAGCGACAGGGAATGTCCCCCCGACCAACTGTACGCTTTTGTGCAGGCAACTGCAAATCTGCCCGGGCCGGAATCGTTGGCGGAACATAAGGAATATGACTTTTCCTTTTCCGTCGGAGCCGTCCGGGTGCGCGCCCATTTTTACCAGCAGAGGGGAACGGCGGCATTGGCGCTGCGCCTTTTGCCCGAGAGGATACCGGTACCCGAAGAATTGGGACTTCCCCCTGTTCTGACAGAGCTGATTCATAAAAAGAGGGGGCTTTTGCTGGTTACCGGGCCGACCGGAAGCGGAAAGTCAACGACGATCGCTTCGCTCGTACAGTATCTGAATCAGGAGGAATCGCTCCATATCGTCACCCTGGAGGATCCGATCGAATTTGAGCATCATTCCCTGCGGTCGCTTGTCGTGCAACGGGAGATTGGAGTGGATGTACATACTTTTTCCAGCGGGATGGTTTCTTCCCTGCGGCAAAACCCCGATTTGATCGTCATTGGGGAAATGCGGGAGCGCATGGCGATGGAAGCGGCCCTCCACGCAGCGGAAGCGGGCAGTATGGTGTTTGCTTCCCTCCATGCCGCCGATGCGATTGGTGCCGTGCATCGCCTGGTGAACAGCTTTTCACCGGAGCGTCATTCTCTGATTCGGGCGCAGCTGTCGGCCTGTTTGCTGGCCATTCTCGCCCAGCGGTTAATTCCGGGCCGTGGCTGGCGCGACCATGTGGTTGCCTGTGAACTGTTAATCAATAACCGGGCAGTTGCCCATCTGCTGCGCTCCGGGCAGGAGCACCAGCTTGATTCCGTCATGCAGTCGGGACAAGCCTGTGGAATGCAGACGATGGAGATGGCTTTGACCCACTTGGTGCAAAAGGGATTGACTGAAGCGGAGTGGGTGTTAAACGTGGGACAGATCCCCCATGTTTGATTGGAAAATCGGCGCGATGCTTGTGGTCAGCGCACTCATTTCCATGATTCTCCCTCCGTTGGCCAGCTGGTCGATCAGGCGGAAGCGCGAAGGAGGAACCCTTTTTCGCTATTCCAAAACGGTATGGGGTCTGCAAGCAGGTTTTAGTCTCTTTTTTACGTGGCTGGTGGGAATGCGTGAGGGAACGTCAGCGGAGGGATGGGTCAGCTTGGTGCTGATGTGGTTGTTGATCCTGCTTTCCCTGACCGATTTGCAAGCGATGGTGCTCCCCAATTTGTTCACTTACAGCGGAACCGTTCTCTTTGCCGCGGTTCGGATTTGGGTGCATCCCATGCCCTATGGCAACTATCTTTGTGCCTCAGCTCTCGCCTATCTCTGTTGCCTGATCATCAGCAAATGCACTGGCGGGATGGGGATGGGTGATGCCAAATTGCTGGCGATGTCGGGCTGGGTTGTCGGGTGGCCTGAGATTTTTCTCGCTTTTTGGCTCGCGACGTGGAGCGCGCTTTTTTGCGCCGTTTGCCATGCGCTGCTCTTCAAGCGGAGGAGTTGGGGTGATCCGCTGCCGTTTGCTCCCCACCTGGCCATCGGTGTCATCATTGCCCTGTTGTGGGGCGACGGCTGGATCCATTTTTTGCTCTCCTTCAGGATACTAGAATAGTAGAGCGCACATGAACGGGAAGATTGTTCTTTTTTGACGGTTCTATCCCCTCTATGAACTCATAAGCTATATTAACAGAATAGAAAAAAGGGGCGGATTGATATGGGGACAAGCAAATCTTCCCGCCATGTGCACGGTACGGGAATCAAGGTAAAAGTCCAGGGAAAACCAATTTCACCGGCAAAAAAGGATCATGCCTTGCCGGCACAGCCCAGTGATGAAATCTTGAGCAAATCTGGAAGGGGAGTGGTGCCGCTCTCACCGGCCATCAGGCATGCGGGGAGGTCAGGGGAGACATCACGACCCGGATGGCAGGGCAATTTCACACAAACAGAAAAAGAAACGAAAAAGAGCATATTCCGATTGCACGGAAGAGCCGAAACGGGGCATTCGGAACCCGGTCAGGGGCCGATCCGGCAAAATCAAAAGGAGAAGGCGGATCAGTGGCGTCGCTGGTGGGAAAAGGCCGAAGCGGTTGCCTGGAATAATTGGCTTTTGGAAGGGCATAAACCAGGCAACGTAATTGACTGGGGAGCACCGGGAAAACCTTTTGCGCGCCGACAGACGGGGCAGGGCCGGTTTTCCGCGCATATCGGACAGATTTTGCTTTCCATCGGCGGAGCGGTCTTGATCGGGACGGCCATGGGCATTTCCGTCATGCACCTGTTTTTTTCGGAAAATCCCGTGCATTCAACGCGTTCGATTGATGACCATTTGACGGTGCCGGCAAAACAACAAAGCGAGTCAGGTCAGAAGGAATCGGCAGTCAAGGAAATGACGGCCCTTCCAGGATTGCGGGCGGTCATGCTCCAGGCCGGGAACTACAGCGCGAAAAACGGGGCGATGAAAACCGTTCAAAACTACCGTGCGGAAGGGCTGGCCGCAGTGATGTCGGAGAGTTCGCCCTACCGGATTTTTATGGGGGTGGCCCCCAACCGGGATGATGCTCTGAAGCTTTCCGCCATCTATCAAAAACAGGATGTACCCGTTTATTTAAAAGAGATGAATGTACAGGGGAACATGGAGAAATCAGACACGGCAGAGACGCTTTCAAAGGCGTTAAATAAAGGGAATCGTTTGTTTCAGCAGCTGAACGCGGTCACGATTCGCGATATCCGGGCTGATCCAGGTGCCCAAACACCTGCTATTGCTTTTAACAGCGACTGGATCGACCAGTACCGTCAATTTGTTCTTGAGTGCCAAACGGTGCAAAAGGGATTGCCGCAGCCGGCCCGCGAGTCGCTTGGCAAAATGTTTCAGGCTTTGGATCAAGCCATGCAGAGCGCCGAGCAAGCGGAAAAAAATCCTAATCAAGCTTTGCTGTGGCAGGTTCAGGAAGGTTTGGTCCGCTATATGGTGAACTATGAACAATTGATTAAAGATTTAAATTGAACAAAAATTTTGCCGGGGCAAATAGCCTAAATTTGTGACAAACGCATGTCAATTGCTTGTTGATCGGACCCTCATTTGATAAACTGTAAGTGATCTTCTCATGGTTGGCACCTTAAACCGAAGGTGCTTTTTTCCTTATCAGGAAAGCTCCCCATTGAACGGGGGATTCTCACCCTCCTGATTTTTAATTTCCCTTTTGTTGTTTTAGGTAGGTGGCGAAGAAATGCAACCAGAGTTGGTGCTGGCCTCCGGCTCTCCGCGCAGAAGAGAGCTGCTGGCCTTGTTTGGAGTCGATTTTCGTGTGCAAACAAGCCATGTGGATGAAACAGTTGATCACCGTCTTCCCCCTGGCACAATCGTTGAAGAATTAGCTCTGCGCAAGGCGAGAGCAGTGGCCGCTGAGTGTGATGATGCACTGGTGATCGGCGGAGATACGATTGTCGTTCATAACGGGGAGATCCTGGGCAAACCATGCGATGAAGATGAGGCAAAAAAGATGCTTTCCCGTTTGCAGGGAACCGATCATCAAGTTTATTCGGGGATTGCCCTCGTCCGCGTTCGGGCGGGTGCGCAAGTGGAAGAAAAAACGGCTCACCGTATGACAAGAGTGTGGATGCGGCCGTTATCTCCCGAAAAAATAGCTTGGTATGTAGGCACAAAAGAGCCTTTGGATAAAGCGGGAGCATACGGGATTCAAGGACGGGGAGCCCGCCTTGTCGATAAGATCGAAGGTTGTTATTTCAATGTGGTGGGATTGTCCATCCCCCTGTTGGATCAAATGCTGGAAGAAATGGGTTTTCACTCTGTGTAATTGATGGTCTGATCAGCTGACACCTCTGCCGTTTTGCTACTTTGTCGGATCCGGCCATTCACCAGGGTGAAATAGCAGGCAGAGGAGGAATGGAACGTTAATGGAGAAAATGGAACGTGCCTACGTTTTGCTGAGCGACGTGCCGGAGGAAGAGCGGCCGCGTGAGCGGATGTTGCGTTTGGGGCCTCAGCATTTGTCCAATGCCGAGCTGATCGCGCTGTTGTTGCGGACAGGCAGCACAGGTGAGTCTGTGGTGGCCCTGGCGCACAGGGTATTGGTCAAAACAGACGGTTTGAAAGGGCTTGCGCAAACTTCGCTCCAGGAGTTGATGAAAATCCACGGCATCGGTCTGGCAAAGGCGGTTCAGCTGATGGCAGGCGTAGAGCTTGGCCAGCGCATCTCGCGTTTATCGCCTGAAGAGCGCTATGTCATACGTTCCCCTGAAGATGTTGCGCAATATGTGATGGATGAATTGCGCTTTGCCAAACAAGAGCATTTTGTTTGCCTGTTTTTGGATACAAAACATCAAGTGATATGCAAAAAATGCGTTTTTAAAGGAAGTCTGAACGCCTCGCTTGTTCATCCGCGCGAAATTTTTCTTGAGGCGATTCGCTCCAGCTCCGCAGCTGTCATCTGTATACATAATCATCCGAGCGGGGATCCGACTCCGAGCACGGAGGATATTCATGTGACTGAGCGACTGATCGAGGCGGGGCAGCTTCTGGGAATCGAGGTACTGGATCACGTGATCATCGGAGATCAACGATTTTTCAGTCTGCGTGAACATGGGCTGATTTCCTAGCATATCCTTGTGACGACAATAGAAATGTGACAAATGGGAAGGAGGGCCGGACGTGTTTGGAAGTTTTGTGAAAGATATGGGAATTGACCTTGGGACGGCCAATACGCTGGTATATGTGAAAGGACAGGGAATTGTGGTGAGGGAGCCTTCAGTTGTGGCCATTGAGCTGGGAACTGAAGAGATCAAAGCGGTCGGGAATGCAGCCAAATCGATGATCGGGCGCACCCCGGGAAACATCGTTGCCATCCGTCCCATGAAAGACGGGGTCATTGCCGATTACAATACGACTGCGACGATGCTCGAGTATTTTATCAAACAAGCGATCGACCAAAAGATGATTTTGCCGAGAAAACCCAATGTGATGGTTTGCATTCCATCCGGAGTCACGCCGGTAGAGAAGCGGGCGGTGGAGCAAGCGACGATCCGGGCGGGGGCAAAAGAGGCTTATACGATCGAAGAGCCTTTTGCCGCAGCGATCGGAGCGGGCTTGCCCGTATGGGAACCGACCGGCAGCATGGTCGTGGACATCGGTGGAGGAACGACGGAAGTTGCCGTCATCTCGCTCGGCGGCATTGTCACCAGCCATTCCTTGCGCGTGGCGGGGGATAAGATGGATGAAGCGATCATCCAGTACATCAGGAGAAAACATAATCTGCTGATCGGTGAAAGAACGGCGGAGACGCTGAAAATGGAAATCGGGGCAGCGATTCCGCCGGAGGAAGATCTCACCCGGGAGATCAAGGGCAGGGACCTGATTACGGGCTTGCCGAGAATGATTGAGATTACCTCTCGGGAGATTGCAGAGGCTCTGTCTGAAACGGTTAACGATATTATCAACGCCGTGAAACAAACCCTTGAAGAGACTCCGCCGGAACTGTCCGCCGACATTTTGGACCGGGGGATCATGTTGACCGGAGGCGGAGCATTGTTGCGCCGGCTGGATGAACGGCTGAGACAGGAGACGCACATGCCGGTGACGGTGGCGGAGAATGCCCTGGATTGCGTCGTCATCGGTACGGGAGCGGCATTGGACCATATCGACATGTTTAAACCGAGATCCAATTCATCGTACCGCTCCCGTCGCAGACCGTTCTGATGGAGGCGTTCTCTTCATGAAACGAAATATGACCCAGCGCATATTTATCATCGTGATTTCGGTTGTCCTTTTGTTTATTTCCGCGGGCATGACCAAAGGGGACGGCGATATTCTCGCGGGACCGGAAGGTTGGATCCAAAATGGCGCCGGATGGATTGAAGGGGTATTTTACACTCCGTTCAGCGGGCTGTTCGCCGATGGAAAAGGAACGAAAAGCGCCTCTTCCCCGTCGGTTGAAGAATTGAAGTTAAGGGCGCGTGTCAATGAACTGACGAAGGAAAATCAAGAATTAAAAGAGATGCTGGATTATAAAACTGAGAATCGTCTGGAATCGATCCAGGCCCGTGTCGTTTACCGCAGCCCGGACCGTTTCAGTAACCGGGTGGTGATTAACCGGGGGACTGATGATGGGGTGCGTCCCAAAATGCCGGTGGTCACCCCGCAAGGACTCATCGGCCGGGTTCAAACCGCAACCAGCCACATGGCGAACATTCAGTTGTTGACCGATTCGGGAGACGGGCCGGGCATTGCGGCGGTGGTTCAAACGGATAAAGGAGAAGTTCTGGGGATTATCGAAGGATACGATGAACAAAAACGCCGTCTGATCATGAAGAAAGTACCCGTGACGGCTGCTCCCAAAAAGGGGCAAATCATCGTTACCTCCCGTTTGTCGGACATTTATCCGGGCGGCATTTTGATCGGCACGGTGGATGCAGTGACGATGAATGAGAGCCAGGTGGAACAGGTTGTCTACATCAAACCGTCCGCATCCTTTGAACAATTGGATTATGTTGCGGTTGTAAAAGATCCGGAAAAACTGCAACTCAAATCGATGCAAAAATAAACAATGCATTTTATGGAGGGGAATGCCATGAAAAAGCTGTTCGCCGGTTTCCTCTTCCTCCTTTTCATTTTGGAAGGTTCCGTTTTCCAATGGTTGCTCCCCCAAGCCTGGGGGAGCACTTTTATCGTTATCCCTCAATTGGTTGTCAGTGGGATGATTGCCATTTCTTTGTATTTGCCGCGGCGGTATGTACTGTTGCTCAGCTTTTTTTTCGGGTTGCTTCATGATGTCGTTTACGGGCCCGCACTTGGCATTTCCGCGATAACCCTTCCGCTCGTCGCGTATGGAACCTACAGGATGGCAGCCCATGTGCCTCCTTTTCAGTGGGTTGCCGGGGTGCTGACCGCATGGGGGCAACTCATCTATCTCATCCTGATTTACGGGTGGGATCGCCTCTTCGATTTTACGGATGTGCCTGTTGTGTTGGCGATGTGGAATTACATTATTCCGTCGACACTGTTTAATGTGATCATCGGCTATCCCATATTCAAGGTGATTCACCTGATTTATCAAAAGAAACGCAATCGGTCGATTATATTTGACACCATTCTCCGTTAATCAAGGCAAATCATCTGTGGCAAGCTGGGGGATGAAGGAAAATGAAGGAGAAGAGCGAAATCATATGTGAGGCGGGGTGACGTTGGATATGGGGAAAACGCTAAAACCGGGCGTAACGATCAAAGGAACCAAAGACGGGTTGTTTTTCTTTCTGGATGATTCGCGCCCCTTTTCTGATGTATTGGCAGATCTTAAAGAAAAGCTGGAAAACTCCCATGCCGCACACATTTGGGACGGCCCGGATTTGAATGTGATCATCAAGTTGGGAAAGAGACAGATTACAAAAGCGGAGGAAATTGCTGTCAGGGAACTGTTTTCCGTCCGCAAAAATTTGATCATACAGGAGTTTGAGTCCGACGACATCCCCTATCTCCTTGGTGGTGAGCAGGATCTTGTCATCAAGTCGGGAACGGTTCGATCAGGTCAGGTATTGATACATAAAGGAAATCTTTTGTTTTTGGGCGATGTCAATCCCGGCGGAACCATTCAGTGTACGGGGAGCATCTATGTTTTGGGAGCCTTGCGCGGATTGGCGCACGCGGGGTGCGAAGGGGATACCAATGCAATCATCGTCGCTTCCGTTTTGCGGCCGACCCAGCTCCGCATCGCTGATGTGATCTCGCGCCCGCCGGACAAATGGGATGAGTCCGAGATTGGCATGCGCTTTGCTTATATGATTGATAACCAGATCGTCGTGGAACGGATTCACCATCTGGGGCAATTGAAACCGGAACTTGAATGGAAAGAAGGGCGCCGTCATTTTTAATAAAATTGGTCTGAAGCAGGATTGAATTTTCAGGGGAAGGAGGGGAGAATGTGGGAGAGAGCATCGTGATTACATCCGGAAAAGGAGGCGTCGGGAAATCGACGTCCTCAGCCAATATCGGCACGGCTTTGGCATTGGCCGGGAAAAAAGTTTGTCTGGTGGATGCCGATATCGGGCTGAGAAATTTGGATGTGCTTTTGGGATTGGAAAATCGAATTATTTATGATCTGGTCGATGCCATCGAAAAAAGATGCCGTATCGATCAGGCGTTAATCCGGGATAAACGTTGTGATGAGCTGTATTTGTTGCCGGCGGCGCAAACAAGAGACAAGAGTTCGATCTCCGGCAACCAATTGCGATGGTTGATTGCGGAGTTAAAGGAGAAGTTCGATTATGTGATTATCGATTGTCCTGCAGGGATTGATCTCGGCTTTCAAAACGCGATTGTCGGGGCGGATCAGGCCATTGTGGTCACAACTCCGGAAAATACGGCGATTCGCGATGCCGACCGCGTCATCGGGCTTTTGGAGAAAGAACAGGTGGCCCCTCCCAAGCTCGTGGTCAACCGTCTTCGCAAGCAGATGGTGAAAGACGGCGGAATGATGGATGTGGACGAAGTTGTGTCTGTGCTGGCGATCGACCTGCTGGGAGTCGTGCCGGATGATGAGCAGGTGATTCGCGCGGGGAATACCGGAGAGCCGATCGTCTATGAAAACCGAAATGCGGCAGGCAAAGCTTATCGAGACATTGCCCGTCGCATCCAGGGGGAAATGGTTCCCCTGATGGTATTGGATAAAGAATCGAATGTGATTACAAAAGTAAAGCGATGGCTCGGTTTTGCCTGAGGCCAAACAGGCGGGCCGATTCCTGCCAAGGTAACCTGGTTCCTTCAAAGCCCGAAGGGACCGGGTTTTTTGCTTTTTGCATATCCCCCCCTTGTCCATCATATCTTGATACAAATGTGAACAATAGGGGTTGGGCAGGATGTACGACTGGGCGCAGAAACACAAAAAGCGCAGAGAAGTTAAATGGCAGGCAATCAGACAAGGACGGGCCCCGCGCTCTTGGGCTGCGAAAAGAAAAGAATGGGATCCGGGTCAGGATTTACTTTCCTATGATGCTTCCCCTTGGAATCAAACAAGCGGCAAAGGACAAGCAAGGGGAAAAAAGGGAGGCCGACTGCGTACACAAATGCTGTTAACCGCAGCTCTCTTTATTTTGACATTGCTCGTTTTCCGTTCACAGTCCCCGGTGCTGAAGCCTGCGGAACAATGGATTTCCGGCGTCATGACGCACGATTTTCAGTTTGCGGGAATGGAAAACTGGTTCAAACGATATTTAGGAGGATCTCCGTCCATTCTTCCGGCGTTTTCCCGTTCTGAGACTGATGAGAAGCCCCGGGAACATCGCTGGCATTCTCCCGTCTTTGGAAAAGTGGTGCTCCCGTTTGATGAACAGCGCAAGGGGATCGTGATCCGAACGGTTGCCCATGCGCGGGTTGCGGCTGCGGATGAAGGATGGGTCATATTTGCCGGGGAGAAACCGGGATTGGGCAAAACAGTGATCATTCAGCATGAGGGAGGGAGCGAGACATGGTATGGCCAATTGGCCGGTATCGACGTCAAACCAAAAGACTGGGTGAAAAAAGGGCAGACTATCGGGAGCATAAGTGAAACAAAAGGACAACCGCTCTTGTATTTTGCCGTGAAACAAAATGATCGATTTATTGATCCGGCGAGCGTGATCGTATTTGATTGACCGCATGAGGCAGAAAATTCGCCTGCGCATTCATCCGCTTTTATGGCTCGTCGCTTGTTCGGCTGTTTGGACAGGCTATTTTATTGAATTTTTCACCTTGTTTGTCCTGGTTCTGATCCATGAAATGGGGCATGTCGCGGCAGCAAGGAGTTATGGCTGGCGCATCCGCGCCGTGGAACTTCTTCCTTTTGGCGGTGTGGCGCAGACGGAGGAGTGGGGAACCGTTCCGGCGAAGGAAGAAGTAGTCGTCGCATTGGCCGGGCCCTTTCAGCATGTGGCGATGATTTTAATCAGCCTGCTTTTTTACGGGACGGGCTGGTGGACGAGGGAATGGACTGAATACTTCATCCACGGCAATGTCATGATCGCCTGTTTTAATCTGTTGCCCATTTATCCGCTGGATGGGGGACGGGTGATGCAAGCGGGGCTGAGTTTTTTGTTCCCTTTTCGGATCTGCATCGATCTTACGCTGTGGGTCAGCAGTTTTCTCTCTCTCGTGCTGGCTGCGGCCGCCCTGTTTTGGTTTAAACAAGGAATTCTCATCCATCTTTTCCTGATCGCCCTCTTTTTGTTATACTCCAACTTGCGGGCACTAAAACAGAGACATTACCAATTCCTGCGTTTTTTGCTTTCCCGTACGCGTTCCCGCATTTCCTCAAAACCCGTTAAAAAAATGACTGTCCATGGCAAGGCCGAGTTGAAAGAAGTCGTACAGATGTTATATAAAGAGCGCTATCATATTTTGGAAGTGACGGATCGCACGGGAAAGGTGATCGGGTTTTTGCCCGAGGAGACGCTGCTCAGCCGGTTTTTGCATCCGCGGTTTTACACCTGTACGGTGGAAGAGCTCTTTTAGGATTAAAGGAAATATTTTACTTGCAACTCGCTTTTGACAATCATCGGCGGATGTGCTAAGATAAGGCTTGTTGTCGATACCGCTCGTGACAGGATCTGCAAGAGACTTCAGTCTCTCCTGTTCATGGCGAGTCCTTTAAGAGGAGGATTAAAGTTCATGTACGCTATTATTCAAACAGGCGGCAAACAGTACCGCGTAGAAAAAGACAGCGTTCTTTTCATCGAAAAATTAAACGCACAAGAAGGTGACACAGTTACCTTCGACCAAGTATTGCTCGTAAACAAAGATGATGAAACCAAAGTTGGTGCTCCGGTTGTAGAAGGCGCCAAAGTAATCGGTAAAGTAGTTAAGCACGGAAAAGGCAAAAAAATTACCGTGTTTAAATATAAACCGAAAAAGAATTATAAACGCAAAAAAGGTCATCGTCAGCCATTCACCAAGGTTGTAATCGAAAGCATCGAAGCATAATGATTCGCATTTTGGTGGAGCGAAACGACCGGGAGCAGGTGGAGCGCGTTCTGATCACGGGGCACGCCAATTACAGCGAGCACGGTACGGATATTGTTTGTGCCGCAGTTTCCGGCATTTCCATCGGATTGGTTAATGCCATTGAAAAGATGTTCGGCTGCAAGGTGCATGCCGATGATGACAGGGAAGGAAAGCTGGATTGCCGTTTCCCGGGGGAATTGTCTGATCCTGCAAAGCGGGAACAGGTTCGCCTGCTCATGGAAGCCATGGTCGTTTCCCTGAAAAATGTGGCTGATGAATTTCCTTCCTATGTTAAAATGAAAGAACGGATTCAATAATGAATGAAAAGAGGTGGAAACCATGTTGAAACTCAATCTGCAATATTTCGCATCGAAAAAAGGTGTAGGTTCCACGAAAAACGGCCGTGACAGCATCTCCAAACGTCTGGGCGTTAAACGCGGAGACGGTCAATTCGTCTTGGCTGGAAACATCTTGGTTCGCCAGCGCGGAACCAAAATTTACCCGGGTGTAAATGTTGGTCGTGGAGGAGACGACACCTTGTTTGCAAAAGCAGACGGTATTGTTCGTTTTGAGCGTATGGGACGCAACAAAAAACGCGTAAGCATTTACCCTGTAGCTGCACAAGAAGCTGCAGCAGCACAAGCCTGAGTGAATTAGGCTGAAGAAACCCCGGCCAAACGGCCGGGGTTTTTCTTTTGTGGAAAAATACTGTAAAATAAGGTCTGACATACATACAAAAGATAGGGGAGATCAAGGTGAGGCGGAGCGGTTTTCAATGGGTGTTACCCTTTGTTCCCACGATTGTTTTGCTTGTGGGCTGGCTCGTCCAACCGTTTGGTCGGACAGGCACAATCCTTTTTTTTCTCGGTTCCTTGCTTTCCCTGGGATTCGGCATCGCCTGTGCCCATCTGCTGAGAAACCGGATGGAGTCCATCGCCGCAGCGGAACGGATCAGACGAATTTCCAGCATCAAGCGGCATGATTGGATGAATCATATCCAAGTTTTAATGGGATATTTGATGATGAAAAAGGAAGACCGCCTCAAAGCGTACATGCAAAAACTGGTGGAACGGGCGGGTCATGAGCGAAACCTGTCTGAGTCCAGGTATGCTCCGCTTTCCGCATCACTTCTCATTCTTGACGACCGGTTTAAAGACTGGGAAATCGAGTGGAATGTGCCCAAGGCTATTCGGTTTTCGGAAGTTGCCGCCGAGAAAAAGTTGTTTCAACTTCTGGAGACGCTGTTTCAGTTCCTCGAAGCAAAAGGGGAAGCGGAAAAAGGATACGGAAAACTTCAGATCTCTCTGGTTCAAAATGACCCTTGGGTCCATGTGAAAATCAACTGGCAGCTTGATGAACTCCCTTTTCGAATTGCGGAAACGGATGAAAAGACCTTAAAGAATAAACTGCAACGGTGGCAAGCGAAAATGGAGACCCTGTCCGGACGAAACGGGATGGAGGTCGCGTGTTGTTTGAGCCGGCAAGAGTAGGAAGGTGACTGGGACATGTTTGTGGATAAAGTAAAAGTTTATGTAAAAGGCGGAGACGGCGGCAACGGGATGGTTGCCTTTCGGCGCGAGAAATACGTGCCGTACGGGGGCCCCGCGGGTGGAGACGGCGGCGCTGGCGGCGATGTCATTTTTGAAGTGGATGAGGGTTTGCGTACCCTGATGGATTTTCGCTTTCAACGTCACTTCAAAGCAAAACGCGGGGAGAACGGGCGTTCCAAATCCCAACACGGTGCATCGGCGGAAGATCTTGTCGTGAAAGTGCCGCCCGGAACGGTTGTAAAAGATGCGGAAACAGGAGAATGGATTGCTGACCTGACGACAGATGGACAAAGAGCGGTGATCGCCAAAGGAGGACGCGGAGGGCGGGGCAATATCCGTTTTGCCACACCGGCCAATCCGGCACCGGAAATCGCGGAAAACGGAGATCCCGGCCAGGAACGCTGGGTTGAGCTTGAACTGAAACTGTTGGCTGATGTCGGGTTGGTGGGTTACCCGAGCGTGGGGAAATCGACGCTGTTATCGGTCGTTTCTGCGGCAAAGCCCAAAATCGGGGCTTATCATTTTACCACATTGGTTCCCAACCTCGGCATGGTTCAGGTGGGAGAGCGCAGTTTTGTCATGGCCGATCTGCCAGGCCTGATTGAAGGGGCACATGAAGGTGTCGGCTTGGGGCATCAATTTTTGCGTCACGTTGAACGAACCAAAGTGATTGTTCACGTGATTGACATGGCTGGTTCGGAAGGGCGCGACCCTTATGAGGATTATTTGAAAATCAATGAGGAAATCAGACAGTATCGCGCGGACTTGATCAATCGCCCGCAGATTGTCGCTGCCAACAAAATGGATCTCCCGGAGGCGGAGGAGCATCTTGAACGGTTCAGAGAAAAAATCGGCGATGTGCCGGTTTACCCGATCTCGGCTGCGACGGGACAAGGAGTAAAGGAACTGTTGTTTGCCGTCAGCCGGTTGCTGGATCAGGTGGAACAGGAAGAGTCTGCCCGGCCGGTGTCGGAAGCGCCTGTGGAACGAAAAGTGTATCGCAGTACCGAAGAGGAACCCGCCTTCACCATCCGCCGCGAAAATGAAGTTTATGTCGTGGAAGGAGAGCGGGTGGAAAAATTGGTTCAGCGCACCAACTTCCAATACCATGACAGTGTGCTTCGCTTTGCGCGCACGATCCGCAAAATGGGGATTGAAGATGCGTTGAGAGCGCGTGGTGCCAAAGAAGGGGATACGATTCGCATCGGAGAGATGGAATTTGAATTAAGCGATGGTGCGGATTACTGAGCAAGAAAAAAGCAAGCGGCTCCCAAATGAAATTGGAGCTCCGCTTGCTTTTTTTATTCCAGGTGATGTTCACGCTTGATTTTGTCAAGTAAATGGCGGCATCCGGCCGATACCAGCTCATACGTTTCATCGAAATTACCGGTATACCATGGATCGGGCACTTCAGTGTAGGTCGTGTTCGGAATGAAGTCGACAAAACGATACACGTTGTCCCCGGAATTGCCGGAAAGCTTGTGCAAGTTTTCAACGTTGCGGTTATCCATCCCGATGATGTATGTAAAGTTGGAAAAATCCTCTTTTTTCACCTGCCGGGCTCGTATGCCTTCATAGGAAATTCCGTATTGATCCAGTTTTTTTCGCGTCCCGTGATGCGGAGGTTCACCGGTGTGCCAGTCGCCGGTGCCTGCGGAGTCGACGCGAATCTGGTCATCCAGGCCTTCCTCCCGGACGTAATGGCGGAAAACCGCCTCAGCCATCGGTGAACGGCAGATATTTCCCAAACAGACAAAAAGAACGGAAATCACGATACCAACTCCTTATCTCGATGGTGTATGTGTGGCGTTCCGGCCATTTATTATACCATAAGCAAATGCAGACAATCCTTTTTGTAAAAGAATGGAAGCGGATCGATGAAAATTGCCGGCCCAATCATGAGACAGATATCTGAACAAAATCGGGAGGTCCTTGTGCCACCAGGTTGATCAGCGATCTCGCATAGAAAAAGTTTTACAAAGGGTCTTGCCTAACAGTACCAGTCCACGTTAAAATGTCCGTAATGGGAAAACATATGTATTTTATTGGAGGACACATATAATGCCGCAAGATCCTTATGCTTTGGTTCGAATCGATATGCTGCCTGAGGCGATCCAGAAAACACTGGAAGCGAAAAAGCTGCTGGAGACAGGAAAAGTATCCAAAGTTCAAGAAGCTGTGGAGAAAGTGGGAATCAGCCGCAGCTCATTTTACAAATACAAGGATGGTGTTTTCCCGTTCCATGCGATGGTCAAGGAAAAAATTGTGACCATCTCCATGATCCTGGAGCATCGGGCCGGCATTCTGTCCAGGGTTTTAAGCTTTTTGGCATCAGCAAGTGCCAGTGTGTTAACCATTCACCAAACGATCCCGCTGCAGGGGGAAGCCAATGTTTCGATGTCTGTCGATACGGCACAGGTAGGGATGGAGATCAATGAACTCTTACAGGGGCTCGTTGATTTACCGGGCGTCAGACGGGCTATTGTCGTAGGAACAGGTGAGTGAGAAGAGAGAGTCAGCAAAGGAGAGGAATAATGAGAAGAGGAATCTTGGAACGCTATCGCGCCTATTTGCCCGTAACGGAGCATACGCCGCATCTGACCCTGTTTGAGGGAGAAACACCGCTTTATCATGCACAAAGGCTGTCCGCTGAGATCGGTGTAAACGTCTATCTCAAACACGAAGGAGCCAATCCCACCGGATCGTTTAAAGACCGCGGGATGGTAATGGCCATCGCCAAAGCGAAGGAAGAAGGAAGCACCGCAGTCATCTGTGCTTCGACTGGCAATACATCCGCATCAGCGGCAGCCTATGCGGCCAGGCTCGGTTTGAAGTGTTACGTCGTGGTGCCCCACGGGCGGATCGCGATGGGGAAATTGGCGCAAGCAGTCATCTATGGAGCAGAAGTATTGGCAATTGAAGGGAATTTTGACCAGGCGCTGGCCATGGTGAGGGAAATCGCGGACCGGTATCCGGTTACGCTGGTCAATTCCTTAAACCCCTACCGGATTGAGGGGCAGAAGACGGCCGCCTTCGAGATTTGTGAACAATTGGGCGAAGCACCGGATATCCTGGCGATTCCGGTGGGGAATGCCGGAAACATCACCGCGTACTGGAAAGGGTTTAAGGAGTATGTTCAGGCGGGGAAGGCTCGCAAACTGCCGAAAATGTGGGGATTTGAGGCAGAAGGAGCCGCAGCCATCGTCCGCGGTGAACCAATTAGTGAACCGGAAACGATTGCGACGGCCATTCGCATCGGCAATCCGGCCAGTTGGAAAAAGGCGGAAGCGGCGGCGGATGAGTCAGGAGGATGCATCGACTTTGTCACTGATGAGCAAATTTTGGAGGCTTACCGGAAAATAGCCGAGTGGGAAGGGGTTTTCTGTGAACCCGCTTCAGCCGCTTCGGTAGCCGGTCTGATCAAAATGGCGCAGCTTGGGAAATGCAAACCGGGGAGCAAAGCCGTCTGCGTATTGACGGGAAACGGATTAAAAGATCCGCAAACGGCGCTTCATGCCACCGAAGTGAAACCCAAGGTGATTCCCGGAGAAATGAAGGCGGTTTTGGAATGGATCAATGTGGAAATGGATTCGGCCGTATGAGAGAGTTTGCGCCGTTTGAGGTGGTTGTGCCTTGCAGTACGGCGAATTTGGGCCCCGGTTTTGATTCGATCGGTATGGCATTAAACCGGTATCTGCGCTTGCGTTTTTCACCGGCGAAGGAGTTGAGCCTTTCCGTCAGCGGGCCGTATGGAGCCGGAATTGAACTGGATCAGGATAACCTGATTGTTTCCGTCATGAAGCAGGCTTGCGCTGAAATGGGACTTTCTCTTATTCCATTTCAACTGGAGATCGAAAATGAGATCCCGCTTGCCCGCGGACTGGGCAGCAGCGCGGCCGCCATCGTTGGAGCCTGTATGGCGGTTAACCATTTGTATCAGTTTGGATGGGACCGGGAGGAGATACTTAAGCGGGCTACAAAGTACGAAGGGCATCCGGACAATGTCGGGGCATCGATCTTTGGCGGGGTGGTGATCGGATCGTGGGATGGGCGGAAGGCGCACCTGCTTTCCAGCGAAGCGCCTAATCTGCCGATCGTCGTTGCCATACCCAAACGCCCTCTTTCCACCAAACTGGCCCGGCATGTTTTACCCAGTTTTTATGACAAGGAAACGACCGTTTTATCCAGCAGCAGGGCCAACCTGCTGGTAGCCGCCCTGTTGCAAAAACGGTGGGATTTGCTCCAAGTTGCCATGCAGGATTTATTTCATCAGCCATATCGGGAAACGCTGGTTCCCGGATTGTGGGAAATTCTGAAAAATGCGGTTAAAAACGGTGCGTACGGAGCTGCTTTGAGCGGAGCGGGGCCGACGATCCTTGCGTTTGCCCGGGATGGGGAACGTTTGACAAGATATTTTAAAAGCGTTTTTTCGGAAATGAATATCCCGGCGGACATCACTGACCTGAAAGCGTCACAAACGGGGGCATTTGTCCAGTTGACAGCAGAGCAAAAACGTAGTAGAGTCTTGGGAAAAATATAAGGAGCAGGGTTATGAAAGAAGTCGTAGCCTATTTGGGACCAGCTGGAACCTTTACCCATGCGGCTGCAGAGTGGTTATTTCCGGAGAAACACGCGGTTTTGCAGCCGTATTCCACGATCCCCGACTGTTTGCAAGCAGTTGCGGACAGAGAAGTTCAGTTTGCCGTCGTTCCGGTGGAGAATGCCATCGAAGGATCGGTCAATTCAACATTGGATTGGCTGATTCATTATATTGATGTCCCGATCGTTGCCGAACTGGTTTATCCGATTGCGCAATGCCTGATGGTTCATCCGTCGCAAAAGCACCGTCCGCTGCGGGAATTCAGAAAAATTTTGTCCCATCCCCAAGCGATTGCGCAGTGCCAACGGACGCTTCGGCAAAAAGCGCCCATGGCTGAATTTGTCTTTACCGACAGTACGGCCAAAGCGGCCGGACTCATAAAGGAACAGCCTGATCAACCATGGATGGCCGTCGGTCCGGCCAAAGCGGCGGAATTTAACGGATTGTCGATCCTGATGGAAAATATGCAGGATCATCAAAATAATTTTACGCGTTTCCTCGCAGTCGGGTGGAAAGAGAAGGAAAACCGTCAATCTGCCGATTTTTGCAAAACGAGTTTGCAGATTACGCTTCCCTCAGATTACCCGGGAGCGTTGTATCAGGTTTTGGCCGCTTTTTCATGGCGCAAGATCAATTTGTGCCGGATAGAATCACGGCCGACGAAGACGGGGCTGGGAAATTATTATTTTATCATCGATGCTGAGTTGCCTGTTGACCATCTGTTGATGCAGGGGGCCATTTCTGAAATTGAAGTGTTGGGGTGCCAAGTGCGGATACTGGGTTCCTTCCCCTGTTTTTATAAAAAAAGTTATGAAAAAATAGCGTCGAAATCAAATTTTGCACAAAATGATTGACAGTTTTATAGCATGGGGATATAATGATTTACAAATTTATTAAGAGGAAATTTTCAGTCTTATCAGAAGGGTACCTAGGGTTCCGTCCATTTGATTCAAGGGAGTCTGGACCAAGCGGTATCGGCACCGGGATATGGTGTACACCGTGGGGATAAAAGCCTCCAGCGGCAGGTTCTGATGCAAGGGATCAAACTGTGCCGTCGGAGGCTTTTTCTAATTTCTGATGTTGGGGAATATCCGCTGCATCGTGTCATTGAGTAAACAAAAATCACCAAAACGAGGAGGAAGGCAACATGACGGCTGACGAGCGCTGGGTATTTATCAATGGGGAGTACAAGAGGAAAGAAGAAGCTGTGGTCTCCGTTTTTGATCATGGCTTCCTTTATGGAGACGGTATTTTTGAAGGAATTCGCGTTTATGACGGAAATATTTTCAGATTGAAGGAACATATCGAGCGTCTGTACGACTCTGCCAAATCGATTTTGCTCCATTTGCCGTATACCCGGGAAGAGATGGAGGATCTGGTCTGCGAGGCGGTTCGCAAAAATGGGTTGCGCGATGCTTACATTCGTCTGGTCGTTTCCCGTGGCCCCGGAGATCTCGGGCTTGATCCCTCCAAGTGTAAGTCGCCGAATGTGATCATCATTGTTGATCAAGTCCGCTTGTTTGCTCGTGAGATGTATGAAAAGGGGATTTCCGTGATCACGGTGCCGACGCGGAGAAATATCCCGGATGCTCTCGATCCAAAAATCAAATCCTTAAATTATCTCAATAATATTCTTGTTCGTATAGAAGCCAACAAGGCCGGTGTTGCCGAAGCGTTGATGCTGGGAATGAACGGGTATGTGGCTGAAGGTTCGGGAGACAACGTTTTTATCGTGAAACGAGGCGTTCTTTATACTCCTCCCTGCTATATCGGTGCGCTGGAGGGAGTGACGCGCAACGCGATCATGGAACTGGCGGAAAAATTGGGGTATGTCGTCAAAGAACAGCCTTTTACCCGCCACGATGTCTATGTGGCTGATGAGGTGTTCCTCACCGGAACGGCAGCGGAAGTGATTCCGGTGGTCGAAGTTGACGGACGTTCCATTGGAACCGGAGTACCGGGGGTTATTGCCAAACAGTTAATGGAGGAATTTGCCAAAGTCGTCAAGGTGGACGGAATTCATGCCTACGGCGGGCATCAGGCTCAAGTGAGATGAGCCAAAAGAGGCTGTATTGCCAATCCGGCGATACAGCCTCTTTTTATTTCAATACCATCAAGCGAGGATGTCGCGGCGGGTAAAGACGACAAAGGCTACCAGAAGGGAAAGAAGCGACCATATGCTTAAAACGGCGAGAGAGAAAGGAAGACTCATTCCTTCGACCAGGGTCGGATGCCCTGAGAGATAATCGGTTAAGCCCAGATTGGTAAAGGCAAGGTATTTCAGCGCTTCCCAGGACGGGGCCAACTGGCTGAGCAAGCCTCCCGAGATCACGGCTGCCAGCATGATCCCCATGCTTGAAGCCGTGCTCCTGACCAAAACGGAGACCATAAATGAGATGGTGCCGATCGCGCAGCAGGAAAACCAGGCCAATCCGTAAGCCATTAAGTCATATTTCCATTGCGGCAAAAGATGGACATGGGTGGTGACCAGATTGTTTCCGTTTTGCGAAAAGCCTGTTAAAACCGGCATGGTCCATCCTTCATAGCCGAAAACCGCGCCAGAGATGACATAACCGAGAACGGCCGTCATAAGAATGAGGAAAGAAGTTCCCAGCAACAAGGCGATATATTTGCTGAGCAAGATTTTGAAACGGGGCACGGGCCGGGTTAGCAACAGCTTGATCGTCCCAGCCGAATGTTCGGATGAAACAATATCCGCAGCCAGGATGACGACAAGCAGCGGCAAAAAGAGTTCGACCGCCTGTTCCACAAATTTGCGGATAAAGGTCGGTCCTCCCGGCGCGGTCGGATTGATGTCATGGTCCAAATAGTATTGTTGCTGCTCAATGTTCAATTTCAGATATTTTTTCCATTCATCCGGGATCTGATTGGATGACAGGCGGTTTTGCGCATCAACGATTTGTTGCGTCAGAAGCGCATGCCAATCGGAAGTGCCCAATCGTTCCATGGTCTCTTTTGTCGTCCGGTACTGGGCATATGTAAAAATGGGAATCAAAATAAGCAAAATCAGGGCGATGACCCAGATCCGCTTTTTGCGAATCAGCTTCATCATTTCGTTATAGATCAGATGCTGCACTTTCCACTCCTCCTGTCATTTGCAAAAAGATATCCTCAAGGGTCGGGCGGTGTGTGCGGATCTCATGGACCAGAATCTGCTTATCAACCAAGGAGCGATTGGTTTCCGCTATTTTTTCAGCCGGCATATGAACGAGAATTCGCCCGTCATCCGGCTGTTCCCATCGGGTGACATAAGGCAGGGATTGCAGCACTTTCAGCCCGCGGTCGGCCGGTTCGATTTTCCATTCGACCATGGATTGGTCTCCGACGAGTTCGCCGATGGGGCCGGTTTGAACCAGCTTTCCCTGGTGAATGATGGCCACACGGTCGCACATCAACTGCACCTCATGTAAAATATGGCTGGAGACAAAAACACTGATTCCATCCTTGCGGGCAAGTTTGCGAATGAAGGCGCGCAATTCGCGAATTCCGGCCGGATCCAGGCCGTTAGTCGGTTCATCAAGAATGAGGAGTTTCGGTTTTCCCAACAATGCCTGCGCAATGCCGAGACGTTGTCTCATGCCGAGTGAATAGGTTTTGACAGGATCATCGATGCGTTCCGTCAGTTCGACTTGTTCCACCACCTCACGGATACGGGCATGATCGATGCGGGCCATCCGGGCAAACAATTCCAAATTTTCCCTTCCGGTTAGGTACGGGTATAATTCCGGGTTTTCGACAATACAGCCCACATGGGAAATCGCTTTTAAAAAGTCGGTTTGCAAATCATAGCCGCCGATTTTTACCTTTCCTTTGCTGGGGCGGATCAGTCCGACCAACATGCGGATCGTCGTCGTTTTTCCCGCTCCGTTGGGCCCGAGAAAACCAAAAATCTCCCCTTCGCCTACTTCAAAGGAGATATCCTGAACAATTGTTCTCCTGCGAATCGTTTTGCTTAAACCTTCGACGTACAACACCGGTTTATTTTGTTTGGCCATCAGTCGTTTCCTCCTTCGGCGGGTCTTGGATCACTTGCCACAAGCGTTCCACCATGCGCTCATAGCCCAGATGGTTCGGATGGAAATGGTCACTGTACAAATATTTCCCCGGATCCATGGCGAACAGGTCAAACGTGGGGATGACGATCACGCGATCAAATTGCACCGCTGTTTGCGAAATTGTGTTGTTCCAGGCAGTCACGAGACGCGAAGCGAGGTTTGCTTCCGGCAAGTCGCCGAATGGATTGTAGATGCCAAACAGATAGACCGTTGCCTTGGGATTGCATGTTCGTATTTCCGTCAGGATATCGGTCAGGTTTTGCTGATATTGAAGCCGGCTTTTCTCGGCGGCAGCCACATCGATCTTTTTCAGACTGCCGCTGCTTTGAAACAAATCATTGCTTCCGATGGTCATGACAATCCACTTCGCGTTTTTGAGCAGATTTTGTATGTGCGGCTGTTTGATCTGCCGGCGCAACTCATCGGACGTCAGCCCGCTGACAGCCAGGTTTACGCTGCTCATCGGTTCCTTTTCCCTTAAGGTTAATTGCGTTTTGACAATGCCAAAATACCCCTGCCCGCCGGGGTCGCCAATTCCCCGCGTCAGTGAATCGCCCAGCCCGAGCAGCAATCCGCCGGCCGGGACGGGAAGAGTTTCATTTGGCTTTGATGAGGCCTTCACGCTTTCGGAACCGGACGGCTGAAGAATATCCCGGATGCCCCAGGCACATCCCAGCGCCAAAAACAGAAAGGAACAGACAGACAGGAAATAGATTGTGTTCCAGAGCGATTTTTTTACCATAAGCGATCCTTCTTTCCGTCGAGTTGATCTGAGCAGGATTTTTTGAGTACCTTCTTATTTTAAAGCAATTTTTAAACAAAAATTTCTGTAAGGCAAAAAAATGCTTAATTGTGCATAGGATGATAATGATCAGCATTTGTTAAGGGGGTTGTTTCATGAAGATTCATATTGTAAGACCCGGGGATACGCTTTGGGTACTCGCTCAAAAGTATAACACACCGATTGAACGGCTGCGCGAAGTGAATCCGGAATTGACTGAAGGAAATGAATTGGAACCGGGCATGAAAATACGGGTGCCGACAGGGAAATTTCTCCTCTCTTCTTCGAAAAATAAGGAAATGGAGACGAAGATCGGGGATGTCCCCGCTGAGGAAGAAAAACGGAAAACAATAAAAGCGGAAAAGGATCGTAAGCAACAGATGGATTTTTTGCCAAAACCTCCGCATATTCCGGAAATGCCGTTTTATTATCAGGGATTTTCTTCATCGTTTGATTCACCGGAATCTTCGTTTTTTGATGAAGGGGGTTACCGCAAGACCCCGGTTCCGCCAGTGAGCCCTTATCCTTATCATATATCCCATTTTTGGCCGCAGCCAGTATACGGGCCGACACCGTTTGTTTCCGCTTTTCCCTATCCCTATGGGTCAGGATATGGTTATCATGTTCCCTATTTTCCGTCTGTGTCAAACTACAGTCCCGAGGCTTATCAGCCAGATCCCTACGGTGGGCAAGAGCAGGCAACTCCGGCATTCAGCAGTCCGGTTTCAGCAAACTGGCCAGTAAAAGAAAGCTCTTCAAGCGAAGGGTAACACGGGAAGGGGAAGAAAATGAAACGACCCCGGCGGGAGTTATTGGAGCGGATATTACATACTGAGGTACGTAATATTACTCCTTATCGAAGGAATTGGTATATAGAAACGGCGCAGATGCACTGGATTGCCAAGCGTATGCACACAGGCCGCCTCCAGTGGTGGTGCAGGGTGGACAATGAATTGAGGCAACGGGGATTTCAGGCCATGTTGCCAATTTGCTCTGATGGGCAAAATTGGCTGCTCACTCCTTTTATTAAGGGAAAGTCAGGGAAATATTCACGGCTTGAAGATGTAAAAAGCATGGTTAAAATACTCGCCGCTTTCCATCAGACAGGACGGGAACTATGGACGCCTCCCCGAAAAGAGGCGGCTTTTCTTCTTTATCAGCGCGTGGCAGAACGCCTCGCGCGTTTTTATCAGGTGCTGAGGCGCGTCAACAAGGTGGAGGGGGATCTGGGAAAACTGCTGGTGAAAGTCGGAAAAGATTTCTATCTGGAAGGATTGCGTTGCTGGGAAAAGTTGGAGCGGCTACCGTTAAAAGAATTTTGCTATCAGGAATATGAAAGAAGATGTCTGGCTCATCGTGATCTGGCAAGCCATAACTGGTTAATCGGAGAAGACCGGACCATCTGGCTCATTGATTTTGAGACGGCAGATTATGATTGCCAAGCCGGTGATGTCTGGCAAATGGCCTCCCGGATGTTAACGGAAAACGACTGGAATGAAGATTGCGGCGAGATGTTTTTGAATGCATACGAATCCGTGCGTCCTCTCTCATGGCTTGAGAAAAAAATCATTGCAACTCTGTTTCAATTTCCGAATGATTTCTTTCGGGAAGTAGTGGGCTTGGCTGAAAAAAAACGTAATTTTTATACTCAACATTCCCTCCCTTATTTGGTTAAAATAATAGAACACCGGGATAAGTGGAAAGAGTTTTGCAAAGGAATCGCCTATTGGTAGTCCGTATGGGCTTATGGTATGATTTAGATTGGTTTTATTAAGCCTTGTTCTTGCCTGAGGAGGCCAAAGCATGAGAGTAGGACTTGCACAAATCAGACCACACTTGGGCCGAGTGGATATCAATGTGGAATTGCACAGGGAAATGATCCACCGGGCCCGTGAAGAACAAGTGGATCTTCTTATTTTTCCCGAGCTCAGTTTAACGGGATATAACTTGTTGGATTTGACGTATGAGATGGCGATGGATCCGTTTAGCCCGGAAATCCAAAGGCTGGCCCAGGAAGCAGGCGAAATGGATCTCGTCATCGGTTTCATCGAACACAGCCCTGAGCATATTCTTTATAATTCGGCGGCCTATCTTACCGCCGGGAATCTTCATTATTTGCATAGGAAGGTATATCTGCCTACATATGGAATGTTTGACGAAGGGCGTTACGTTGGACAAGGCCAGGTGATCCGCAGTTTCCCGACGCGGTTTGGCCAGTTTGGCATGCTGATTTGCGAGGATTTCTGGCATCTGTCCGCTCCTTATCTCCTGGCACAGGATGGAGCCCATCTGATCATCGTTCCGTCAAACTCACCCGGACAGGATCTGACCGGGCCGGAATTGAGAGCGCAGGAATCATGGTATTCCCTGCTGAAAAATTATGCCTTGCTCAGCGGCACTTACCTGTTGTTTGCCAACCGTGTCGGGACAGAAGATGGCATTACCTTCTATGGCGGATCAGCCGTCGTCGACCCGTTCGGCAAAATCGAGAAGAAGGCAGGCTTGTTCAAAGAAGAATTGCTTGTGGTTGACATCGACATGGAAAAAGTGAAAAAGGCCCGATTCCAAATGCCGCTGCTGCGGGATGAAAATTTGGATCTCACCATTCGCGAATTGAATCGGATCAAGCGTAAACGGACAGGGGAGGGAACATGGTAATGCAGATGATCGAAGAAATGCTGGAACAAGCGCCGTATTTGCGGCTGAATGAAGAACTGGCCACGACCCTCCTGACGACCGCTTTGCGCGAAGAGGTGAACAAAGCCGGTTTTAACAAGGTGATTATCGGATTGTCCGGCGGGATTGATTCAGCTCTGTCTCTGTATCTGGCTGTGAAGGCGTTCGGGCCGGAAAATGTCGTGGCGGTGCGGATGCCGTACAAAACGAGCAGCCCGGCCAGCCTCGAAGATGCTCAGGCGGCGATTGATGGAACCGGGGTGGAGTCGATCACGATTGATATCACGCCGCAAATCGATGCCTATTTTGAGCAGTTTCCCGAAGCGACACCGTTGAGACGCGGAAACAAGATGGCACGTGAACGCATGACCATTCTGTATGATTTGTCGGCGGCGTACGATGCCCTGGTTGTTGGGACGAGCAACCGCACGGAGATTTTGCTCGGCTACGGAACACAATACGGGGATACTGCTTCTGCGATCAACCCGATCGGCGATTTGTATAAAACGCAGGTACGTCAACTGTCGGCGTATCTGAACGTGCCCGAGCAAATTATTACCAAAGCCCCGAGCGCTGACCTGTGGGAGGCCCAAACTGACGAAAGCGAACTGGGATTCAGCTATTTCGATGTCGACCGGTTGCTCTATTTCATGATTGATCAGCGTTATACGCTTGATCAGCTGCGTGCGCTCGGTTTTGAAGATGATTTTATTGAACGGGTGAGCAAACGGATCATCCGCAATCAATACAAACGGACCATGCCGATCATTTTGAAAACAGGTACGCGGACCGTGGGAATGGATTTTCGCTATTTGCGCGATTGGGGCTTATGACAGAAGGGAGAGTCGTTTGGTAAAATGGCAGGTCATTCCAAGTGGAAAAATATCCAGCACCGAAAAGGGCGTCAGGATGCGCTTCGTGGAAAGATTTTCGCCAAATTGTCACGGGAAATTTATGTTGCTGCTCGCGCCGGGGATAAAGATCCCGCGAACAATCATCAGTTGCGTTTGGCCATTGCCAAGGCGAGGGCACAAAACATGCCGAGCGACAACATTGAACGGGCCATCAAAAAAGCTGCGGGTGCAGGAGAAGGCCGGGACTTTGAAGCAATCACTTACGAGGGCTACGGCCCCGGCGGTACTGCGATTATGGTCGAAGCGTTGACGGACAATCGCAACCGCACGGCCGCCGACATCCGCCATATTTTTTCCAAACGCGGCGGAAATATGGGAGAATCGGGCTGTGTTGCCTGGATGTTTGAACGGAAGGGGATATTGGTCATCGAACGCGACTCGACGGATCTGGATGAAGAAGAGATCATGATGTTGGCAATCGAGAGCGGGGCAGATGATTTTGAAGCGAATCCGCAAACTTATGAAATTATCACTTCCCCGGAATCCTTTGAAGAGGTAAAACAGGCTCTGGAAGCTGAAAATCTCACCTTCTCCACCGCTGAAGTCACATTCGTCCCCTCCAATAAGGTGGAGCTTCACGGCGAAGTGATCAAAGATGTGATCGGCTTGATCGAAGCGCTGGAAGACCATGACGATGTGCAAAACGTTTATGCCAACATCGAAGTGGATGAAGACGAGTTGGCCAAGTATGCGGACTAAAAAAAGCGGACAGAGGAAGATCTCCCTCAGATCTTGCGGGTTTGAGGGAGGTTTTTTAGTATGAAAGCATGCTGTTGACCGGATTGAGTCTGAGATAAGAAAAGAATATTTGTCAGGGAAGAGATTGTTTTTTCTGAATGATATGATATCATTTTGCGTAGTGGCAACCCGATGGCGAGGAGGAAGCACATGGGATTGGCAACCGAATACCTTGCAGTTGTGATCAAGCAATTTCGCATAATGAAGCAAACCGGTGAAAGTGCGATGGCGCAATGCAGTTTCGCTGATCTCCAAAAAAAGATCGGGTTGGAAAGCAACAGCATTGCCGTCATCGTGAAGCATTTACATGGAAATATGCTGTCGCGCTGGACGGATTTTTTAAGAACGGATGGGGAAAAACCATGGCGCAACCGCGATGAGGAATTCACGGATGGATATCAAAGCTTGGAAGCGATGATGGCTGATTGGGACAAAGGCTGGGAAACCGTCTTTGACGCACTCACTTCGCTGACGGAAGAAGATCTGGCAAAAACGGTGACCATTCGTGGTGAAAAACACAGTGTGATCCAGGCGATCGAGCGTCAGATGTACCACTATTCCTATCATATCGGGCAAATCGTTTTTATCGCCAAAGCCCTGAAAGATCGGGATTGGGCCAGCTTGACGATTCCCAAGGGAAAATCAGAGGAATTTAACCGGCAAAAACAAAAAGAGGCGCGGGATTGATGCGCCGTCCGTTTGAAAACAAAGGATTGTTGGAGGACGCGCATATCATTTGCGGTTCGGGCTGCGCAACGTCGATTTTCAGCGGTCAGCATCTGTAAAAACATTCCTGTTTTCATTTTTGCATATCCTTGTTCCTTTTGCCCCCATTCTGTAATAGGGGTGGGTTGAAGGCTTGCTGATGCAAACCGGCTGCCCCTGCTTTTCCCGATTACTGCGTTTCATCACATTGATTCATGACATGCCAGGAGAGTGAACCAATGTTTAAAGAGATATTAGCCAGCATGAAAATCGGCTCGGCCAAAGTAAATGCCGTTCTGGACAAAACCACCTTTCGCCAGGAGGAGGAGATTGAAGGCCTGATCGAGATCGAAGGGGGCGATGTCGAACAAGAGATCAAGGAGATCAATCTGCAGCTGTTGGTCGATATTGTGGGTGACCAGCATTTTCCTTTCATCTGGCAGGAGCAAAAAATCAATCCGATCGGCGTGATTGCCCCATATGAAAAAAGATCCATCCCGTTTGCTTTTGCACTGGCCGAAAATGTGCCAATCACTACGCCAAACTACAAAATTTTATTGCGTACCGAATTGGCCATCGATTATGCCATCGACCCGAAAGATCGCGATGTTATCGCAGTGGAAGCGCATCCCTTTTTGAATTTGGCCATCGAATCGCTGAAGCGCCTCGATCTGGATCTGAGCTATGTCGGACATACGACTGAATTTGCCGGCGACAAAGTGCGCGGCTGTCCCTTCCATCAGGAGTTTGTCTTTTCGCTGCCGTCGCAATATGATTACCTGTCCGATGTGCGGCTGGTCAACTTTGGAGGAGGCATAATGGCATTGGAATTACATAAGCAAAAAGATGAAGAAAATCATGCGGTCGATGATCGTAGAAGGGTTAACTTCACCGTGGATGAAGAGGATTTGCAGGATAACGGAGCCCGATTGACTGCGTTCTTCCAAAAACAGTTGGAGCAAAAATAAGGCGGCGTGAGGGGAAGAATGTCCTTCTCCTGCTTTTTTAATCCCGTCATGTTCCCATGCGCTGGCGCATATGATCCTGAATAGGTGTAACAGGAACAGGAGAGACGGGTTATGGGCAGGTTGATCAAAAACTTTCAGTTGGAAAAAGCCCTGCAGGAGGTATTGGAGATCCAGGAAGGAAAAGGGGACTGGGAAGAGTGGGAGAAACGATGGTCCGATGAGGTTAGAGAGAAAGCGGAAAAAGAGATGAAAATATTTGCCCTGCTCGGTTGGTTAAAACGCTGATCCTGGGTCTTCACTTGTGAAGCGGGTGACCTTACATTTGGAGGTCACCCGTTTTTTTTGAGATTCTTCCCCGCTTTTCTTTTTAAAAAACTGAATGACGAGGCAGGAAGTTCGGACAAAATCATCCCGGCCAAAATAAACAGACACCCGAGGAAGGAGCGTCCGGTCAATGCGATTCCGTTCCAGAAGTAATCTCCCAACGCCGCAAAGACGGGTTCCAGGGAGAAGATGAGCGCTACTTTTGTCGGACTCGTTTGTTTTTGTACATGAGTTTGGGCGATAAAGGCGAGTGAAGTGCAAAACAAAGAGGTAACCACAAGCGCAATGATCACCCCTGGCGTGAACAGGTGCCCGAGCCCTGCGAAAATGGTCCGCCGCTCAGTGAACAGTGCGCAAATTCCGCTTAGCACGGCCACCGTGGCCAGTTGGATCGTGA
This sequence comes from Thermoactinomyces sp. CICC 10522, assembly GCF_016055075.1. Taxonomy (NCBI): domain Bacteria; kingdom Bacillati; phylum Bacillota; class Bacilli; order Caryophanales; family Thermoactinomycetaceae; genus Thermoactinomyces; species Thermoactinomyces sp. CICC 10522. The sequence goes on along the minus strand of NZ_JAECVY010000002.1, from coordinate 327,699 downwards.
CCAGGTGCATCATCGAAGTGGAATTTGTATATTTCCCGGTATAAATAATTTGCAAAGCGAAAAAAATAGCACAGAGAAAGGCGAGCACATCTCCGTAGTTAACAGAACTGAAATCAGTAAAGGCGAGGAGATACAAGCCGCAAAGAGCAAGCAATGCTCCAATGGCGGACGAAAATTTCATTTTTTCTCTCAGAATGAAAAGGGCAAAAACCGGAACCAGAGCCACGGAAGTGCCAGTGAGAAATCCCGATTTGCCTGAAGTGGTATAGAGCAGGCTGAAGGTTTGCAAGGCGTAGCCCAAAAACAGAAACAAGCCCAACAGGGCTCCGGCAGTCCAATTTCGTTTACGGTCGCTTTTTGATAAATTTTCCGGTTTTCGACAAAGCAGGTAGATGAAAAGAAAAAAGGCCGCCAAGGCAAAGCGGATCATCAAGAAATGAAACGGAGGAAGGGTGGCAATTGCATCTTGCACCAGCACAAAGGTAATTCCCCAGACAAAGGCAATCCCTGTCAACGTTAAATCGGCAACCCAGCGTTTTTGCATGGTTTTCTCTCCTTTCGATTCCATTTTCCCGGAAAGATCCGCTTCATTCAAGAAACTTTTTCCGGGATTTTGCCCTGTGTTGGGGATGAATGGAATTTCCTTTTTGAGGAAAACATTTAAAAAAAGGCTTTTTTGGACAGATTTAAGGGTTTTAAGGATATTTTTTAACAATTATTCGTGTTATTATATACTCATAAATCCAATAAAAATACTATGATTTATAGTGGCCGGAAAGGTGTTTTTCATGTTGCAGCTCATGGATCATGCGATTGCAGATCGCCTTCGTTTTTTCTATTCATTTCTCCGTTCTCCAAGAACAGTTGGAAGCGTCACTCCCAGTTCCCGATTTTTGGCCCGGGCGATGTTAAAGGAAGTCGATTGGGCCCGCACGGAGATAGTGGTGGAATTGGGAGCGGGAACAGGGGTTTTTACTGAAGGCATAAAAAAATTGGCCCGATCAGGCGCCAAAAAGATGATTTTTGAAAAAGATCTCCATTTGCGTGAACGATTAATCCGTCGTTTTCCGGATTTTATCATTGGTGACAACGCCTGTGAACTGATTCCGTCGTTGGCGGATAACGGGATTGAACCCGGGCAGGTGGACGTAATTCTGTCGGGATTGCCTTTTGCTGTTTTGCCGCAGCCATTGCGGGACCAGATTTTGACGGGTGTGTACCGGGCCTTAAAACCGGATGGCATCTTTATCACATTCCAATATTCGTTGCAGATGAGAAAACAATTGCTGGATCGTTTCCATACGGTGGATCTGTCCTTTGTCCCCTTCAATCTTCCGCCAGCCTTTGTCTACCATTGCCGGAAAAAGGGTTGACAACAGGTTTATCCTGAGGCTTTCGACCAAAAAGAAAGCCTTTTTTATTTGTTGTTAAAAGAATGCTGCAACAGACCGGATCATTAGGAAATAAAAATAGTGCTGTCGAAAAGAAACGGATGTGTTAGAATAAACCCGTATATGAAAGGAATTTGTTATCATAGAAGGGATTTTGTCTCTTTTAAAGTGCGTGACTAGCCGCACTTTCTTTTTCTTTGGGAGTGGTTTATAACATGACCGGTTTTAAGAGAGTGGCAGGGGTAACGGGGGCTATGCTCGCCATGGTTTTGTTTGTGTCGGCTTGTGCCAAGAAGGAGAGTTCCCTGCCGAAAGACCGCGGACCATCTGAAGTTTCGCGGAAGTCTTCGCAAGAGGCGGGTCAGATGGCAGAGGAAAGCCGGCAAAATCAAGCGAAGGGATTTCCGCCGCCCGAACATCAGGTAAGTGAGGCACAACCGGCCGTCGCCAAACCCGAGGAGGCGATGACCAAAGATCAGATGGCGGAATTGGATCGGATCAAAGAAAAGACCATGGTTTTTAAAGGCCCGAAATTCAAAAAACAGATTGCCCTGACTTTTGATGACGGACCGGATCGGGAATTTACACCGCAAATCTTGAAGATTCTTAAACAGAAGCAGGTTCCGGCCACATTTTTTGTCGTCGGGAATATGGTGAAGAAATATCCGGATATGTTGAGGGAAATCGATCGCGACGGGCACACGATCGGGAATCATTCTTTTAATCATCCCCAATTGACGAAGTTAAAACACCCGGAAACCGACAGGCAAATCGGCCAAACCAATCAGTTGATTTATCAAACGATCCATAAATCGCCATTATTGTTGCGCCCGCCTTACGGAGCCATTAATGATCAGCTGGAACAGCACTTCGGGCAGAAAAACTTTAAAATTATCCAGTGGAGTGTTGATACGCGCGATTGGGCCGGACAGTCTCCGGAGCAAATCATGGCCACCGTGAAACGGGAAGCGGACCCTGGCGGAATCATCCTGCAGCATTGCGCCGGGGGCAAGCAGCTGCAATCCACGGTTCAGGTGCTTCCCGGTTTGATCGATTACTTTCGGGGGCAGGGATATGAATTTGTGACAGTGGACAAATTGTTGAATATCCCTGCTTATGAAGAGTATACGAACAAGGTGAGTCAATGAGAACGACAAGTGAACATAAGAGAAATGGTTTGGTTCGCCAAAAGAGCGCCTGCCATTTCGAAGCGAATGATCGGAACATACCGGGCAGATGCGGACGGCAGGAGAGTGATCTTCTGCCGTCCGCTTTTTTTCCGTCAAAGCGCGTTGCTGGCCGGCTTTTGATCTGCCAAGGTTCTTAAGTCGGCCAGTGGTGGCCGGTCGAAATCAATAAACGATCGGGTCCGATCTTCAGTCCGGCCGATGCTTTGCCCGGCTTTATTCCATTTCATCCCCCGGCGCTCCCTGTTTTATGGTATAATCGTCCGAAGAGAATGAGTGTTCGCTTCAGGAGAGGGGAGAAACATGCGTATAATGGGGATCGACCCGGGGATTGCCATCGTCGGCTTCGGTATTCTCGATCAGAAGGGAAATCAGTTAAAACCGGTCGAATACGGAAGCATTCAAACAGAGGCGGGTTTAAGCACTGCCACACGGCTGAAGCAGATTTACGACGCCTGTACGAAGTTGTTTGCGGAGCATCGTCCTGACGTGGTGGCCATTGAAAAGCTGTTTTTCAACCGGAATGTCACCACCGCTTTTACAGTCGGCCAGGCGCGCGGGGTGATGATGCTGGCCGCGGAAGAAGCGAACATCCCGATTACCGAGTACACGCCGCTTCAGGTGAAAATGGCTGTCGTTGGCTACGGCCAGGCCGAGAAAAAGCAAGTGCAGGAAATGGTGAAGGTGCTGCTTGGACTTCCAAGAGTGCCGAAACCGGATGATGTGGCGGATGCATTGGCCATTGCCATCTGCGAAGCCCATTCGTCGTCTGTTATACATAAATGGAGCAAATGGGGAGCGAAACGATGATTGAGTTTGTCAAAGGAACGGTCGAATACCGGGAATCGGATTATGTCGCTATCAACGTGAACGGCCTGGGTTATCAGGTGTTTGTGCCCAACCCTTTCCGGTTTGAGGAAGGGGAGGAGGTTTATTTGTCGACGCATTTTGTCGTGCGTGAAGATGCCCAGTTGCTGTACGGTTTTCCAACGCGAAGCGAGCGGGATTTGTTCCGGCTGTTGCTGGAAGTGTCAGGCGTGGGCCCCAAGGCTGCGCTGGCGATGTTATCGGGGATGACACCGAAACAATTGATCAGCGCCATTCAACTGGAGGATCTTAAAACATTGACGAAGCTGCCCGGTGTCGGCAAAAAAACGGCGCAACGCCTGATATTGGACCTGAAGGATAAACTGAAAAAGCTGGCATGGGGGTATTCCGAAAGCACACTGCCCCTGCAAGAAAACAGTGAACCACCAAGTGACTTCAGCGCCCGTCTCGATGTGATTGCCGCCTTGTTGGCTCTCGGCTATAATGAGGAAGAAGCGGATTGGGCAGCGCAAGAAGCAGAAAAATCAGCGGAGTCAAGCCTGAGCACCGAAGAGTGGATTAAAAAAGCACTGCAGTTGATGATGAAAAAATGAGGAGGGTGAGACATGGAGGAACGGATCATCTCCGCGAAGATGACGGGTGAAGATGAGATGGTCGAATACAGCCTGCGCCCTCGTTATTTCAGCGAATACATAGGACAGTCCCGGGTGAAGGAAAATTTGAAGATCTATATTGAAGCAGCGAAAATGCGCGGGGAAGCCCTCGATCATGTGCTTTTATACGGCCCGCCCGGACTGGGGAAGACCACGTTGTCCAATATTATCGCCAATGAATTGGGCGTGTCCATTCGCATCACCTCGGGGCCCGCAATTGAACGGCCGGGGGATTTGGCGGCGATCCTGACCAATTTGGGTCCCCATGATCTGTTGTTTATCGATGAAATCCACCGGTTAAACCGGTCCGTGGAGGAAGTGTTATATGCGGCCATGGAGGATTTTGCCCTGGATATCATGATCGGCAAGGGACCGAGTGCACGCTCCGTCCGTCTGGATTTGCCGCCGTTTACGCTCGTCGGGGCGACCACGCGCGCCGGTTCGCTATCTTCTCCGTTGCGAGACCGGTTTGGAGTCGTCGCCCGATTGGAATACTATACGATAGATGAGCTGACGCTGATTGTGGAACGGGCAGCAGATCTGTTACAAGTAAAGATCATGGAAGACGGAGCGGTGGAAATCGCTTCCCGGGCCAGGGGGACACCGCGCATTGCCAACCGGCTGCTCAAGCGGGTGCGCGATTTTGTGCAGGTGGCCGGTGACGGAGTCATTACCGGTGACAGCGCCCGTGATGCTCTTGACCGGATTCAGGTTGACCGGATGGGGCTTGACCATGTGGACCATCGCCTGTTGATGTCCATCATTGAAAAGTTTCGCGGCGGCCCTGTCGGTCTGGATACGTTGGCGGCGACCATCGGAGAAGAAGCGCACACGATTGAAGATGTGTACGAGCCTTATCTGATGCAGATCGGCTTTTTGCAGCGAACGCCGCGCGGGCGGATGGTAACAGAGCGTTGCCTGAAGCATTTTGGAATGGAGTGGCCAAAATGAATTCGGTGGCAAAAATGTTGATGCTGGCCGGCGTTATTTTGTTTTTGCTCGGTCTTCTCTGGCAGACCGGAGGCAAATTTTTTCCGTTGGGCCGCTTGCCAGGCGATATTGTGATTGAAAAGGAAAATGTGAAATTTTACTTTCCGATTGTCACTTGTATCGTCATCAGTGTGATCTTAACGTTGATCAGCTATTTTTTTCGCCTGTTTCGCTAAGCAAACGGGCGATTTCTTTTTGAGGCTCGGAAGGATGGGGATTTGACATGGATGTATCAATGTATGACTTTAAACTGCCGAAAGAAATGATTGCCCAAAAGCCTGCTCCCGAACGCACCGGCTCCCGCCTGATGGTAGTCAACCGGGCGACGGGAACATGGACGCATGCCCGTTTTCCCGATATCATCAACTATTTGCATCCTGGCGATGTTTTGGTGTTAAACGACAGCCGGGTGCGTCCCTCCCGCCTGATCGGGGAAAAAGAGGAGACCGGAGCCAAAATCGAATTGCTTCTTTTAAAACCGTTGGGGAATGACCGGTGGGAAGCATTGGTTCGGCCGAGCAAACGGGTGAAAGAAGGGACCCGGATCCGTTTTGGAAACGGCCGGTTGCAGGCCATCGCCGAAGAACAGACGGAAGTGGCAGGCGGCCGCATTTTCCGGTTGCAATATGAGGCGGAAGATGTGGAAAAATTGTTTGAGGAATTGGGGCAAATGCCGTTGCCTCCCTATATCCACGAGCAGTTGGATGACCCGGAACGCTACCAAACGGTGTTTTCAAAAGTGGTCGGTTCAGCCGCCGCGCCGACAGCCGGGCTTCATTTTACCGAAAGCTTGTTGGATGAAATTCGTGCCATGGGGGTCAAGGTGGTCTTTATCACCCTGCACGTCGGCCTGGGAACATTCCGCCCGGTTACGGTGGAGCGCATCGAGGATCACCACATGCACGCCGAGTATTATGAGATCAGCGAGGAAGCAGCCGGGGTGATCCGGGAAGCGAAGCAGCGGGGAAACAAAGTGGTGGCGGTCGGAACCACTTCCGTCCGCACGCTCGAAACGGTGGCGCGACGATTTGACGGAGAAGTGCGTGCTGACAGCGGCTGGACGGATATTTTTATTTATCCGGGATTTACATACAAAGTTGTGGATGCGCTGTTGACCAACTTTCACCTGCCCCAGTCCACTTTGTTGATGCTTGTCAGCGCTTTTGCTTCACGCGAACTGATTCTGGCCGCTTACGAGGAGGCCGTGAAGGAGCGTTATCGTTTCTTCAGTTTTGGGGATGCCATGTTGATCATTTAGCCTGCATTCCGGGTTGAAGCAATTTTTAAAGAAGCGAACTTGTTATTTGGGATCAGTCTTTTCTATAATGGGTAGCAGGAGAATGTGAATTAAGTTAGAATGGGATTTGTAACAGGAGGAAGCATCTTGGCCGTTCGATATGAATTAATCAAAGAATGTAAGCAGTCCGGTGCCCGGCTGGGACGTTTACATACTCCGCACGGGGTGATTGATACCCCGATTTTTATGCCGGTGGGAACGTTGGCGACGGTGAAGACAATGAGCCCGGAAGAATTGAAAGAGATGGGAGCGGGCATTATTTTGAGCAATACCTATCATCTCTTTTTGCGGCCGGGGCACGAGATCGTGAAAGAAGCAGGCGGGCTGCACTCGTTTATGAACTGGGATCGTGCCATTTTGACCGACAGCGGCGGTTTCCAAGTGTTCAGCCTGAGCAAATTGCGCGATATCACCGAAGAAGGCGTCACGTTCCGATCACACTTAAACGGCGAGAAACTGTTTATCGGGCCGGAAAAAGCAATGGAGATTCAAAATGCATTGGGTGCCGATATCATTATGGCATTTGACGAGTGTCCGCCTTATCCGGCCGACAGGGAGTACGTGAAAGCTTCGACCGAGCGGACTTACCGCTGGTTGAAACGCTGCATCAAGGCCCATCGCCGACCGGAGGAGCAAGCGCTGTTCGGGATCATCCAAGGGGGAATGCATCAGGATTTGCGCGAAGAGAGCGCACAGCAGCTGGCCGAACTCGATTTGCCCGGTTACGCGGTCGGTGGCCTTAGCGTAGGGGAGTCCAAGGAATTAATGTATGAAGTGCTGTCTTATACCACGCCGCTCATGCCAAAGGATAAACCGCGTTACCTGATGGGAGTCGGTTCTCCTGACGCGCTGATTCAGGGAGCTGTTTATGGAATTGACATGTTCGACTGCGTTTTGCCAACGCGAATTGCCCGCAACGGGACGGCGATGACCAGTCAGGGACGAGTCGTTGTGCGCAATGCCAAATATGCTCGCGATTTTACCCCGCTTGATCCCGAATGCGATTGCTATACCTGCCGCAACTACTCGCGCGCGTATCTACGGCATTTGATTAAAGCGGATGAGACGTTTGGACTGAGGCTTACCACCTATCACAACTTGTATTTCCTCCTGAGGCTGATGGAGAAAGTGCGACAGGCCATCAGGGAAGACCGGCTTCTCGATTTCCGTGATTCGTTTATGATGAAATATTATGGTTCACTCACTCCGGAGAGAGCCTTTTGATTCCAGCAAATGATTTGATGGAAGGAGTTTTGTAAATGAATATGCTCACTCAATTGGCCCCGCTCGTTTTGTTTCTGCTCATTTTCTATTTCCTGATCATCCGTCCCAACAACCGCCAGCGAAAAGCGAAGATGGAAATGCTGAACAATTTGCGCAAAGGGGACAAGGTGATCACGGCAGGCGGCATTCACGGCACCGTCGTGGATCTGAACGAAGAGAAAGTCACATTGAAAGTGAGCGACAATACACGCATTACCTTTGAACGTCACGCGATCGACCGTGTCACCAATGTCGAGGAGAAGCAGGAAACAAAGAAAGCGGAGGCAAAACCGCAAGAAGTGAAAGAAAGTTAAGCGTGAAAGAAAAAGCTCCGGCCCAAAACTGGGTCAGGAGCTTTTGCTGTTATTTACCCCCAAAATTCCCCCGAGCGAACTGAGGCCGATTGCGAAGGCGCTGAACATAAAAGGATGAAACGTTGTCAGGGAATCAAAGGCGAGAAATCCGATCAACAAAAGGATGGCTACATAGATGATGCCTTGGGCAGCGCCATAGTACAGCCCTCTTTTTCCCGACTTTTTGCCGGCGACAAAACCTCCGGCAAATAAGGCCAGCCCGTTTAATATGTAAGAGAGTATGGGGATGTCAGCGGATTCGAGCGAAGAGTAGCGCAAAAAGATGGCGACGATAAAGGAACCGATAAAGATGATGCCCCAAATGAACAATTGTCCGATAATCCACGGGGATTGCCACCCTTTTTTGGCGGAATCGAACCAGGCTTCTTTCATACAAGTTCACCTGCCGTCACTGTGGGTCCGGCCCTTTTGTGCCGAGAATTCCACGCAGCAGGCTGCACCTCCTTTTCCGCGAAAAGATCTTCCGCACTGGTACATGTTATGAAGGCTTGGATTAAAATATCACCTTTTGCGTCATTCATAAAACGGTTTTCGTTGGTGAAACCTATGGGGGAAAGGAGGTGCCGGGGTGATTGGTTCTATATTGCTGAGAACGGTTTTTATCTATCTGTTTCTTCTCATTATCATGCGTTTAATGGGGAAACGGGAAATCGGAAAATTAACCATTATCGATTTGATTGTTTCCTTCATGATTGCCGATATTTCAGCCATGGCGATTGAGCGATCCCATGAACCGCTGATCAATGGCATGATTGCCATCGTCACCTTGGCCGCTTTGCAAATCGTTCTTTCCTATTTGTCGCTCAAGAGCAGGAAAGTGAGACAGCTCGTTGACGGGAAGCCGCTCGTCTTGGTGAAAAACGGGAAAATCCTGGATGCCGAGATGGCCAAAGCCCGTTATAACATTGATGATTTGTTATTGCAGTTGCGTGAAAAGAATATCGCGGATGTTTCAGATGTAGAGTTTGCAATATTGGAAACTACAGGAAGATTAAGCGTTTTCCCCCGGGAGGAAAAGCGGCCGGTGATGAAGGAAGATGTTCTTCCGTTACTGCGGCCGTTTCAAATGCCGATCACATTGATTTTGGACGGAAAAGTGCAGGAACAGGGGCTCAGACAGATCGGGAAAACGCGGTTTTGGCTGAAAAACGAGATTCAAAAACAAGGGTACAGGGATTTTAAAGAAATCTATTATGCCAGCATCAACTATGAAGGGAAATTATTCATTGATGGAAAAGATAATCAAACCAGATAAAAAACGGGCGGTCATGAAAAACCGGCCCGTTTTGCTTATTGTGGCAGCAGGAACGCCATCCATTTTCCGATGACGGGAATCCGAAGCACATCTTCTTTGCGAATGAGGGATAAAAAGATTAAGCAGCAGAGGTAAACTCCCATGCTCATAGCCATGATGAGCAAAGTGCTTGAAAGCAAGGACATTTGCTTGGTTAATGCCATTCCCTGATAGGCGGCGAAACCCGTCACCACGACGGCCAGAATGAGTTTTCCGTACTCTTTGACGCGGATGCTGAAAGGGATGAGCCGGACGATATCAATAAAATGAAGAGAAGTCACAATCACGATGCCGCAGTTGATCGCCAGTGCCACTCCGTCGATCCCGAGTTCAGGTCTGGAAGCCAGCAATAAGATGAGAACGGTTTTGATCAAGGCCCCGATAATCGAGTTTCGCATGGGTAAGTTCGCCCGGTCCAATCCTTGCAGAACGGAGGCGAACGGGCCTTGCAAGGCGTGAATGATGGTAAAGGGGGCCATGATTTGAATCAGACGGGCGACATCGGCTTGACGAAAGAGTAAAACAGATAAGGGTTCGGCCAAGAGAAACAAGAGAAGGGCGCAGGGAGCCGTCACAATTAAGGAGAGCCGGATCGCCTGTTGCAGCCGGTGTTCCACCAGACATTGATTGTTTTGCGCCTCTGCTTCACTGATCGCCGGAACGAGTGAAACGGACAAGGCATAAGTGATAAACGCCGGAAAAAAGGTAATCGGAATGGCCATTCCTTCCAGTTGTCCATAGAGAGCAGTCGCCGTGGCGGTTACATATCCGGCCAAAGCCAAACTCTGGGAGACGACAATCGGCTCAATGGCATAAGAAAACGAACCAACCAGGCGGCTGGCCGTGACGGGAATGGCCAAGCGCAAGAGAGCGCGAACAGTCCGGCCAAAAGCACTGAGATAAGAGCCCTTTTTCCCGCGTGTGCTGACCGAAGGCTGTCTGGAAAAGATCAGGCGCAACCGGGGGCGCGTCGGATCTTTCTTAAACGAGTAAAGAAGATAAACCATACCGGTAAACTCTCCGATCACCATCCCGATCATCGCACCGGCTGCGGCGAATTCGATTCCGTAGGGAAGCAGATATTTTGCCAGCAGGAGCACAGTGAAAATCCGAACCGATTGCTCCACGATGGTGGAAAAAGCATAAGGGCTCATATTTTGCCTGCCCTGAAAATACCCGCGAAATATGGACGAGACGGCGATGATCGGGATAATCGGCGCGATGCCCAGGAGCGCATAGATGGCCCGCTCATCCGTGAGCAATGTTTTGGCGATCCATGGGGCGCCCAGCAGGACAGAAGCGGTGATCACGGTACTGGTGATGATCACAATAAAGACCGATACGATTAAAATGGAGCGAATCCGTTCTTCTTCCCCTTTGGCTTCCGCTTCGGAAACCAGTTTAGAAATGGCCACGGGCAATCCTGCGGTGGTGACGACGATGGTAAAGACCAGAATCGGAAAGGCCATTTGAAACAGTCCCATTCCTTCGTCACCGATGATCCGGGAAAGAGCGATCCGGTAGACGAAACCGAGAACTTTGGTTATCAGACCTGCTCCGACGAGAATGAGTGTACCGCGTAGGAAACCCTTGTTCACCCTTCTGGCCCCTCCTTCACAAAAGGTTACTAAAATCTATGACTTGTCCGGGCCGCTCATACCTAAAAAATCAGGTAGAATGGAAAGTAGGATTTTTAATAGTCCAAAACGAAAACGATGTAAGAAAGAGAAGTCATAACAGGTGAGGAGGAACGCTATGGCCAAATATGGTGCACTAAAACCGGTAAGCCACCAAAAAACCCACTCGGTCGAGCTTCTGAGCGAAAAGGAACTGATGAGATGTATTGAAGATCTTTGTAACATCAAAGCGGAAGAGTTTCGAATGTACGGGTATGAAAATGTGACGGGTGAGCAAATCTGGGCCTGTGTGTCGGAAAACTACCGCAGGGGTTGGCCGCGCTTAAACCGTTTGGTTAACGATATCATGTCATTGAAAGCAAATCGGTTTATGAACTGGTTAATGCTCTCCGTATATAAAGACTGATCCGACTTGAATAAAGCGGCGCCCTATGGTTCGTTAGGGGAGCCGCTTCTTTTGATTTGAAATGGAATTAAGTCATCTCGGTCTTCTAAATTGACATTGCCCAGGCTAGAAAGGATAATTAGAATTATGGTGTTTTACATAAAGGAGGAGCTTTAAATGAGTGTGCGAAAGGGAAAATTGACCATTTTCATCCTCCTAGTGGTTGCGATTCTCGCTCTGGTCGCAACAACCACTAGCTACATATGGAACCATATTACCAAAGGGCTGGATCTGCAAGGCGGGTTTGAGGTGCTTTATCAAACTGAACAGAAAAACCCGGGCACGGAAGCGCTTAAAGATACTGCCGCTGCGCTTAACAATCGGGTAAACGTCCTGGGTGTGTCCGAGCCGGATATCACGGTTGAACCTCCGAACCGGATTCGGGTGCAACTGGCCGGGGTGAAAGACCAGGCCAAAGCGCGGGAGCTTCTGGGCAGACAAGCCAAACTGACATTCCGTTCTCCCGATGGGAAAGTGCTCTTGTCCGGCACCGATATCAAGCCGGGCAGCGCCAAATTGGAGTATGACCAGGCGGGTGCCCCCGTCGTCTCCATTCGATTCAAAAATCCGAGCAAGTTTGAGAATGTGACGCGCACTTACCTTGGGCAACCGGTCGGGATCTATCTGGATGACCAGAAGATCAGCGATCCGGTCGTGCAACAGGTGATCACCGCCGGAGAAGCGCAGATTACCGGCCAGAAGACGGTGAAAGAGGCGCAAACACTGGCCGACCTTTTGAATGCCGGTGCGATTCCGCTCAAACTGAAGGAAATTTCCAGTTATGCGGTCGACGCCAGTCTGGGTGCCGATTCGCTGAAGCAGAGTTTAATTGCCGGATTGTTGGCTGTGCTGGCGATCTTCATCTTCGTAATCGGTTTTTACCGTTTACCGGGGTTCATCGCGGTTATTACGCTCATCGCTTACAGCTACCTCGTTCTGCTGGCATTCATGCTGCTCCATGTTACATTGACACTGCCGGGAGTTGCCGCGTTTATCCTGGGAATCGGGATGGCCGTCGATGCCAACATCATCATGAATGAACGGATTCGCGAAGAACTCCGTGCGGGCAAGAGCATCGCGGCTTCGGTTCGCTCCGGATCAAAGCGTTCGTTCCTCACTATTTTCGACTCCAACATCACGACGGTGATTGCCGGCGCCGTTTTGTTTATCTACGGTACGGCAGGAGTCAAAGGTTTTTCCGTTTCACTCATCACCGGCATTGTGGTCAGCTTTATCACGGCCGTTGCCTTGTCCCGGATCTTGATTAACCTGCTCGTCCGTTCCAATGTGCTGAAAAGCCCGGGCCTGTTCAGGGTAAGAGAGGATGAGATCAGTGACCTATAAGTTGGATATCGTGAAACACCGGAACAAGTATTTCATCGTTACGATTGCGATCGTGCTGGTGTCGGTGCTATCTCTTCTCGTGCAAGGGTTAAACCTCGGGGTTGATTTTAAGAGCGGTACGCGGATTGATATTACTATCGCACCAAATGTCAGTTTGGAAAAATCGCGGACCGTTCTTGAAGATTTAGGGTATCAAAAGCCCAATATCCGCGTGGGCGGACCGCAAAAAGAGATTTTGATCTTCCGCACGGATAAGGTTTTGTCACCGGATGAAGTGAAAAAAATCCGCGATAATTTCAGTAAGGCCTTTAACAAAAATGTCAGCGTCCAGGAGCAAAAAGTCGATCCGATCATCGGATTGGAGACGGCCCGCAATGCGATGATTGCCGTTTTGATCGCTGCGGTTTGCATCATCATTTATGTTTCTTTACGATTTGAATATCGCTTTGCCGTGGCGGCCGTATTGTCCCTGTTATACGATGCACTCTTTATCATGGGGATGTTTTCACTGTTCCGCATCGAAGTGGATCTCGTCTTCGTGGCGGCCGTGTTGACCATCGTCGGTTATTCGATTAACGATACCATCGTAATTTTCGACCGTATCCGCGAAAACATGGATTTACACAAACCCAAAACGTGGGACGAGCTGGCGGAAGTGGTCAATACCAGTATCAATCAGACACTGGTGCGCTCGATCAACACCGTTTTGACTGTCGTCTTCGCCGCATTTGCACTCTGGCTCCTCGGTGGGGAAAGCATCAGCAATTTCTCGCTCGCTCTCTTGTTTGGATTGATCTCCGGCGCTTATTCTTCGATTTTTGTCGCCAGCCCGATCTGGATCGTGTGGAAATGGCATTCGCTGCAAAAGCAGAAACAGAAGCGTTTGGCAACCGAATAAAAATGTCAGGCCGTGGGAAACCACGGTTTTTTTTGTGATGGGAGAAAACTTCTTTGTGCTATAATTGAGTACGCAAAGTGAGGTGAACGGAACCGTGCTGTATGCAAAGGGGCGTTGGAAGGCAGAACAGGTGGATGATGCCCTGGCTGATAAAATGGCCCGTGATTGCCAAATTCATCCCCTGCTGGCCCGGATTTTGCTTCGACGGGGAATCCGGGATCATGATCAGGCAAAACGATTTTTGCAGCCCCGGCTGGAAGATTTGCACGATCCTTTTGCTCTTGACGGGATGAAAACCGCAGTGGAGGAAATCAGGCATGCGCTGGAACGGAAACAAAAAATTTTGATCTATGGTGATTATGATGCCGACGGAGTGAGCAGCACCAGTCTGATGATGCATGTTTTTCGAAAACTGGGGGCCAATGTCGATTATTATATTCCCAATCGCTTTCGAGAAGGATATGGATTAAACAAAGAAGCGTTACAATCGGCTAAAGAACAGGGGTTTGAACTGGTGGTTTCGGTGGATACGGGCATCAGTGCCGTTGAAGAGGCAGATTATGCCAAAGAACTCGGCCTTGGTTTAATCATTACCGATCATCATGAACCGCCGGAAATATTGCCTGATGCCCTGGCCGTGATCAATCCCAAAAAACCGGGATGTTCCTACCCGTTTAAAATGCTGGCCGGTGTCGGTGTTGCTTTTAAACTGGCTACTGCTTTGCTGAACCGGGTACCGGTGGAATGGCTCGATCTTGTCGCCCTGGGGACAATTGCCGATCTCGTCCCGCTGATCGAAGAAAATCGCATCCTTGCTTATCATGGTTTGCGGAAAATGAATGAAGAGACATCGGTGGGCCTTCGCGCTTTAATCGAAGCGGCAGATATCGGGCGCGAAGTGACAGCCGGGCATGTCGGATTTGCTCTGGGCCCGCGTATCAATGCCAGCGGCCGGCTGGATTCGGCGGATACAGCCGTTCGTTTGCTCATTTCCGGGGATGTGCGGGAAGCGGAAAGCCTGGCAAGGGAATTGGATGCGATGAACCGGGAGCGGCAACAGCTGGTGGAAGAGATGACGCTCGAAGCGATCAGCGAAGTCGAAAAAAATCCGGAACGCCATCGCCATGTGATTGTGGTTGCGAAACCGGGCTGGAATGTGGGCGTTGTGGGAATCGTGGCCTCCCGTTTGGTGGAGAAATATTACCGGCCGGTGCTCGTGCTGGGCATCGATGAGGAAAAGCAGACGGCAAAGGGCTCCGCGCGCAGCATCAAAGGTTTTCACCTGTTTCAGGCCCTGAGCGCTTGCCGGGATTTGCTGCCCCATTTTGGCGGACATGAGATGGCGGCCGGGATGACCTTGGCCGTTAAAGATTTGGATTTGCTTCACGAGCGGCTGTCGGAGCTGGCACAGGAATGGCTGACTCCGGAAGATTACATCCCGCTTTTGCACGCTGAGGGAGAGCTTGAACTGGAGCGGATCGAGCCGGCCCTGATCGAACAGATGGAAGCATTGGCTCCCTATGGAGTGGGAAATCCCACACCGCTGTTTATTCTCAAAGATGCTCCTGTCGCCCGGGTTCAATTGATGGGGAAAGATAAAGAACATATGAAGATTTATTTGCAAACGGACGGGGGAACCGTGGAAGCGGTCGGTTTTCGGATTGGTGAGGCAGCCAGGGAAATCGCACCCTTGTCCCGGATTCGCCTGCTCGGAGAATTGCAGATGAACGAATGGAACGGACAACGTTCGCCCCAATTTATTATCCGGGATTTAATGATTCCCCATTTGCAGGTTTTTGACTGGCGCAGCAACCGTCGCGATTGGGAAAGGCTGAAGGGATTGGATCATGACGGTGTCTGTTATGTTTGTTCCGGTATGATCAAACAGCCCTTGCAGGCGGTGGATTTGAAAGGGACCGTTGTCTATTGGGATCAGCTTGCGGAAAGGGATTGGCCCGCGGAGGTTCGTGCTGCCAAATTTGTAGTTTTGGTGGATGCGCCGCCTGATTTGGAAGTGTTCACAAAAGGGTTGAATCAGGTAAAAGAAGCAGAGCGGCTCTATTTTTTGTTTGGCGATAAAGAATTTGACGATTTGCTGGCCAAAGTTCCCACCCGGGATGATTTTAAACGTTTGTACCGCTTGCTTGCCGGCCGGGAGAAAATCTCCCTGTCCAAACATTTTTCCGCACTTATGCGCCATACGGGATTGCAAAAACGATCGCTTTCCTTTATCATTCAAGTGTTTGAGGAATTGGGCTTTTTAAGGGTTGAGCATGGAGAAATACGCATTCATCCAAACCCGGCTAAAAAACCGTTAACAGATTCCAAATTATACCAAAGGCAGCTCGCCGGACAACAAGTTCTGCAAACATTGATCTACTCTTCATACACGGAATTGTGCAGGTATTTGTTTTCAACGATCGCTTTCAAACATTTAGGAGGACATGAACATGAACTTCAAAGAGAAAATTCGAGTGATCAACGATTTTCCGCAACCGGGGATTCGATTTAAAGATATTACCACCTTGCTCAAAGAGGGAAAAGCCTTCAAAGCAGCAATCGATGAGCTCGCTGCCAGGTTAAACGGCAAATCGATCGATTTGGTCGTCGGCCCGGAGGCGCGCGGGTTTGTGGTTGGAGCCCCGCTGGCCTATGCGCTTGGTGTGGGGTTTGTTCCCGTTCGCAAAGCGGGAAAACTTCCGGCCGAAACCGTTCAGGCCAATTACAGCCTCGAGTATGGAAAAGATTCATTGGCCATGCATAAGGATGCCATTAAGCCCGGACAAAAAGTGTTGATTGCCGATGACCTGCTGGCAACCGGCGGCACGATTTCCGCGACACTTGACCTTGTCAAACAGTTGGGAGGGGAGCCGGTCGGTGCGGCATTCCTGATTGAACTGGCTTATCTTCAAGGCAGGGAGAAGCTGAATGGACTTGAAGTTGTGTCCCTGGTGAAATACGAATAATGCAGGCTGAATGTCCACCCGTTACCTCCCGGGAGGCGGGTGGTATTCTTAAACCATTTTGTGATTGAATATTCATTCAATTTTGATTTGGAGGATGGTATGAGTCTTTTGATCGAGACAGAAAGATTGCGGTTCCGGCCGTATAAGGAAAAGGATTTGCCGTTTTTGATCTCGTTGTGCAGTGATCCGCAGGTGATGCGTTATATCGGAAAAGTAAAGACGCCGGAGGAAACGGAAGAGATGCTTCAGAAGTGGCTGAATGCGCAAAAAGGCGGAATGGGCATTTGCCTGGCCATTGACCGGAAAAGCGGGGAAAAGGTGGGGCATTCCGGTGTAATAGAACAGATTGTTGACGGACGGATCGAAGCGGAAATCGGTTATTGGCTGTTGCCGAAATATTGGGGCAAGGGATTGGGCACAGAGATGGCGGCAGCTTTTCGCGACTACGCATTTGAAACATTGAAATTGCAGAGGCTGATATCCATTATTCAGCCCGGGAATAAAGCGTCAATCAAGGTGGCACGTAAAATAGGAATGGAGAAAGAAAAGGAGACGGTGTTTCGTATGACCCTGGTTCATATTTATGCGATCAAAAGGTGAAATCCCTCCCTTTTCCAGCTTGTGCAATCCGGCTCCCGCCTTTTATATGAAAAGCAAGAGTTGTACTAATACAAACTGTTGCATAACAGGTGTTGTTATAATATAATGGTATTATAATAAAGAGGATGGGGTGGAGAGCGATGGATGGGCAGGTAAAGGAACATGAACCGAAATATTGTGAAATTTGCGGTGCCGAAGTAGGGAAAAAGTTGTCCGAAGTGGAGGAAAACCAGGAAATGAATGAAGTACGCGCGTGCATATTGAAATATTATGAATAAAGAGCGCTGCATGTGCGGGGACCAAATCGGGCCGGTTTTATCGCCGGTCTTTTTTTTTATGAGTGGAAAGGGACAGATCGTGACATATTGAAAAATAAGAAGGGGGAAAACAGGAAAGGTTGGTTGAACGGAAGTGTCGACAATTCGGGTATCACGCAGATGGTTTAGCAGGTATCGAACCATACAATCCGCTCTTGATCAGGCGCCTTCCGGCAGCGTGATTGAGGTTGAACCTGGAGTCTACCATGAAGATTTGTGGATCGACCGGATGATCGAAATCATTGGGACAGGAGCCAAAGAAGAAGTGGTCATCGTGGGAAAAAAATATGCCACCATCGAAATGAGCGCAGGTTATGCGGTACTTAAAAATCTCACTTTAAGCCAGGCGCGCACCAATGATTCACCGGTTGTGGCCGTTCACAGGGGAGCGCTGGTGCTGGACGGGTGCGATGTGCGGGCCGAAAAGGGGCCGGGAATTTCCATTGCCGTGGATGAAGCGGAACCGATCTTGCGCCGCTGTCGGATCAGCAGTCAAAAAAACGCCGCCATATTAAGCCGGAGCCGCGGCAAGGTATTATTTGAGGAATGCAGTCTGCACAGCGAAAGCGAGATGACGACCATTCTGGTATCCTCAGGAGACCCTGTATTTCGTCAGTGTACGATAACCGGCACGAAGGGTTACGGTGTGTTTGTGGAAGAAAATGGAAAAGGGCTTTTTGAGGAATGCAATTTGTTTGGTTTTGATCACAGTCCGGCGATCGGGATTGATGGAGGCAGTCCGGCGTTTATCCGCACCCTGATTCATGACGGAAAAACAAGCGGGATGGTGATGTCGGGGGGAAAGGCGAAATTTGAGGAATGCAAAATCTTTTCGGTAGGCGAAATCGAGCCGGCCATCCGGGTGCTGGCTCAGGCCGAACCCCGCTTTTTTGCCTGTACGATCAAAAATTGTCCGCAAGGTGCCTTTTTCTTTACCAATGGTGCTGGTGGCATGATAGACCAGTGTGACTTATACGGTTTCAGCCGTCAACCGGCCATTTGGATTCTGAACGAAGCTGCCCCACACATCTTGCAGACGCGAATTCATGATGGAAACAAAGAAGCGGTCTTCTGCGAAAAGGGCGGCAGGGGAATCATGGAGAATTGCGAGTTGTTCGGGTTTAACGGGGATCTCGTTTCCATTCGCTCGGAAGCCAATCTCGATCTGCTACGTTGCCGGATTTATCGCGGGCAACGACATGGAGTTTCACTGTCGTTAAAGGCGACGGGAACCATCCGGGATACAGAGATTTACGACTTTATGAATGCCGCCGCAGTACATGTTTCAAAAGCAGCGGATCCGGAGTTTATTCAGTGTTCGATTCATGACAGCCTCAACGGGGTCGAAGTGGTGGAAAACGGTCGCGGTTCCTTTGACAGGTGCCGTTTTGACAAGATCAGGGAAAGCAACTGGAATGTGGTGGAGAGCCGGCCGGTGATTCTTGATATCGAACACGGGACTTCCGCTGACCCCGACCATCGGCCTGATCCGTTATCGCTCCTCTGGCAAAATTGGAGCGCGGGGATGATCGGACAAACGGAAATGAAGCGGAAGCTGCTGGATCTCATCCGATATTATGATTATTTGTCCGATCGAAAGCGCCTGGGAATCGAAAAACTGGAACCCGCTCCGCCACATGCCGTCTTTTGCGGTCCGCCGGGCATCGGTAAGCGGAAATGGGCAGAGTTTTACGGGTTGGCCATGAATCATCTTCATTTTTTGAGCAAAGGCCATCTGGTGTCCGTCGATGCGGCGGAATTGCTGGAAAGTCCGCCGGAGGAAGCGGAGGAGAGAAGGCGGGAAGTGACAGCCCGGACCGAGGGAGGGGTGTTGTATTTGCGCAACCCGCAATCCTGGGCAGCGGATGCCGTTTCTGCCGGCAAATGGCAATCATGGGTTGATTGGTTGATTCGATTGGTCAATGAAGAAGACGCCGACCGGATTGTGATTTTGTCAGGGCCTGAGCACCCACTGAAGGAGTGGTTGAATCATGTTCCCGAGTTGGCTCGAAAGTTTCAGCATTGGTTTGAATTTCGCGATTATACTCCGGAAGAACTGGTTCAATTGTTTGAGCGGATGGCGGAAGAAGAAAATTACAGGATTGATGAGTCGGCCCGGCGTCGGCTGTGGCAGGAGATGAACCGGATTTGCCGGGAAAATGCGGAAGCAGGCCGGGCGGAACGGGTTCGCCATTTTTTTCAAATGGTGAAATACCGTCACGGTCAGCGATGTGCAAAAATCGCGAAAGAAGAGCGCACCAGGGAACTGCTGACCCTCTTGCTGCCCGAAGATCTCGCCGTGAAGAAGGAAGAAGAAGTTTTGCCTCATGATCCGGAGTGGATTGAGACTTTGATGAAGGAGGAGAAACAAAGCCATCGGTCAAGGGAAGGGAAGACAAATTGACATTTGAAGTGATCCGGCCTTGGGGTCGGATTTTTTGTGGCGTGGTAATGCTTATTAATAAAAATTATTTTATTCTTGACAAATATAAAAATATCATCATATGATGCAGTCAGTCTATAAAGATGGATATAATCGGGGTGTTGCTTTTTTCCTGTGAGAGATCTGCTTTCATCCCCGGGTTGAGCCAGGTGATGAGCGATCTCTGTTTCATGCGGTGGCAGCCGTTCTTATGACAGGAGGTCTCCGCAACCCAGGGTTGTGGCTTTGGATTGAGACAATGACGAAAACTGGAGGTGTAAACATGGCAGCTGTCCTCTATGTAACCGCCAACCCCAAACCGGAGCATGAATCTGTTAGTTTGCAAGTAGGCCGGGCTTTTTTAAATGCATACGAATTAACCAATCCGCTTGATGAAATCATTGAATTAAATTTATATCGCGAATCAATCCCCTTATTGGATTATGATGTTTTTAACGGATGGAACAAAATGGTGGAGCACGTGCCGCTGACGATGGAGGAAAGAAAAAAATTGAACCGCATCAATGAAGTGGTTGAGCAGTTTGTTTCAGCCGATAAATATGTATTTGTCACCCCGATGTGGAATTTCGGTCTGCCGCCGATGTTTAAAGCTTATATCGATCTCGTCTGCATGGCGGGAAAAACGTTTCGATACACAAGCCGGGGGCCGGTGGGACTGTTGATCAACAAAAAAGCGATACATATTCAGGCCCGTGGCGGTATTTTTTCACAAGGACAGGGTCAGGCGATGGAGTTTGCTGACAGTTATGTCAAAATGATTCTTGGTTTCATGGGAATTACGGATGTGAAATCAATTATTGCCGAAGGAACGTCCAACGAAGAACAGTACGATCAGATTTTGCAGCAGGCGATTCATCTGGCGAAGCGAACCGCAGTGGAGTTTGCGAAAAATTAATGGTGGATAATCGGGAAAGAAGCAGTACAAACTAGGGATGATTGGCAGAATAGTTTTTCCAGGACACTGGGGTGTCATGAATTTCCAAACCGGTGCAATGGCTCCGGCTCAATGGTTTTTCTTGACTTTCGCAGTTCTTTATCATATTATACTTACGTATTTAAAGTTAGTTACTAAACTTGAGCAGAGGAGGATCATTTCATGGCCAAAGTCCTGTATATTACGGCGAATCCCAAACCGGTTGATGAATCTTTCAGTTTGCGGGTGGGCAAGGCTTTTTTGGAGCGTTATAAAGAGATTCGCCCGGAAGATGAAATTGTGGAATTGGATCTGTACAAAACAGAAATTCCTTACATTGATGAAGAAGTTTTCAGCGGATGGGGAAAATTGGCAAAAGGGGCGGATTTGACCCCCGAAGAAAAGAAAAAAGTGGATCGCATCAATGAATTGACCGAACAATTTGTGTCCGCGGATAAATATGTATTTGTGACTCCGTTTTGGAACTTTTTATTTCCGCCAAAGCTGAAAGCCTATATCGACACGATTTGTATTGCCGGTAAAACCTTTAAATACACCGAAAACGGCCCGGTGGGGCTTCTCAAAGGAAAAAAAGCGGTTCACATTCAGGCGCGCGGCGGCGTTTACTCGGAAGGTCCCGCCCGGGAAGTGGAATTCAGTGACCGCTACCTGCGCACCGTTTTGCAATTCATCGGCATTACGGACGTTGAATCGGTTATTGCTGAAGGAATGGCAGCATTTCCGGAGCAGGCCGATGCCATTTTGGAAAAAGCGATTGCACACGGCCAGGACGTTGCTGCTTCCTTCGCAAAATAAAAGAGCAAGACATTCTCTCTCCCATGGACAAAAGGCGCCGATTCCCAAAGGTCGGCGCTTTTTTTATGGCGCATTCTCCTGGATTGAAAATTGGCAGGTCGTTTCAACATCATCTTTAATGGATTGCCGGTTGATCCGTAAACCAGATCACGCAGCACGTGATAAAAAAGAGAAAAAAGAGTGACAAACCGGAAACGACGAGATCCTTATCCAATCATGACCCATCCTTTTGCCTGAAAAGTTGTTTGCTATATTAGACTCATCTTCGGTTGTCCAGGTTGCATAAAAAGAAAAAAATTCTCCGGCATGAATCAGAATATTTTTACCCCGAGCACGTGATCGATCGGAACGCAGCCGATTTCCCGGCTGTCCATGCTGTAATTGCGATTGTCGCCCATGACGAAGATGCAATTATCGGGAACCGTGATCTTCATGTCAGGCGTATTGTTCATCTCTTCCTTGATATAGCTTTCCTTCAGCAACTGGTTGTTGCGATAGACCCGGTTATTTTTGATTTCAATGACATCCCGCGGGACTCCGATCACGCGTTTCACCCAAATATTATGGGGTGAAGTCCCGGTGATCCAGACGTAGAGGGGACTGTCCATCAAATCGTCGACCCAGGTGCGCTGATGGTGAATCCGGCTATCTATGATGACAATATCCCCGTGATGAGGGTGGTATTGCAGGACACAGGGGAGTTTGGACACAAAAATATGATGATCCGGCATGAGTGTCGGTTCCATGGAATGGCCGAGAACTTTGGTCGGTTGCAGAATAAAAATACTGATGATGAGCGCGATTGCCATCCCGGTAAACAAAGAACTGAACCAAGCCACTCCTTCTTTTAATAACCTCATTGAAAACTCGATCTCCTTTGTAGGATTTGGAAAATGGTTGGACAGATACCTATTAATTAGACTTTTTTCTCCTTTTTCCTGTCAACTGGGCCTTATGGTCATGTAGTTGTGCATTTCCGCGTTAAAGCAGCTATTGGCGCGAAAAATGATTATTTTGCTAAAATACAAAGAGAATCTGTTTTGGTTATTTAGAATGGAGGGGAAGGGCATGCCTTTTTATCATCGCTTGGGACAGATCCCCGCTAAAAGGCATATTCAGTTTTATCAGGAAGACGGGACGCTCTATCGGGAACAAGTGATGGGAACAAAAGGATTCTCCGGCATCCAGTCGATTTTATACCATATGAACCCCCCGACCGCCGTAAGCAAAGCAGAGTGGATTCGTGATTGGGAAATCCCTTTGGAAGAGGAAGGAGCCAACCGCCATCGGCACCTCCTCACATTTGCCGCCGGAAAGGGCGGTGATCCGATTGACGGGCGGATCCATTGGCTGGCCAATGAGGATGTCGCCTTGGCCACCGTGTGTCCGACCGAAGAGATGTCTTATTTTTTCCGCAACAGCGATGGCGATGAAATTATTTTTGTCCATGAAGGAGAAGGCGTGCTGGAGACCATTTTTGGCGATCTTCCGTACCGGGCGGGCGATTATCTGGTCATTCCGGTCGGAACCACTTACCGGATTTCATTGAAGACGAAGAATACGAGATTTTTTGTGATTGAATCAAGCGGTGAAATTACCGTTCCGCGAAAATACCGAAATGAATACGGTCAATTGATGGAGCACAGCCCGTTTTGCGAGCGGGATATCCGTGTGCCGCAAACCCTTCATCCGCATCGGGAGACAGGGGAGTTCGAGGTGCGGGTAAAGGCGCGCAACCGACTCCATCGCTATACGTATGCCTTCCATCCATTCGATGTCGTCGGCTGGGACGGGTACCTTTATCCATGGGCGTTTAACATCCATGATTTTGAACCGATAACGGGTTCGATCCATCAGCCCCCGCCCGTTCACCAAACTTTTGCCGGCCCCAATTTCGTCGTGTGTTCGTTCGTTCCGCGGATGTACGATTACCATCCACTGGCGATCCCTGCCCCTTACTATCACAGCAATGTCAACAGCGATGAGGTTCTTTATTATGTGAGGGGGAACTTCATGAGCCGCAAAGGGGTAAAAGAAGGTTCGATCACGCTGCACCCCAGCGGTTTGCCCCACGGCCCCCATCCGGGAAAAGCAGAGGGGAGCATCGGGAAAAAGAGGACGGAGGAACTGGCGGTGATGGTGGATACATTCCGCCCCCTGAAGGTGGCCAAGGCGGCATTGAATATTGAAGATTCAGCTTATATGTACAGCTGGTTGGAAAATGAAAAAAGGTGATGCCTTATGCGTACAATTGATCCTGGCAAACAAAGCAAGAAAGAGAATTACAAGCTGTTGATTGGAAGCATTTTACCCCGGCCGATCGCGTTTGTCACTTCATTATCCCCGGAAGGAATCGTCAATGCTGCTCCGTTCAGTTTTTTTAATGTGATCGCCACCGACCCTCCTCTGATCGGGTTCAGTGTGTCGAGAAAACCGAACGGCGACCGGAAAGATACTGCCCGTAATATCGCTTGGAAAAAAGAATTTGTCGTCCATGTGGTGGATGAGGATAATGTATCGATGGTCAATGAGACGTCAGTCGATTTTCCGCCCGATGTGAGTGAAGCGGAAAAGATCGGTTTTCATGTCCTGCCGGGGAAGATTGTGCAGGTACCGCGTCTGGCAGAGGGGAAAATTCAAATGGAATGCCGTTTGCAGCAAATATTGGAACTGGGTGGAAGAGATACTCCGAACGCGGATTTTATCATCGGGGAAATCGTCCGGTTTCACGTGGATGATTCGCTTTATTTCGAAGGCAAGATTGATACCGATCGCCTGAGGCCGGTGGGACGGATGGCGGGAACGGAGTACGGAAAGATCGGCGAAACGTTTTCGCTGCCGCGTCTCACTTATGAAGAATGGCGGGCGCGGAACACATAAAGCAATGCAAAAAAAGAGGCAAGTGTTGATGCTTGCCTCCGAAATTTTTTATGTGAAAGCCTTTATCCACCCGGGTTGTGCCGGTCAGGACGCGAAGGTTTTATTTCTTTTGTTTCGCGTGGCGGGCTCGTTCATTTTTGGAAAGATATTTTTTGCGCAGACGGAATGTTTTCGGCGTTACTTCCAAAAGTTCATCGTCTTTCATCAATTCAAGGGCATCATCAATGGAGAGGCGGCGCGGAGCATCGAGGCGCAGCGCTTCTTCCGCGGTCGCCCTGCGAATGCTGGTCAAATGTTTTTTCTTGCAGACATTTACCTCAAGGTCATTTTCCCGGATATGCTGGCCGACGACCATTCCTTCATATACTTCGGTTCCAGGCGTGATATACAGCTGTCCGCGTTCCTGGGCCGAATGCAGGGCGTAAGTGGTGGCCGTGCCTGATTCCCAGGCGATCAGCGAGCCGAATTCATGTGTTTCAATCTCTCCGGCATAGGGTTCATATCCGGCAAATAACGTGTTCATGATCGCTTCTCCACGGGTCGCGGTAAGCAGTTGCAGTCGAAATCCGAGTAATCCGCGCGACGGCACCTGATAGGTGAAACGGATATTGCCGCTGTCCAGAACGGTCATGTCCAGCAACCGGCCTTTCCGTTTCCCCAAGAGTTCAACTACGGTTCCCTGCTGCTCGCTGCTCACTTCAATTTCCACCTGCTCCACCGGCTCCATCAGTTGGCCGTCGACTTCCTTAAAGATTACTTCAGGTTTGCTCACCTGAAATTCATATCCTTCGCGCCGCATGTTTTCAATCAGGATGCCAAGGTGCAGCTCACCGCGCCCGGAAACCAGGAAATTGTCGGCTGAATCCGTATCTTCGACCCGAAGGGCGACATCTTTTTCAGATTCACGCATCAGCCGTTCCCGGATTTTACGGGAGGTGAGAAATTTTCCGTCCTGCCCTGCGAAGGGGCTGGTATTGATTCCGATCATCATCCGCAACGTAGGTTCTTCCACCTTGATCGGCGGCAGGCTTTCCGGGTGCGCGGGATCGGTGATCGTGTCGCCGATGCCCACTTTGCCAAGCCCGGTCAACGCGATGATATCCCCGGCATGCGCCTCTTCGACTTCCACCCTTTTTAAGCCTTCGTGGGTGAAGACCTGCCCGGCTTTGACTGCTTTTGGTTCACCCTCGGCAGGGATGAGGAGCAGGGATTGATTGCGACGGATTGTGCCGCGGTTCAGGCGGCCGATGACGATCTGACCTTTGTACTCGTCGTATCCCAGCAATGTGGCTTGCATCTGGGTATACCCCTGATCGTCCACATCCGGCGAAGGAAGGTAAGAGAGAATCGTTTCAAACAAAGGCTCCATCGTCGGTGTCAACTGATCCGGTTCAAAGCCGGAGGCACCGGTCAAGCCGCTCGCATATAAAATCGGAAAATCGCACTGCTCATCCGTGGCGCCCAAATCGACGAAGAGATCGAACGTTTTATTCACCACTTCTTCCGGGCGGGCATTTTCGCGGTCGATCTTGTTTACGACGACGATCGCCTTATGTCCGCGCTCCAGCGCTTGGCGGAGGACGAATTTCGTTTGCGGCATCGGCCCTTCCACTGCGTCAACCAGGAGCAGGACACCGTCCACCATGTTCATCACTCGTTCCACTTCGCCGCCAAAGTCCGCGTGTCCCGGAGTGTCAACAATATTGATTTTGACCCCTTTATATTGAATCGCCGTGTTTTTGGACAGGATCGTGATTCCCCGCTCGCGCTCCAAATCATTGGAATCCAGGATCCGTTCCTCCACTTGCTGGTTTTCGCGGAAGATCCGGCTCTGTTTTAACATCGCATCGACTAATGTTGTTTTACCGTGGTCTACGTGAGCGATAATCGCGATATTTCGTATGTTTTCTGGTGTGTACATCTCTGGTGAGGAGGTCTTTGACCCCCAACCTCCCTTTTCGTAATCTGATTCCAAATCGAATCGTACCATACCGAGATGGGGGAGCGCTAGAGGATGGAATCAGAATCACCCGGAAAAATCCCATGTTTGACCGGGGCGGTATGTTTTTTCCGCCACAGGAGGTAAAAAGTGACCAGAAAGGCGATGAAGAGCGGATAGAGCAGTGCCCAACCGACAAAAGGCAGGATGCATACTGTCAGCAGAAAGGAGAGCAAGCTGATCAGCTGCCGCCACTTGGAATCCTTCAATAATTTGATGGCCGCAGCGCATCCCCCGGCATAAGTCAGAATAAACGAAGCATTTGGGAGCAGGAGCAGATGGGCCAAGGAGATTACTCCCGTGGAGTAAAAAGTGAAAGAAAGCGTAAAGCCGACAGCCATCAGTGCCAGTCCGCCTGTCGGTGTCTGCCGTTTGGATAACCGGCTTAAAAAAACAGGTGCATTACCCGCCCGTGCCAAAGCAAAAGCCAAGCGCGACGCCGCACCCGTATAGGCGATGACGGTGGCGCTGCAGATGAGAAAACACAAGATGGCCGTCAGCAATTGTCCGCTTTTCCCAAACGTAAAGCGCATGAGAAAAGAGATGGCGGTATCCGCATGGGTGTAACTCCCGGTTCCGACGGTGACAAAAGCGGTGAAAAAGTAGATGGTGCCAACAATGATTGCCGCGCAGATCACCCCGATGATCGAATCGCGCTGCGGATTGGCAAACTCCTCCGATAGATGCGAGACGGCTTCCCATCCGATAAAACACCAGAACAGGATGGTGGTCGCCACTCCGACGGGAATCCATCCGTGTGGCAAAAACGGGCTAAAATTCGATGCCTGCACAAAAGGGACTGCCCCGAAGATGGCAAGAAGCAGGACGATTAAAATACTGCTGACGATCGCCACCTGTATTTTTCCTCCCAATTCCATCCCACGGCAGTTGAGAATTAAAGCTCCCAAAACCATTGCCACTCCTGCCAGGATTCGTCCGCTTTCCCCCCAGCCCATCGCGGAACTCAGATAGCCTGCCCCGGTGAGGGCGGCAACCGGAGCCCCGATCATGACAGACATGATAAAAAACCATCCGATGTAAATGCCGGCTTGTTTTCCGTAAGCAAGGGTGACAAAATGAGAGACCCCGCCGGCATGAGGGTATTTGGCGGATAACCATCCCATGGTAATGGCCATGGGCAAAGTAAAGACGGCCATGACTGCCCAGGCGATCAGGCAGGAAGGGCCGGCGATCTGGGCGGATAACCCGGGGACGATAAGAATTCCGGAGCCCAAAACAGCTGCCGTGTATAAGGCGATGATCTGTGGCAAACTGATTGTTTTCTTCAGTTGTTTCAAATTTCTTCACTCTCCTGTGTTCGGTTGCTTTTATTTTAAAAAGGATGTTACTATCAGTAAAATAGATAAATTCTATAGAGATGATCGATCAAAACGATATAAAAGGGGAGGAAGATTGTTTGGAGTTCCGTCATTTAAAAACATTGAAAACGGTGGTGGAGGCAGGGGGCATCACCCGGGCCGCCGAACAGCTCGGCTATGCGCAATCCAGTGTGACGATGCAGATCCATGCGTTGGAAGGAGAGCTGGGAATCCCTTTATTTGACCGCCTGGGCAAAAAGCTCGTTTTGACGGCGGCGGGCGAAAAACTTTTGCATTATGCCGTCCGGTTATTGAACATCCATGATGAAGCTTTGGCGGAGATCCGTGCCCAGACGGAACCGGCGGGAACGCTGACAATTGGGACACCGGAATCGTTAGCCGCTTTTCGGCTGCCGGCGTTGCTCCAGGAATACAAACAGAGATTTCCGAAGGTGAAGTTAATCATCAATCCCGGATTGTGCACGGAGATGCGAAACCTTTTGCGACGGGGCGAACTGGATCTCGCATTTTTGCTGGAAGCGGAACATGAGGAAGAGGAAGATCTTGCGGTCGAGACGCTGGTATTTGAAGAGATGGCACTTGTGGCGGCCCCGGATCATCCGTTGGCAAGGGCAGAAGAAGTGAAGCCGAAGGATATTCAGAATGAAATTATTCTGCAAACAGAAAAAGGGTGCAGCTACCGAACTTTGTTTGAGCAATATTTGATGCGCAACGGGATTAACACAACCCAGGGGGAAGAATTCTGGAGTATCGAAGCGATCAAAAATTGCGTACAGGTCGGTCTGGGTTTGGCTTTTTTGCCGATGATCACAGTGAGGAAAGAGTTGCAGGAAGGACGATTGTCGAGACTGAACTGGCGGGATGAAACTTGCGGTGTGTTTACGAAAATGGCCTATCACAAGAAGAAATGGCTTTCTCCGGCCGTAAAAGAATGGATTGAGCTTGTCCGGAACCGGGCGGAACACTGGCGGAGCAATTGAAAGGAAGATTCGGGAACGAATGTTCTTGTTTTTGTTTTTTCAGCCTGTTATGATTGAAACAGGAGGCGATTGCACATGATGGGGCATCGGTCGGATCGAAGATTTTACGCGCCGGCCGGTGCCCTTCTCCGCGTTGATGCAATCATCTTTACGAGCATTTTACCACTTTGGTTTTGCGAGAATTTCCCCCATTCACGCGGAATCCCCCAGCAGTAAGAAATGAATAAGGTGAAATGAGAATGGAATGGATTTTACTTACTGAAGATCATGAAATTCCTGAGGAAGAAAACCCGAGTTGGAAAAGGATCTGTCAATGCATTTGTAGTTTGGATGGAAAAGAAGCGACAAATTTCACGTTGGAATTGGTTGATGCAGGGACGCTGTATTGTGGAGGCGGTAATTTAATTAAAGGGGAAAAAAGATATATTGTGAATTATGTTTCAGAAGACGGAGAAGTGAATTGCAGTCTGATTGATCCCGCTGAAAGTGAAGAAGAATATTATGAGTTGACGATACAAACCAGTGAACTGTATCCTGCCAAATGGTGTGTTACACAAGATAAGGCAGTCGAAGCAATCAGGTATTTTTATGAGAATGGATCACGGTGTCAAGATCATTCTTGGGAGTACCTTGCGGGTGGTCCTGACTTATAAAGCAAGGCTCAGGGATCTTGTTGAAATACATCAAGGACAAAATCTAATGCAGTTTAAATGTAGTTTCAACTTCCTTACATCGCCAAATCGGGCATGTGGGGGAAGAGATATATGGGAGGAGGCAACGTCGCACGGACAAGTGGAAGAGTTGGAGACGATCGTTACAGACCCTTTCATTTTTGAGCAGAAAACGGAAAAGATTTACCATACGTGGCATGGACAAAGGAGTGTAAATTTAAGAAAAATTGCGCCTGATCTTGAAGGTTTTATTGAAACTTTGACTGTGCTTGGTGAGATTTGTCATTTAAAATACGGAGGTCATTTTCTGAACGATGAATGGGAGTTTGATAAAAAGATTTTGCAAGAAATCGGGATGAAGTTAGGTACGGTTCTGCCTGATGAGTGCGTGAAAAGCTGGATATTGATTTTAGAGTAACTTTTCAATTGAATGATGAGTTGGGGTCTTCCCGTCATAAGAGGAATTAACGCTAAATGAAGCAAGGTAAAAATGATTTTGCAAAACGGCCGCTTTTTACAGTATCGGAACAGTGAAGCATTTTAAGGTGATCCCAATGTATCAAAGTAAATTATTCTAATTGGAAAGGGTTCAGTTTGATGAACATCAAAGTTCCTGATTTTCACCATTTTTACCGGGGAAATGTAAAGTTCAAGACATATAATGGAGAAGCGGTTACAAGAAATATTTATGCTGGTAATATAAGTTTACCTTCTAGCCAAATTGTCGCATGTGATCCTTTCGTTTACGAAAGTACCGAACCGTTTATAAATAAAGTAAATCCGGGAGAGTATCCAGTAGTATTAAACGTTGTTCATTATCTCGATGATGACGACGAACGCATTGGTGCGGCGATGATCAGGTTTAAAGAAAGTCAGGCAGTACGCTGGGAAATGGCTTTGAAGGAAGGTCAGGATTTAAGTGAATTGGAAGAGGGTGAGGCTTTTGGCTACCCTGTTGACTGTGGTGTTGGCTGTTTTATGGATGATGAAATTTACAAAAAATACAAAAGTATATTGGATGAAAATCCTGAATACGATGATTTCATAATAGAGGAAATGGAGAAAAATTACGTGGATACCAGAGATTGGGCCAATCTAAAAATAGACCCGTTAGGTAACATTGTAATTTTTTCAAGCGGATTAGGTGATGGATATTATGTATCGTATTGGGGTTATGATGAGAAAGATGAAATCTGCTGTTTAGTGACTGATTTCGGTCTGTATGAAGGGAATAAAAATCGAAAGGCTGCTTTGTTAAACCAAAACGCCGAACTGCTTGACCCGAAATAAGCGCGTTCGGCGTTTTTGTATTGCCGGCGGGGACATCACTTACCTTGACGCAAGGTGTGAACGTTTTTGTTGTCGTATCCAAATTCCGGTACAATGGGGTTAGAGGTGGAGCAAAATGATCATATATCGTCCCAAGCAAAATCGTTTATATGGCCCGGCTGACACGGAACGAAGAAAACCGTCTGCCGGACGATCCGCTAGCGACGCCCGTGATCCGTTTGAAAAGGATTATGGGCGGATTATTCACAGTGCCGCTTTTCGCCGGTTGCAGTCAAAGACACAAGTGATCGGCGGCTATGCGGGCGATATTCACCGCACGAGACTTACCCATTCAATGGAAGTGGCCCAGATTGCAAGGGGGATTGCCATTCATCTTAACACCAACCATCCCTTTTTTCATGAGCATGCGCTTCTTGACGGCTCATTGGTGGAAGCGGCTGCTCTGGCCCATGATCTGGGGCATCCACCCTTCGGGCATCGGGGAGAGGTGGCGTTGAATCAATGCATGCGCGCTTTTGGCGGATTTGAAGGAAACGCCCATACTTTCCGGATTTTGACCCGGCTGGAGGGGGAGAAAGGGGAGTACGGCCTCAATTTGACGCGCGGGTTGCTGCTCTCCATCCTCAAGTACCCGATCCTGTTGGACGAAGCAGTGAACGAAAAGCAGTATGACCGCGAAAAGAAGGCCATTCCCCCAAAAGCGAGTGTTTTCAGCTGTGATCAGGAAGCATTTGCCTGGGTTCTCGCTTCATTTACCGATGAGGAAAAAGCGTACCTGACAAAAGTTGCGCCTGACCCGGAACGTCACACGCAAACACTGCACAAAACACTGGAGTGTTCGATTATCGAATTGGCCGACGACATCGCCTACGGTACCCATGATGTCGAAGATGCGCTCAATTTGCGGCTGATTCGCTTAAACCACCTCAAAGAATTGCTCTATCCATTCAAAAAACGGCTGGAATACCCCGAACTGATGGAGGCATGGTGCGAATTGGACGGGCTTGACCCGGAGCATGATCAGCTGAAGTATCGGCTGAAAAAAGTGATCGCTGCTGTCATTTCCACTTTCATCACCCAGATCCGGGCAGAGAAGACGTATGATACTTTTTCTTCGCCACGCCTCTTATACCGTGTCGAACTGCCGAAGGAGCTGCGCGATCTTCTGGACAGCCTCAAACGCTGGGTATCCGATGAAGTGATCGAATCACAACGGGTGCAAACGATTGCCTGGCGCGGGGCTTATGTGATTGAAAAACTGTTTTCCGCCTTTATGAACGATGACCGGCTCCTGACCGAACACGACCGTCACATGTGGAAACAGGTGGAGACAGAGGTTGAAAGAGCGCGAATAGTCTGTGACTATATCGCCGGAATGACGGATTCTTTCGCCATGAAAATGTTTGCGCGCCTGTACGGACAAAGCCGAAACTTCTTTGATTATTAAATTCTTGCTCGGCAGACCCTGGGGTGATATAGTAATTGTAAATATATAGAAATATTGTGTTTTTTTGAACAGCAGCAAAAGCTGATCAGGGACTTGGCATCAACCGGGATTTCGTCCCGGAAAGTCCCCAGGCTTTCATAGTCTTAATCTTTCGTTTATTACGGCAACGTTTGCAAGTTTTCTTCCGGGGTGGTGTGTTCATGATTTGGGGAATGAACAATTGTTCCAACGAGTTGGGGGAGATTTTAAACGTGCTGGATGAGAGTGTGCAACTGTTGAATCATGTCTCCAAAGAAAATGAACTGGCCATGGCGCGGGCGGTAAGGCAAAAAGTGGAGTGGACCCTGGAAAAAGTGATTGGCCGTGAATGGGTCGAAATCCACTCCGAGTTGCGTGAACTGATTTACTACCTGGATTTGACCTGTTTCAGCCTGTTGAACATGCGTGGTGAATCTTTTCCTGTCTATTTGCAGGAAGTAAATCAGCGGTACAGTTCATTGTTGCGTTCACTCTACGAGCTTTACCAGCACCGGATGGAACGGTGTCGAACCAATTCAATGATGTGATTGCTTAAACTGCATTCTCTTATTGGATGTAGTTTTTTTATATTTTTGCGAGCGAGATATTCACCTGGCTTCGGCTGTGGAGATGAGAGCCGGCGTCAGGTGAGGGTGTGAGTTGACTTTCACCTCTTTCGCATGCTTGACCACCTTTTGCTCTCTTCTTTTGCACCAAAAGGATGGAGGAAACCTTTGTTTCCCTGCTGTGTGAATGGTGTGTTTCCGCCATAGACTTGCATGTCAGGTACATGGTGAAGAACCACAAGATGGAAAGATTCATCGCGGATGCGCCCTGATTTGAGCTTGCCGTCATGTTGGAGCAGCACAATCGGGACATCAGCATCGCCCAAAAACATTCTGCGAGGAAAGTTAAGACTGATCGCCGTGGAGCTCGCGGTTTGACTTGGTTTCCCGGTTGCAGGAGATGAAGAAAGGTTTTCCCTCCACTGAGACTGGGGAATGGTCAATGTAAAAATGAGCATGCTAGAAGATGAATGACAGCGATCAAGGAAAAAAGGGCCTACGTTGGACACCATGTCCTAAGTGAGTCAGAGACAGGTTTTTAAGCCGGATAATGAAAAAATTTCCAGATTAATGAAAATCAATTCATTTGATATTGACAAGATTAACCGGCAAACTGTACCATAAATAATACTGCAAAAACATAAAAATAACCCTATTAACTAGGGATTGAATCGGGGTGAAATAGATGAAGAGAGCAAAAGCGCTGCTATCCATACTGATCGGTTTGGTTCTCGTTTTCTCATTTGCGACAGGTTGCAGTGTGCAAAATGGTGACCTGCTCACACAAATTAAAAAGCGCGGGACGATCCGAATCGGTACGGAGGGGACATATAAACCTTTCAGTTTTCACGATGAAAAAACGGAAAAACTGACGGGGTTTGATGTAGATGTCGCCACGGAAGTGGCCAAGCGCATGGGGGTGAAGGCCCAGTTTGTCGAAATCCCCTGGGATGGTATGCTGACCAGCTTAAAAACGGGGAAAATCGATATGGTTGCCAACCAGGTCGGCATTAAGCCGGAGCGCAAAACAAAATTCGATTTCTCCGAGCCGTATACCGTTTCTTACGCCCAGATCGTCGTCCGCAAGGATAATGATTCGATCAAGAGCGTAAAAGATCTCAAAGGAAAAAAAGCAGGGCAAACGCCTACCAGTAACTACGGGAAAATGGCGAAAGATGCCGGGGCGACCATCGTCGCTTATGAAGACATGATGAGCGCGATGAAAGATGTGGCTGCCGGACGCATCGATTTCAGCATGAACGATCGCCTGGCAGTGGCCGAAATGATGAAAACGACGAATTTGCCCTTGAAAACGGTCGGCGAACAGATGGAACGCTCTGAAAGTGCCTTCCCGGTGCCGAAAGGAAATCCTGAGCTTGTGAAAGCGATTAACCAAGCGTTAGACAGTATGAAAAAAGATGGTACGTTGAAGAAGATTTCAGAAAAATGGTTTGGTGTGGACGTAACTCAATAGAATTGCACTAAGATCTTGTTGTTGTCCTCTCTTATGGAAAGGAAGAACAAGATCTTATTTTTCTTCCATAATAAACTATTTTCTCTTTCCTTTTGTTACTATATTCTATGAGCATGGCTGGAATGAGCTAGTGCATCTGGATGCATATTAAGCAAAGAAATGTCGGTATGATTGAAGGAGTGTAACTAATGACTCAGTCTGCAATGGCAAAACCGTTTACGATGGTTTTATTTGGCGCGACGGGGGATTTGGCGAAACGGAAATTGTTCCCCGCCCTGTTCAGCTTATACAAAAATAAATTCCTTCCCGAACACTTTCGTTTGATCGGGGTTGGCCGCTCTACACGAGATCATGAAGCCTTTCGCCAGTCAGTCAGGGAATCGATCGATTCGTTCGGACGCCTGAAAGTGGCGGATGAAAATGAATGGCAGCAATTTATCCAGCATTTCTATTACGCCGTGGCGGATGTGACGAATCCGGAAGGATATAAGGGGATCAAGGACCTTGTCGAGGAATATGAAAACAAATATCAAGTGCCGCCGAACCGCCTGTTTTATTTATCACTTGCCCCGGATTTGTTTGCGACTGTTTCCACCAACCTGAGATTGTCCGGTTTAACGGAAACGGGAGGCTGGAAACGCCTGATCATCGAGAAGCCGATTGGCCATGATTATGACTCGGCCAAAAAACTGAATGAACAAATCAAGCAGACGTTTACGGAGCAAGAGATTTACCGGATCGACCATTATCTCGGCAAAGAAATGGTGCAAAATATTGAGGTTATGCGCTTTGCCAACTCGCTGTTCGAGCCGATTTGGAACAATCATTACATCGAAAGCGTACAGATTACGGCCAGTGAAACGGTCGGTGTCGAAGATCGGGCCAGTTATTATGATCATGCGGGAGCATTGCGGGACATGGTGCAAAACCATATGTTGCAAATGCTGATGATGGTTTGCATGGAACCGCCGAGCCGCCTGAAAACCGAAGCGATTCATGACGAAAAAATCAAGGTTCTTCGTTCGCTTCGCAGGTATACGGAGGAAGAGGCGGGAAAATATATGATACGGGGCCAATACGTTGACGGGGAAATCAATGGAAAACCAGTTCCGGCATATCGGAATGAGAAAAATGTCGATCCCGGGTCCATGACGGAAACCTTTGTCGCCGGCAAGTTGTTCGTAGACAATTTGCGATGGGCCGGAGTACCGTTTTATATCCGCACAGGAAAACGCATGCCGGAAAAAATGACACAGATCATCATTGAATTCAAGGAAATGCCTAAAAATCTCTATTTCAACAAAGATAACAATCTCGGCCCCAATCTGTTGGTCATCAGCATTCAGCCGCAGGAAGGCGTCAATCTGATCCTCAACGCCAAAAAACCGGGTTCCGACAACCAGGTGATGCCGATTTCGATGGAATTCTGCAACAACTGTGAGCAAGGTTCGCCGGAAGCGTATGAATCGTTAATCTATGATGCGATTGTTGGTGATCAAACATTCTTCACGCATTGGGAGGAGGTCTCGCTCGCCTGGAAGTTTATCGATCCGATTCGCAGAGCCTGGGATGAAAATAGGCATCCGCTGACTTTCTACCGGAGCGGTTCGTGGGGACCGCAAGAAGCACATGATCTGTTGGCGGCGAATGGACATGTCTGGCGGCCTGCCATCGCCAAAGATATTTCCCGGATTGTCAAAGCCAATGAGGTTGTAACCAGATAAAAAGGGAGAGTTGAGTTGACCATGAAAATTTATGACGTTTCCATGCCGATCACAGAGGAGATGCCCGTATATAAAAATAAGGAAACAAAGAAACCAAGCATTCGCGTCGTTCAGGACTTTGATACGGCCACCGCGCGCGAATCCCGCATCGAAATGGATGTGCACTGCGGAACTCACGTCGATTCCCCGCTCCATATGCTTCCGGAAGGCGGGACCATGTCAACCATTCCAATTGAGCGATTGGTTGGGCAATGCCGGGTGCTTGACTTGACGGATGTCAAAGAAAGCATTACTCGTGCTGATTTGGAAAAACATGAAATCAAAGAAGGCGAGTTTCTTCTCTTTAAAACGCGGAATTCCTGGGAAGATGTATTTGATTTTGAATTTGTGTTTTTAGCCGAAGACGGAGCCAAGTACTTAATTGAAAAAGGGGTCAGAGGGGTTGGAACCGATGCGCTGGGTATCGAACGGGCCCAGCCTGGTCATCCGACGCATAAAAGCCTGTTCCGTGCTGATATTTTAATCATGGAAGGGCTTCGGTTGAAAGAGGTTCCAGCCGGAACCTATTTTATGGTTGCTGCCCCGATCAAGTTGGTTCATACAGAAGCAGCACCGGCACGCGTTTTGCTTTTTGAAGGAATCGGTGCATAAGAATGTTGGCGGCCCTATTCACCATAGTGGCCGCCATTTTTATTGACAAGAACATGTTTTGAATTTAAGATGATAACATTATTAAATAGAAGAAAACCGATTAAAAAAGATTGAATTAGGTGAAACCAACATGGACTTTTTGGGAACGATACAGTGGCAGAATTTGTTTGATATTGATTTGGCTGAGCGAAATGCTTCGTTTATTTTAAATGGCATCGTGGCAACGGTTTGGATCAGCATCACTGCGATGGCAATCGGCTTGTTGATCGGTCTCTTCACCGCCATGGCCAGGATGTCAAAACGATGGATTTTGCAAGGAATTGCCCGTATTTATATTTCGATCATCCGCGGAACACCGTTGTTGGTTCAACTCTTTATTCTTTATTTTGGCCTTCCGGTCATCGGAGTTACCCTGACACCGACAGCAGCGGGGCTGATTGGCCTTTCTGTGAACGTGGGGGCTTATGCGGCCGAAACGATTCGCGGTTCGCTTGCTTCCATTCCCAAAGGGCAGTGGGAAGCGGCTGCTTCGCTGAACATGACCTATTGGCAGACGATGCGCCGCGTCATTATTCCGCAAGCGGCACGCGTCGCCTTGCCCTCGTTGATGAACAGTTTTTTGAGCCTGGTGAAAGATACCTCGCTGTTGGCGATGATTACAGTGAACGAGATGTTTTATCGCGCCAAAATCGTGGGTGGACGGGAATTTGATTATATGACGCCTTATATTCTCGTCGCCGTCTATTATTGGATCGTCTGCACGGTGTTAAATTATGCACAGCAAAAATTGGAAAAACGTTATGGCCGATATGCGGGATAGAAGGGAGGTACGGCGATGATTCAAGTGAAGAATCTGCAAAAATCATTTGGCAACCTTCAAGTTTTGACCGGGATTGACCTGGAGATCGAAAAAGGTTCAGTGGTCTGCATCATCGGGCCCAGCGGTTCGGGGAAGTCGACCTTCTTGCGCTGCCTCAATCTGCTTGAGATTCCCGATCAGGGTGAACTCTCCATCGGCGGGGAAACGATCTCGATTGCCGGCGGAAAAGTATCGCCGAAAGAGATTAAAAAACTGCGCGCCAAAACGGGAATGGTGTTTCAAAGTTTTAACCTCTTTCCACACCGTACCGTTTTGGAAAACGTGGTGGAAGGCCCGGTTGTTGTAAAAGGGGAGGACAAGGCCGAAGCCCGCAAAAAGGCGGAACGACTTTTGGAAAAAGTGGGATTGGCAGAGAAAAAAGATGTATTTCCGGGACAGCTTTCCGGCGGCCAGCAGCAACGTGTGGCCATTGCCCGCGCTCTGGCGATGGAGCCGGAAGTGTTGCTTTTTGATGAGCCTACCTCTGCGCTTGATCCCGAATTGGTGGGCGAAGTGTTGAAGACGATGAAAGAACTGGCCAAGGAGAAACAGACGATGGTGATTGTGACGCATGAGATGTCCTTTGCACGTGATGTCGCCGATCTTGTCGTCTTTATGGATCACGGGAAAATTGTGGAGATGGGCAGGCCGGAAGAAGTGTTTACCTCTCCGCGGGAACAGCGGACCCGGCAATTTCTGGCCAAACTCCTGGAACGTTGAAGATAACGATTGGTTTGCACAGCCCAAGTGGAGATTACTTTTCCGAGAGCGATTCAGGAAAAGGTTAAAAAAGGGGGTGCTTGCCAATCGTTTTTTATTTCGGATTTGAGAGAGCGGTGAGCCCTCTCCCGTCCGAATATCGCTTTCATTCCGGCTTGAGAAACTGGCGGCGTTTTCAGCAAAAAGTCCCTTTTATTTGTCCGGTATGTTAACATATAAGTAAAGGTGTGCAGGAGAGTTTTCCTTGATTCATGAATAAGATAGACAACAGGAGGATACCCTTACGGATGAGGTTTAATGAATACGGGTTATTGGATCCAGGGGATTATGTTATGACATTCGACAAGCTCCGGCAATCGATTCTGGTGAAAGGGGAAGAAAATTCGCTTTTGCCATGGGATGCATATTGGCGAAACCGGCTGGTTGATAATTTGGAGTTTTGTGTCCGTCAGCTGTGGGCATGCGGAATTGAAGAGATTTACATTGACGGTTCCTTTGTCACGGATAAGTATCAGCCGGAAGACATTGACGGTTATTTTGTCCCGCGAAATGAACAGGAAATTTTTGACGGAACGCTGCTCGCAAAGTTAAACCAGCTTGATCCTTACAAATGCTGGGGATGGAATCGCCACCGGTTTGATGAATACGGCAACTTGCAACTGGAGATGTGGTATCGCTACCGGGTGGAACTGTTTCCGCACTGTACGGGGGTATATTCCGGGATTACCAATGAAGAGGGGAAAAACATGAAGTTTGACGAGTTTTTTCGCAAGGACAGGGATTTTGGAATTGAAAAGGGCATTGTAAAATTGATGAAAGGATGAAGACTGTGATTAAGACGGAAATGGAATACAAGCGTAGTTTGGAGAGGATTCGCGAACAGGAGCGGCTGTTGGAAGAACAGAGGCGGGAATTGGAACAGATGGGGTTGAGCGAGGAACAGATCGAAAGAGGGTTGGCCCCGTCCCGCTTTTTTGGCGAACGGCTGAAACAGGAGATCAGGGAATACGAACGGCATAAGGCGGGCGATTTCGATATGACTTGCACCTTTGACAATATCGGGCGCAAGCTGA
The DNA here is from genome assembly GCF_016055075.1 of Thermoactinomyces sp. CICC 10522. Lineage (NCBI taxonomy): Bacteria > Bacillati > Bacillota > Bacilli > Caryophanales > Thermoactinomycetaceae > Thermoactinomyces > Thermoactinomyces sp. CICC 10522. The sequence continues at coordinate 288,351 of NZ_JAECVY010000002.1, read as the reverse complement.
TCGCTTTTCGGATCTACAAGGGATTGTCACAGGCGGAACTGGCCAAGCGCCTGGGGGTCACGCCGCCGCAGGTTTCGCGGGATGAGCGGAATGAGTATGGCGGAGCCAGCATGGAAAAGATCAAGCAGGTGTTGAAGGCCTTGGAGATGGATGTTTTGATTGTGCCAAACAATTATGAACGCGCTCTGGGGTAAATATGAATAAAGAAAACGCGGCTGCAGGCAAGCTGTTTGGGTTGTTTTTCTATCGGCGTGGAGGGTGCAATTCTCAAGGGGGAAGCACCCGAACCGGACGAAACCTGTTCGGGAATGTTGTCAACAATCTGAGCGGCTCTGGCAAGCCGTTTTTTTATTCGTTATAACCAGATTTTTTGATTCGTGAGGTTTTGCTGCGGGGTGTCGACATAAAAGAGTCCCGCATTGATTACGCTGATTTCAACCCGGGGATGAAACTGCCAGACGATTTCTTCCCGACGTCGTTTCTTCTCTTTCTGGATTTCATCCGGCATGGAAGGTTCATCAGGGTAAAAAACGTCCAGCCGCTCAAGCTCGGATTGCAGCCGTTTTTCAGCTTCTTCCGCCCAGGTCAGGTCTTCGCACCGGATCGTTTCCTCCAGATAATATTCCAGTTCACCGACCGCCTCAACCACCTGCAGTCGCGGTTCAACCGTATAGCGTTTGGCGGGGAGTCTGTTCGACCAGCGCCGGTCTTTGATCACCTCATAAAAGCCTTCCCGGATGGTTCCGTCATTCAAATTGATTCCCAGAGAGCAGAGCCGGTCCCGTTTTTGATCACAAACATAAGAAACCTTATAGTTGACGGCGAGCCATGGGCTGTAGGGTTTGGTCAAATCGGTATAAGCCGGTTCATATCGCGGTTCCTCATACAACCGCACAAATTTGCCGTGCTTTTGCGCGGATTGGAGAATCTTCGCAAAGCGCGGAGTGCCGTAAAAAAGATGTTCACCGCGAATTTCTTCAGGATGGTTCTCGGGATCAAAGACGAACGAGAGCCGAACTGGCTGTGGCGGCAGGTTCATCCGTTCCACATACATCCAGTAAAAGGGGCGATTGAGCAAATCCTTGTCGGCATGAATGGACAGCTGCGTGAGCAGATAGGTTGGGCCGGATTCAAGGATGTGGCAATCATTCAATTTCAGATACCGTTCCGTAAATTCCCTAACCTTCTTCTGATCCATAGAGAAGCAGTTCCTCCTCTTCTTTCTGCTTTTCCACCTCTTGTTTCTTCTGATGGAATTGATCTCCCCATTTGCTCAATTCCTGCCTGATGCGGTCATCGTCGGCAGATTCCAACACCAGCTTCATCAGATTTTGTTCAATGGTTGACGCTCCGTCCACTTTTTCCAGAATGGTTTCCAACTCTCCGATCACCGATTCAAACAGCCGGATTTTTTCATGCAACAGCCAGATAATATGTTCTTCGATCGTATTGATGGTGGAGAAATTGTAAATGTGTACATCTTTCGTTTGCCCCAGGCGGTGGATCCTCCCGATTCGCTGTTCGACGCGCATTGGGTTCCAGGGCATGTCAAAATTGATCATGTGATGGCAAAATTGCAGGTTAATCCCTTCCCCGCCTGCTTCCGTGGCAATCATGACCTGAGCCCGTTTTTGAAAAATCTCCATCATCCAGTCTTTTTTGTTGCGATTAAAACCGCCGCGAAACGGAACGGCATGAATTCCCGCTTTGGCCAGTTCGCGGATCAGCATCTCTTGGGTGGCGCGATACTCGGTAAATAAAATCACTTTTTCCGGAGCGATCTGTTTGATCAGTTCCACTGCGGCATTCACTTTGGAGGAACGGGTCACTTTTCGTAACAGTTCAATGAGATGGGCCACTTCCGGGGACAGATTCTCTTTTCCCTGCTCCCCTTTTTGAAATAGCTTGAATAAAGTATGAAAAACAGCGTCCCGGCTTGAGCAGACCTCTTTTTGCAGAACGAACAGCGCCAGCATGCTTTTCAAGTCGGTTCCGCGACGGTAGCGATCGCGCACGAACTCGGTGATGCCTTCATAAAGAAGGCGTTCTTCTTCTGAGAGTTCGATGGGGATCGTCTGCACCAGACGCCGCGTCAGGTGAAGGTTGCTGTCGCGGCGGCGGTTGCGAATCAGAACGCGCCTGATTTCTTCACGCAACTGTGCTTCATTTTTCGCTTTCCGTTTGCCGGCGACGTAATCACTTTGGAATTGGGACTGTTTCCCCAGTTGTCCCGGTTTTAGCAGGGTGACGAGATTATAAAGCTCTTCTATTTCGTTTTGCACCGGGGTGGCGGTGAGAAGCAGGCAATATTTTTTTTTCAGGTCATTGATGAATTGCCAGTTTTTCGTGCGGCGATTTTTTAATTTGTGGGCTTCGTCAACGATCACCATATCATAGTGCTGATTCAGCACATAGTCGCGGTGAGGTTCTCTCTTGGCCGTATCGAGGGAAGCGACGATAATCTCGTATTTGTCCCACATCCAGGCTTTTTTCTGGGCGACGGCGGGAATTTGAAATTTTTGATTTAATTCCCTCGTCCACTGCAGGACAAGCGAAGAGGGAACAAGGATTAATGCCCGTTTCACCAGGCCGCGCAGCAGATATTCTTTCAGGATGAGACCGGCCTCGATTGTTTTGCCCAGTCCCACTTCATCTGCGAGGATCGCGCGTCCGCGCATCTCATTGATCACGCGTTCCACCACATCGATTTGATGAGGGAGTGGACGAAACCCTTGTATTTGTTTTAAACTTTGGATAGATTCAAACGAGGGAATCATTTCAGTTTCGGCCGCTTCCAGCGCCAATTGAAAACGTTCCCAAGTTGCCCAGTCACTGTCTGTCTCGATTCTTTTCAGGAATTGGTGAAGCCACTCTCGATCCATCCGTATCGGGAGTGTATACATGAGATTCTCCACCTTTCTTTTACGATCAATGGAAGTTCCGTAATAGTATGTCTCAGTTTAAAAAAATGCATACGGAACAAAAACGAACAATATCATCATTTTTTCTCGTATTTGATCGTATTTTCTGGTACAATACAAATATCATAATGGGATATTGTTCAGCGGTTGAAGGCGGGAGGAGAGACCACATCTTGTGGCGCCGAAGGAGCAAACCGATGAGGTGAATCTCTCAGGCAAAAGGAGGCCCGCTGGACGCATCTCTGGAGAGCGCTCGCTTTGATGCCGAGCCACCTACGGGGCAACTCTGCTTAATGCAGCAGGGAAACTCTCTGGTAATAAGGACAGAGGAATCACCAACCAACAGCGGTGGTGAATCTCTCTGTCTTTTTTATATATGGAAACAAGTGAGGTGCATGGTATGGCAGAACTGAAAAAGACACCGCTTCATTCGGTTTACTGCGAAGAAGCCAAAATGGTACCTTTTGGCGGATGGGAAATGCCGGTTCAATTTTCGGGAATCAAGCAGGAACACGAAACCGTCCGCACGCGCGCCGGTTTGTTCGACGTGTCCCATATGGGGGAAGTACTGGTGAAGGGACCGGACGCGCTCGAGCTGATCCAGCGTCTGACGACGAACGATGCGGCGAAATTGAACGTGGGCGATGCCCAGTACTCGATCATGTGTTACGAAAACGGGGGAACGGTGGACGATTTGCTGGTTTACCGTATCGGAGAGCAGGAGTACTGGCTGGTCATCAATGCGGCCAATATCGAAAAAGATGTCAAGTGGATTTTGAAACACCGTCAGGGCGATGTAACGGTGGAAAACATTTCGGATCAGATTGCCCAATTGGCTTTGCAGGGGCCGTCGGCAGAGACCGTATTGCAAAAGCTGACCGATACGGATTTGTCGGAGATCAAGTTTTTTAAATTTAAAAATGACGTCGCACTGGCCGGGGTAAAAGGGCTTGTATCCCGTACCGGATACACCGGGGAAGATGGATTTGAAATCTATTTGCCGGCAAGCGACGCCCCTAAACTGTGGCAGGCTATTCTCGAAGCAGGAAAGGAAGCGGGAGTTCTGCCGTGTGGCCTGGGTGCGCGCGATACACTGCGGTTTGAAGCGCGGCTCCCCCTGTACGGACAGGAATTGAGCGAAACGATTACCCCGATCGAAGCGGGACTCGGTTTTGCCGTAAAACCGGAAAAAGGAGATTTTATCGGCCGTGAGGTGCTGGCCGTGCAAAAAGCGGAAGGAGCTCCGCGCAAGCTGGTCGGTTTGGAAATGATCGACCGCGGCATTCCGCGAACCCATTATCCCGTCTATCACGGTGAGGAAAAAATCGGCGAAGTGACGACGGGAACACAATCACCGACCTTAAAGAAAAACGTGGGACTTGCGTTGATCAATGCGGAATATGCCAATCCCGGTGAAGAGGTTGAGGTGGAAATCCGCGGCAAACGCCTGAAAGCAATCGTGGTGAAAACCCCTTTCTATAAGCGCGCCAAATAACCGAAGTGGTGGTAGGAGGATGAACTTGCATGAAATTTCGTTACTTGCCCGCAACTGAACAGGATAAACAGGAAATGCTTCGTACCATCGGCGTGGAATCGGTCGAGGAACTGTTTGCGGAAATACCGGAAAGTGTTCGTTACCGGGGGAAGCTCAAGTTGCCCGAACCGATGTCAGAGATGACGCTTGTCAAGCATATGAGCCGCCTCGCCGAGAAAAATGCATCCTTTGATCACTATGTTTCCTTTTTGGGTGCCGGTGTCTATGAACATTATATTCCCAGTGTCGTCAATCACGTGATTTCCCGTTCGGAGTTTTATACGGCTTATACCCCTTATCAGCCGGAAATCAGCCAGGGTGAATTGCAGGCGATTTTCGAGTTCCAAACGATGATTTGCGAATTGACAGGGATGGATGTGGCCAACTCGTCCATGTATGACGGGCCGACAGCACTGGCGGAAGCCGCTGCGATGGCCGCCGGCGTGACACGCAAGCAGAAGATTGTCATCTCCCGTGCCGTTCATCCCGAAGCGCGGCAAATTTTGAAAACAAGCGCAAAAGGGCAGGGGTATCAAATCGTGGAAGTTCCCCTGGCCGACGGGGTGACGGATCTGAATCAGTTAAAAGAGCTGGCAGATGAAGAGACAGCAGCAGTGATTGTCCAGTCCCCCAACTTTTTGGGCAATCTTGAAAATTTGGCGGAAATCGAGAAAATTGCCCATGCCCATAAAGGGCTGCTGGTGGTCAGCAGCAATCCGCTGTCGCTGGGGCTGTTGAAACCGCCGGGCGAATACGGTGCCGATATCGTGGTCGGGGATGCGCAGCCGTTTGGAATTCCCGCCTCTTATGGCGGTCCGCATTGCGGTTATCTGGCCACCAAAAAAGCATTGATGCGCCGCGTGCCGGGAAGAATCGTCGGCCAGACCGTTGACGAAAACGGCACACGCGGATTTGTGCTCACATTGCAGGCGCGTGAACAGCATATCCGCCGCGACAAAGCGACTTCAAACATTTGCTCCAACCAGGCACTTCTGGCCCTGGCGGCATCTGTATACATGTCCGCGCTCGGCAAGCAGGGAATTCAGGATGTGGCCCGCCTCAATCTCCAAAAAGCGCATTATGCCAGCAAACGCCTGAGCGAAATTAACGGGATTGAGCTTGCTTTCTCCGGGCATTTCTTCAATGAATTTGTCATCCGGCTGCGGCGTCCGGTCGGAGAAATCAATCAGGAATTATTGAAGAAAGGAATCATCGGCGGTTTTGATCTCGGCCGCTTCTATCCTGAACTGGACAATCATATGCTCGTTGCCGTCACCGAAGTTCGGACCAAAGAAGAAATCGATCAGTTGGCTGAGAGTTTGGAGGGGCTGTTGTCATGAATAACAAGGAAAAAGAACTCATTTTTGAGATGAGCAAACCAGGTCGCACCGCTTACAGCTTGCCCGAATCCGATGTGCCGGAAACGGACGTTTTGCCGGAGGAATATCTTCGCGAAAAACCGGCCGAACTCCCTGAGGTATCCGAGCTGGATCTCATGCGGCACTACACGGAATTGTCCCGTCGTAACCACGGGGTGGACAACGGTTTTTATCCGCTGGGTTCCTGCACCATGAAATACAACCCCAAAGTGCATGAAGATGTGGCTCGATTGCCCGGATTTGCCAAAATTCATCCCTATCAGCCCGAAGAAACCGTACAAGGGGCTTTGGAGCTTTTATATGAATTGCAGCAGTATTTGGCAGAAATCACCGGAATGGATCAGGTGACGCTTCAATCAGCGGCCGGCGCGCAAGGCGAGTGGACCGGATTGATGATGATCCGCGCTTATCATGAAGCCAAAGGGCAAACCGGGCGGGACAAAGTGATTGTGCCGGATTCCGCACACGGGACAAACCCGGCCAGCGCCACCGTTGCCGGATTCAAGACGATCACCATTCCCTCCAATGAGAAGGGATTGGTCGATGTGGAGGCCTTGAAGCAGATGCTCGGAGACGATACCGCCGCCCTGATGCTGACCAACCCGAACACGCTGGGGCTGTTTGAAGAAGAGATCAGAGTGATTGCCGATCTCGTGCACGAAGCGGGCGGTCTTCTCTATTATGACGGAGCCAATGCCAACGCCATTCTGGGAATTGCCCGTCCAGGAGACATGGGCTTTGATGTGGTTCATCTGAATCTGCACAAAACCTTTACTACTCCCCATGGCGGCGGCGGACCCGGAGCCGGACCGGTTGGAGTGAAAAAGGAGCTTGTGCCGTTCCTGCCTGCGCCGATGGTGGCAAAAGATGCATCCGGCCGTTATTATCTCGATCATGACATTCCCAATTCCATCGGCCGGGTCAAAGGGTTTTACGGAAACTTCGGCATTTTGGTTCGCGCCTATGCTTATATTCGGACGATGGGACCGGAAGGTCTGCGCCTGGTTTCCGAAAATGCGGTGTTAAATGCCAACTACATGATGCGCCGGTTGGAGCCGTATTATGAACTGCCGTACAAACAGCATTGCAAACACGAATTTGTCCTGTCCGGCAAACGTCAGAAACAACAGGGCGTGCGTACGCTGGACATCGCCAAACGCCTGCTCGACTTCGGTTTCCATCCGCCGACCATCTATTTCCCGCTCATCGTCGATGAATGCCTGATGATTGAGCCGACGGAAACGGAAAGCAAGGAGACGCTCGACAGCTTTATCGACGCGATGATTCAAATTGCCAAAGAAGCGGAAGAAAATCCGGAAATCGTGCAGGATGCGCCCCATCATACCGTAATCAAACGTTTGGACGAAGTGACGGCGGCGCGCAAACCAATCTTGCGCTGGGAAAAAAGCGAGTAAAAACCATCGTGAGTTACTGACTGGAAACCCGGCCAGCAACAACTTTCCCAGAATAGGAATGGCGGGCAAGGGATGCATCCTTGTCCGCTTTTTTGATCTGTTTCACGTTTGCGTGGCGGCGCTGGGGATGATTTCCGTTCCCTGGATTGGCTTACGATGGAATACGTCGGATCACGACCGGTCAGATGCTGTACGACGGACTTTGAAGGGGAGTTCCATCTCCATGCGGTCAGTTTATTGGCGTCCGGCTCTGGTCATTTTTTTGTCCGGTGTGATTGGTATCTGGTTTTAGCGTTGAACCCCCATCTTTCAGCCGAAAAGAAGTAAAGGATTTAAGAAGTAAAGGATTTTTTTGTTGCGAAGTTTTTATATATTTATTGACAGAATCCTATTTTAAGAGATAATTTTTTGAGGAAACACTAAAATCAAAAAAAGAGAGGGAGCATATCATTGCAAGGACAAACAGTGATTGTGACAGGCGGGTCGAGCGGCATTGGAAAAGCGATTGCCAGGCGGTTGTGCCAGGAAGGGGCCAATGTGGTCATCACCGGACGCAATGCAGATCGGCTTGAAGCGGCCAAAGCGGAATTGGAGGAATTGCCGGGCAAAGTATTTCCTTTTCAAATGGATGTCCGCGAAGTTGATCAGGTCAAGGCGATGGTTCAAAAGACGGTGGAACAGTTTGGCGGAATCGATCATCTCGTCAACAATGCGGCAGGCAATTTTGTTGTGCCGGCGGAAGATTTAACGTATAATGGTTGGCATTCGGTGATTAACATCGTTTTAAACGGAACCTGGTATTGCTCACAGGCCGTGGCCAAAGAATGGATTGAGAAAAAACGGAAAGGATCGATCCTCAATATCGTGGCCACCTATGCCTGGACAGGGGCGCCGGGTGTGGTTCATTCCGCTGCGGCCAAAGCTGGTGTACTGGCGATGAGCCGGACACTGGCCGTTGAATGGGGGGACAAATACGGCATCCGAGTCAATTGCATTGCACCCGGACCGATTGAAGAAACAGGCGGGGCGGCAAAACTGGTCGCCAATGAAAAAATGGCGAAAAAGGTCGCCAATATGGTTCCGCTGAAGCGTTATGGCCGCCCGGAGGAGATCGCGGCATTGGCGAAGTTTCTGCTGTCAGCGGAAGCGGAATATGTCAATGGCGAGTGCGTTACCATGGATGGCGGTTTATGGATGGCGAATTTTCGGTTTCTCTGATAAGTCGCCCCGTTCCGATCAGGGATGGGGCTGTTCATTTTTTGGAATCGATTTGCAGGGGACGATGTAGAAAAAACGAGTGGAATTTTGTATACTGTGATCGGTTTTGCTGTTTCTGTAAAACGAACGGGGGCAAGGAGGTTGATATTTGAGATGAACCGGACATTTACCATAAAAAAAATACTGAATAACAATGTAGTCATCGCTGAGCATCCATCCTATGGGGAAGTTGTTTTGATCGGAAAAGGAATCGGTTTCAAGAAGAAAGCAGGAGAACTGATTTCCGAGCCCGCGGTCGAAAAGTTTTTTGTATTGGAGAATAAAAAGGAGCAGGAGCAGTATCGGCAGTTGCTCTCGCAAGTGGACGAATCGCTCGTGGAACTGATGAATGATATTATTTACCATATTCAAAAGCGGTTTGATGTTCCGCTGAATGAACATATTCATGTAGCTTTGACCGATCATATCAGCTTTGCGATCAAACGCTTGGAGCAAGGGCTGGAGTTTAATAATCCTTTCCTGATCGAAACGAGAGCGCTTTATGAAAGAGAGTATGCAGTGGCAGAAGAAATTGTGGCAATGATTAATGAAAAAAAGGGGATCCAGTTGCCCGAAAGCGAAGCCGGATTTATCGCCATGCATATCCACAGTGCGCTGACACAGCGCCATCTGACGGAGATTCGTCAACATTCCGAACTCATCATGAAATTGATCCAGCTCGTCGAGGCGGTCACCGGTTTGAAAATCGATCGCAAAAGCATTTCATACATGCGGCTGATTACGCATCTTCGGTATGCGATTGAACGCACAATCCGCCAGGAAGAAATTTCTGAGCCGGATGGTTTTGCAGACATGTTGCGCAAACAATTCCCGATATGTTACAATATCGCTTGGAAAATGGCAAAAGTGATGGAACGGACACTGCAGAAACCGGTTCATCCTGCCGAAGTCAGTTATCTGACATTGCATTTGCAACGCATTATTCCCAACTGAACAGATCCTTTACCTTTCACGTGTTACTGATTCGATCAGGCATGAGTGAAAAAAGGCGAAGTGGACGTTTGATTCAAAAGGGATTTTCCTTTTGCAAACGGTTCCATTTGTCTTTTTTTGCTCATGCCTTTTTGTTCGAAGAAGAAGCATGAGTGAAAGGTTTTGGATCCTGTTGGGCATGATAAGACAGCACAGGAGGTTCAGCAATGTTCAAAAATATCTTTGGCGTCTTGCAACGAATCGGAAGAGCGTTGATGCTCCCGGTTGCGATCTTGCCGGCAGCCGGTTTGTTGCTCGCATTTGGTAACAAGTTGCATATCCCGATCCTCGAACAATCGGGACAAATTGTTTTCTCCAACCTGGCCTTAATCTTTGCGATCGGTGTTGCCATTGGTCTGGCAGAAGGAGAGGGAACAGCCGGATTGGCTGCTGTCATCGGGTATCTCGTGATGAATACCGCCCTCGGACAAATGGCTATACATTACCATGTGCAAACGATTGAGGTATTGGGGATTCCCACTTTGGAAATGGGCGTTTTCGGGGGAATCATCATCGGTATTGTTGCCGCCCTGCTGTATAAGCGCTTTTATAATATCGAACTTCCTTCTTTTCTCGGCTTCTTTGGCGGGAAACGGTTTGTTCCGATTGTGATGGCGGTTACTTCTTTCCTGTTGGGACTGATCTTTTTCTACATCTGGCCGCCGATCCAACACGGGATTGATGCCTTTTCCCATATCATTACGACGAAAAATGTTGCCTTGTCTGCCTTTATTTTCGGTTTGGTCGAGCGTTCCTTGATTCCGTTCGGTCTCCATCATATCTGGTATTCACCATTCTGGTTTGAATTCGGATCATACAATGCGCATGGACATATTGTTCATGGGGACCTCAATCGCTTCTTTGCTGGTGACCCGACGGCCGGTACGTTTATGACCGGGAAATTCCCGTTCATGATTTTCGGTCTGCCGGCAGCAGCCTTGGCGATGTATCAGGAGGCGCGGCCGGAGAAAAAGAAAGTGGTCGGCGGTATTATGCTGTCAGCTGCGCTTACCTCGTTCCTGACCGGTATTACCGAACCGATCGAGTTTTCGTTCCTGTTTGTCGCACCGGTTCTTTATGCGATTCACTGTGTTTTTGCCGGTTTGTCGTTTATGGTCATGGCGATTCTCGGAGTGAAAGCGGGCATGACATTCTCCGGTGGAATTATCGACCTGGCGATGTTCTGGGATCAAGACACCAAGCCGTGGCTGATTATTCCGGTTGGATTGGTCTTCTCCGTCATCTATTATTTCGGTTTCCGCTTCGCGATTCGTAAGTTTAACCTGAAAACACCGGGCCGCGAAGACGAAACGGAAGAGGAGAATGCCGTCGAAACCACTTCGGACGATCTGGCGGCAAACGTGTTGGAAGCCCTTGGCGGCAAAGAAAACCTGACTCATTTGGATGCATGCATTACCCGCTTGCGCCTGTCGGTCAAAGATGTCGACCAAGTGAACAAAGATCGTTTGAAACAGCTCGGCGCATCCGGCGTATTGGAAATGGGCAATAACTTGCAAGTGATCTTTGGGCCGAAATCCGATCTGATCAAAGAACAAATGAAACAGATCATGATGGGCAAAAAGGTGACTGCTGCAAAACAGGAGCCGGAAAAAGAGGCGCCGAAAACGGTGGAAACAGGTGACGCGGTGTCGGACGGCAAAGCGTTCTCCGCTCCTTTGACCGGGAAGTTGCTTCCGATTTCCGAAGTGCCTGATCAAGTGTTCTCGCAAAAAATGATGGGAGACGGATTTGCCATTGAACCGTCAGAAGGAATTGTTGTCGCTCCTGTTGACGGAGAGATTGTGAACCTCTTCCCGACGAAGCACGCAATCGGCATTCGTTCCACGACGGGGCAGGAACTGCTGATCCATGTGGGCATCGATACAGTCAACCTGGAAGGAAACGGATTTGAAACGTTTGTCAGCGAAGGAGATCAAGTGAAAAAAGGGCAAAAACTGCTCGAATTTGATCTGAGCTTCATCAAGGAAAAAGCAACTTCCACGATTACGCCTGTAGTCTTTACCAATTTGCCGGCGGGAACGACGGTAAAACTGGAGTCAGAAGAGGTTAAAGCCGGAGATTCGAACATCATTCGTTTTGAAAAATAATGGTTGATTAAAAGCCGTGCCTTGACAGGTGCGGCTTTTTTGTTCTGAGTTGTTGCGATCTTGCCGATTGCCGCTCCGCTGAGATGCAAGAACTTCATTTGACCAATACGGATATCGGGCTGATGGGACTCCTTTTCCGGACCTGTGCGATCATGCGGTTACCTTTCGATGCGGTTTAATCAAGTGGGCTGGTTGATGAGCCGGCTTGTCTTCTCTGCCATTATTTCCGGCAGGATAAAAAATTTCTCCCGTCACACATTAAAGATGAGACAGAATGTGAAGGTTGGGGTTGAGAACATGGATTCCTATTTGCAAGAATTGTCAACGGTTACAAGGGAGAAATTGCAGACCATCTTGGAGCAGATGAAGCAGGAGATCGGTCGCCTGCTGGACGAACTGGAACACAACCGCTGTTGTATCCTGAGTGATTTTTCCAGAGTAAGCGAGCAGTTTGCGAATATCCAAAAGGTGGCTTCGTCCTATTATTTTGAAACCTATTTGGCTCCATACACCTGCCGTTACCCGGCGCTGGCGATCGCTGCCCAACGCTTGTCCAAGAAGCGGCACGGAGCTTTGATTGTGGTGGAAAGGGAAGATCCGATTGAGAGCTGGATACAGGAAGGGATTCCGATTCGTGCACAATTATCGGCTCCCTTGCTGGAAACGATTTTCTATCCGGGGAATCCGCTGCATGATGGTGCAGTTGTGGTAAAAGAAGATTTTATCTTGTCTGCTGCCAATGTTTTGCCTCTTTCCCAAAAGACCTCCGGTCATAAGATGAAGATCGGCACCCGTCATCGTGCTGCATTGGGACTGACGGAAAAAACGGATGCATTTGTCCTTGTCGTGTCCGAGGAGACGGGGCGAATCTCTTTTGCCCTGGATGGAAAACTGTATCCGCTGACCCATGAGGGAATGCAGAGTCAGATGGGGCATTGATATTTTTGTTTTGCAACCGGCGGGATTTTCAATGATAATACAGGGAGAAAGGGAGTTTTGGGAAAAAGGAGTGGGTGAAAATGGAAACATGGCGCTTTCTGCCTTATCAGCGATATTCCGGTGCCGAAAACATGGCCATCGATGAAGCGGTCATGCATCTGCACAGAGAAGGAAAAGTGCCTCCCACTGTCCGTTTTTATGGTTGGAATCCTGCCACGCTGTCAATCGGGTATTTTCAAAAAGGGAGAAAAGAAATCCGGCTGGATGAATTGGAAAGACGCGGACTCGGGTTTGTCCGGCGCATGACCGGTGGCAGAGCGGTGCTGCATGATCAGGAATTAACATACAGTGTCATCATTTCGGAAGACCATCCGCTCATGCCGAAAACGGTGAGTGAGTCGTATCGGGTGATCAGTCAGGGATTGTTGCAAGGATTTCGCCGATTGGGATTAAACGCCCGTCTGTCCCCGCCGGTGCGCACGCACAAAGACCACTTGTCGGCGGCATGTTTTGATTCGCCTTCCGATTATGAGCTGGTAATCGAGGGGAAAAAAGCGGCAGGGAGTGCACAGATCCGTCAACGCGGTGTTATTTTGCAACATGGCTCCATCTTGTTGGATTTTGATGAAGAAACCTTATTTGCTGTTTTGGAATTTCCTTCTGAGCGGGTCAGGGAACGGCTGAAAGCGGCATTTTGTGAAAAAGCGGTTGCCATTAACCGGCTGCGGACACAACCGGTCACAATCGATGAAGTGATCACCGCCTTTTATGAAGGATTTCAGGAAGGGATGAACGTAAAGTTGGAGCAAGGGAGTCTCATCGATGAAGAGATCGAATTGGTACATTCTCTCGTCAGGGAGCGGTATGGCACAGAAGCGTGGAATTTGCGCCGCTGATGGGGGAACGACAGGAGACCGGGCCGGTTGCGGGTTTGGCTTGACTGTGTTTTATTAAATATGGATTGATTTATACAGACTTAGCGTTTAATATAGGGAACGTAGGGTATTTTCTGAATTTTTAAGAGTCCTATTTTATTGGGAAGGGGCATTTTATCAACAAATCGTCTTTAGGTGTTAAATATTATATAAATATCTAATTATAATTGATTTATTTAAATCGCACTTGATTTTTCAAGCGCTTATGATAGCATAATTTGTTGTGATGATATTATTTTCTTTTTATTTTATACTTATTCCATATAAGGTTAGGGGAAACGCCGTTGAAACAAGAACTACACACGAGGCGTCGTTATTATGAGAGGTTTCAGGTAGAAGATGTAATCAATTTCTTTTCCGGACAGCTTCTGCAGGCGAAATCTCCCGATGGGGCGCAAGTCTTTCTTCAGTCGATCAAAGTAACCCGCCGTCCTTTGCCTTCCGGGTACAAGGATGTTTTTCGCAGGATGCAGCACCCCCATCTGGCCCCGATTTTAGACGTGATGGAAGAAGATGAACAACTCATTTTAGTCCATCCTCCTTTTTCAGGAGACCCCTTGCCTTTAATTGTGAACAAAGAACGGGCAATGGATCCGGAAGCAGCTGTTCGCGTCGTTAGCAAATGCTTGAAAACATTGCGCGATTTGGATCGTTTACCGGTTTCGCTCAGCGCTACCCTTGATCCGAAGAATATTTTGTTGAATGGTCAGAAACCGCTGATCTTGTTTTATTATATGAAAGAGCCGGGAAAAAGCGGTCATGATGAAAAATGGCGCGAATTGCTCTTTTACCTCCTGACGGGACATGCACCAATGGGGGGGCTGAAGCAATCTGAACGTCAACTGGAAGCGAAAAAAATTCCGCCGAAAATTGTCAAGCTTGCCATGTTTGCCCTGGATCGAAAGAATGGGCTGGAAGATTTTTCGGTTCAGGTTGAGCGCCATGTAAATTCGGCTGAAGGCAGCCATTTGAGCCGAAGGGCAAGAAGAAGCCGAAAGAAAAAAGTGGTGACGACGGTTGTAGTTGCTGCAGCAGCGCTGGTGCTGGTCTCACTGACGGTGACGAAGTGGTACGCCGGCTACAGCGATGCGAAGGACAGCACGCTGGCGAATATGTTTGCTCCGATCACCCAGGACGATAAACAAAATGGAGCGGGGAATGGCCAACTGTTCCAGTCGATTACTTTCAATGATCAAAATAACTCTTTTAAGTACCCGTATCCGATCAAACCGAACAGTGCCATTCAGGGTTCATTTATTCTCAATCAGCTCAACGGGTTTACAGGTTATTTGGAAACCCCCGACAAATCCGATATTTTGGGGCTCGCCGTAGATAAAGAAGGGAAAATCAAGTTATATGACATCATGAAAGGACAGTATATTCCGATCGGCGATTCCGGTGACCAGTACCGCGTTGAGGCTGGCAAAAAATATAATTTTGAACTTTATTATTTCCCTAATGAACCGATTCGCCTTTCGATTGAAGAAGAAGGAAAATCGAAAAAATGGATGGCTGTTGGCGTGACCCGGCTGAGCGGGGATTATACGCTTCACTTCCGCGGTGGCAACGGGGTCAAGTTCTTTTATCCGGATGTGAACCAAGTGACAAATCAGAACATGTTTGAACAGATGTGGATGAACCAACAGCCCTGGCGAATCGATTTTGGCCAGGCACTTCTGGATGTGGATTCGCAAGGCCGCAACCAGCTGGGGGTTTATCCGCTGTCGCAAGTACGGTTGGATGCATCCGCTTCTTCTTCGTTCCTGTTTGTTCCGCCGCAGGAGAAAGGTTCGTACAGTGTGGAAATCGAAGCCGTGGATAACAGTCACTTCCGTCTCGTCTGGGACAAGAAGACGAACAAATTCGCTCTCTATAAAATCGGTGATCAGCCGCAAAAGGTTGCAGAGCAGGAAGTGCCCTGGAAGTCCATTGAGGATGGAGAACCACTCCAAGTTTCAATCACGTCCAACTTTAATCAATTGTCGGTAAACTTGACTTATGATTCTAATTCGGTTGCGTTGACCTATACGAATGATACACCCGTCATGATCAAGGATATTACTTTGCGGGATGCTGAAGGATTCCGGTTGGTCGAAAATAAAACAGAGCAGCAAGACGAAAAAGGAGACCGTGAAAGTTAACGGTCTCCTTTTTCATTGGCAAACGCGTTCAATCTCTTTTTCAAATGCTTTCTGCAACTGGCGGGTGATTGGTCCGGGTTTGCCATTTCCGACTGCTTTTCCGTCAATTTGCACAATCGGGCAAACTTCCATGGTCGTACTGGTCAAAAATACTTCATCCGCTTCGGCCAGATGTGACGGGGAGAATGGTTCAAGCTTTACAGATATACCCAAATCCTCCGCTAATTGTAAAGTGATCTTCCGGGTGATACCATGTAAAATAAAGTGGTTGGCGGGATGCGTCCACAAGGTTTGCCCTTTTACCATAAAGATGTTGGTGGAACTGCCCTCCGTGACCGTGCCATTACGGACGAGAATCGCTTCTTTTGCGCCATGATCAACCGCTTTTTGCTTAGCCAATACGGCTCCCAGCAGGTTGAGGCTTTTAATGTCACAGCGCAACCAGCGGATGTCTTCATCGGTAATGGCAGTGACACCGTTTTGCAAAGCGGTGAGCGGGCGGCTGTCCGGTTGTGTGTACCCGATGATCAGAGGTTTGGCATCTGAGGGAAAGGCGTGGGAGCGTGGAGAGGTTCCGCGGCTGAGTTGCAGATAGAGGTTTCCTTCCTCCAGTTGATTTTCGCGTGCCAGATCCAGCAGTTTCTGCGCGAGGGTTTCCACCGGATAGGGAAGGGAGAGACGAATCGCATCGGCGCTTTTTTGGAAACGTTCAAGATGCTCATTTAAGTAGAAAGGTATTCCGTGGTAGACGCGAATCACTTCGTAAATTCCGTCTCCAAACTGATATGCACGGTCTTCGATGTCGATATTCGCTTCTTCACGTTTGATCAGGCGGTCATCATAGAGAATGATCATTTGATTCATCCTTTCTTCCTATATTAAATATAGTTTGCCTGAAGTGAATGAAAACAACAAGTCTTGTTTTTTTTCTGTGAAAGTGTTGCAGAGCGGGTCAGTGGTGCAACATTTTTGCCCGATTTTGCTTCACTTTCATCCCCTGGTGCGCCGAAAAAGACATGAGATGCCTTCAGGAAAAAGGATGCTTCTTCTCCGATCGCCAATGGATCTTCCCAAAAATAACACTTGTATCAACATATAGTAGTGTTATACTGTTATTATCTCTATATATAGTATTTCTGACACATACTTATGCACCGGAGGAATGGCTTCATGAAGATACAGCGCTTTTTTACCCAACCTGGACAAGACCCGTTTGAAACAGTCCGCTATACAAAAAGGGATTGCCGCATTACCAATCCGGACGGTTCCGTCGTCTTTGAGATGACAGGGGCAGAGGTTCCCGAAGATTGGTCTCAAGTGGCGTCGGATATTTTAATCTCCAAATACTTCCGTAAAGCGGGGGTTCCACAATACGATGAAGCCGGGAACCCGCTTATGGATGATAACGGACAGCCCGTGACGGGGGCGGAAACGAGCGTCAAACAGGTGATCCACCGTCTGGCCGGTTGCTGGAAAGCATGGGGAGAAGAAAACGGATACTTTGATAGTAAAGAGGACGCCGAGGCGTTTTATGATGAATTGGTGTACATGCTCCTTCATCAGATGGCGGCTCCGAACTCTCCGCAATGGTTTAACACCGGACTTCATTTTGCCTATGGGATTACGGGCAAATCGCAGGGGCACTATTACGTCGATCCGAAAACGGAAGAAGTGAAAAAATCAAACAGCGCTTATGAACGGCCGCAGCCCCACGCTTGTTTTATTTTGTCAGTGGAAGACGATCTGGTAAATGAAAACGGCATTATGGATTTGTGGGTGAGAGAAGCCCGTCTGTTCAAATACGGGAGCGGAACGGGCAGCAACTTTTCCCTGATCCGCGGGAAGGGGGAATCGCTTTCCGGCGGTGGAACTTCGTCGGGGCTCCTTTCCTTCCTCAAGATCGGTGATCGGGCGGCAGGAGCAATCAAATCAGGAGGAACGACCCGCCGGGCGGCCAAAATGGTCTGCCTTGATCTGGATCACCCGGACATCGAGGAATTTATCAATTGGAAATCGGTTGAAGAGAAAAAAGTGAGGGCGCTGATTGCTGCCGGTTATGATCCGTCATTTAACGGCGAAGCATATGAAACCGTATCGGGTCAGAATTCCAACAACTCTGTGCGGGTTCCGCATTCTTTCTTTAAAAAATTGCAGGAAGGCGGAGACTGGGAACTGAAATACCGCACGACCGGCGAAGTCTGCAAACGGCTGCCCGCAAAGGAGCTGTGGCGGCAGATCGGAGAAGCTGCATGGGAATGTGCTGATCCCGGTGTGCAATATGACGGAACCATCAATGAATGGCATACTGTTCCCGCAGGAATGGACGGGAAACTGGGAGCACGGCATAACCGGATTAACGCCTCCAATCCGTGTTCTGAATACATGTTTCTAGATAATACGGCTTGCAACTTGGCCTCCCTCAACCTGGCGAAGTTTTTCGATGCGGAAACTTGCCATTTTGATATCGCAGCTTTCCGCCATGCCTGCCGTCTGTGGACAATGGTTCTGGAAATCTCGGTATTGATGGCGCAATATCCTTCAAAAGAGATTGCCGAGTTGTCCTATCAGTACCGGACACTGGGATTGGGGTATGCCAACATCGGAACGTTGCTGATGCTGTCGGGCATCCCTTATGACTCTGATGAAGCGCTGGCCATCACGGGGGCGATTACGGCGATCATGACCGGAACCGCCTATGCCACATCGGCAGAAATGGCGAAAGAACTGGGCCCGTTCAAGGCTTTTCCCATCAATCGCGAACATATGCTGCGCGTGATCCGCAATCATCGCCGGGCGGCATATGGGGCGCCGGAAGAGGAATATGAAGGTTTGCAAATCAAGCCCATGGGCATCAATCCGGATCATTGCCCCGATTTTCTGTTGAAAGCTGCGCGCGCGGCCTGGGATGAAGCGCTGGAGCTGGGAGAGAAATACGGTTACCGCAATGCGCAGACAACATTGCTCGCCCCGACGGGAACGATCGGTTTGCTGATGGATTGCGATACAACGGGGATCGAACCCGATTTCGCCCTGGTCAAATTTAAAAAGCTGGCTGGCGGGGGATATTTCAAGATCGCCAACCAGTCGATCCGTCCGGCTTTGCAAAATCTCGGTTACAGCAAAGAAGAGCAGGATGCCATTTTGCGATATGTGACCGGTACACTGTCGCTTTCCGGTGCTCCGCATATCAACCGGGACAGCCTGAAAGAAAAAGGGTTTAACGATGAAGACCTCGCAAAAATCGAAGCTGTGCTACCGACTGTATTTGAGTTGCCTTTTGCTTTCAACCGCCACACGCTCGGAGATGAATGTCTGAAACGGCTCGGGTTTACCGAGGAGCAGTATGCCAAAGCCGATTTCGATGTGCTTCGCAGTCTCGGATTCAGCCAAAAGCAGATTGATGAAGCGAACGATGTCATTTGCGGGATGATGACGATTGAAGGGGCACCTCATCTACGGGAAGAACATTATCCGGTCTTCGATACGGCAAATCCATGCGGAAAACACGGCACCCGCTTTATCCACTACATGGGGCATCTGCGGATGATGGCAGCCGCCCAGCCGTTTTTGAGCGGGGCGATTTCCAAAACGATCAACATGCCCCATGAAGCGACGGTTGAAGATATTTTGCATGCTTATGAACAAGGATGGAAGCTGGGCCTTAAAGCCGTTGCCCTGTACCGGGACGGTTCCAAGAGTTCGCAGCCGCTAAACAGTCGCGGAGATAAAAAAGAAGAGGATGAAAAAAATGAGGTGAAACCGTCCGCGGCAGAAACGGGGCAAACGCTGAAAGAAGTGGTTGCCACCGGGCATGTGCCCAGCATCCGCCGCCGCCTTCCGCGCAAACGGGAAGGATTTACCCAGGAAGCGAGAATTTCCGGACAAAAAATCTTTGTCCGCACCGGTGAATATGAAGACGGATCGCTGGGTGAAATCTTCATCGATATGCACAAGGCGGGGAGCACGATGCGCGGAATGCTGGATGCTTTTGCCGTGGCCGTATCGCTTGGTCTGCAGCATGGCGTTCCGCTGGAGAAATATGTGAATTCCCTTACTTTCACCCGTTTTGAACCGGCGGGGATCGTGGAGCATCCAAATATCAAAATGGCGACGTCTGTCATTGATTATGTGTTCCGGTTGCTCGGAATGGAATATCTGGGGAGAACCGATTTCGTTCAGGTACCGCCGGCAAAAGAAGAGCTTCGATATTATGCGAACAAGGATAAGAAAAAGAATGCAGAGAAGGAGCCGGATGGCGGCGGACAGCACACCAGCCGGGAGAATAACAGCCACAGCCATGAGGCTGCTTTATCCACCGGCAATCTCGATGCGATCCGTGCCAGCAGCGGGGCACCACTTTGCATCGAGTGCGGCGGGATGACAAAGCGAAACGGTTCCTGTTATGTGTGTCTCGATTGCGGCTCCACCACCGGCTGCTCTTGATTCCCATGAAAAGCACCCTTTTGCCGGGGTGCTTTTTTTCGGTTTTCGTCCCGGTCTATTGACTTTGCCAATCCTTTCCCTTCATGATTGAATAAGGGCTGTTTGCAAAGATTAATGGTAACGATCACAATGGATGCGGTCCGAGACGAATACATAAGGGTGTGAAGCATTTTGGCTATTTATGCGCTAAGCGATCTTCATTTATCATTTAAAAGGGCGGTCACGCTGTATGATATAGATCCGGTGCAGGACATTGAAAAACCGATGGATCTCTTCGGTTGGGACCGACATTATGAGAAGGTCCGTGATCATTGGCTAAGGGTGGTCAGCCAGGATGATACCGTCCTCATTCCCGGAGATATCAGCTGGGCGATGAAATTGGAAGTGGCCCGCTTTGATTTCGGCTGGATCAGCCAGTTGCCGGGAAAAAAAGTGTTGTCCCCGGGCAATCATTGTTATTATGTGAGCAGCAAAAAGAAAGTGCGCGCTGCCTTGCCGGAGAGAATGGAATGGATCGATGCCGACTATACCCTGGTCGAGGGCAAGGTGGTGGCAGGAACACGCGGCTGGACATTGCCGGGGGACCGCTTTTTTAAGGAAGACGAAGACAGAAAGATTTATGAGCGGCAGGTGGGACGGCTGAGAATTGCTCTGGAAGCAGCGCAAAAAGATCATCCGGACAAAGAAAAGATCGTGATGCTGCATTTTCCTCCGATTACCAAAACATCGACGGAATCGGGGTTTTTGGATGTGATGAAGGAATTTGGTGTTCGGATGTGCATCTATGGGCATCTTCACGGCAAAGCGGGGGAAGATGCGATTCAGGGAGAAGTGGATGGCATTACCCTGCGGCTGGTCGCCTGCGATGCGGTCGATTTCTGTCCCGTCAAAATCCGGGATTGATCTGTGTATAAGGGAGGGTGAAATGCTCTCCTTTATTTTTTGCCTATGAATTCAGAATTAGTATAAAATTTTGTTTGGGCAGAGATCTTTCCTGTTTTGAAAGCTACTTGTCACAGGCAGAGGAGGAAGGTTTGATGCACTTTGGCAATCGGGTGCAGTTTGAGGTGTATCGCCGGTTTAAAAAAGCAAAATATCCTGTCCGTTATGAAGAACTTGTGGATAAAGCGAGAGACGTGCTGGAGGAGGGGCCGTTTTATTACGTGGAGGGAGGAGCCGGGGCAGAGGATACGGCACGTGCCAATCGCCGTGCTTTTCAAAAGTGGCAAATCGTGCCGCGAATGCTTCGGGATGTATCCAAACGCGATTTTCGCGTACAGCTGTTTGGACAAACTTATGATTATCCTTTGCTCTTGGCGCCGGTCGGGGTGCAGTCGATCATCCATCCCGAAGGAGAGCTGGGTGCGGCCAAGGCGGCAGCTGAACTGTGCGTTCCATTTGTCGCCAGCACTGCTTCCACTCATTCGCTGGAAAAGATTGCCCGGGTGATGGGCGATGCCCCCAGATGGTTTCAGTTATATTGGAGCAGGGATCAGGATGTGGCCGCGAGTCTTCTGGAACGGGCGGAAAGGGCGGGGTATGCGGCTATTGTCGTGACATTGGACACACCGATGATGGCATGGCGCGAAAATGACATCAATCAGGGTTATTTGCCTTTTTTGCTGGGAGAAGGAATCGGCAATTATTTGTCCGACCCCGCTTTTCGGGCGAAGCTTTCCAAGCCGCCCGAAACAGACCTTGAAGAGGCGATCCTTTATTGGGCACAGATTTTCGGAAATGAGAGCTTAACGTGGGATGATCTCCCTTTTTTGCGCAAACATACGCGATTGCCGATCTTGTTAAAAGGAATTTTGCATCCCGGGGACGCGGAACTCGCGCTCAAACACGGAATCGATGGCATTATCGTCTCCAATCACGGGGGACGGCAAGTGGACGGGGCGATCGCCGCCCTGGATGCGCTGGGGCCGGTTGTCGATGCGGTAAAAGGGAGAATTCCGGTTCTCATGGACAGCGGGATCCGTCGTGGCGCGGATATGATCAAAGCGCTGGCTCTGGGGGCGAGTGCAGTTCTGGTCGGACGTCCTTATGTGTTCGGCCTGGCGTTGGGCGGACAGGACGGAGTGCGGCATGTGGTCCGCAATTTGTTGGCTGATTTTGATCTGACCATGGCGTTGGCGGGCTTTTCCTCTCTGGCGGATCTCAACCGCTCCATTTTGGTGAAAGCGGATCAGCTGTTCCTTTGAACCTTTATTGCTCTGCCGGATTAAATCGAAAACCGCGATGAAGAACGGATTTCCTCTAAGAAATCCGTTCTTTTTCGCTTGTGGCCGATCCGATTCCATCAGCGATAATAGGGAGGGGCCGGGTAATCCGGGTTGATAGCAAGAGCTGAGAGCTGCTCACGCAAAAGGCGGTTTTCTTCTTTTAACTGCTGCACTTCATACAGCAATTGTTCCATCCATTCTTCCATCCGGAGGAAAAATTCCTGGTGATGAACCGACTCCTCATTTTGTTCAAATTCCAAAT
The DNA here is from genome assembly GCF_016055075.1 of Thermoactinomyces sp. CICC 10522. Classification (NCBI taxonomy): domain Bacteria; kingdom Bacillati; phylum Bacillota; class Bacilli; order Caryophanales; family Thermoactinomycetaceae; genus Thermoactinomyces; species Thermoactinomyces sp. CICC 10522. The sequence continues at coordinate 265,799 of NZ_JAECVY010000002.1, read as the reverse complement.
AATCTTTGATAATTTCGTCGAGAAATTCGTTTACATCATCGATATCATAACCGCGTTTCGCTCGTTTGAATTCTTTTCCGTGAATCTCTTCGGCCGTCAAGCGGGGCATACGGGAACCTCCTTAAACATTCTATTAAATTCATTATAGTATTTATATTCAAAACGGTAAATATTCTATTCGGCCCTGTTAGATCTGGAGATCCAGTCTTTCCGCAACCGCTTTAACCAGAGAACCGCTTTTGATCAGGTGAGCGGCGATGTTGATCTCTGCATGTCCTTCACGGTCATCGTCAAGCGGAGGAACGTGTCGGCGCAAAAGCTCCCGTGCAATCAGTGTTCCCCTTCCGCATGATTTGCTGGAAAATTCCAGTGCCTGTGCGGCACACAGGTATTCGATCGCCAAGACGTTGGTTACATTTTCTATGATTTTCAGGCACTTTCGCGCACTGATCGAACCCATGCTGACATGATCTTCCTGGTTGGCCGATGACGGAATTGAATCAACTGAAGCCGGATGGGCCAAGGTTTTGTTTTCCGAGACAAGTGATGCCGCCACATACTGCATGATCATATAACCGGAATGAAGCCCGCTCCTGGCCGATAAGAAGGGGGGCAGTCCGCTCAACTGCGGGTTGACGAGGCGTTCCGTCCGCCGTTCGGAGATATTGGCGATCTCCGCAAGGGCGATGGCGAGAAAATCGGTGGTGAGGGCCAATGGTTGTCCGTGAAAATTTCCGCCGGAGATCACTTCTCCTTCACTGGCAAAAATGAGCGGATTGTCCGTTGCCGCATTCATTTCCTGTACAATTGTCTTCGCTGCATAGTGATAGGCATCTTTGGAAGCTCCATGCACTTGAGGGATGCAACGTAAACTGTAGGCATCCTGCACTCTTTTCTCTCCCGGCCGGGTGGTTCGTCCGCTTTCCGCGAGCAAGGCCAGCATGTTTTTCGCTGTGACGATTTGTCCGTAATGACCCCGAACCTGCTGAATGAGCGGGTGAAAAGCATCGGGGATTCCTTCCAGCGCTTCCACGGTCATCGCGGCGATGATATCGGCTGCTTTCAGTAAGTTTTCCGCATAGAGTACAGCCAGGGCACCGATGCTGCACATCATTTGCGTACCATTGATCAGCGCCAGTCCTTCTTTCGCTTCCAGACGGATCGGTTTCATCCCCAGCCGGGCCAGCGCTTCTTTGGCAGGGATTCGATGCCCGTCGTGAATCACATCACCCAGGCCGATGAGAGGAAGACACATATGGGAAAGAGGCGCCAGGTCACCACTTGCACCGAGAGAACCCTGGGACGGGATCACCGGATGAACTTCGTGATTTAAAAGCGAGATGAGCATTTGCACAACGGACGGACGGATTCCGGAGAAACCTTTGGCCAGCGCGTTGATGCGGAGCAACATCGTCCCGCGCACCACTTCTTCCGGCAAAGGTTCACCGACACCGCAGGCATGGCTTTTCAGCAGATTGTGCTGCAAATTGTGCACTTCTTCCGGGGCGATCAAAACGTCACACAACTTTCCGAATCCGGTGGAGATTCCGTAAACTGCCCTTTCGTCGGAAAGTAATTTCGCCACATATTTCTGCGATGCCTCCATCCGTTCAATCGCGCAGTCGGAGAGTTCCACTGGTGCTTTGTTGAAAACAACTTCCGCAAATTGCTGGAAAGTTAAGCGGTCCCCGTAAATGAAAATGGCCGGTTTCTTCGTCATATTATCACTTTCCCTTTTTATTTAATTAGAGAATACAAGAGAAAGGAGGGTTAGGCGTTGGCCCGACCCTCCTTTCTTCAGAGCATCCTCTATAAACTTGTTTGCCTATTATTATAGGCAATCAAACGGGGGCACGTCTATCTTGCCGGATCACTTTTCACCGCAACAGAAAAAGATGCATAAGTTAAGAAAACGGGTTTAGTTGGGAGGTGTAGGAAAGCATGCCTTGCACCAACCGCAATCTTCTTAAAAACGGCAACTTTCGGAGTGGAATTTTCCCTTGGACGGGAACGGGAATCAAGTGGGTCAAGAACCCGTTTCAAGAAGGGGACGTTTCCGTTCTGATGAAAGGCAGTGCGACCAACCACGCAGTGTTAAAACAGACCATCCCGGGTGAGTTTGAAGAAGAATGTTCCTATTATTTGAATTTCCGCGTTCTCAATGTCACGTCCGGTGGTGGCGAAGCCATATTGTATGCCGCGGTATCCTATTTGGACGGGAGAAAAAATCTGATTCGCACAACACCGCTGTTGATAGAACCGCCGGCCGGCTCTTCCAGCTGGTATTCTTATTTTTCGATCGTTCCGCCTCCTCCTGCGAAAACGCGATTCGCCACTGTGGTCTTTTTGCTTGCGAAGGGAGAATTGCTGGTTGATTATATCCGTTTCGCTTCTCATTCCATTTCATGATTTTTTTCATTTTAAAAGCTGCCTGGCGGGTGGCTTTTTCTGTATGACTTCTCTTTTCATCCCCGGACTGCGCGGGGAAGTGATTGATCGTTTTTGTTTTTTTGTAGAAATGAGGAGACAAATTCGATATACTGTAACGTGCAAAACCATATTGATGTTTATGGGTATTTTATAAAAAAGACGATAAATACATATTTCCTGAAAAGAGGAGTGTGGACGGAATGAAAATATTAGCTGTTCCGGGGAGTTTGAGCACCAATTCGACAACCCATCTGGCTGTAGGCATCGTGGCGGAAGCGGCACGTAAGGCCGGAGCCGAGGTCGAGGTATTTGATCTGCGGAAAAACCCGTTGCCGATTTATGACGCTCGTTCGGATGAATCCACTTATCCCGACAATGTTCACTTGTTTAAGAAAAAAATGTTGGAAGCAGATGGATTTATCCTAGGTTCGCCCGAATACCACGGCAGCATCTCCGGGGTTTTGAAAAATGCCCTTGATTTTATCGGTGCACGCGAACTTGAAGGGAAATTTGTCGCTTTGGTGGGCACTGCCGGCGGGGCAATGGGGGCAACCAACACAGTCAACACTTTAAATATCATCTGCCGTACACTGCATGCCTGGCCTCTGCCCTCGATGCCGTCGGTTCCCCAATCTTATATGGCCTTTAATCCGGACGGAACCCTCAAGGATGAAAAATTGCAAAAGCGATTGGAAGAACTGGGGCAAAATCTGGTGGCCACAATCACACGCCATGGCGTTTTGACGCGATAAACCGCTTGAGACGGGAGGCATGGCATGGAGAATCAATTTTGGACGGATAGGGGGACCTCTTAAATGACGACACCGAGTATGGAAGATTACTTGGAGAACATTTACAAGTTAATTGAACAAAAGGGATACGCAAGAGTCTCCGATATTGCCGAAGCGTTGGAGGTACACCCCTCATCTGTCACGAAAATGGTGCAAAAACTGGATCAGAGTAATTATCTTGTTTACGAAAAATATCGTGGTTTGGTTCTGACCCCCAAAGGGAAAAAAATAGGAAAACGGCTGGTTGACCGCCATCATTTGCTGGAGGAATTTTTGCGGTTGATCGGCGTCAGCGAGGAACAGATTTACCATGATGTTGAAGGCATCGAACACCATTTGAGCTGGGATTCAATCACCTGTATCGAAAATTTGGTTCGGTTATTGGAAAATAATCCGGATTTGGTAAAACATTTGCATACAATAAAAGAAGCAGACGCTGATGATGAATCACGCTAACCCATGGACTCGTCCTTGGGTTTTTTCATTCATTTTTTGCTAGGAGGATGGGGATGGAAGGAAATGAGGTTTGGGCCGATGCTGTCTTTGAAGGCGGGGGAGTGAAGGGGATCGGGCTTGTCGGTGCCCTGTCTGTGGCCGAAGATCATGGATACAGATGGAAAAAGGTGGCCGGCACTTCCGCAGGGGCCATGATTGCGACGTTATCGGCAGCCGGATACACGGCGAAGGAATTGTATGAGATCTTGCTTCAAAAGGATTTTTCTGAATTTTTAATCCGGACTTGGTATGGGCGTATTCCCTATCTGGGACCGGCACTCAGCTTATGGATTAAGAAAGGATTTTATTCCGGCGATGCCCTGGAAAAATGGGTGGAGAAACTCCTTTTGCAGAAGGGGATTGCCACCTTCGATGATTTCGGGGAAGAGGTGCCTGTTCACCTGATCGCATCGGATATCACGCGCGGGCGTTTGCTCGTATTGCCACATGATTTGACGGAATATGGGTATGATCCCGGAGCATTTTCCGTGGCGAGAGTGGTTCGCATGAGTTGCAGCATTCCTTATTTTTTTGATCCGGTGAAACTGTTGCACAAACCGAGTGGAAAACCATGCTATATCGTGGATGGTGCAGTCCTGAGCAATTTCCCTGTCTGGATCTTTGACCGGGAAAATCCACGCTGGCCCACTCTCGGTTTTCGGCTTTTTTCACCGGATGAAAAAGCTTTTCACGAAATCGAGGGGCCGTTCAGCATGTTTATTTCCATTTTTTTGACCATGATGGATGCGCATGATAACCGCTACATTAAGGAACACGATGGGGTGCGGACGATTCAAGTGCCCACTTTGGGGATTAAATTAACTGATTTTTCATTATCGGCAGAAAAAAAGAGGGAGCTGTTTCAGGCGGGGGCCCGGGCAGCAGAGAGTTTCTTCAGTACATGGGATTACCGCAAACATTTGGCCGACCGCGCGAAAAAACAGGGGATTTCCTACAATCTGCGCCCTGGTGACAAGGCCGGAAACGGGTAAAAAACAGCCCTTATTCCGCAAGTCCTAGGCGGTATAAGGGCTGGGGAGTTTAATATTTTTTGTTTCCGTCAATCACCTGAAACGGCCTTTTCTTTTTGCGGGCTTTTTTGCCTTTGTTTTTTTTCGCGAGCGGTGGATGGGCAGAAGTGAATCTGAGCAACCACTGTGGGGGTGTCTTAAACAGGAAATAGATCAGCGCAATAATGATCACAGGCAGCAAAATCGAGAAGGGTGCCCTGATCAGCTGAACCACAAAACCGAGACCTGCCAAGCCGAGAATGAGGTAATGCCAAGCTTTGGCTGATTTCATTATCAACCCCACCCCTTTTTAATTAAATGCTGGCGTGGTGCGCTGAACGCCGTTGGCCAGGCGTGCTTCTGCTTGGGCGTCCAGTTCCCGCATGCGGTTAAACGCAGCAATTGCCACTTCCACCTGATCGTCGGTCGGCTCTTTTGTTGTCAATTTTTGCAACCAAAGTCCCGGATATCCGAGCCAGGCTAGAATCGGGATATCTTTAACGGCGTTTGTCATCCGTAAAAGCTCGTAGGAAAGGCCGATTACGAGCGGAATCAGCGCCAGGCGAATCAGGATGCGATCCCATACGCTATGGTAAGTGAAAAATGAGTAGAGGATGACACCGACGATGATCGAGAGAATGATAAAACTGCTTCCGCAGCGGTAATGAAGCGTGGAATGTTTTTGCACATTCGTTACGGTTAATTCTTCCCCTCGTTCAAAGGCGGTAATCACTTTATGCTCGGCACCGTGGTATTGAAAAACGCGCTTGATCAAGGGGGTAAATGAGATGCCCCAAAGGTAGGCAAGCAGAAGGATGGTTTTAATGGCTCCTTCAATTAAACTCTGCAAAAACATACTATGCACGAAACGGTCAAACAGGATGCTGGCGAGAAAGGCGGGCAGGGCTGTAAAGACCATTTTTCCGATGAGCAGGGACAAAATGCCGACCATGGCGACACCGAGAATCATCCCCCATTTGGAACTTGATTGATTCTCCTGTACGCTCTCATCGGCTGATTCCGCTTCCTCATCATGATCGCGTTCGAACATGTCAGATGCAAACTGCAAATGCTTTGCCCCGGAGGCACTGGCCAATACCAGAGCAACAATTCCACGCACAAGCGGAATTTTGCTTAACCACTTCAAGCCGGGTTGTCCTTGTTTTTTCACCTCAAAAAACTCGATTTCCCCAGTTTTTCGCCTCACGGCGGTCACTTGTGCATAACGGCCGCCAAACATCACGCCCTCAACGACCGCTTGCCCGCCATATGCTACAGGTTTGTCAGCCAATTTCTGGTTGCACCACCTTCATTTTATCTGGAAGGAACAAACATTTGGTGGTTTTATTCTAACATAAGGTGAAACTAAAACAAATGCAAAAACTCCTTGGCTGATCTGGATAAATAGCTGTTGGCTCTCCAAATGACAGCCGGTTCCATCACCAAAGGATCATTCTTGAAACGGAGAATTTTAAAATTGCCGAAAGGATTGAGTGAAAGCATGGACAAAGGGAGGATTGTTGCACCGAATCCGGCTGAGACCAGACTGAGCAGCATGGCGGAGTCATGGCATTCGCACAGAATATTCGGTTCTCGTTCCAAACGTTGAAACTCATTGATGATCTGATCATACAACCCTTTGCCGTGCAGGGGACGAAGCAGAATCAGGGGCAAGTCGGAGATATTGGCCAGTTCCGTATATGTGTCGTACGGAACCGTCCATTTTTCCGGCAAAACAAGAACACAGGGATCCGCTGGCAAAACGCGCTTTTCGATATTGCGCCCGGAAACCGAACTGGTGGCAATCGCGATTTCAATCTGCCGGCTTTCCAATAGCTCAAGCAAACGGGGAGACTCCCCTTCCCAAATGTTGAAGGTGAGAGCGGGATTGCGTTTCCGAAGGAGCATCACTTTTTCCAGCATCAAGGAAGCGCAATATATGGTGGACCCGACCGCCAGGGTTCCGCTGACCCTTTCCCTTAACTCCCGGACTTCCACAATGGCCGTTTCCAGATGATTGAGCGTTTCTTTTGCTCTTTTCAGAAACAGTTCGCCCTCATGGGTAAGCGTCAAGCATTTCTTTTTATTCCGTTCAAACAGAGTAACCCCCAGCTCCTCTTCCATTCTCTTCAGCTGCCTGCTCAGCGGAGGCTGTGCCATATGAAGCCGTCTCGCCGCACCTGTAATCGTTTTTTCTTCGGCGATGGCAACAAAATATTTTAACTGGCGAATATCCATTCGTTCTCCTTCTCTCCGTTCAGATGTCAGGATGGAGGTTGCCAACGTTCAAAAATCACTCCATCCCATTCTTGTATTTAATTAATCAACAGACCTCTTAGTATATACTTTAAAAGTATTATATGTATGTTTTTTAGATATTTCAAATATGGCAAAAAGAGGAGTATACTTTAAATTTGTAAAGGCTACTTTAAAAAAGCGTTGATTGATAGAAAGGAGGGGCGGGATGAGGATTATATTGGGGATGTCCGGTGCCACGGGGGCGATTTTCGGGGTGCGCACCCTTCAGTTGCTGAAAGAAGCTGGAGTGGAAACCCATTTGGTTCTCTCTCCGTGGGCCGCAGCGACCATCCGGTTGGAAACACCTTACTCGGTTAAAGATGTGGAAAAACTTGCGGACTATACTTATTCTTACAAGGATCAGGCAGCCAAAATATCGAGCGGATCTTTTCAGGTTGACGGGATGATTGTTGCTCCATGCAGCATGAAGACCCTGGCTTCCATCCGCATCGGGTTGGCAGATAATCTCCTGACCCGTGCCGCCGATGTCATTCTGAAAGAAAGAAAAAAGCTTTTGTTGATGACGCGGGAAACCCCTCTCAGTACCATTCATCTTGAAAATATGTTGGAACTGTCGCGAATGGGAGCCGTTATTTTCCCGCCGATGCCTGCTTTTTATAATCTTCCCAAAAAATTGGATGACCTGGTTGACCATATCGCTTTTCGGGCGCTTGATCAGTTTGGAATTCATCTGCCGGGAGCAAAGAGATGGGAAGGAATGCATTCGCAATCAAAGGGAGGGAATGAAGATGGCATATAAAGATTTGCGCGACTTTCTGGCGACATTGGAAAAAGAAGGGCAACTGCTGACGATCAGTGATGAGGTGAAACCCGAGCCTGATCTCGGGGCGGCAGCCCGTGCGATCAGCAATCTGGGAGATCAGACCCCCGCACTTTTGTTCAATAATATATACGGATACAAAAATGCCCGCGTGGTCATGAATCTCCATGGTTCTTGGCCGAATCATGCTCTGATGATGGGACTGCCCAAAAATACGCCGCTAAAAGAACAGTTTTTTGAGTTCGCCCGTCGCTACAGCCAATTTCCGGTTCCCGTCCAGCGGGAAGAAACCGCTCCTTTTCATGAAGTTGAAATTACGGAAAACATCAACCTGTTCGAGATTCTTCCTGTGTTTCGTCTAAACCAGGGCGACGGGGGTTTTTATATTGACAAAGCCTGTGTCATCTCGCGCGATGTGAATGATCCTGAGCATTTCGGCAAGCAAAACGTGGGGATTTACAGAATGCAGGTAAAAGGAAAAGACCGTCTGGGAATTCAACCGGTTCCGCAACACGATATTGGCATTCATTTGCGGCAGGCGGAAGAGCGGGGCGAAAATTTGCCGGTTGCGATTGCGCTCGGTTGTGAACCGGTGATTTCCACTGTTGCCGCCACACCGCTCTTATACGATCAATCCGAATATGAAATGGCCGGTGCCATTCAAGGAGAACCGTATAAGGTCGTCAAAGCGAAACTTTCCGATCTCGATATCCCCTGGGGTGCAGAAGTGGTATTGGAAGGGGAAATCCTGGCCGGAGTGCGTGAATTCGAAGGTCCGTTTGGAGAATTTACCGGCCATTATTCCGGCGGGAGAAGCATGCCTGTGATCCAGATCAAACGCGTGTACCACCGTAAAAATCCCATCTTTGAACATCTGTATTTAGGCATGCCCTGGACGGAAGTCGATTATATGATCGGCATCAACACGTGCGTTCCTCTTTATCAACAACTGAAAGAAGCGTTCCCGGAAGAAATTGTCGCAGTCAATGCCATGTATACCCATGGCCTCGTTGCCATTATTTCCACCAAACGCCGTTACGGCGGTTTTGCCAAAGCGGTGGGGATGCGGGCGTTGACGACACCGCACGGTTTGGGATATTGCAAGCTTGTCATCGTCGTCGACGAAGATGTCGATCCGTTTAATCTTCCGCAGGTGATGTGGGCTTTATCGACGAAGATGCACCCGAAACACGATGCCGTCATCATTCCGGATCTGTCGGTTCTTCCGCTTGACCCCGGCTCCAATCCGGCCGGCATTACGCATAAAATGATTCTTGATGCAACAACACCGGTGGCTCCGGAAACGAGAGGGCATTATTCCCAGCCGCTCGATTCTCCTTTGGGTACGGAGAAATGGGAGAAGATCCTGGGTGATATGCTTAGAAAGTAAAAAGGAGTGTGTAGCCATGCATACGTGTCCGCGATGTGAGTCGAAGAAAGCGGAAGTGGTGACCAAATCACCGGTTGAAGGGGCCTGGGAAGTATATCAGTGCCCGGTTTGCCTGTTTACCTGGCGTTCGTCCGAACCTGAAACGATCACGGATCCGAAAAAATACAACAAGGCGTTTAAAGTTGATCCTGCCGATGTTCCGCGTGCGACCAAGGTGCCGGCTGTACCGGAGCGGATCGTCAAATGATCTCCACTGGCGTGACAGCACCTTTGCGAAGAAGGTGACAGCCGGTGCAATGAAACGGGAAGCTCGCTGTTTCAAAAGCGATGCTGTTCAAGGAAAGAGTGAGAAAGATGGAAAATCAGAGGATTTCCGAAGAATTATGCCAGCTCTTCAATGGCCGGTCGCTTGAGGAGAAGCAGCATGAGGCCATGATGTTGCTGACTGTGACGGAAGATCTGTGGCCGCATATTGCCATGGTGAGTGTGGGGGAAATTCTGGCGCTTGACCGGACGCATCTGCGCCTGGCGCTCTGGCCTGGAACGACTACAACAGCGAATATCCTCCGCACAGGGAAAGCAACGCTTGTTGTTTTCTTTGCAGGAAAAGCGCACTATGTCCGGCTCTCTTTGAAAAGATTGCCCGAATTGCCGGGGGCCAGACACAAGCGGGAACGTTTTGCGGCGTCCGTTGTTTCCGCACGCGAAGATGTGGCGAAATACGCGGAGATCCGTTCAGGCGTCACAATCGATTTGAAAGATCCGGATGCGGTTCTCACCCGTTGGAGTGAAACGCTGGAGGAATTGGCCAAATAATAAAGGAATCAGGTTCGCCGAGAGTTGTTCTGTGACGAGACAGAGCAACTCTTTTTTCATGTACACGTCTTTGGGATATATCGCTTTACAATGGGATATCACTATATTAGGCTGAACATGAGGAAAGTAAGTACTTACCTTATTAAAGTTCGGGCTGGAAGGGGATATGTCGGGTGGATTCATATATTTTGTTTTTCGATCAGGTGGATCGATCCAGCCTTTCCGTTGTCGGAGGGAAAGGGGCAAACCTGGGTGAATTGACCAAGGCCGGTTTTCCGGTGCCGGACGGTTTTTGTGTGACAACATTCGCTTATCAGGATTTTATGGCCACAAGCCCGGAAATGGATGCAATGCTTGATGAACTGAATGCCGTAAACCCGAATGATTTACCACGGCTGCGGAAGTTGGGAGAGCGCATCCGCGCACATATCCGGCAATTGGACATCCCTGTCCGGTTGGCGGAGCAAATTGTTCAAGCCTGGGAAAAGGTCGGAAAAGAGTATGCTTATGCGGTTCGTTCCAGTGCGACGGCGGAGGATCTGCCTGCCGCTTCCTTCGCCGGCCAGCAGGATACTTTCCTGAACATCAGGGGACAGGATGAATTGTTGCGTCATGTCCGGAAATGCTGGGCATCTCTGTTTACCGACCGCGCAATTTCATATAGGTCCAAAAACGGCTTTGATCACCGCCAGGTTTATCTTTCGGTCGTGGTGCAGCGAATGGTGAATCCGGAAATATCGGGGATTATGTTCACGGCTGATCCGGCTTCCGGGAACCGCCAAATCATTTCCATCGATGCCGGTTTCGGCTTGGGGGGAAGCGATTGTATCGGGAATCGTCTCACCGGATTTATACAGGGTGAGAGCGGGACGGATCATCGATAAAAAATCGCCGAAAAGAAAATCGCGATTTTTTCCCTGCCGGAAGGGGGAACGGTGAAAAAGGAGTTGCCCCTTGACCAACAAAGACAGCAAGCGCTGACAGACGAACAGATCGTGCAGCTGGCTGACCTGGGAAAAAGAATCGAGGCCCATTTTGGTTCCCCGCAGGATATCGAGTTTTGTCTGGAAGACGGACGGATTTTTGTGGTGCAGAGCCGTCCGGTCACATCACTGTATCCCTTGCCGGAACTTCCGCAAGAGCCTCTGCATGTCCTGGTCTCATTCGGCTATATGCAAATGATGACCGATGCCATGAAACCGCTTGGGATCTCCGTAATGCGAACGGTTTTTCCGAAATCCGTTCTTTTGGAAGCAGGAGGACGTCTTTTTATTGATCCGACCGAATTGCTTCGCACCAAGCCGGGAAGAAGAATAGTGCCCAAAGCGTATGAGCAGTTATTCGATGAAGGACTCGCCCGGGCGATTGATGAAGTGATTCGGCGGCCCGAGTTTGAACGGGTTTCTCCCAGGCCGGGATTGATCAGACTCATGGTCCGGATGATGGTTCCCATCGTGAAAGATATATGGAAAAACTTGTGGAAGCGCGATCCGAAATCGGCAAAAAGCAAAGTTGAAAGCTTTATGGAGAAAAAGCAATCGGAAATCCGTGCAGAGTTGCAGGGGAAAAGCGGGGCAAGCCGGCTGGAAGCAGTGCAACATCAATTGGGCGTTTTGGGGAAGGAGATTGCCCCGAAACTCTTGCCATACGTCGCCTGTTATCCGATCGCCTTTCTTCTGTTGAAGAAAATGCTGGGGGATGTCAAAGAATTGCATCAATTAAATAAATCCCTCCCTGGCAATATCACGAGCAGAATGGGGCTGGAGATCGGCGATTTGGCTGATCTGGTGCGGGAATTGCCTGAGGTAGAAGCATATTTGCAAAAAGCAAACGACGCGACTTTTTATGAAGGGCTTTTACAAGTTCGCGGAGGAGAGCGATTCAAGGCAGCCTTTGCAGCTTTTATCGCCAAATACGGAATGAGATGCCCGGGGGAAATCGATTTGACAAGGCCCCGCTGGCGTGAAGCACCGACCCGGCTGGTTCCCGCCATCCTGGGACACATGCGCAGCGTGAAGCCGGGAGAACATCGGCATAAATTTATCCGTGGCGAACAGGAAGCCCGGGAAGCGGCACAGCGGATAATGGATCAGGTAAAGCAAAGCGGTTTTAAGTCCAAACGGGTTCGGCGTCTCATTGAGGTGTACCGCTATATGGGCGAACTGCGGGAGCACCCCAAATATCTGTTTGTTTCCATTCTGGATGAATGCAAAAAAGCGATCCTGGCCGAAGCGGAAGAACTGGTGAAGAAAGGAATTCTCAACGAGAAGGAAGATGCGTTTTTCTTTACTCTTGACGAGTTGATTCAACTGACAAAGGGAGAGTTTTATCGGGATATCTTCGCTTGTCTGGCCGATCGCAAAGAAAAATACGAATGGCATCAGACGTTAAAGCCGCCAAAGGTTATGACGAGCGAAGGAGAGGTGGTTACCCCTTCCCCGAGAAAAGGAGAGTTTCCCGGCGGCGCGCTGATCGGAACTCCCGCTTCTGCCGGAGTGGCAGAAGGAATCGCCCGGGTTGTCCTCAAACCGGAAGAAGCTCATCTGAACGAAGGAGAGATTCTGGTTGCCCCTCATACTGATCCCGGCTGGACTCCGTTATTCCAGTCAGCCAAAGCGCTGGTCACCGAAGTGGGCGGGTTGATGACACACGGTTCCGTCGTGGCCCGGGAATACGGAATCCCGGCTGTGGTCGGAGTCGACGGGGCGACCGGAAAGATCAAGGACGGGCAGAGGATTCGGGTGGACGGAAATCAAGGATTTGTGGAAATCTTAGCGTAAACGGCCGGTTGAATAGAAATCAATAGCGGGGTTAAACTATTATCTGAATCGAAGGTTCATACCCCTTTATTTTTCCTGTTCCCTCGTTGATCGGGGGAATTTTTCTGTGAAAGCGGGAATACCTCTCGACTGGCCGCTTCCGGAAGGCATGAATGTTTCCCGTCAAAAGAAGAGATTCTTCCTCCTGCTCTCCTTTCCCGTAATTTTGTGGTACAATGACGGGAGGAAGCGGGGAGGTGATAGGGTGGCGAAGGTGCTTGTTTTGCACGGTCCCAACTTGAACTTGCTGGGTAAAAGGGAGAAGCAGGTTTATGGTCAGACCAGTTTGACGGAGATTAATCGCCGATTGATCTCCATGGGGAGAGAGTGGGGACTGGATGTCGAATGTTTCCAAAGCAACATCGAAGGGGAACTGATCAATCAAATTCACGGTGCAGAGAGCCGATTCGACTACATAATTTTCAACCCGGGTGCCTATACCCATTACAGTTATGCTCTGCGCGATGCGATCACTTCCGTCGATGTTCCCGTAATTGAAGTGCACTTATCCAATATCCATGCCCGGGAGGCATTTCGGCATACTTCTGTCACTGCGCCCGTTTGCCGTGGACAAATTGTCGGCTTTGGCCCCTTGAGTTATGAATTGGCCCTGTCGGCAGTCCGGCAGTGGAGCCAGACCTAATCTGATAAAGAACGGGGTGAAACCAATGGAACAGAGGATTGACCGCTTGCGCACAAAAATGGCTGAAGCCGGTTTGGACAGCTTTTTGATCAGCAATCCGTATAACCGTCGCTACATATCCGGGTTTACGGGTTCGGCGGGCCTGGTGTTGATCACCGCTTCAGAAGCGATCTTGATCACCGATTTTCGCTATTTGACGCAGGTGAAAGAGCAGGCCCCCCATATGACATTGGTTCAGCACACGGGGGCGATTTTCGGGACGGTTGCCAAAGAATGTCAGAAACTTGGTGTGAAAAAACTGGCCTTTGAGCAGGATCATCTGACTTTTGCCGAGGCGATGAAGCTCAAAGCCACATTGGACGGAATCGAAACGGAACCGGTCAGCGGGATTGTTGAAGAAATGCGCATGATCAAAGATGCGGAAGAACTGAAGATCATCCGGGATGCCGCGAAAATCGTCGACCGCACCTTTGAAACCCTCATCGGGGAGCTGAAACCGGGGATGAAAGAAAAGGAGGTCGCTTTGCGCATTGAAGTGCTGATGCGGGAAATGGGAGCCTCTTCATCCTCATTTGAGACGATCGTTGCTTCCGGAAAACGTTCGGCGCTGCCGCATGGAACGGCAAGTGAGAAAAAACTGGAGAAAGGTGACCTGGTAACGCTCGACTTTGGCGCCTATTATCAAGGATACGCTTCCGATATCACGCGCACGGTGGTGCTCGGCAAACCGGACGGGAAACAAAAAGAGATTTATGATATTGTATTAGAGGCTAACAAACAAACCGTATCCGCGGTTCGTTCCGGAATGACCGGGCGCGAGGCTGATCGCGTCGCCCGTGATTACATCAGCAAACACGGGTATGGCGATTATTTCGGCCATGGAACCGGCCATGGGCTGGGCCTGGAAGTTCACGAAGCGCCGAGGCTTTCCACCATGGGTGACACGGTGCTCACCCCGGGAATGGTTGTTACCGTGGAACCGGGAATTTATCTCCCTGATTTTGGCGGGGTGCGCATTGAGGACGATGTCGTTGTTACGGAATCCGGCAATGAAGTGATCACCCATGCCAATAAAGAATTGATTATCATCGATTAGAGTTGGAGGATGCAAGCATGATCAGTGTAAACGATTTTCGTACCGGCCTTACCATCGAATTGGATGGTGATGTTTGGCAAGTATTGGAGTTTCAACATGTAAAACCGGGGAAAGGGGCAGCCTTTGTCCGTTCCAAACTGCGCAACTTGCGCAACGGAAATATTCAGGAACGCACATTCCGCGCCGGTGAAAAAGTGCAGCGCGCGATGGTGGAAACCCGCCAAATGCAATATCTGTATGAAAGCGGCGGAGAGTACACGTTTATGGATAATGAAACTTACGATCAGATCACCCTTCCGGCAGAACGCCTGGAATATGAGCTCAATTTCCTGCAAGAAAACATGAATGTGAACATCGTCTCATACAAGGGTGAAACAATCGGGATTCAATTGCCCAACACCGTGGAACTGGAAGTGGTGGAAACCGATCCCGGCATCCGTGGGGATACAGCGACCGGCGGCAGCAAACCGGCAAAGCTTTCCACCGGATTCGTCGTTCAGGTTCCGTTGTTTATCAACGTGGGGGATCGTCTCGTGGTTGATACCCGCAGCGGAGAATATGTGTCCCGCGCGTAAGTCCGTCCTCAAAAACCTCTGTGGCTCAAAGGCTATGGAGGTTTTGTATTATTTCCGTGAAGAGGAGGAGAAGAATGAAAATTGTCTCAGTTGAACCGACACCCAGCCCGAATGTGATGAAACTGAATCTGGATGAATCGCTTGAACCGGGCAAGAGCTATAATGTCAGCAGAGAAAATCAGGAAGGGGCCCCCGATTATCTGCGGAAACTGGTCGCCATCGACGGGGTGACGGGAGTGTTCCAGGTTCTTGATTTTATTTCTCTTGAGCGCCATCCCAAAGCCGATTGGGAAGCGGTGTTGGCGGCAGCCCGGGCCGTTTTGGGAGAAACTGCGCCGACAAAAGGAACGGAAACGGGAAATCTTGTGACCGATACTTCGGAGGATGCGTCGTTTGGTGAAGTGGAAGTGCAGATTCAGCAGATTAAAGATATCCCTGTGCAGGTCAAAATCATAAAAAATGGGGAGGAAACGCGGTTTGGACTGCCGGAGCGGTTTAAAGAGGCCGTGATGCAGGCGCAAAAGGCGACGACCAATCTCATTTTTGAGCGGAAATGGGTGCAGCAGAAGCCGCGCTATGGTGATGTTCAGGAAGTGGGGACCCAGGTGGTCGAGGAGATATCGGCCGCGTATGATGAAGAGCGCCTCAAGCGCCTGGTGGAACTCGCCTTTATTTCCGATCAGGAGAAAGAGAAGCAAAAACAGGCCATCAGCAGGGAAGAGGTGCTCGCCGCTTTTCGCGAGGAGGATTGGAAAAAGCGGTATGCAGCCCTGGAACAGTTTGAACCCAGTCTGGATGATACCGACATTTTGGATCTGGCCCTGTCCGATTCCAACGCTGCAATTCGCCGCTTGGCGGTGGTTTACCTGGGGTTATTGGAAAACAAAGAGGTGCTTCCCTTTCTTTATCGCGCTTTGAAAGATGCGTCGCCGATTGTGCGCCGGACAGCAGGCGATACGTTGTCGGATCTGGGGTATGCAGAAGCGATTCCGGCGATGTGCGAAGCGTTGACGGACCCGAACAAATTGGTGCGGTGGCGCGCGGCGAGATTTTTATATGAAATCGGCGATGAAACGGCTCTGCCGGCACTCCGACATGCGGCAAACGACCGGGAATTTGAAGTGCGTTTGCAGGCCAGAATGGCGCTGGAACGGATTGAGCGGGGAGAAGAAGCCAGCGGAACCGTGTGGCAGCAGATGATGAGGAAAATAGAGGAAGACCGCGGAAATCAGTGAATGAGAAAAGCCCTTCGCCCAAAAGTGAAGGGCTTGCAATCGATTCAGTTCAGCCACCATTTAAACAGTTTTAATAAAAAGGCGGTGATTCCTGCGGCCATCAGCGGTCCGACTGGAATGCCCCTTAAAAATAAAATGCCGAAAATGGAGCCGAGAACCATGCCGACGATCAACTGTGGATCGACTTTCAGGAGATCAAGCCCTTTTCCGTTCATGTATGTCGCCAGTGCCCCTCCGAGGAGCGCCAGGATCCCGGGGAGAGTTAAGAAGACCTGAGCGATATCTTTCGATTGAATGCGTCCGCTGGCGAAAGGGACAAGAACGGCGATCGTTAGAAACAGAAGGCCAAACTCCATGCCGCGGCGCTCCAGCGCAAGAAAGTAACGTTCCAGGTGAATAAATTTCAACATAAGCAAAAGGCTTGCCGCAGTTGAGATAATGGGCGATCTTCCTAACATACCAATAATAATGAGACCGACGAGCAAAAGATCGGGATTCATGAAATTTACCCCTATTTTGTGGTGTTTGTACCACTTTATGAGGGGCTTGGTTATTTTATTAACGAAATTCACCGATCATACCGCAATAGTCGGTAAACGTATCCGCCCGGAGTCCCCGCCGCAGGCATTCGAGCGCCAAAATATCGTAATGCGGAATATTTCCGAAATTGGCATTGCTTCCAAGGATCTTTAAAAGCGTGATTTGCTGATCTTTGCAGGGAGCCTCCCAGATCAGGCGGTCGGGGTTTGTTTGTTCAATCAGCTGGTAGAGAACGGGTAACCTGATTTTTCCCTCATGGTCAAAGATGCCGATTTCCTTGCCATTTTCCCTTCCTTCCACAATCACGTAGGAGGCTCCGCTCTCCAGATCTTCCTCATAGGTTTTGACAAACGAAGAAACAGGATAGAGGTAACCGGATTGCTTTTTTCCGATTTCCGTTACTACATGGAGTCCGCTCTCTCGGCAGCGCCTGATGATTTGTTTCCGGTCGTGGGAGGGAAGATCGATCGTCCCTGCCGAGACCTCCATCCACTCCATCCCCAGTTCGGCGACTGTCTCGATGAAGAGCTCCCATTTATTTTTGCTGTAAGCAATCTCAAAAAAGGTTCCCCCGGGGTAAAGGAAGACGCCGTGCTGCTTGGCCAGTGCGGCTTTTTCCCGCAAAATGTCTGCCGGAGTGACCGCGGCGGTACCAAAACCGATCTTGATAAAATCAAGATGGCTGCCGGCAAGTTCCAGCAGATCGCGAAACGCCGTTAACCCCAGCCCTTTGTCCATTACCATGGTAATGCCGGTCTGCCGGGGTTTTTCAGCTCGTTGCAGGCTGAGATCGGTGAGCTCCTCATGCCAAATACATTGTTTTTTCTTCAAGCCATTCGCCTCCTCTAAATGGGCTTCAATTCCAGTTTATGCATAGGCGAATGACCTTGTGCCTTTTCATTTGCTTAAACAGGGGAAAGGCGTTTTTTTCGCAGCAACAGGCGTGATTGCCCATCTTTCCCTTTCAGGCGCTGGGGCCGCCGGATAAAGATGAGCGCCAGGAAAAAGGTAATGATCAGCATGATCCCAAGCCCGATAAATAAGGGGAAAGGCCGGTTGGATAAACTGCTGAAAACGGGTGGCCCCAATGCGACACCAAAAAAGCGGACGCTGTTGTATAAGGCGGTGATGATTCCGCGTTCCTGAAGTCCGATCGCCGATGTGATCAGGGTATTGAGACAGGGGAGGATCAACCCGCTGCCAATCCCGATGAAGAAGGAACAGCCCACCAGCCAATACACATTTTTAAACCAGGGCACTGCGGCGACGGATAAAGTGGCCAAAACGAGGCCGATCAGGATAAATTTTTTCATTTTGTTCGTTTTTTCTTTCACATGGGAACCGCTTAGATAGGCGGTCATACATAACGCAAGAAGCGGAATGGCCAATATGACCCCTTTGAACATACCGTCAATTTTATAAATTTTTTCCAGGAAATCGGACAGATAAAAGAGAACGCCGAACATCGTAAACATGATGATTGCACCGGCCAGGAAAGCGACGGACATCCACTTCCCCTGGCGGCGAAAAATCTTTATGACATGTTGTTTGTACTCGGAAAGAGGCTGCGGTTTTTCTTTTGCTGCCGGTTCGTCAACCAGTTTCCACAGGGCGACCGCAGCCGGCACACAAAGCAGGGGAAAGGCGAAAAACATGGCATACCAGGTGATCATGGCGATCAAGGAACCGAGGATCGGACTCAATACCTTTCCCATCGCGTTGGAAGCTTCGATGATGCCCAGGGCTTTGCTGCGGTTTTGCTTTTTGTAGAGGTCACCGACCAAAACCATCGCGATGGGGGCTGTTCCGGCTGCACCAATGCCCTGGATGATCCGGGATGCGAGCAGCAACGTAAAAGAACCGCCTTTCCATATTGAAGAAAATCCAGCCAACAGGCCCCCGAGACCGTACAGCAGGAGGCACAGGATGACCACCTTTTTTCGCCCGACCCGGTCGGATAAAATGCCGGCCAAGGGAATGACGATGGCAGCAGGAATGGAAAATAACGTAATCAACAAGCTGACCTGAAAAGACGTTACGTTCAGCACTTTGCCGACTGTGGGCAAAACGGGTATGAGCATGGAATTGCCAAGAACCATGATAAACGGGATGAAACTTAAAGTGATGAGAGCCCAAAGAGTCGGCGCACGGTCTTTGCTCTCCACAGTTGAGGCTTGAGCCATGAAGTTCACCTCTCGTGCAAATCAGATTGATCTTAGCTTTCCCTGTCAAATCATTTTCTATCTGCCAGTTATTGAATGATTTTTGTCCCGGAAACGTGGAACAATAACGATAACGCTCAAGTGGATGAGGTGAAATGACATGTACGAAAGTTTAAGACGGGAAATTTCTTATATCCAGGGCCTTCTGGAGGGGGATTCCAGCCACCAACACCATGTTGAATATAAAGGATTAAACCGCTTGCTCGATATCATCGATCAGTTGATCGAGGCCAATGAGCAAATTGCCCGCCGTCTGACGGAACTGGAAGAGTATGTGGAAGCAATTGACGAGGACTTGAATGATGTGGAGCTTCTCACTTATGGTGAGGAGGATGATGAAGGGATGGTTGAGGTCGTCTGCCCGGAATGCGGCGAAGAAGTGCTGCTGGATGAAGAGGATTTGGAAGATGATTCCGTCGAACTCCTCTGCCCCAAATGCCATACGCTGCTTGAAGTGGAAGATGTGAACGAAGAGGAAGTGGATGATTTAATTACCGCCACTGAATAGATGGATCCCTTTTTGATCTGGATGGAGCGGAAAAGGCCGCTCTTTTTTTATGCTTGTCATAATACGAACAAGCTTACATAAGAATGGGAATAAAAGATTTTTCTGGGACAGGAGGTGCTCCATGTCGATCAAACCCGTTTTGCGCATTCTTCCCCTGGCTCTTCGGGAATTGATCCAATCCCTTCCCCGGACGATTTTGGAGTCTCTTGAGGAAATCAGAATTCGGCAAGATCGGCCGTTGGAGATCATCACTTCGGAGCAATCCTGGTTTGTCAATCATTTGGCCCAGTTGACACATGCTCCGCGCGGTTCGTTTCTTCCCGGCAAAGAAGATTGCCTGAAAATACTGAACCTGATCAGCAATCATTCATTATATGCCATGGATGAAGAACTGAGAAAAGGTTTTGTGACCATCGAAGGAGGCCATCGGGTGGGACTGGTGGGCAGGGTTGTGATGGAGCAAGGAAAAGTAAAGCTACTGCGCGATGTCACCGGATTTAATGTGCGGATTGCCAGGCAGATCAAGGGGGTGGGGGAATCACTGATTCCGTTCGTTTTCCCGCATGGGCGTGCGGAAAATGTCCTGATCGTCTCACCGCCACAATGCGGCAAAACCACGCTGATTCGCGATCTGGCACGGTTGGCGAGCCTGGGCGGAGATCATCACCGGTCGCATAAAGTGGGAATTGTGGATGAGCGATCTGAAATCGCCGGCAGCGTGGGCGGGGTGCCGCAACACGATCTGGGGCCGCGAACCGATGTTTTGGATGCGTGTCCGAAAGCAGAAGGCATGATGATGATGATCCGCTCGATGTCCCCCGACATTCTGGTTGTGGATGAAATCGGCAGCAAAGAAGACAGCCAGGCCGTCCATGAAGCGGTCTATGCCGGGATCCGCCTCTTTGTTACCGTTCACGGCCAATCGGTGGATGAGATTCGGCGGCGGCCCATCTTGTCCGAGCTGATGGAGGAGGAAGTTTTTTCCCGCGTGATCGTCCTGAGCCGTTCCAAAGGACCGGGTACGGTGGAAGCGATATATAACCACATGTTTGAACCGCTTGACTTGTCCGTGTCCCGTTCGCGGAAGGTGCATCCCCTGTGATTAAATGGGCGGGCGCGATTTTC
Organism: Thermoactinomyces sp. CICC 10522; assembly: GCF_016055075.1. NCBI lineage: Bacteria > Bacillati > Bacillota > Bacilli > Caryophanales > Thermoactinomycetaceae > Thermoactinomyces > Thermoactinomyces sp. CICC 10522. Next base: position 245,025 of record NZ_JAECVY010000002.1, on the reverse strand, counting down.
ATTCTGATCGCTTCCACATGGGCGGGGTTTTTGCTCGCCGGAAATCTCCGGGAAAGGCCGCGGCAAATAAGGGAATTGCGCTCGTGTCTCGCCTTGTTGCAGACGGAAATCAATTATGGAGTCCGGCCATTGGCCGACGCTCTGTCCCGGATCGCTGAAACAGCCGGCGGCGCCCTTGCGCGAATTCTCGAAAAAGGCAGCAAAAATCTGCTCAGCATGGATGGTGAATCTACATACCAGTGTTTGCACCGGGCGATCGAGGAGGAGTGGCGTCATACTGCCCTGTCCAAAACAGAGAAAGAAATTCTGTTGAAATTGTGCCATGTGCTGGGCAATTCAAGTCGCGCGGATCAACTTCATCATTTGCAGCTGGCCGCCACCCGGCTGGAAATGGAAGAGAGCAAAGCAAGATCCGAACAGGAACGGTATGAAAAAATGTATAAAACGATGGGGATTTTGACCGGTGCGCTATTGGTAATTTTGTTGATTTAACGTGGCGGATGGAGGGTGACTATGCCGTACCATTTGGATTCAGTCTTCCAGATCGCAGGGATCGGGATCATCGTCGCGATGATTCACACGGTGCTAAAGCAGATGGGAAAAGAAGATTTCGCCCATTGGGTGACATTGTTCGGATTTGTGGTGGTGTTGTTTATGGTGGCGATGTTGGTTCAGGATTTGTTTCAAACAATCAAAAATGTGTTTCTTTTTCGCGCATGATGGGAGGCGATCCGCTTGGAAATTATCCAGGTGGTGGGTCTGGGCCTCGTCACGACGTTTCTGATCTTGGTCATTAAAGAGCAAAAACCGGTTTTCGCCTTTTTGCTGGCGACCTTTGTCGGGATTATCATTTTTATTTCCCTTGTCGGAAAAATCAGCGAAGTGATCGGCGTACTGGAAAATCTGGCCCATCAGGCGCACGTGAACAACTTGTTCCTTGAGACGATCCTCAAGATTATCGGCATTGCCTATATCGCTGAATTTGGCGCCCAGGTGACGCGCGATGCGGGACAAGGAGCCATCGCATCCAAGATTGAACTCGCCGGCAAGATTCTCATCATGGTTATGGCAATTCCGATCATCACTGTGATCATCGAAACGATTATGCAAATTTTACCTTCGTAAGGATGAACCCGTATGAGATGGAAAAGGCGATTTTTCTGGATGCTTCCGGTGATCCTGGCCCTTTGGTTTACCCCGCTCATCGCCGGGGCGCAAGAAGGCGGGGAAGGACAGGATGCTTCGATCACCAATCAGCTCGTACGATCCCAGCTTAACCAGTTGCAGACAAAGCAGGTAGAGTCGTTTTGGAGCCAGCTCAGCGATGATTACGGCCAGTTTTTCGACCGGGGAAACTTTCCGAACCTGTTTGACATGCTGTTGTCCGGCAAAAAGGAATGGAGCATCAAAGATGTTGCCCTGGCTTTTCTGCGCTATTTTTTTCATGAAATTCTTTATAACGGGAAATTGCTTGGCAGCATTCTCATCCTGACTGTTTTCAGCATGATTCTGCAGACCCTGCAGACGGCCTTTGAACGAAATCAAGTTAGCAAAGTCGCTTATGCGATTGCGTTTTTGGTTTTGATTATTTTGATGGTGAACAGCTTTCATGTGGCCGTCGAAGCCGCGAGAACCGCGATCGGACGCATGATCGATTTCATGCTCGCCCTGGTTCCGCTCATGTTGACACTGATGATGACGATGGGAAATATCGGATCGGCCACGTTGTTTCACCCGTTTATCGTCTTTATGATTCATACGATTGGGACCTTTATCTATACCCTGGTCTTTCCGCTCCTTTTTTTCTCGGCGATCCTCAGCATCGTCAGCAGCTTGTCGGATAAATACAAGGTAAATCAGCTGGCGGGGCTGATGCGGAAAATCAGCATCTCGTTGCTTGGCGGATTGCTGACCATATTTCTCGGTGTCCTGTCCATTCAGGGAACGGCTTCGGCAGTGACGGACGGCATTACTTTGCGCACGGCCAAGTATATTACCGGCAATTTCGTTCCGGTCATCGGCCGCACGATCTCGGAAGCGGCTGACACGGTGGTGGGCGCTTCGCTGTTGGTGAAAAACACCATCGGTCTGGCGGGTGTCATTATTTTACTGATGATTTGCGCCTTTCCGGCGGTTAAAATTCTTTCGCTCGCGCTGATTTACAACTTCTCTGCGGCGGTGATGCAACCTTTGGGCAACAGCCCGATCATCGAAAGCCTTGAGACCATCGGCCGGACTTTGATCTACATTTTTGCCGCGCTGGCGACGGTCGGGCTGATGTTTTTTCTGGCAATTACGATTATCGTCGCTTCCGGGAACATCGCGGCGATGGTCAGGTAGGTGGTTACATTGATCGAGTGGCTCGGCGATTGGTTAAAACAAGTGATACTGCTGATTCTCATCGCCGCTTTTATCGATTTGCTGCTGCCCAATCATTCATTGGACCGGTATGTGAAGCTGGTGATGGGGCTGTTGATTATCATGGCGATCTTGTCGCCGATTTTCCATCTGCTTTCCAAGGATCTGGATTTGTCCCGGATCGCCTTTGGAACAATGAATCCGACGGGAAAAGGCATGGAGCCGATTTCGCAAATCCGGGAGGACAGCGCAAAAGTGAAACATTCCCAGACGGAGCAGATCCGCGACCGGTCGGAGCAGGCGATGGCTCAGGAAATCAAGGATCAGATAAACCGTCACTTTCACATCACGGTAGCCGATGCCGATGTGACGTTGGCGCAAAAGGAGAATCAATGGGAAATCAGACAGGTTCGGATTCTGCTGGAAGAAGGGAAAGTGGATGAAAATCCGGCCAATCCGGCAATGAAGCCGATCGAACCGGTACACATCCAAGTCGGGGATGAAAGTCCGCAACGGGCCAAAAACGACGAACAACAGCGGATCGGCGAGCGCATCTCCCGTTTTATCGCCGACAGCTGGGATCTGGCTCCCGATCAGATCATCGTCACCTTTACACAGCCGGATGGGTAGGAGGTGAAAGCATGTTTAAGAAATGGCTGGATCAAATCATCGGGAAAATGGGGGGGAGTGAAAAGCATAAAAACCGCTTTGGCCTGATCATCATTATGGGCGGAGTCGGGCTGATGATCATGATTTTATCCTCATTTTTCAACGTCAGGGAAAATGACGGGCCTGAACTTTCCACGGGCAATCCTCCTTCGCTGGAGACCGGGGCAAAACCCCTGCAAAGCCGGGGTGACAGTGGAAGCATGCAGGAGTATGAGCGGATGTATGAAACGGAATTGAAAGAAGTGCTCAGCGAGATCGTCGGGGTTGATGATGTTTCGGTCATCGTGAATTTGGATTCCACCGAAGAAGAAGTGGTACAGACCGATGAGCGCGAATCCGAGCAGGTGACCACCGAACGCGATAAAAATGGCGGCAACCGTTCCATCACCCAAAACACCATTGATCGCAAAACCGCGTATTACCGCGGAGAGAACGGGGAGGTGCCCGTGATTGTCAAACGGTTGAAGCCAAAAGTGAGAGGGGTGCTCGTCGTTGCCAGGGGCGTGGAAAATCTGAAAGTGAAAGCGCTGGTCATTGAAGCGATCCAGCGTACACTCGATGTTCCGCTGCATCGAATTTCAGTTTTGCCAAGAGGATAAAAGGAGGGTAAAAAATGTCCATCAACAAACAAACAGTTTGGTTAATTACCATGCTTTCGATTATGGTGGTTTTGTCAGCCTATTATATTGTCACCGGTCCGGTTGAGCCGGTGGGGCAGGAAGCGAGCCGGTCCGAAAAAGCGGCCAAAGGGATCAATGTGGATATCAAACCGGTCGATCAGCCGGCAGCATCGGAAAAGGATATCCTCAAACAGCAAAACGACGATGATTATTTTGTCGGCTATCAGTTGGAACGCAGTACACTGAGGCAAAAGATGGTGGAAGATTACATGAAAGTACTGACCAATCCCGATGCTTCGGATCAGGATTTAAAGGAAGCAAACAGCAAAATTCAGCAGTTGATGAAAGTGGACAATCAGGAAACCGTTCTGGAAGATCTGATTCGCAAGCAAGGGTACAGTGACGCGGTTGTCGTTACAAACAATCCGCATGTCGATGTCGTTGTGCAGAGTGACAAATTAACCCCGCAGCAAGTGGTGAAGCTGATCAGCCTTGTCCGTCAGCATCTCAATGTTTCTCCGCAACACGTCTCTGTCGCTTACCGGCAGTAATATACGCATTTTGCGTTGGCCAGTTTCCGCAAAGGAACTGGTTTTTATTTTATCAAAACCGGTTTTTTCATCTCTGGCATGGAAAAAATAGTAAGACCTGTGTTTGTCTCGAATCTGGGGGTGGTCAAAGCCTTAAAAAAAAGTTATGCTATTAGCGGTGTCGGTAAAAAAACTGATTTTTATGAGAAGCGGGCGGAGGTTTCTGACTTTCCCCCGGGGAGCGGGCTCCCCCTTGTGGGTGTGCTGAGGGCACAAGTATAATAGGCCATGGAGTGCGGAAACACTCAAAACGGTTATAAGGACTTATGAAACTACATTTTTTCCGAAAACCAGGAGGGGCTGGAAATGGCATTCAAAATGCATGAAATTCGCGAACTCATTCGTTTAATTGATGAATCGCAAATCGAGGAATTTGAACTTGACAACGAAGGGGCAAAAGTAATCATCAAAAAAGCGACCGGACGTGCGGAAGCGATTTTGCCGCAACCGGGAATTGCCGGAGAGGCAAAGCCCGCAGCGGTACCGGCGGCTGCGGTAAAACCGGTTGAAACCCAAGCTGCCTCAGTGACTGCCGAAGCACCGGCCGAACCGAAAAAGCCGGCAGATGAACTGGATGACGCAAACTTACATAAAATTGTATCCCCGATGGTTGGAACGTTTTATCGCGCTCCTTCGCCGGATGCAGACCCCTATGTCAAAGAAGGGGATGAAATTCAGGAGAATACGGTTGTCTGCATCGTAGAAGCGATGAAGCTGATGAACGAGATCGAGGCGGAAGTGCGCGGCACTGTTGTCAAAGTGCTGGTTGAAAACGGTCAACTGGTTGAATACGGTCAGCCGCTGTTCCTGGTAAAACGTTCGTAAGGCCGTGGAAGGGGAGACACTGAATGTTTAAGAAAGTATTGATCGCAAACCGCGGCGAAATTGCGGTCCGGATCATTCGGGCCTGCCGGGAACTCGGTATCAGCACGGTCGCGGTTTTCTCCGAAGCCGATCGCGATGCGCTTCATGTAACATTGGCGGATGAAGCCTATTGCATCGGTCCGGCACCGGGAAAAGAGAGTTATCTCAATATGACCAACCTGCTGAGTACTGCGACGCTCGTCGGAGTGGATGCCATCCATCCGGGGTATGGTTTTTTAGCGGAAAACGCGGATTTTGCCGAACTCTGCGCCGAATGTAATATTACCTTTATCGGACCATCGCCGGAAGCGATTACGAGGATGGGCGATAAAACCACAGCAAAAGAAACGATGAAGGAGGCCGGGGTACCGACGGTTCCGGGAACGGAGGGCATTATCGAGGATCTGGATGAAGCCGCCAAAACAGCGAAAGAAATCGGCTACCCCGTCATTGTCAAAGCGACTGCGGGCGGTGGCGGCAAAGGAATGCGCATCGTTCATAACGAAGAAGAATTAAAACGCGCCATCAATCTCGCACAGAAAGAGGCGGAAGCCAATTTTGGCAATCCGGGTGTTTATCTGGAAAAATTTTTGGTGCAACCAAGACATATCGAGATCCAGATTTTGGCCGACAACTACGGGAATTGCATCCATTTGGGAGAACGGGATTGTTCCATTCAGCGCCGTTATCAAAAGCTGATCGAAGAAGCCCCTTCGCCGGCCTTAAATCCCGAGCTGCGGGAGCGAATGGGGGAGGCGGCTGTTCGGGCGGCGAAATCGGTAAATTATTCCGGAGCGGGAACAGTCGAATTTTTGCTTGACCGCGAAGGCAATTTTTACTTTATGGAGATGAACACACGCATTCAGGTGGAGCATCCGGTGACGGAACTGATTACGGGTGTCGATCTCGTGAAAGAGCAAATTCTCATCGCCGCCGGAAAGAAATTGGAAATCAGCCAGAAAGATGTCCGGTTTGACGGTTGGGCCATCGAGTGCCGCATCAATGCGGAACGGCCGGATAAAAACTTTATGCCTTCTCCGGGAACGGTTGAATTTTACCTGCCGCCCGGCGGAAACGGTGTGCGCGTGGACAGCGCCTGCTATCAGGGATATCGGATTACTCCGTATTACGATTCGATGATCGCCAAGCTGATCGTATGGGGAAAAGACCGCCAGGAAGCGATCGATCGCATGAATCGCGCCCTGCGGGAATTTGCTGTCGATGGGGTTTACACCACCATCCCGTTCCATTTACAAGTCATTAACCATTCAAAATTCATCTCCGGTGATTTCCATATCCAGTTTTTGGAAACGACTAATTTAGATGAGGAGCGTTAGGATCAAATGAACGAAGTATATCGCTACGACGAAAACCAATTGGGGAAAGTGGAGATTGCTCCCGAGGTGATTCAGATCATTTCCGGCATTGCCGCTTCCCGTGTTGAAGGTGTGGTCGGTCTCAGCGGTGGCGTTGCCAGCAACCTGAACCAGCTGTTGGGGAGAAAAAATGTTAAAAAAGGGATTCGCGTAGAGCTGGATGATCAATTGGTGATTGAACTGGCTGTAGTCGTACAGTACGGATATAACATCCCCGAAGTGGGTCAGGAAATTCAGGAGCAGGTAAAATCGGCTGTGGAAAGCATGACCGGATTGATTGTCGATCAGGTGGTAGTCCGGGTTGACGGCATCAAATTCCCTCAGGAAAAAAATACCGAACAGGAATCTTCCGGGAGGGTAAGATAGAGAATGATCAGCCCTTCAGGGGCGTATATTTGAACCGGGCTTTACGGCTCGGGCTTCTTTTTGGAGGAAAGTTGGAATGAGCAGAAGAACGGTAAGAGAAAAAGTGGTTCAAGCACTTTATGAGTGCGATTTTCACCCGGACAATGTAGAAGAGGTAATCGCGAGCCGCGGCGGAAAGCTGAACGAAGAGGATCGGTCGTTTTATTTGCGCCTGGCTCACGGGATCAGGCAACATGCCGCCGGCGCTGATGCGATTATCACCCGGTTTTTGAAAAAAGGTTGGTCAGTTGGCCGGCTCTCTTCGGTTGACCGTACCATCCTGCGTATGGCCGTCTATGAATTGCTTTTTGAAGATACGCCAAAAGCGGCTGTCTTAAACGAAGCGGTTGAACTTGGCAAGGCGTTCGGCGGGCCCGAGTCGGGAAGATTTATCAATGGAGTGCTCGGTAGTGTCGTCGCCAATTTGGAACAAATCAAGCAAGAACAAAAGCAGATACAAGAGAGTTGACGCAGAGAGGGGAAGTACACCCTCTCATATTTTTTAAATCACGAACATTACCTGAAACTTTACAGTCAAAAAATAACGATATAAACTGAACATTAACGAGGTTTACATCAATTAATGTTAAGGAGTTGGGATAATGACTGCAAAGTTGATCAATGGGAAAGAGGTTGCACAAACGGTAAGAAATGAGTTAAAACAAGAAGTGATCCGGTTAAAAGAACAGGGGATTGAACCTGGACTTACCGTTATCTTGGTAGGAAACAATCCTGCCTCGGAAACATATGTACGAGGAAAAATACGCGCATCCGAAGAGGTGGGAATCCGTTCCAATCTGGTGCGCATGAGTGAAGAAGCTTCGGAAGAAGAGCTGCTTGCCGTTGTGAAACAGTTAAATGAGGACCCGGCTGTTCACGGGATTTTGGTGCAATTGCCGCTGCCGGCCCACATGGATCCGAACAAGGTGATCGCGACCATTTCACCGAATAAGGATGTCGACGGCTTTACCCCGATCAATATGGGGAACCTTTTGGTCGGGTTGGAGGGAATCATCCCTTGCACACCTTACGGAATCATGGAACTCCTGAAGCGTTCCGGCATCGAGACAGAAGGCAAACATGCCGTGGTGGTGGGCCGCAGCAATATCGTCGGCAAACCGATTTCTCTCTTGTTGCAGCAAGCGAATGCAACGGTTACGATGTGTCATTCGCGTACGCGTGATCTGCCTTCTTTTACAAAGCAGGCTGACATTCTTGTGGTCGCAGTCGGTATGGCGGAGATGATTACCGCTGATCATGTGAAACCGGGTGCTGTCGTGATCGATGTGGGCATGAACCGCAATCGCGAAGGGAAATTGGTCGGCGATGTCGATTTTGGCGGGGTGGCTCCGCTCGCATCGGCCATCACTCCCGTGCCGGGCGGCGTCGGGCCGATGACGGTGGCCATGCTGATGAAAAACACCGTCATCGCAGCCAAACAGATTCACGGCATCAGTTAATCCCTTCACTTCAAAGGGGGAGTCGCATGATTCGCGAACCGGAACGCGAGGTCTGGTCTGTCACCGAATTGGTTCAGTATCTTTACGATATATTGGATTTGGATGAGAATCTGAAAAAAATCTGGGTTGAAGGTGAGATCACCAACTTCTCCCAGCACAGCAAAAGCCGGCATATGTATTTCACGTTAAAGGATGAACAAACCGCCATCGATGCGGTCATGTTTGCCGGGAATAACCGCCGCTTGCGCTTTACACCCAAAAATGGCGACCGGGTTTTGGTTCGCGGCTACGTCTCCATCTACATGAAGGACGGGCATTTGCAGTTATATGTGCAGGATATGCGCCTGAGCGGAATCGGCGATTTGTATGTTGCGTTTCAACGCTTGAAAGAACAATTGCAGGCTGAGGGGTTGTTTGATGTCCCCAAAAAGAAATTGCCTTCCTTCCCCAGGAGGGTGGGCGTGATCACTTCAGCCAGCGGGGCAGCCGTTCGTGATATTATTGTCACGATGCGGCGCCGCCTCCCCATGACGCCGATTTTGCTCTATCCCGTCTCGGTGCAGGGAGAAAAAGCGGCGAAGGAGATTGCTGAGGCGATCGATCATATGAACAGGTTGATGGAGGTTGATGTCCTGATCGTCGGCCGTGGCGGAGGTTCATTGGAAGAGCTGTGGGCATTTAACGAGGAGATCGTTGCCCGCAGCATTTTTCGCTCCGTGATCCCCGTTGTATCCGCAGTCGGACATGAAACCGATGTGACGATCAGCGATTTTGTCGCCGATGCGCGCGCGGCCACCCCGACAGCGGCGGCAGAAATGGTGGTTCCGCACATCGCCGAGCTTCATGACCGCCTCACCCATCTTTACAAGAGGTTGCTCTACGCCCAAACGAGCCTGATGAACCGCTTAAAGGAGCGCTTGCACAAAAATGTGGATCGTCCGATCTTCACTAATCCCAATGCCCGTCTGTATCAATATGCCCAGCATGTCGATTCGCTTGAGATCCGTCTGCAAAATGCAATGGGCAAACTGATTGAAAAAAAGGACAGGCAGTTGGAACAAAGGGTGTACCGGTTAACAGCCTTTCATCCGCAGAGAAGAGTGGAGAAAGAAGCGGAGCGTCTTGAACTGCTCAAGCGGGATGCCAACTGGCATTTGCGAAATTTGCTCAAAGACAAGGCAAAACAGTACCAGCATCTGCTTGCCAAACTGGATAGCTTAAGCCCGCTGAAGGTTATGCTCCGGGGATATTCGCTCGTTTATCGCCATGATGGAAAAACCCTGGTAAAATCATATCGGCAGGCTGCCCCGGGGGACCTGATTCGCGTTCGTCTGGCTGAAGGCCAACTCAAATGCCAGGTGTGGAAATCGGAGGAGACAGAGAATGAGTGAACCGCAAAAAAATTCTTCCTTGGAATCGCTGCCTTTTGAAGAGGCGCTGAAGCGGCTGGAGGAAGTGGTGGAGATTTTGGAAAAAGGAGATACGCCGCTGGAACAGGCGATTCAACTTTTTGATGAAGGCATGAAGCTGGCCCACATCTGTGGCAAAAAGCTGGAGTGGGCAGAACAGCAGGTGGAGATGCTGGTGCAGGAGAACGGGGAATGGGTGAAAAAATCGTTTAAGGTTGAGGAGGATTCGGAGTAGGTGCAAACGATCAAATCCTATATTGAGGAAAAAGCGGAGCGGGTGCATGAGGCGCTCGACGAGTATACGGCCCGGATGCAAGGGATTCCGCCTCTTTTAAAAGAAGCGATGCGGTACTCGCTCCTGGCAGGCGGGAAACGCTTGCGCCCTGTCCTGGTGCTGGCGACCGTGGAAGCGCTGGGAGGAGAAGAAACGGCTGCTCTTCCCTTTGCTTGCGCCATCGAGATGATCCACACGTATTCTTTGATCCATGACGATTTGCCGAGCATGGATGATGATGATTACCGCCGGGGAAAATTGACCAATCACAAGGTATTTGGCGAGGCTTATGCCATTTTGGCCGGGGATGCGCTTTTAACCGAAGCGTTTGGTCTGATGGCAAAAGGGGGCAAAGAGGCTGCGCTCGCGCCGGAGATTCTGCTCACCATTATTGAGGAAGGAGCTCGTTTTGCCGGAGCACGAGGGATGGTCGGCGGCCAGGTTGATGATTTGCTGGGGGAAAACGGTGCGGTTTCCCTCGAGCAGCTGGAAAGCATTCATCGCCGCAAAACGGGTGATTTGATGGCCTACTCGGTCAGGACGGGAGCTTATCTCGGAGGAGCTTCTCCGGAGGTCCTTGAATCCTTGACCCGATTTGCCTATGATTTGGGGCTTGCTTTTCAAATTCAGGATGATATTCTGGACGTGATCGGAGATCAGCAAGTGATCGGCAAACCGGTGGGGAGTGATGAAGAAAAGCATAAAGCTACCTATCCCGCTCTCCTGGGACTGGAGGAATCGAAAAGGAAACTGACAGAGATCACAAACCGGGCCAAACGCCATGTCGAAGGTTATGAAGAATTGAATCCCGCCAGTTTGATGGGAATCGCCGATTATCTGTTACAGCGCGATCGGTAAGTTCTGCATGATGCCAACATATCCGGCTTATGTTATAATAAAATTTACTTAAGGAAGAGTGGTGCAGTATTCTAGTCAGCTCACCCCCTCTGAAGGCGGGGCTAAAAATCCGCTAAAGGGCACAGCGATGAAGTTCTTGGTGTTGGCTTGTGGCGCCCAGCTGCGGGCTGATGCTGGGAGTTAAGGGAGAAGGGCGATCCGCAAGGGCATGCGGGCGTTGACCCTCCTCCCGCGGAGGCCCAAGTTCGTCGCTTTGAGACTTCGTTTCAGCGATGGCTTGGGGGATGAACCTGCATTCGGGTCAACCCTGGGTGCAGCGTAGCCTGCCTTGAGTGGCAAAGTGGGGATATTCGGAGTTGTTCCGAATTGAAAGCTCTGTTGCAAAAGAGGCTAGGAGGGGAGCTCGGGCTGTTGAGGAAAACTCCTAGACTGTTTGCCGGTGATGGCAAGGCTGTTCAGGGATTAAAGTACGGACTAAGTGGCAATCCAGTCCGGTGACCGGTGACGGCGCCGAGAGGGGTTGTAAAGGGAAACCGCCTGATCGGCGACGATCGGGATACCCCTTTGGGAAATCCTACTGGACCTAAGCCGTAGAATTTACCTGGATAGCTTCCACTCGCTCCCACATATAAGGTTTGAAACCGGGGAAATTACATACTAACTATTGGGGAACCGGTCTATTTCAAGACCGGCGTTTTTCTGATACTGGCCTTTGGAGAAGGAGAATCGGCGCTTTATGACTTCATTACTCCATAAATCGTTGCGCTTTGCGATCACTGTCAGTTTGATTACTGCACTTATAGCTGTATTTTTCTCTCTGTTCTCCACCACTTTGATGGCCGGGCTCACCTGGGGTGGAGGGATTGTGGTTCTATTCGCGATCGTAGTGCTCGGCATTTTGTTCGATATGTTGGGGATCGCAGCAGCGGCGGCTAAAGAAAAGCCATTTCACGCGATGGCGGCCAAAAAGATTCCGGGAGCGAAGGAATCGATTGGCATTGTTCGCCGGGCAGATCAATTTTCCAGTTTTTGCAACGATGTGGTTGGAGATATCAGCGGGGTCATTAGCGGATCAGCCAGTTTTGCCGTGGCGGCTTCGCTTATTGCCACCTTTCCCCAATGGGGGAAGCAGAAATGGCTGATTGATGTGGTTTTGGTCTCGGTTATTTCCGCCCTGACAGTAGGGGGGAAAGCGTTGGCCAAAACCGTTGCCATTCATTATGCAAACGAAATCATTTATCGAGTGGGAATTGTATTTTACTGGGTAAACCGAAAACTTCATCTCTCCTTGTTTCATGTGAAATCGAACAAGAAAAGAAAGCGAAAGCGAGGCGTTTTACGTGCTCCTCGAACGAGTTAATTCGCCGGATCAACTGAAACAACTGCCTGTGGAAGAACTCCCGAAGCTGGCGGAGGAAATTCGCAGGTTTCTGATCGAGAGTTTATCGAAAACAGGCGGACATTTGGCGTCCAATCTGGGGGTGGTCGAACTGACGATCGCTCTTCACTATTTGTTTGACAGTCCCCGTGACAAACTGTTGTGGGATGTGGGCCATCAAGCTTACGTTCACAAAATTTTAACCGGACGCCGGGAGTTGTTTCCCACACTCAGGCAATACAAAGGGTTGTGCGGCTTTCCGAAAATGAGAGAAAGCGCACATGATTGCTGGGAGACCGGTCACAGCAGCACGTCGTTATCCGGTGCGATGGGAATGGCGGCCGCACGTGATCTGAAAGGGGAAGATTACAAGGTGATCGCCGTGATCGGCGACGGTGCCCTGACCGGCGGGATGGCATTGGAAGCGCTCAATCATATCGGTGAAACGAAAAAAGACCTGATGATCGTCCTGAATGATAATGAGATGTCGATCAGTCCCAATGTCGGCGCGCTTCACAATCACCTGGGGCGGCTTAGGACCAATAAGAGTTACAACAAAATGAAGGCAGAAGTGGAACAACTCCTGAAAAAAATCCCGACTGTCGGCGTTCCGTTTGCCAAGACCCTGGAACGGATAAAGGACAGTTTCAAATATCTGCTGGTTTCCGGTGTTTTTTTTGAAACGTTGGGCTTCACTTATTTGGGGCCGGTGGATGGCCACAAGCTGGATGAACTGATGGAAAGCCTGCGCATGGCCGGGCAAACCAAAGGACCGGTGGTGGTTCATGTCGTAACGCGCAAAGGTTACGGGTATGAACCGGCTGAAAACGATTCGGTCGTTTACCACGGCGTGGGGACTTACAAGATTGAATCGGGTGCATTCCAAAAGAAAGCAGGCGGTGCTCCGGCTTATCCCGCCGTCTTCGGAGACACCTTGGTTCGCCTGGCCGAAGAGGATGAGCGAATCGTTGCCATTACGCCCGCCATGTTGACGGGTTCAAAACTGGAGAAATTCTGTGAAAAATTCCCGGAACGCTGTTTTGACGTGGGTATTGCCGAACAGCATGCGGTCACGTTTGCAGCCGGATTGGCTACACAGGGATTGAAGCCGGTGCTGGCGATATATTCCACGTTTTTGCAGCGGGGGTACGACCAGTTCATCCACGACGTGTGCCGGCAGAAGTTGCCCGTCGTGTTCGCCGTCGACCGTGCCGGTTTTGTCGGGGAAGACGGGGAAACGCACCAGGGCGTCTACGATATCAGCTATTTGCGCAACCAGCCGGGCATGGTGATCATGATGCCGAAAGATGAAAATGAGCTGCAACACATGCTCTATACGGCAGTTCAGTATGATAAAGGGCCGGTTGCCGTGCGTTATTCCAAAGCGGCGGGCGTCGGGGTTCCGATGGATGAAGAATTTAAGCTGATCCCCATCGGAAAATCGGAAGAAGTCCGCCCGGGTACTGATGTGGCGCTCCTGGCTTTTGGCACCATGGTGCAAACCGCTCTGGAAGCGGCCGGGCTCCTTGAGGAAAAAGGGATCAATGCCCGTGTCATCAATGCCCGTTTTGCCAAGCCGCTGGACAGGGAATTGCTCGACCGGCTGGCTGATGAGAAAATCCCGATCATCACGCTGGAAGAAGCGTGCATCGAAGGCGGTTTCGGCAGCGCGGTGCTCGAGTATTTCGCGGCGCGGGAAATCAGTGATATCCGGATAAAAATCCTCGGTGTTCCCGATTATTATGTGGAGCACGGAAGCATTCGCGAGCAGCTGGAGGAAGTCGGATTAACTCCGGAGCAAATTGCCGATACTGTTAATACGTTCTTATCGCAAAAAATACAGAAAGCTTGAGGGTTACCAGTGGAGAAAGAACGGATCGATCTTTTATTGGTGGAAAAAGGGTATTATCCGAGCCGGGAACAAGCGCGACGTTCCATTATGGCCGGTCTGGTCTATGTGAATAACGAACGGGTCGAAAAAGCGGGGACGAAAGTCCCCGTAGATGCTATTATTGAGGTGAAAGGCAGGTTGCATTCCTACGTGAGCCGCGGCGGGTTGAAATTGGAAGAAGCGCTCCGAGTCTTTCCCATCCGCTTGCAAAATCGCGTCATGCTGGATATCGGGGCTTCTACCGGCGGGTTTACCGACTGTGCCCTGCAGCACGATGCGAAACAGGTGTATGCGATCGATGTGGGATACGGCCAGCTCGCCTGGAAATTGCGCCAAGACCCGCGTGTCATCGTGATGGAACGCACCAATTTCCGTTATTTAAATCCGGAAGACCTGAAGGGAGAACAGCCGGATTTTGCCGTCATCGATGTCTCATTTATCTCTCTTTCCCACATTTTGCCCAACTTAAAGCGGCTTTTGTCACCCGGTGGGGAAGTAGTTGCTTTAGTCAAGCCGCAGTTTGAAGCTGGAAAAGAGCAAGTGGGAAAAAAAGGGGTGATCAAGGACCCCAAAGTTCACCGGCAAGTGCTGCGCCGCTTTGTTGAAATGGCTCACATGCTCGGTTATCATGTGATGGGACTCACCTTCTCTCCGATCAAGGGCGGGGAAGGGAATATTGAGTTTTTGGCTTATCTGCGTCTGGAAAAAGCGGAGACTCCGGATCCGTGGGATGAGCGAATTGCGGAAGTGGTCGAAGAGGCGCACCGCCGCTTATCATCCGCTCAAGGGTAACCGGTCCGGATTCCCTGCCTCAAGTTTGGCATCAGGGCAGGTTTCATCTGAAGGAACTTCGAATTAGTAGAGAAAGGGGGAGGAAAAGTGGCTAAGCCAGGTGACACCCTTGTGCTTTTTCTGCTAATCGGAGTCATCCTTTATTTTATCATCAGACAGATTCCGCTTTCCGGCGCAAAGTGGGGAAAGAAAGAGGAGGAACCCGTTCAGATCAAAGGAGAAGTTCCGGATCTTTTACGCGCTCACGGATTTGAGGTCATGCATTCCAAAGAGCGGGTTCCGCTTGTGTTCGGGGTGGATGATGCGGTTTATGAAAGCCGGATTTTCATCGATTACATCGCGCGGCGCGAAGATGAACTGTATGTGGTTGTGGTCGCACGGGACAGAAAGCCGCTGAGGATGTCCGGCGCCGGACTTCGCGATTTTTTTCTCCCGTATTATCTGCTGGTTCAGCCTGATGGCATTCTCTATGTGGACAAGGAGAAAAAGACGGTCAAAGTGGTTCATCTTGAGATCCCCGAATTGACATTTTCCAAGAAAAGCCGTAGGAAATGGCCCTTGTATGCCACAGCGGTCGTCTTGCTCTTATTCATTATCTGGCTGGTTCAATAAATGATTGTTTGATGAGGTGGAATTGCTTGAAGACCATCGGGATTACCATAAACAAAAGCAAGCCCAAGGCTCTCCAAGTAGCGGAAGAACTGATCTCTCTCCTGGAACAAAAGGGAGTGGTCGTCTATTTGGAACCGGAGATGGCCGTTGAACTGAAACGGCCCGAATGGGGGCTTCCGCTGAATCAGTTTTGCACAAAGGTCGAACTGGTGTTTGTGCTCGGGGGAGATGGCACCCTGCTGGGGGTGGCCAGGCAGTTTGCGCAACACCGATTGCCCATTCTCGGCTTTAATGTGGGACAGTTGGGTTTTTTGTCGGAAGCGGAACCGGAAGATCTGTCAATGGCTGTGGATCGGGTGCTGGCGGGGGATTATTTCGTTGAGGAAAGACTGATGTTGGAAGCGGAAGTGGTTCGCGACGGCCGTGTCGTTGAAAAAGGGATTGCTTTAAACGATGTGGGTGTCGCCAAAGGCTCGTTTGGCCGGATGATTACCTGTACCGCTTATATGGATGGCATGGTACTGGGAACATATTCCGGAGACGGGCTGATTATATCGACTCCCACGGGATCAACCGCTTATTCGCTTTCGTGCGGAGGGCCGATTGTCCATCCCAGCATTCAACAAGTATTGCTGTTGACACCGATCTGTCCGCATACCCTTACCTCGCGTCCGATGGTTTTGCCGGCGGAGGGGGTTCTGGAAATCGTCGTTTCCGCCGTACATCAGGAGATGGGAATGACGATCGACGGACAGGTGGGTTATTGTTTGCAACAAGGGGATATGGTAAGAGTGAGGCGTTCCCCTTTCCCCACTTTGCTCATCAAATGGCAGGATCGCTCGTTTTTTGAGGTGGTTCGCCAAAAATTGCAAGGTGAAAGCGCGATGGATGACAGCAGAGCAGGAGGAAGATGATGAAGGCACAGCGTCACATAAAAATTCGTGAAATCATTACCAATCAGGAAATCGAGACCCAGGATGAATTGGTGGAAGAATTGAAAAAAGCAGGGTATAACGTAACACAGGCCACCGTTTCCAGGGATATAAAAGAATTGCAACTGATCAAGGTGCCGACCAATAACGGAACTTATAAATATTCGCTTCCAACCGATGAAAAACGGTTTAATCCGCTGAAAAAATTAAAAAGAGCGCTACAGGAGTCGTTTGTCAGCATTGATTACAGCGAAAATCTGATCGTGTTGAAAACATTGCCGGGAAATGCCGATGCGGTCGCAGCCCTGATGGATCATCTAGATTGGGATGAACTTTTGGGAACGATCGCCGGTGACGACACAGTGCTTCTCATCTGCCGCGGCAAAGAAAACGCACCGGTTGTGGTCGGACGCTTCCTTGAACTGTTGTAGGGGGCGATGGGATGCTCAAAGAACTCGTTATTCGCCATTTGGCCATCATTGAAGAAGTGCATATCCAATTTTCCGGGGGTTTTCATGTTCTCACAGGCGAAACGGGCGCGGGCAAATCCATTTTGATTGATGCGTTGGGGTTGATTGCCGGCGGGAGGGCTTCGGTTGATTTCGTGCGGCATGGCAAAGAGAAAGCGGAAATTGAAGCCGTTTTTGAGTTGGCTGAATCCCACCCGGTGCGCCCGCTGCTGGAAGAATGGGGATTTGCGTCCGACGAATTGGACGTGCTCATCATTCGGCGGGAGATCACCTCGGGTGGGAAGAGCACTTGCCGCGTGAACGGCCGGGTGGTGACGCTGGCCCTGTTAAAGCAGATTGGCTCAAAACTGCTGGACATTTCGGGGCAGCATGAACACCAATCCTTGCTTTCCGCCGAAGAGCATTTGTCTTTGCTGGATCAATTCGGCGGTGCTGAGATTATTCACCTGCGCAGCCAATATCAGTCGCTTTACCGGGAATTTAAAGAAATTGACCAAGAATTGAACCGGTTGAAAATCGACCAACAGGAGCTGGCCCATCGCATCGATCTCTTGGAGTTTCAACGAGAGGAAATAGAGGGGGCCGGATTGGTTCCGGGAGAAGATGAAGAGCTGGAACAAGAGCGGAACCGGCTGGCCCATATGGAAAAGTTAATGCAGCATACCGCCAAGGCATATCAAGCGCTTTTTGGCGAGCGGGGGGCTTTGGAGCTGCTTCAGGAATCCCTTTCGCATGCCGAAGAAATGGCCGAGGTGGATCACAGTTTGAAGCCCGCCTGGGATAACATGCAATCGGCTTATTACCAACTGGAAGAGGCTGCCCGGGAGATTTCGCGCTACGGTGATGGGCTTGAGTTTGATCCCGAACGCTTGTATGAGGTGGAAGAACGCCTTCATCTGATCAAGCAATTAAAGCGAAAGTACGGCGAAAGCATTGACGAGATCCTGGCTTACGGAGAAAAGATCAAACAGGAACTGTCCTCCCTGAACCACCGGGAGGAAACGGAAGCGGAATTGACGGCAAGGCGGAATGAATTGCAAGAGGAGTTGCTCGCCTTGGCGAAGGAACTGACCGCCAAACGCAAAAAAGCGGCAACTCTTTTGGAGACACGCGTGGAGAAAGAGCTGGCTGATCTGAATATGGGTTCGACTGTCTTTCATGTGGCCTTTTATCGCGAGCGCGCAGTGCAACTCCTTCCGCACGGGCAGGATCTGATCGAATTCCAGATTGCCCCCAACCCGGGCGAACCGTTGAAACCGTTGGCAAAAATCGCGTCGGGCGGGGAGCTGTCACGGATTATGCTCGCCCTTAAGACTATTTTCGCCTCAAGTGACCAGAGTCATACGCTCATCTTCGACGAGATTGATACAGGGGTCAGTGGACGTGCGGCGCAGGCGATTGCGGAAAAAATGGCCGCATTGGGCCGGAAACATCAGGTGCTGAGCGTAACCCACCTGCCCCAGGTCGCATGTATGGCCGACCATCATTTTTGCATTGCCAAAGAAGCCTTGGATAATGAAACGCGCACGAAAGTGGAGCGGCTTGACCTCAATCGTCGCATCCGGGAACTGGCCCGCATGCTCGGCGGAGCTCAGGTGACCCACACGACAACAGAACATGCGCAGGAAATGATCCGCTTAGCGGAAGAGGTCAAGCAAGCCATGGCTGAAGAAAAGCAAATGTCTCGCGGACAGTGCCTTTGAAATTGTTCAAAGGCCTTTTTTTGTATAAGTGCGAAAGTGCTTGGCGAAAGCCAGGTTGGTCGGATCACCGTTTCAGTCACCAAATCATGATCGCGTTTGTTTTGCACCGGAAGGAAGGGGACAGTGGGAAGCTGTCAATAGTGGAAGCATTTGAAGAACATAAAAGGGAAGGCCCTGGGTTAACTTATTTTTAGAGACGGCAAGGGATAGGCGGGAAGCTCAGGAGAGTGGTGAGGTTGCACAAACAGAGTAAGCAAAAGTGGCTGGGTTTTCTCCTGGTGCTTCTCCTCGTGTTGGGAAGTACTACACCGACATTTCGTCAATTCACCGAATTTCCCCATGAGCTCAGGCTCTTTATGGGGCAATGGAGCAAATTGCATTTAACGATGCCGGTCTCTGCTACTGCTAGTATTTCCAATCCGGATATTATTGAGGTGAATGGTTCCACCGGGGCGCGGGTACCCGTTGATCTGCACAGGCCGCTTCAACTGAAGCCTCATGCCGTCGGCCACGCGCTGATCACCCTGAAATTATTTGGAACGGTGCCGATTCGGAGCCTTGCTGTCCATGTCTATCCGAATCTCAAGGTGATTCCGGGTGGTCAGTCGATCGGGGTCAAATTGCATTCAAAAGGGGTCATGGTGGTTGGACATCATCTTGTACAATCAAAGCAGTCTGACGCAAAGTCGCCTGCGGAAAAAGCGGATATCCGGGTTGGGGATTATCTCCTCAAGATTAACGGACAACCGGTGCAAAGAGTGGTCGATGTCGCCAGATGGGTAAAGCTGGCCGGAAAAGATAAAAAGAGTCTGCATATTACGCTGCTCCGCGATGGCAAAGAGAAGACCGTGGAGATCCAGCCAGTGTATGACGAAAAAGAGCGTGTATACCGGTTGGGGATGTATATACGCGATTCGGCGGCCGGTGTGGGAACACTTACGTTCTATGATCCGGAACATAAAGTGTATGGTGCCCTCGGACATGTTATTACGGATATGGATACAGGAAAGCCGATCCGGGTAGGGGATGGAAAAGTCGTTAAATCCAATGTCACTTCGATTCAAAAAGGGGAGTCGGGTGAACCTGGCGAAAAAAGGGCGATATTCTTCCAGGAAGACCAGGTGATCGGGAATATCCAAAAAAACACGCCTTTCGGTATTTTTGGAAAAATGGATCGCTTGCCGGAAAAGGGATTGCTCAACCAGGAAATTCCAGTGGCCTTGGCAGAACAGGTCAAGGAAGGGCCGGCTAAAATTCTGACCGTTGTTGACGGACAAAAAGTGGAGCAGTTTGACATTGAAATCGTCCATGTGCTGAGGCAGAAGTTTCCCGCTACAAAGGGATTGATCATTAAGGTGACCGATCCACGGCTTCTGGAAAAAACAGGAGGGATTGTCCAGGGGATGAGCGGCAGCCCGATTATCCAAAACGGAAAATTGGCAGGGGCGGTCACGCATGTTTTTGTCAACGATCCGACGTCAGGCTACGGTACTTTTATTGAATGGATGTTGCAAGATGCAGGAGTGTTACACTCGCAAGCGGGCGCTATGAACAGCCCGCTTTTTTTAATTGAGAATGATTATCGACATTCACAAACGTGTTAATTTTTTTTTGCTTTTGAGATGGCATCGTGCATCGGAAAAGTTTAAAATAAAACTCGTTTTAAAGAAAAACAGACTGCGCGTGGTTGCAGTCTGTTGGAATGGATAACCTTAAGCCGCTTGTTTCAGTTCTTCGAGGTATTCTTTGGCCCGGTTTTGGTCGTATTGTTTTTCCCATTTGGACATGACAATGGCGGCAAGAGAGTTGCCGATGACGTTGACGACTGTGCGCGCCATATCCATCAAGCGGTCAACCCCGGCGATAAAGGCGAGTCCTTCCACCGGAATCCCAACCGAACCGAGCGTTGCCAAAAGGACGACGAAGGAAACTCCGGGTACGCCGGCAATTCCTTTGGAGGTTACCATCAAGGTTAACAGCAATGTGATCTGCTGAGACCAGGAAAGATGGATACCGTACATCTGCGCGATAAAAATGGCGGCGATTGCCTGATATAAGGTGGAACCATCCAGATTGAACGAATAGCCGGTTGGAATGACGAAAGAAGTAATTGCTTTGGGACAGCCGAATCTTTCCATTTTCTCCATGATTTTAGGCAGAACCGTTTCCGAGCTGGAAGTGGAATAAGCCAAAATCAGTTCTTCTTTCAGGATCCGGAGAATGTGGAAAATATTCACTCCCATGAGACGGGCAACCAACCCAAGGATGACGATAATAAAGAAAATCATCGTCAGATAAACAAGGACGACCAATTTGCTGAGCGGGATCAGCGATTGGATGCCGAATTTGGAAACCGTCACCCCGATCAGGGCAAACACGCCAAACGGGGCAAAACGCATAATGACATTGGTCATATAGAACATGGCATCCGCCGTTCCCTGGAAAAACTTCAGAACCGGTTTTCCTTTTTCGCCGACAGCGGCAATGCTGAGGCCGAACATGACCGAGAAGAAAATGATGGCCAACATATCCCCGTTTGCCAGCGAGGTAAACAGGTTGGTCGGAACAATGTTGACAAAAGTATCGATAAAGCTGTGCTTTTCAACATCCTGTGTCGTTTGTACATATTGTTCGATATCGGTTTTGTGCAAGGTATTTATATTAACGCCCGTTCCGGGATGAAATGCGTTGGCGACGAATAACCCGACGATAATGGCAAGTGTGGTGATGATCTCAAAATAAAGGATCGTTTTACCGCCCAGTTTCCCCAGTTTTTTTATGTCGCCGACGCCGGCCACCCCGACAATCAGGCTGGAGATCACAATCGGGATCACGATCATTTTGATCAGATGAAGGAAAATGTCACCGATGGGTTGAAGCCATGTGGCGACCGAAGGATTACCGTAAAAAACTGCACCGACAACAATCCCTAAGATAAGGCCGATTAAGATTTGCCATGCCAAGGCGATTTTTTTCCTCTTCATTTAACCACCTCACATATGAATAATATTAGTAAAAATTTTAATAATAAATATTTAACTAAGTAAATAAACTCAGCATATACCATAATAAAACATTTGATTAAATGAATCAATCTTTATAACAACAATAATATAAATGGGAATATTTTTACATTTTGAAGCAAAAAAGGAGACATGTATGCCTGTTCGCACACTGTCGGCAAAACTCTTTTTCAAATTTGGAGAGGAAATTGTGGATTCGGAACACCTTTATGGGCGCTTTGTCATCAAGCTGATGCACGGGTATGCCTGTCCGCGCTTTTTTATGTTGAAGGGCGATTCGGGCCTTCCATTTTTTTATCGCCAAACCCCGCAGCCGTTTCCTCTTGGTATGGCTGTTTTTTTGCGGGTTTGTCATTCGCCTTTTTTTCCTGCTCAAGACTTCGGCTTTCTTTTGGCATGCTTGTCCCCCCTTTTAAGTAAAGTATGGATCAAAAGGGGCGGGGTTATAACAATAACTGGAATTTTTTCGATGACCGCCCGGCTGTCAGTTGCAGGAAGTTTCGATTGTTTGTCGAAAGGAAAAAAGTAGATTGGATAAGCGGCGATTAGGAGGGTCTCAATTGAGCAAGATCCGTGTCATATTGGCAGATGATAATCGGGAATTTGCTGAACTGTTAAAAGAACATTTGACAAATCAGGAAGATATTGAGGTCATCGGGGTTGCACACCATGGCGGGGAAGTGGTTGACTTGCTTCAGCGAAGTACCCCCGATGTTCTCGTATTGGATATTATTATGCCTCACCTGGACGGTTTGGGTGTGTTGGAGAAAATCCAGCAGCTTCATCTCGAACCGTCTCCCAAAATCATTATGCTGACGGCTTTCGGCCAAGAAAATATCACCCAGCGGGCAGTTGAGCTGGGAGCATCCTACTACATACTGAAACCGTTCGATTTGGATGTGCTGACCCATCGCATCCGGCAGATGAAAGGGATCGGTGGGACAGAATCCGCGTTTGTCAAAAGCGCAGCCGGAGCGAAATCCAACGCACCAAAAGCGAATAACCTTGACGCCAATATCACCAATGTGATCCATGAGATCGGTGTCCCGGCTCATATTAAGGGTTATTTGTACTTGAGAGAAGCGATCTCAATGGTCTATAACGAGGTCGATTTGTTAGGGGCGATCACCAAATCGCTGTATCCGCGGATCGCCGAAAAGTACAATACGACGCCGAGCCGGGTGGAACGGGCGATTCGCCATGCGATTGAGGTGGCCTGGAGTCGCGGAAACATGGAATCGATTCGCAACCTGTTCGGATACACGATCAATGTGAGCAAAGCGAAGCCGACCAATAGTGAGTTTATCGCCATGGTGGCTGATAAATTGCGGATTGAGCACCGGGCAGGTTAAGCAAATCGCTGCAAAACCCCCTTTTTTCTGGATCGTCTGGCATTCAGAAAAAAGGGGGTTTTTATGGACTGAGCATCTATTTGATTCTTACTTTTTCTTTGCGGTGAAGCCAGAGGCGGTGTTCTTCCTGCGCCTTGGTCAGTTCCCGTAACAATGTATCCGCCACTTCGTAATTTTTGGCGTTTAGTGCCTGCCGGTACTTCTTTTCCAGCGGAGCGATCTCTTTTTGGTGATAAACATTGGACATGCAGGTGTATCTCGGCTTTGCGGGGCGATTGACACCTTTTTCCCGGGTTCTTTTTTTGCCCATGTACACGCACCTCCCGTGGTTTAAAAGGGCTGCCAGATAACCTGGCGGGCCACCTTGAAGCGTTGCTGCACCTGTGGCCAGTAAACGACGTGCCACCAGGCTTCGATGTACTCCTTGCGTCGGTTGGGATATTTCAAATAGTAGGCGTGTTCCCAGACATCCAGCGGCAAGAGCGGAATCACGTCCTGCTGAGAGAGGTTTTGATGTTTTTCCGCTTGCAGGATTTCTAGGCGATGGGCGCGGGGACTCCAAACCAAGAGAGCCCACCCGCCCCCTTCAACCTTTTCCGCCGCCAAAGAAAAATGTTTTTTAAAGGCTTCAAAACTGCCAAAATCCTGTTCGATCTGCTTGAGCAAGGGGCCGCTCGGGCTTCCGCCGCCATGGGGATTCATCGTTTCCCAAAAGATCGTGTGCAGATAATGGCCGGCCCCGTGAAAAGCCGCTTCCCGCTCCCAATGTTTAATCAGTTCAAAATTTCCTGACTGTCGGGCGAGTTCCATCATTTTTTCCGCCTGGTTCAAACCGTTGACATAGCTTTGGTGATGTTCGTCATGATGCAGACGCATCGTTTGTTCGTCGATGTAGGGTTCCAGGGCATCATAGGGATAAGGGAGAGGCGGCAATTTATGTTTGCCGATCGGAACGCGCGGTTCGGCAAAACGGTGGGTGGAACGGGCGGGTTCGAGGTTCAGCATCTCTTCATGTGAGGAGGTGCTCAGTTTATGCTGGGCCGGCAAAAGATCAAGCCAATGGGCGCATTGCTTCAGTGCAGCTGCCACGCGGTCAAACCATTCATCCAGGGCAAAGGGATGAAGGTGATATGCCTTTTTTTCGCTGTGCTCCAGCTGGTTGAGCAGACGTCGCATGGCGGAGGAGATTTCAGGATCGTTTGTGGTTTGCAATTGTTTTTCCAGCCATTTTTTACAGAAACGAATGCTTGACAAAAGAGGGCGTTGGATCCAATTGATCAGCCAAGTTTGCTCGAAATGGTGCATATGGTTTTTGTTCCCTCCCCTGTGATGGGCTCTTTTTTTCACAGGATATGTGAACCATGGGCAAAGGGTGAAAATGGAATCCAAATCGGGAATGACAGATTTCCGGGAAAAAGAAAAACCACCCGCCATGGATGACGAGTGGTTAAAAGCCGGGTTTGTTCTTGTAGTGGAGATCTTTCTCCTTACCCAGTAATTTGGCCTGAATCTTGTTACGTTTTTTATCGCGATAAAAAATAAAACTGCCGAGGACAAAGATTCCTGCGAGAAAGGCAATCAATCCGCCGAGAAAGGGGAACCATGCAAAAGGTTTGCCGGCAAAGGAATCAAACAGGATATCGCGCATCAAAGTCCAGCCATAGATCGCCAAGACCCCGGGCAGGCACATGATCATGATGGCGATAATGCGCTGGTAGACTGGTTTCATGGCCGTGTAACCGTCCTTTCTGTTTCTCAAGGCTATAGTACCTCATTTTTACCAATATTACCACCCTTCCAGGCGTAAAGGGGTATGTTAACATAATGGATGGAAAAAGGAGGGGGCTTCATTGCAATCGATTCTAATCGTAGGCGGGGGAAAAGGAGGACAAGCAATTTTAAGAACCTTTTCCGCAGTTGAGTTCGTCCGGGTCATCGGAGTGATCGATCATCGTTCCGACGCCCCGGCCATGATCGAAGCGAAGAAGCTCGGGATTCCCACAGGCTCAGAGCTGGAACCGTTTTTACATAAAAAGCCGGACGTGATTCTCGAAGTAACGGGTGACCCCGACGTGTTCCGGGAGCTGGCGGAACGCGATCTGCCGGGAACCACGCTCATCTCCGGGGCTGTCGCCCACCTGATGGTTCGCCTCGTTGAGGAGAAAGACCGTTGGTTTGATGCATGGCGGCGCAGACAAAAAGAGCTGGAAGCCATTTTGAATTCGACTCATGACGGTATGATCGCTTTGAACCAGCGGGGAGAGATCACGCTTATGAATGCTTCCGCGGAACGCATGACCGGAGTAAAAACCGGGAATGCTTTGGGACGGCATATTAAGGAGATCATTCCAAATTCGAGATTGGATCATGTACTGCAAACAGGAGTGCCCGAGCTGAATCGCAAGCACATTTTGCCCAGCGGTATGGAGGTGGTGACCAATCGCGTTCCGGTCAAAGGAGCGGATGGCCGGGTGATGGGGGCAGTTTCAGTTTTTCGCGATATCAGCGAGCTTAAAAATCTGACCCAGCAAGTGACGGACCTGAAAAGCATGAAGAGTTTGCTCCAGGCGATCATCGACTCCTCCGATGATGCCATTTCCGTGGTGGATGCCAACGGATTGGGGATTTTGATCAATCCTGCCTACACGAGATTGACCGGTCTTGAACCTGATCAGGTGATCGGCAAACCGGCTGAAACCGATATCTCCGAAGGGGAGAGCATGCATATGAAGGTGCTGACCACCAAGCAACCGGTGCGCGGAGTACACATGAAAGTGGGGCCTCATAATAAAGAGGTGGTCGTCAATGTGGCACCGATCATTATTGGCGGGGAATTGAAAGGGAGTGTCGGAATTCTCCACGACGTATCGGAGATCAAACAATTGAACCGGGATCTGGAACGGGCCAGACGCATTATCCGCACGCTGGAGGCCAAGTATACTTTTGCGGATATTATCGGGAGCAGTGAAGCGATGAAAGTCTCCCTTGACCAGGCAAAACAGGCTGCCAAGACGCGGGCAACCGTTTTGCTGCGCGGGGAATCGGGGACGGGAAAAGAGTTGTTCGCCCATGCCATCCATAATGCGAGCGACCGGAAATACAGCCAGTTTGTGCGCGTCAATTGTGCTGCCCTTTCGGAAAGCTTGTTGGAAAGCGAATTGTTCGGTTATGAAGAAGGAGCATTTACCGGAGCGAAGCGGGGCGGAAAAAAAGGGTTGTTTGAAGAAGCGAGCGGGGGAACCATTTTTTTGGATGAAATCGGTGAGCTGAAGCCAAATACCCAGGCGAAATTGCTTCGCGTTCTTCAGGAAAAAGAAGTGACCCGCGTCGGCGGAACCAAATCCATTCCGATTGATGTCCGGGTGATTGCCGCTACCAATATGTCCCTGGAGAAGGCGATCCAGGAGAAACGCTTTCGGGAAGATTTGTACTATCGGTTAAATGTGCTGCCCATTCATATCGCTCCATTGCGCATGCGGAAAGAAGATTTATATGAACTTTCCCTTCATCTGATTAAAAAGTTTAACCAAGAGTACGGGCGGAATGTTGAGTCAATCGACCAGGAGGCGATTCAGACGCTTTCGGATTATTCCTGGCCGGGCAATGTGCGGGAGTTGGAAAATGTTTTGGGAAGGGCCATGATTAATATGGCTTTTAATGAGAAAGTGATGAAAAAACGGCATCTCCCCCCCTTGAATCTGACGAAGCTGACATTCCCCGATCATCCGGAGAAACATCAGGAGAGCGAAGGAATCCAAACTTTGAAAGAGCGGTTGAGTGAGGTGGAGAAGGAGTATATCGGGAGCATTTACCTCGCCTGCGGGCGAAACAAAACAGAAGCAGCGCGCAAATTGGGCATTTCCGTGCGAAGTTTGTACTACAAATTGGAGCGATACGGTTTATTGTAGAAATGAATTCTTTTGCCTGCAATATTTTGCATACAGTCTGCAATTGTCTGCAAAACGAAAAAAATCTCATTCAGCCAGTTACATGCTGATTTTCAAGGCTTATCCGTTTTTTTAATCGCTTGGCATTACTTTTGCATATAGGGTATCGTGACTGATCAGTCTGCGAAAACTAGTGCTAGTTAAAAAAATAACTTGGTCGGAATAACGAGGTGTGTAGGATGATTAGAACATTTGCTGAAGTAGTAAAAAAAGCAGAAGCTTTGCCACCTGTCACTGTCGCCGTGGCCGCAGCGGCGGATGAAGACGTTCTCGAAGCAGTTCGGAATGCCATCGAACATGGAATCGCCGATTTCCTCTTGTTTGGGGATCAGGAAAAAATTGAGGCTCTGAGCAAAAAAATCGGCCTTAACATTGACTCTTCGAAAATCGG
The DNA here is from genome assembly GCF_016055075.1 of Thermoactinomyces sp. CICC 10522. NCBI lineage: Bacteria > Bacillati > Bacillota > Bacilli > Caryophanales > Thermoactinomycetaceae > Thermoactinomyces > Thermoactinomyces sp. CICC 10522. The sequence continues at coordinate 217,651 of NZ_JAECVY010000002.1, read as the reverse complement.
CCATGCTAATACCGTGCAGGAAGCGGCACAGCTTGCTGTGGCCGCAGTCCGCGATGGGAAAGCGGATGTGGTGATGAAGGGGATGATTCAAACGGCCGACTTTTTGCGTGCCATCCTCAACAAGGAAAAAGGATTGCGGACGGGAAGAGTGTTGAGCCATGTTGCCACTTTTGAAGTACCGGGGTATGACCGGCTTATCCACGTGACCGATCCCGCCTTGAATGTGGCACCGGCATTGCCGGAGAAAGCACAAATCGCGCAAAACATCATCGCCTATTGTCATTCGCTTGAAAATATGGAGCCCAAAATCGCTGTCCTTGGTGCGGTTGAGGTCGTGAACCCCAATATGCCGCCGACGCTTGATGCAGCAGCGCTGGCGCAGATGAATCGGCGCGGTCAGCTGAAAGGTGCGGTAATCGATGGCCCCTTCGCCCTGGACAACGCGGTTTCCGTGGAGGCAGCCGAGCACAAAGGGATTGTGAGCCCGGTAGCCGGCAAGGCCGATGTGTTGTTTGTGCCGGATATTGAAGCTGGAAACATCCTCTACAAATCAATGGTCTATTTTGCCAAAGCCAAAATCGGCGCGCTTGTGCTTGGAGCCGCAGCACCGGTTGTTTTGACATCCCGTGCGGATTCTCCTGAAGCAAAGCTGTATTCCATCGCATTGGCGGTGTTGCAAGCGGCAAACCAAAAGTGAGGTTAGGAGGAACTCTCGATGAAAATTTTTGAGTACATGGGCAAATACGATTATGAACAACTCGTATTATGTCATGATGAAGCTTCCGGACTGAAAGCCATCATCTGCATCCACGACACGACTCTGGGTCCTGCGCTGGGCGGGACCCGGATGTGGACCTACGACTCTGAGGATGATGCGATTGAAGACGCCCTGCGCCTTGCCCGTGGAATGACCTATAAAAACGCGGCTGCCGGGCTCAACCTCGGCGGCGGGAAAACCGTGGTGATCGGTGATCCGAAAAAAGATAAAAGCGAAGCGTTGTTCCGCGCCCTGGGACGTTACATTCAAGGGCTGAACGGACGTTACATCACGGCGGAAGATGTGGGGACGACGGTTGAGGATATGGATACCATCCGGATGGAAACCCGGTTTGTTACAGGTATTTCGCCTGCGTTCGGCTCGAGCGGAAATCCGTCTCCGGTAACGGCATATGGGGTATATCGCGGAATGAAAGCGGCTTCAAAAGAGGCTTTCGGAGACGATTCGCTCAAAGGCAAAGTGGTGGCTGTTCAGGGTGTGGGCCACGTTGCTTACAGCTTGTGCAAACATCTGCACGAAGAAGGTGCAAAATTAATTGTAACCGATATCAACAAGGCGAACGTCGACCGTGCCGTTCAGGAGTTCGGCGCTGAAGCGGTTAGCCCGGACAAAATCTACGACGTGGAATGCGATATCTTTGCCCCGTGCGCGCTCGGTGCGATCATCAACGATGAAACGATTGAACGCCTGAAATGCAAAGTGGTGGCCGGTTCGGCGAATAACCAGTTGAAGGAAGAGCGCCATGGCGACATGCTGGAGCAAAAAGGCATTGTCTATGCACCGGATTATGTGATCAATGCCGGCGGTGTCATCAACGTGGCCGATGAACTTCTGGGGTACAATCGTGACCGGGCCATGAAAAAAGTGGAAACGATTTATGACAACATTCTGAAGGTGTTTGAGATTGCCCGCCGGGATGGAATTCCGAGCTATCAGGCGGCAGACCGCATGGCGGAAGAGCGCATCGAAACCATGCGCAAAACACGCAGTACATTTTTGCAAAACGAGTACAGCATCCTCAACTTGAACGGACGTTAATCCGGAGTGAAAGCCTGAGCAAAACTGAGAGGGGATGGTGCCTTACGGCCATGGAGGTTGCGAGGTGCCACCCCCGACCAACACACTTTCACAGAAAATGGTGTAAACAGAAACGGAGTGTTTAAGGTGGAACCGAAACGGGTTCTTGCAATCAACCCGGGATCGACATCAACCAAAATCGGTGTTTTCGTTGACGAGAAACCGATTCTCGTAGAGACGCTCAGACATGACCCGAAACAAATAGCAGGATTTAAGGAGTTATTTGACCAATACCCTTTTCGCAAGCAAGTGATTTTGGATACGCTTGATCGGGAAGGCATGAACCTCAACCGTCTGGATGCCGTTGTCGCCCGGGGTGGGTTATTGCGACCCATTCCAGGGGGGACTTATCGTGTTAATCAAGCGATGATTGATGATCTTCGATCCGGGGAATATGGAGTTCATGCCTCCAATCTCGGTGCGATCATCGCCGAGGAAATCGCGGGTCGGTTGGGCATACCCGCCTTTATCGTCGATCCGGTTGTCGTCGACGAGATGGAACCGATCGCCCGGATCTCCGGCATTCCGCAAATTGAGCGCAAAAGCATTTTCCATGCGCTGAATCAGAAAGCGGTTGCTCGCCGGATCGCCAAAAAAATGGGCAAACGTTACGAAGATGTCAATGTAATCGTCGTTCATATGGGAGGCGGGATTACGGTTGGCGCTCACAGGCACGGTCGTGTGATTGATGTGAATAATGGATTGAACGGAGAAGGACCTTTTTCTCCGGAACGGGCCGGAACCATTCCGGTGGGCGACTTGGTTGCGCTCAGTTTTTCGGGCAAATATTTTTCCGGTGAAATCATGCGGATGATCGTGGGCCGCGGCGGACTGATGGGGTACCTGGGTACATCCGACGCCCGTGAGGTTGAAAAAATGATCGCCGAGGGAGATGAGAAAGCAAAGCTCATTTATGAGGCAATGGCTTATCAGGTTGCCAAAGAGATCGGTTCCTGTTCAACCGTCTTATACGGAAAACTGGATGGCATTATTTTGACAGGTGGACTTGCCTACAGCGAATACTTTATCCATTTGATCAGAGAGCGGATTGATTGGATCGCGCCGGTCTATGTGGTTCCTGGTGAGAATGAATTGCAGGCACTGGTTGAAGGAGCGCTTCGAGTTATACGCGGAGAAGAAGAAGCCAAAATCTACCCATTTGTGGAAAAAGGAGCGGAGATGGTCCATGGCGGAAAATTATGATCTGGTGATCTTGGGAGCAGGGCCCGGCGGTTATGTCGCCGCAGTTCGCGCTGCCCAATTGGGGATGAAAGTGGCCGTTGTCGAAAAGGAAAAGGTGGGCGGGGTGTGCTTACATAAAGGATGCATACCCAGCAAAACTCTTTTGCGAAGCGCTGAATTGTACCACAATATGAACAACAGCAAAGAGTTCGGCATTCATGTTGCCGGCGTCGAACTGGACTTCGGGCTTGTGCAGAAACGGAAACAAAAGGTGATCGATCAGCTCCATAAAGGGGTACAGGGTCTGTTAAAGAAAAATAAAGTGGACGTGTATGAAGGAACCGGGCGCATTTTGGGACCGTCGATCTTTTCGCCACTGCCCGGGACGATTTCCGTGGAGAAAAAAGACGGCAGCGAACCGGACATGCTTGTGCCGCAATATGTACTGATTGCCACCGGGTCCCGGCCGCGTTCGCTCCCCGGGCTCGAAGTGGATGGAAAAGCGATCATGAATTCCGACCATGCTTTGGCCATGGAAGAGCTTCCGCAATCGATTCTCATCATCGGCGGGGGTGTCATCGGCATTGAATGGGCCTCGATGCTGAGCGATTTCGGCGTGGAAGTGACCGTTGTCGAATACGCCGACCGGATTTTGCCCTTTGAAGATGAAGATGTCAGCAAAGAGATGACACGCATTTTGAAAAAGAGAAAAGTCAAAGTTCTAACAGGGGTCAAAGTGCTCGGTGAAACCGCGGATATCGCTGACGGCCGGGTAACCTTGCAGGCAGAACAAGGATCGGAAACGATTTCTCTTTCTGCCGAACGCGTCCTGGTATCCGTGGGCAGACAGGCGAATATCGACGATATCGGCCTTGCCAATACATCGATCCAGGTGGAAAAAGGCGTCATTGCCGTTAACGAATTCATGCAGACGGCGGAAAAACATATTTATGCCATCGGGGATGTGGTGGGTGGTTATCAGTTGGCCCATGTGGCTTCCCATGAAGGGATTTTGGCCGTGGAACACATGGCCGGACTGGACGTGCATCCGATTGATCCCACTCAGGTGCCGCGGTGTACCTACAGCCGTCCGGAAGTCGGCAGCATCGGCTTGACGGAAGCGCAGGCGAAGGAAAAAGGATATGAGTTGAAAGTGGGGAAATTCCCCTTCCGCGCAATCGGCAAATCCCTCGTCCAGGGCGAAGTGGATGGATTTATCAAAATCATTTCCGACCGGGAGACGGATGATTTGTTGGGAGTTCATATTATCGGTCCCCATGCGACAGAACTCATCTCCGAAGCGGGACTGGCCAAAGTGTTGGATGCCACTGCCTGGGAAATCTCTCATGCGATCCATGCACACCCGACTTTGTCGGAAGTGTACGGAGAGGCCGCTTTGGCGGTGGATGGCAAACCAATTCACGGTTAACTGAAAGGAGCGAAAAACGGATGAGCGAGTTAAACCATCGGGAACTGGGTTTGACGGATGAACAGGTCTTGGAAATGTACCGCTATATGTTGTTGGCGCGCAAAATAGACGAACGGATGTGGCTTTTGAACCGCGCGGGAAAAATCCCCTTTGTGATCTCCTGTCAGGGGCAGGAAGCGATTCAGGTGGGAGCGGCCTTTGCCCTGGACCGGAACAAAGACTGGCTGTGCCCGTACTATCGCGATTTGGGAATGGTACTGGTATTTGGCCAAACAGCAAAAGATCAGATGCTGTCCGCATTTGCCAAAGCGGGAGACCCGAACAGCGGCGGACGCCAGATGCCCGGGCATTACGGGGATAAACGATATCGCATTTTGACAGGTTCCAGTCCGGTAACGACCCAAGTTCTCCATGCGGTCGGAATTGCCTATGCAGGAAGGCTGGACGGAGCGGATCACGTGGTCTTAACCTCATGCGGTGAAGGTTCCAGCAACCAGGGTGACTGGCATGAAGCATGCAACTTCGCCGGTGTCCACAAGCTTCCGGTGATTTTTATGGTGGAGAACAACAAATATGCGATTTCCGTGCCTCTGGCCAAACAAGTTGCCGGCGGGGAAGTCTGGAAGCGCGCCCAAGGTTATGGGTTCCCCGGAGTCAAAGTGGACGGAAACAACCCGCTCGCTGTATACCAAGCGGTAAAAGAAGCGGTCGAGCGCGGACGGAAAGGCGAAGGGCCGACACTGATCGAAGCGGTTTCCTACCGGCTTGTTCCCCACTCCAGCGATGATGATGACCGCAGTTATCGCACGCGGGAAGAGGTGGAAGAGGAGAAAAAGAAAGACTCGATTCTCGTTTTCAGAAACTATTTGGCCGAACACGGAATTTTGACCGAAGAAAGTGAGCAAGAGCTCACCAAGTCGATTGCCAAAGAAGTGGACGAGGCGACCGAATATGCCGAAAAAGCGGCTTACCCTGATCCGAAAGATACTTACAAGCATGTGTATGCTTAAGACGGGAGGAGAGAGTTCAAGATGCCAGTCATTTCGTATATCGATGCGGTAACCCAGGCGTTGCAGGAAGAAATGAAACGGGATTCCCGCGTGTTTGTGCTGGGTGAGGATGTAGGTGTTCGCGGCGGCGTATTCAGGGCGACTGCCGGCCTTTATGAAGAGTTTGGTCCGGAGCGGGTTCTGGATACTCCTCTGACTGAATCGGCCATTGTCGGCGTCTCTATCGGTGCCGCAGCTTACGGAAAACGTCCGGTGGCGGAGATTCAGTTTGCCGATTTTATTATGCCGGCAGTTAACCAGATTGTCAGCGAAGCGGCGAAAATACGTTACCGTTCCAATGGTGATTGGACCTGTCCGCTGGTCATTCGCGCACCATACGGAGGCGGCGTGCACGGGGCCTTGTACCATTCGCAAAGTGTGGAAAAAATGTTCAACGGAGTTCCCGGCCTGAAAATCGTCATGCCGTCGACTCCCTATGATGTAAAAGGTCTGCTTAAAGCAGCGATTCGCGATGAAGACCCGGTCCTCTTTTTTGAACATAAGCGCTGTTACCGACTGATTAAGGGCGAGGTTCCCGTCGAGGATTATACGCTGCCGATCGGCAAGGCAGATGTGAAGCGCGAAGGGGATGATGTCACGGTCATCTCCTATGGACTGACGCTCCATTTCGCGCTCCAGGCAGCAGAAATGCTGGAAAAAGAGGGAATCAGTGTTCACGTCCTTGACTTGCGCACCATTTTGCCTTTGGACAAAGAAGCGATTATTGAAGCAGCAGCCAAAACGGGCAAAGTGCTGATCGTGCATGAAGACAATCTGACCGGCGGCGTCGGTGGGGAAGTGGCGGCACTGATTGCTCAGGAAGCTTTCTTTGAACTGGATGCACCCGTTCAGCGTCTGTGCGGTCCCGATGTGCCGGCGATGCCTTACAGCCCGACGATGGAAAAGGAATTTATGCTCAATCCTGAAAAAATCGCCAATGCGATTCGCGAACTGGCGGAATTTTAGAATGAGACGAGGAGGTTCCTTATGGCAACCGATATTTTGATGCCGCAGCTCGGAGAAAGTGTGACAGAGGGTACCATCGCAAAATGGCTAAAAAAACCGGGAGATCCGGTGTCCAAATATGAACCGATTTGTGAAGTTTCCACGGACAAGGTAAATGCAGAAGTTCCGTCCACGATTGAAGGGACGATCGTGGAGCTCGTGGTTGAGGAAGGAACGACGGTTTCCGTCGGGGATCTGATTTGCCGCATTCAGGAAGCCGGTACCGCCGCCGCTGAGGAAGAGCCAAAAGCGGAAGCGGCAAAAGAAGAAAAAGCATCGGCCAAAGCAGAAGTGCCGGCTCAGGAAGAAACATCGATGAAACAGCGCTATTCTCCTGCCGTCTTGAAGCTGGCGAACGAACATAATATCGATCTGACCCGGATCTCGGGAACCGGACGGGGCGGACGGATTACCCGCAAAGACATTCTGCGCGCGATCGAACAGGGAGTTCCCGCCGCTGCCGAGCAACCGGTTGCTGCCGAAAAATCGGCTGCTCCAAGAGAAGAGACAAAACAGGAACCTGCACAACCCAAACAGCCGGCACCTGTTGCTGAAGCCGCCGGCGTTCCGCTGGAAAACGGAGATATCGAAATCCCCGTGACCGCAGTAAGGCGGACCATCGCCCAGCGGATGGTGCAGAGCAAACACGAAGCGCCGCACGCCTGGACGATGATGGAAGTGGACGTAACCGGCCTGGTGGAATTGCGTAACCGCCTCAAAGAGGATTTCAAAAAACGGGAAGGGGTCAACCTTACCTTTATGCCGTTCTTCATCAAGGCGGTGGTTGATTCGCTCAAGGAATTCCCTTATCTCAACTCAGTTTGGGGCGGAGATAAAATTATCTTGAAGAAGCGGATCAATATCTCCATCGCCGTGGCCACTGATGATGCCTTGTATGTACCCGTCATTCATGATGCCGATGAGAAAAGCATCCTCGGCTTGGCACGGGCCGTCAGCCAGCTCGCGGAAAAAACGCGTGCGGGTAAACTGGATTTGAAAGATATGCAGGGTGGAACGTTTACCGTAAACAACACCGGTTCATTCGGCTCGGTATTATCCGCACCGATCATCAATCACCCGCAAGCGGCGATCCTTTCCTTTGAATCCATTGTCAAACGACCGGTTGTCACCAATCAAATGATTGCCGTTCGCGATATGATGAATATCTGCCTGTCGCTGGACCATCGTATTCTCGACGGGTTGATGGCCGGCCGCTTCCTGAAACGGGTCAAAGAGCGTCTGGAAGCTTACGGGCCCAATTCAGAAATTTAATACGCCGCTGCTCTGGTAGAATAGAAGAAGATTGCAACAATCATATGGAGGCACCCGACGCGGTGCCTTTTCCGCTTGGAAAGGTGGATGTCTATGTTTCAAGTACAGCGTCTCGGTCTGGTTCCTTATATGGAAACCTGGGACAAACAAAAGGAATGGGTTCGGAAAATCGATCAAGGGCAGGCGGAGAATCAGCTCTTGTTGCTTGAGCATCCCCATACATTTACGTTGGGACGCGGTTTTCACCAGGAAAATCTGCTCTTTTCAAAAGAATATTATGAAGCACAGGGGATTCAGGTTGTGGAGATTGACCGCGGCGGTGACGTAACCTATCATGGTCCCGGCCAATTGGTCGGCTATCCCATTTTTCACTTGGGAGAGCGCGGCAACGACTCCCACGGTTATTTGCGGGATTTGGAAGAGGTTATCATTCGTGCGCTGAAACACTTTGATATTCAGGGCGGACGAAAAGCCCCCTACACAGGTGTCTGGGTGGGAGACGTAAAAATTGCCGCGATCGGGGTGAAGTTTAACCGTGGACGGCAAAAACGGGGATATATCACCAATCACGGCTTTGCCCTGAATGTGAACACCGATTTGCGCTATTTTAATCTGATCGTTCCGTGCGGAATCCAGGAATACGGGGTTACTTCGATGAAAGAGCTGTTAGGCAGAGAAGTGGATATGGAAGAAGTGATGGAGCAAATCGTGAAAAGCACGGAGGAAGTCTTCGGATGGAAGGCGGGGCAGCCGGTTTAATCAAAAAAGAGTGGAGCGGATCTCTCATGATCCCCTCCACTTGTTTTATGGAATGGCTGGCAGGAGAGCGGGGCCACCTTTTACCTCGCCTTTTCCGGATCAGGGATCTTGAGCGGGGGTTGGCTCAGTCTTCCTTCGGCTCCGTTTCTCACTGGTGCTGTTTTCCATTATTATGCTCATCCCCTGCAGAGAGGCAAAGGTGGTTCGCTTTCAAAATCCCCTTCTTTCCAGCATCGGCCGGATCTGCTGGAGAAATGTTTCCTTGAGGAACTCTTTGGTGACCGTGTTTGTGCATTTTTCCCAGTCCTTCTGATCCGGGGAGCGCTTTCCATAGTAACGCTGGAACCTGCTGCCCAAGCGTTTGGGGAAGAGGAGATAGGAAAAAAACATTTTCCATTCATCAGGATCGAGCGGTTTGGAAGCTCTTTTTTCATAGGCGGAAAGAAAACGCCAAATGGCGGAAGGGGGCCAGTTGTAGGCATATCCGTGGTATTGGACAAATTGGGCCAGGTCAGCCACCCGTTCCATGTAGGTGAGCGTTTCAAAATCAATCAGCCAGATCTGCCGCTTGCGGTCGATCATGATGTTGCGGTGCTGCAGACCGCCGTGACACCAGACGGCATGCTCCGGCATCACCCTTTCCGGAACATCTTGGATGAGATGGTATGCCAGTTTCGCGCGGGTTAAAGCAAAATCGAGCAGGGCCGCCTGCCGGTGATCGCGGCATGACTGGCGCCAGTTTCGCAATTTTTCGAGCATCTTTCGCAGGTATTGATGTCTTCTTCCTAGATATTCCCGTTCGTTGTGGTCACCGTGGGGGATTCCCCGCGATGCTTCATGAAATTCAGCCAGTGTGCCTGCGATTTTTATCCAATACGGATAACTGTCTGGGGGGACTTCGGTTAAATCGTGCCACTCCTCCATGAAATAAGTTTCGCCGTGATCATCGACGAGCCAATCACCTTCGATGGAAGGAAGAAAGCTGGGCATGCGCCGAAAGCCATTTTTCCTGATGCAATTTAAACAAGAAATAATAAAGGGGAGGTCGGGCAATTCCTCGGCATTTTTAAAACCGTAGACGCCATGGGACGTTTTGGCTTTGTACACGGCACGCACTTTGGTTAACGAATGGACTTTGAGTCCGTATCGGGTTTCAATGATTCTGGTTACCTCTTCGGGACTGATATGAACATCGGCTTTTACTCGCATCGAAGACACCTCTTTTGCCAAACATGACCCGAAATTGTGCATGGTGGGTCGGATGGTATCGAAAAGGATATGAATGTTTTCCTGAGAAAGAATATGCTTCTATATACCTACGGATGAGCGGAGGCAATTATGCCCCGGTGCCGGATTGTCGCGAAAACAATTTTTTAATTGTTTAGAAGGAAATGATTTAGTAGAAATGGAAGCAAATATAGTAGATAAATCTTTTTTTATCAATTTAAAAATGTGAGGAGGGGCAAAGTGAGTGTGAGTAAAACGATTGCAGTCATCGGTGCGTTTGATACCAAGGGAGATGACTATGCTTTTATCAAGGCGGAAATTGAAAAAAAGGGACACCGGGCGCTGATGGTCAATACCGGAGTGCTTGGGGATCCTTTATTTGAACCTGACATTTCGGCGGAAAGAGTGGCCAAAGCAGGCGGTGTCGCTTTGAGCGAGCTTCGCCGAATCGCCGATAAATCGCTCGCGATGACGATTATGACGAAAGGGATTGCCATCGTGATGCAGGAGCTTTATCAGGAAGGACTGGTTGATGCCGGTTTTTCCATGGGAGGTTCCAATGGAACGATGATCGGAACGTCTGGACTGCGGGCATTGCCGATCGGAGTTCCCAAAGTCATGGTGAGTACGGTGGCGTCAGGGGATACCCAGCCTTATGTGGGGATCAGTGATATCGTCATGATTCCTTCCATCTTGGATGTATCGGGTGTGAATCGCATCAGTGCGCGCATTTACGCCAATGCTGTCGGCGCCATTGTCGGCATGTTGGAAGCTCAAGTCCCGCCTATAGAATCAAAACCGTTGATTACGGCTTCCATGTTTGGCAATACGACAACCTTGGTCAATCAATGCAAAAAATATTTGGATGAAAAAGATTATGAAGTGTTGGTGTTTCATGCCACTGGCACCGGGGGCAAAACGATGGAATCCTTGATTGAAAGAGGCTATATTTCCGGGGTGCTTGAAGTAACGCCAACCGAGCTGGCCGATGAACTGGCGGGTGGTGTTTTGTCAGCCGGTCCCAATCGCATGAGTGCAGCCGCGAAATGGGGATTGCCGCAGGTGATTGCCCCGGGATGTCTGGATATGGTCAATTTTTGGGGGATGTCCACCGTACCCGACAAGTATAAAAACCGGTTACTCTATGCCTGGAATGAGAATGTCACGCTGATGAGAACCACTCCGGAAGAGAATGAAGAACTGGGCCGGATTCTGGCCGAGAAGGCAAACCAGTCCAAAGGGCCTGTCGCCATTTTCCTTCCGCTTCAGGGCATATCCGAATTGGATGCCCCGGATAGAGACTTTTGGTGGCCGGAAGCTGATCAGGCTCTGTTTGATGCGATCAAGAAGAATACAAAGAGCGAAATCCCGATTATCGAACTTGACTGCAATATTAACGATCCCTTATTCGCCCGGGCCGTGACGGATAAACTGCTTGAATTTCTGCAAAATGAAGAAAAATAAGAGGGGGTTTTTTTATGCCTTTTATCACTCGTGATGATGCACTGAAGCGCTTGAAACAGACGATCGAAGACGGATCGGTGATTATCGGCTGCGGTGCGGGGACAGGCATTTCCGCCAAATTCGCCGAACAGGGTGGCGCAGATCTCATCATTATTTATAATTCGGGTCGGTACCGCATGGCCGGCCGCGGTTCACTTGCCGGGCTGATGCCTTATGGAGACGCGAACGGGATTGTGGTGGAAATGGCAGCGGAGGTATTGCCGATTGTCAAAAACACTCCTGTCTTGGCCGGAGTGTGCGGAACAGATCCCTTCCGTCAGATGCCCGTGTTTCTCAAACAATTGAAAGAGATGGGCTTTGACGGAGTACAAAATTTCCCCACTGTCGGCCTGATCGACGGGGTGTTTCGCCAAAATCTCGAAGAAACGGGAATGGGGTTCAACCTGGAAGTCGAAATGATCCGAATCGCCCATGAATTGGATCTGCTTACCTGTCCCTATGTATTTAACCAACGGGAAGCGATTGCGATGGCAGAAGCAGGAGCGGATGTGCTGGTTGCCCATATGGGTCTGACCACCAAAGGATCAATCGGCGCGGAGACAGCGCTCACGCTGGAAGAATCAGCTGAACGGATTCAAGCCATACATGATGCGGCAAAAGAGGTGAATCCGGACATCATCGTCTTGTGCCATGGCGGACCGATTGCCGAACCGGCCGATGTGCAAAAAATCCTCGCATCCACCAAAGGGGTGGCCGGATTCTTCGGAGCATCCAGCATAGAGAGACTGCCTACGGAAAAGGCAATCCGGTCTCAGGTGGAACAGTTTAAATCGCTGTGACAAACTGGTGAAGCCGGGAACGCACAGCGATCCCTTCGCTATGATCCGATGCGTTAAAAAAATGAGGAGACTCCGTGCCTGGTGGAGTCTCCTCACTCTTATTGCAGACCGACAAAGAAATCATACAAAGCGAGTACAGTGACACCGACGAGACCCAATGTGAAGATTCCGCCGATGATGAAACCCGGCTTGTTGCCGGTCTTTTTGTTGTAATAGGTGCCGCGAATCGCGAAAATGCTGATCAAGACCAGTAATGGAACCATAAAGTATTGCACGTTTCACACCCGCTTTCCTCTTTCATCCGCGCTTTGCTACAGCGTTTTCACTAATCAGTATAAATCAACTTCCAGTGAAAAAAACATGAAAATAGACGGCCTCAATCATTTATTTTAATCGACTGTTCTGATGATGTCTATCTATCGGCCAATAATTAAGAATCCAAACAGGATAAATATTTGTTATATTAAGAAGTGAAAGCGTTTTATTTCAGATGGAGAGGAGATTGTCCGCGTGGAGAAAGAGAGATGGAACGAACGGATCCAAAAGTGGGAAGAGAAAACGGAGACTTTATTGGCCAAATCTCCTGAACGCAAAAACCCGTTTACTACGCTTTCCGGCATCGAAGTGAAGCGTTTATATACCAAAGAGGACAGGGCACGGGAAGATGAGGAACTGCCGGGAGAATTTCCGTACACCAGAGGAATTCGGCCGACGATGTACCGAAGCCGCTTGTGGACCATGCGTCAATATGCCGGTTTCGGAACTGCGGAGGAGACAAACCAGCGCTTTCACTATCTGTTGAAGCAGGGGCAAACCGGGCTGAGCGTCGCATTTGATTTACCCACGCAGATCGGTTATGACTCCGATGATCCGATGGCAACGGGCGAAGTGGGCAAGGTCGGAGTGGCGATTGACAGTTTGCAGGACATGGAAGCCTTGTTTGCCGGAATTCCCCTGGATAAAGTGAGCACATCGATGACGATTAATGCGCCGGCCGCCATTTTGCTGGCAATGTACATTGCCGTCGGAGAAAAACAAGGAGTGAAGCCACACCAGCTGCGCGGGACGATTCAAAACGATATTTTGAAGGAATATGTGGCGCGCGGCACTTATATTTTTCCACCCAAACCGTCGATGCGGCTGATCACGGATATTTTTGCGTATTGTGCGAAAGAAGTGCCCAAATGGAATACGATCAGCATCAGCGGTTATCACATTCGGGAAGCTGGTTCCACCGCGGTTCAGGAAGTCGCGTTTACGCTGGCAAACGGGATCGCCTATGTCGAAGCGGCGCTGAAGGCCGGCCTCGAAGTAGATCAATTCGCTCCGCGTTTATCTTTTTTCTTCAACGCGCACAATCACTTTTTTGAGGAGATCGCCAAATTCCGGGCAGCGAGGCGGTTATGGGCGAAAATCATGCGGGAGCGTTTCCATGCCTCGAACGAGCGCTCGTTACAATTGCGTTTTCACACGCAGACCGGGGGTTCCACCCTCACCGCGCAACAGCCGGATAACAATATTGTCCGGGTTACGCTGCAGGCATTGGCCGCGGTGCTGGGGGGAACGCAAAGCCTGCATACGAACTCGCGCGATGAGGCGCTGGCTTTGCCCACGGAGGAATCAGCCCGTATCGCCCTGAGGACGCAACAGATCATCGCTTACGAAAGCGGAGTCGCCGACACGGTTGATCCGTTGGGAGGATCGTATTTCATTGAGGCGCTCACAGATCAGATTGAACAGGCGGCACTTGAATATATTGAAAAGATCGATGCGATGGGCGGGGCTGTCCAAGCGATTGAACAAGGGTTCATGCAAGGGGAGATCCGGCGTACCGCCCTTAATACCCAGCGGAAGATTGAATCCGGTGAAGAAGTGGTGGTCGGCGTCAATCGTTTCCGGCTGGAGCAGGAGGAACAGCCCGGACTGATGCGGGTAGATCCGCAAATCGCCACACAGCAGATTGAAAAATTGAAACGCGTCCGTTCACAGCGGGATGCCGGGAAGGTGAAAGCATGTCTGGACCGGCTGAAACAGGCGGCACAGACATCGGAAAACTTGATGCCACGAATTCTGGAAGCGGTAAAAGCGTATGCGACGGTTGGTGAAATTTGCCATACACTCCGTGGTGTTTTCGGCGAATATCAATCGGTATAGAGGGAGGAAGCAAAATGAACAGACCAATTCGCGTCTTGGTGGCAAAGCCGGGGCTCGACGGGCATGATCGCGGAGCGTTAATCATTGCCCAAGCACTGCGCGATGAAGGGATGGAAGTGATTTATACCGGTTTGCGGCAGTCTCCGGCACAAATTGTGGCTACAGCCATTCAGGAGGATGTGGATGTGATCGGATTATCCTGCCTGTCCGGAGCCCATAATGAGCTGTTTCCGGAGGTGGTGCGCCTGCTCAGGGAACAGGGAGCGGAGGATATCATTGTTGTGGGCGGCGGTGTGATTCCGCAAGCCGACATCCCTTTTTTAAAAGAGCAGGGAATCGCGGAGATTTTCACCTCCGGAACTACGACCAAGGAGACAGCGGATTTTATTCGCCAAGCCGTTTTGGACAGGGAGGGGATGAAAAATGGCTAAAAAGATCAGCCACATCGGCATCGCCGTGAAAAATCTCGACACTTCCTGTTCCTGGTATCAAGATGTGCTGGAATTGCCGCTGGAGGGGATCGAAACCGTCGAGAGCGAGCAGGTACGGGTGGCCTTTTTTAAAGTGGGGGAGAGCCGGATTGAATTGCTGGAACCGCTTTCGGAAAACAGTGCCATCGCCAAATATATTGCCAGGTTTGGAGAAGGAATTCACCATATTGCCCTCGAGGTGGAGGAATTGGAGGAGCGCCTCAAAGCCCTGCGCGAAAAAGGGGTTCGCCTCATCAATGAAAGGCCCAAGCCCGGCGCGCATCAGATGAATATCGCCTTCTTACATCCCAAACAGGCGGGCGGCGTTCTGGTGGAACTGTGCGAACCGAATCATTTGGTTGAAGATTGAACGCTTTTGCCAATCTTGTGGAAAGGATATCCAGGATAAAACTTGATGGGGAGCGACAGAGAGATGGATATGTATCAAAAGATTGAGGAACTGAATCAAAAACGGGCCAAAGTTGAGCAGGGCGGCGGGGAATTGCGGATCCGCTCCCAGCACAAACGCGGAAAGCTGACCGCAAGGGAACGCATTGACCTGTTGGTGGATGAAGGCTCTTTTGTGGAACTCAATCCGTTTATCGAGCATCGCGCCACCCATTTTGGCATGGATCAAACAGAAGCGCCGGGGGAAGGCGTGGTGACCGGTTACGGAAAGATCCACGGACGGGATGTGTATGTGTTTGCCCAAGATTTTACCGTGTTTGGCGGTGCGCTGGGAGAGATGCATGCTTTAAAGATCGCCCGCCTGATGGATTTGGCCGCAAAAAATGGAGCTCCGGTCATCGGACTCAATGACTCGGGGGGAGCGCGCATTCAGGAGGGGGTTGTCTCTCTGGACGGATACGGCCACATTTTTTACCGGAATTCGATCTACTCCGGGGTGATTCCGCAGATTTCCGTCATCATGGGTCCGTGTGCCGGGGGAGCGGTTTATTCTCCGGCGATTACCGATTTTGTCTTTATGGTGCAAAATACAAGCCAGATGTTCATCACCGGCCCAAAAGTAATCGAAGCGGTGACCAAGGAGAAAATTTCCGCAGAAGAGCTGGGGGGAGCCGAAGTCCATGCCAGCCTGAGCGGCAACGTCCATTTCACGGCTGCCACCGAACCGGAGGTGCTGGAACAAGTCCGCCGTTTAATGAGTTATTTGCCGCAAAACAATATGGAAGACCCGCCGCGAGTCTATGAAAAAGAGGATGATGGCTGGATCGAAGAGCTGGCCGGGGCCGTTCCCGTTGACGGCAGCCGGGTCTACGATGTAAAACAAGTGATCCAACTGATTGTCGATCAAGGGGATTTCATGGAAGTTCATCCCGATTTTGCCCGCAATATCGTCGTCGGATTTGCCAGAATCGGCGGACGGACGGTGGGAATTGCCGCCAATCAGCCGAAAGTGATGGCAGGAAGCCTGGATATTGATGCATCGGATAAATTGAGCCGCTTTATTCGCTTCTGTGACAGTTTCAACATTCCCATCATTACTTTCGTGGATGTCACCGGCTTTTTCCCGGGAGTCAACCAGGAACATCACGGGATCATCCGCCATGGCGCCAAAATCCTGTACGCTTATTCGGAAGCGACCGTGCCGAAAATTACGATCATTTTGCGCAAAGCATTCGGCGGGGCGTATGTGGCGCTCAACAGCAAAGCGATCGGCGCAGATCTTGTCTACGCGTGGCCCAGTGCGGAAATTGCCGTCATGGGGGCGGAAGGCGCGGCCAATATCATTTTCAGCAGGGAGATTGAGGAGAGCGAGCATCCGGAGGAAACGAGAAAACGCAGAATCGAAGAATACAAAGAGAAGTTTTCCAACCCGTATATCGCAGCAGCCCATGGAATGGTTGACGATGTCATTGATCCGCGGGAAACGAGACAAAAATTAAAAACCGCCTTGGAGATCCTGCGAAACAAACGGGAGACACGCCCGCCGAAAAAGCACGGCAATATTCCGTTATAATGGAGGGATAAAGTGAATAAGGAGATTTTCTTTATCCGGGGTTCCGTGGATCGTTCACGTTGGAAAACGATGGGCCGGGTGGCGCGATTGTATGCAGGGCATACCATTCGGTCAAGGCCAAACTGGCCGTCAGGGGCAAGCCCTGTTTGGCCAAGGCACTTCGCCGGCAGACGGGACGGAGGATGGTTGCGGCGGAGATTCACGGATGAGGGTCATCGGTGAATAAAACGATGGTGATCGGGGAAAATGTATAAAAAAGAAGATTTCGGAAATTTGATCCGCGCCAGGGACACAAAATTTCATTCGATTTCTTCCAAGGGCGTGCTGATTTTCGTCAATTTCTCAGCAATGTTGGGTTTATTTGGTTAAAACTAGGTATTTTTGGCGGATACCCGGTATTTTGGCCGTTTATCGCCTTGATTATTCCCATGACAAACGGCTTGAACGTGGTAAAATAGGAAGAAATTTAAATAGCGATTGGAGGCGCACCCCGTTGATAAACAAACAACGCCTAATCGATGAATTTATTGAGCTAGTGACAACGGATAGTGAAACTGGTGATGAGAGAGCGATCTGTGATCTTCTCAAAGAAAAATTGACCTCGCTGGGGTTGCAGGTGATCGAGGATGACTCGGCCAAGCTGACGGGACACGGAGCCGGAAACTTAATTGCCACGATGCCGAGGACGATACAAGGCGCGCCGAAGATCTATTTTACATGCCATATGGATACGGTTGCTCCCGGTAAGGGGATCAAACCGTCGATTCAGGGAGATTACATCGTTTCCGATGGCACGACCATTCTCGGAAGCGATGATAAAGCCGGACTTGCCGCTCTTTTGGAAGGCTTGCGTGTGATGCAGGAACAAAAACTGCCTCACGGTCAGATTCAATTGATCATTACGGCCGGAGAAGAATCGGGGTTGATTGGCTCGCGTCATTTGGAGATGAAGCTGGTTGATGCCGATTTTGGTTTTGCCTTTGATTCGGACGGGCCGGTTGGAACGATTATCACCTCAGCCCCATCGCAGGTGAAAATTTTGGCCACCATTCATGGAAAGTCCGCTCATGCCGGTGTCGATCCCGAAAATGGGATCAGCGCCATTCAGGTGGCGAGCCGGGCGATCTCAAAAATGCGTCTGGGGCGCATTGATGCCGAGACCACAGCCAACATAGGAAAATTTCAGGGCGGCATCGCCAGCAATGTCGTTCCGGACCGGGTGGAGATCGTAGCCGAAGCACGCAGCCGCAATGAAGTGAAGCTGCGCGCACAGGTTAAACATATGGTACAAGCGTTTGAAGAGGCGGCGGAGCAATTTGGCGCACGTGCCGAAGTGGAAACCAAGGTGCTGTATCCCGGTTTTAAATTTACGGAAGAAGACGTTGTCGTGAAAAAAGCGAAAGCTGCCGTGGAAAAAGTGGGCCGCACGCCTAAAATTGCTGCAAGCGGCGGAGGCAGCGATGCCAACGTGATTGCCGGCCATGGCATTCCAACGGTCAATCTGGGGATCGGGTATGAAAATATCCATACAACCAAAGAGAGAATGCCGATCGCCGAATTGGAAAAAGCGGCAGAACTGGTTGTCGAGCTGGTCGGTGAATGCGCAAAAGTTCCCGTACACAGTACGACATCAAAATAAGGAGCCAAATTGGGAGGAGCGTCCTCATCGTGAGGATGCTCCTCTGTTTTAAACGACATGATTAAGTGTGCATTGAAAGCGTGCCATCTATTCATCCATCCGCGGTGAAACAGGTTCAATGCGTGGTTTCCAGGCCAATCGGCAGAATATAGAGAACCATCATCGCAAAGTGAAAAGCGGTTCCCGCCATGATAAACAGATGAAAAATCTCATGGAAACCGAATTTGTTCGGGAAAAAATTAAAACACTTGGTCGCATAGATGATGGCGCCGATCGTGTAAAAAACGCCGCCTGCGACCATCAGGGTAATCGCTCCCGCAGGCAAATTATGAATCAGTTGTACGAAGGGAATCAAGGCAATCCAGCCCAGTGTCACATAGAATGCCGTGGAAATATAGCGGGGGACGTGGATAAAAAACACCTTTAAAACGATCCCGATCAGCGCCAGGCTCCAGACACTGGACAGCATGATCCATTTCCAATTGCCATCCAAGCCATAATAAAAGACCGGGGTATAGGATCCGGCAATTAAGAGATAAATCGCACAGTGATCCATCTTTCGCAGGAAAAGCTCTTTTTTCGGAGTCGTGGATACCCAATGATAGAGGGAACTGGCGCCATATAATAAAATGACACTCACACCGTAGACGGTCATCGTTACGAGTGCGGAGGGGTGAAACCAGCTGAGTTTGATCAGAAACACCAAACCGGCAATAGCTGCAAGGAATGTGACGAAATGGGTCCAGGTATTAACAGGTTCTTTCATTTTCAATCGCTTCATTTCATAACCTCCGGTGGGTTCAGGATCATATGCGGACTTTCACAAAAGGAGCAGCAGGAGTGATTTCGTTATTTTAAGACAATTTTGTTTAAAGCCTCCCACACCTTTCCAGCTTGTTGTTAGCTATTCTAGCATTTATGTTTGCTGACTGTACAGGGCAAATCCGGAACTGGTCGGATGGGGAGGAGCTTGTTTTGAGTCAACATTCGTTTAAAATCGGCTGAAATGGGGAGAATGCACTTCCACCTTTCACATATGGGAATAGGATGAAGCGAATCCTGTTTGCCGGGGGTGTATAATGGCCATTATTCGGTGGATTTGGCGGATTTGGTGGTTCAGGAAAGTATGGTTCTGGTTGCGGAGATTTAAATGGCCTTCACTGCATCGCTGGATATTTGGATTGCTCAGATAACGGTTTCAAATGCAAAATCAAAAAACGGGCCATCCGCCGCAACAGCGGATCGCGGCCCGTTTTTTATTACTCTAGCGGTTCGGATGCCGTTCAGCGTTGAGACTCTCAAGTTTTTCCAGAATCCGACGCTTGCGGTACAGCATCATTCCCGCCTCTGCAACATCTTCTACCGTGGAACGGTTCAGAAACGCGCCAAAGATGATTCCGATGACGGGAACCATTTGGAACAGCTTCTTCCATCCGAAATTTTCGCCATAGGTGGCGACCACTTCACGCCATCCCTGTAATTCCGAAATCGATTCCCGCTGGATTTCCCCCTTCTGAAAACGGGTTAAATACGAAATGACCGCCTGTTTCCCCACATAATCGGCTGAAGCGAACTGGAGACACTTGACGATAAAGATCCGTTCCCTTTTTTCCAGGGGATTATAGCCATAAACCAAAGCCATCTCCTGAAGCACTTTCAAGGAGAGACCGAGCAGAGCCGGGATGTCGATCGCCAGTGTGAAAATGCCGCCGATTCCGGTTGTGGCTCCTTGGATCATGGCCCATTCGCTCCGGGATTCCTTCAGTTTTTCTGCCGCTTTATTCATTGTACCGAGAGGAAGTGACGCCACCTGATCGAGCGTGAGCCCGCCGGACGGGAGACCTGCGTGCTTTTCCAAATCGTTGATGATCTCTTTTTCGGAAATTAAGTATTTGCCGCCTGTCTGGATAAAGCCTCCCAACTCATCCAGCACCTTTCCCAAGAAGTCCTGAACGGCTTTGGGTGTGATGCGGTCCAAAAGCACAAAGGGAAGACGACCGAGTTTTTCCCAAAACCATAAATCTTTTTGATCCTTTTCCCATTTTTGAATCAGGCTGAGTTCCCTCAGCAATCGCTCTTTGCTGTCAGTCGGGAAGGAGGTGTGCAAGTTTGATCCTCTCCTTGGATAAGCTTGAATAATATTTCCTGTCTTGTGAGTCAGAAATTTTTTCACTATAATGTTAGAAATCATTCATGTCTTGTCATATATAACCGCATCAAAGTTAAGCAAAATTGGGAGTGAAGAAACGCGAACCGGCCTGAGACCACGTTGGGGATTTTTAAAGATAATAATCCAAAATTCGGTCCACGGCCGGGCCATAGGTTTCCCCAAAGATATTTAAGTGCACGAGCAGATAGTAAAGCTGATATAAAGGCTTCCGTTCTTCATATCCGGGATCAAGCGGATTCATCTCCGTGTATGCGCGGTAAAAACGCTGCGAAAAACCGCCGAACAGCTCGGTAAATGCCAGCTCCATCTCGGAATGGGCATACTGGACAGCCGGGTCGATCAAATAGGGACGTCCGCCGGGACCAGCCATCCAGTTGCCGCTCCACAAATCTCCGTGGATCAGGGATGGGGTGACATCAGCCGGTAAGAAGGAATCGAGACGGGCCATCAATCTCTCCAGTTTTTGAGAGCGCAGAGGGGAGATGGCGCCTTTTTTCTGTCCGAGTTTCAATTGAACTCCGAGGCGACGGTCACGGTAAAAAGCGGGCCAATCATCTGACCAGCCGTTTTTTTGCGGCAACATGCCAAGATAATTGTCCATTTCCAATCCGAAATGCGTTCCCCTGTGGCGGTGCAGCCCGGCCACCCCCCGCCCGAGCTCCTCCTCGGTCCGGAAGCTCTCCTCCCCGTCAATCCATTCCAACACGAGAAACGGCGATTGTCCCGTTTCTTCCCGGCTGATGCCGATTACGTCAGGAACGGCGATGGTGTTTGTTTTTTTCAGCAACTTCAATCCGTGAGCTTCCGCTTGAAAAAAACGGTGATCCATTTGTTCATTCACCTTGACAAAATAGGCACGGGTCCGGGTTTGTACATAAAATGACCGATTGATGCATCCGCCGGATACGGGGCGGTAACGGATGATTTCAGCTTCCTTCTCAATTCCCTGCAAAAGTGCCTGAAGAGTTGCCAGCAAGAAGGATCATCTCCCTGTTCTCTGTCTGATTTTTGCAGCCGCATGGTCAGAACTGTGCCCTGCTCGTCAATTTTATCTGTTTCTATTATAGTGGAAAACGGCTGATCGCTTTCGGATATATTGTTTGACGGTGAGGTTGCTTTGGGCCAGATGGTGAAGATAAAGACGGATTTGCCATGCTTTTCCGCTGATCCAGACAGAACGTTCGTCCCATCTTTTTTTCATGTTTTTTCACTCGCTTCCATTTTGAGGATTATCTTTCTGATACGCATTCTGCCCGCAAGATATGTATAATGAAGAGGATGTGAACAGGAGTGACTGTGATGAAACGGGATTTGGAAGAAAAGACCATTTCGAGCCGGACGGTGTTTGAGGGAAAGGTCATCCGTCTGCAAGTGGACGAGGTACGGTTGCCAAACGGCAATACCTCCAAGCGCGAAATCGTGAAACATCCTGGGGCTGTCGCGGTAATGGCAGTAACGGATGAAAACAAAATGGTGTTTGTCCGTCAGTTCAGAAAACCGCTGGAGAAGACGATTTTGGAGATTCCGGCCGGAAAGCTGGAGCCGGGGGAGGATCCGCTGGATTGTGCCAAGCGGGAATTGGAGGAAGAAACGGGATACAAAGCGGGCGAGGTAAAACACGTTGTTTCTTTTTATACTTCCCCGGGTTTTGCCGATGAATATTTGCACCTGTACGAGGCGAGAAATCTGGCTGCCGGCAGGGTGAATCTGGATCAGGACGAATTTGTGGAGAGAATGGAGCTGTCGCTGGTGGAGTGTTTTGAACGGATCAGATCAGGAGAGATTTGCGATGCCAAAACGGTGGCCGCCGTTTATCTGTGGCAAAATCGGGTGCTGACTGAAAAATGAGTTTAACACCTTTTTTTGCTGATCTGCATATTCACATCGGACGGACCAGCCGCAATCTTCCCGTCAAAATCACAGCGGCGCGAAATCTGACATTTGAAAGTATCGTGAAGGAAGCGGAACACCGCAAAGGAATCCGCATGATCGGAGTGATTGATGCCCAGTCACCGCCGGTGCAGGAAGATATTGAAGCCGGTCTTTCCTCCGGTTTGTACAAGGAACATCCTGACGGAGGGATTTTGTACCATAACACGATCTGTATCCTTGGGGCGGAGATTGAGGTTAAAGATCCGGGCATGGGTGCAGCACACATTCTCGCTTACTTGCCGACGCTAGCTCACATGCGTGAGTTTACGAAGTGGTGCCGCAACTACATGAAAAATGTCCAGTTGAGCACCCAGCGACTGTACAGGCCTGCCCAAGCTTTGCAGGAAAAGGTGTATGAACTTGACGGGATCATCGTTCCCGCTCATGTTTTTACCCCGTTCAAAAGCGTGTACGGCAACGCGACTGACCGCATGAGCAAGCTGCTCAATCCTGATCTTGTCGCG
This sequence comes from Thermoactinomyces sp. CICC 10522, assembly GCF_016055075.1. Taxonomy (NCBI): domain Bacteria; kingdom Bacillati; phylum Bacillota; class Bacilli; order Caryophanales; family Thermoactinomycetaceae; genus Thermoactinomyces; species Thermoactinomyces sp. CICC 10522. Next base: position 194,760 of record NZ_JAECVY010000002.1, on the reverse strand, counting down.
GGAGTGGAGCTCGGACTCAGCTCGGATTCCAGCCTGGCCGATCAGTTGTCCGAACTTTCCCCGTTAACTTTTGTGACCAATTCCGACGCTCATTCATTGCCGAAAATCGGGCGGGAGTATAACGAATTTCTGATCAAGGAACCGAGTTTTGCCGAATTGAAGCTGGCACTGTCAAGAAGAGAAGGGCGAAAAGTGTGCGCCAACTACGGATTGGATCCGAGACTGGGGAAATATTACCGAACCCGTTGTCTCAATTGTGAGGAACTGTGGCCGGCTTATCCGGAAGCAGACCGGTGCCCGGAATGCGGAAGTGCGAAAAAGGTACGAGGCGTACGGGACCGAATCATGGAAATCGCCGACCAGGAAAGCGTCCATCCTGATCACCGCCCTCCTTATATTTATCAGGTTCCTCTCGAATTTATCCCGGGACTCGGCAAACGAACCCTGGAGAAATTGTTGGCGGTATTTGGTACGGAAATGAATGTGTTGCATCATGCCGGGATGGAGGAAATCGCCGCAGTCGCCGGAGAGAAAATTGCCTGGCAGATCCGGTTGGCCAGGGAGCAGAGGCTCGAGCTGGAAGAAGGCGGCGGCGGGAAATACGGAAAAGTGAAAATCACCTAGATGAAAGAAAAAGGGCCTGGCTTTGTGCCAAGGTCCTTTTCTGTTAGTCACGGGCGCCAAACTGTTCCAGGATTTGTTGCGCTTGCGCCGATCGTTCCGGCTCCGTAAAAACGGTGACGCAAACATCTTCCATTGAATCAAAGGGTTGCCCGCCGGACAGGCCGCTGGCATCGGGATGGACAGCTTTTAAAATATCCCGGTCCGAGCGGTCACCGCCCAGCGTGCTCGCCTGCAGCGACATGGTCGGGTCAGTAAAGGGATTTTTCAAATCATCGTCCCGATCATGCAAATTTCCTCCGCCAAGAGGGGAAAAACGGTCGATATAAGCCTCGAAGCCATTTTCTTTCAAAGCCTGTGCAGCTTGTTTGGCCGCTTCCATGGTTCGGAAGTAACCGAAAAGATATTTTTGCTCCAACAGGGAATCCCTCCTTTTTCATCTATATAATTTCGTTTTTTTCAGAGAAATTATTCATCTGGCAAACGAAAAAAAGGCTTCCCCTTAAGCGGTAAAGGATGTGGAATAATGTGGACAATTGTGCTTGCGGAGGGTTGGCATGCGCGGCGGAAAGGGCATATGGGCTGGTGTTGGGAAAAGCTTGGCAATGGACAGAGAATGAAAAGGGATAATCCCTTTTCAAACGGCTTAAGGATTATCCCCTGAAGGCTAGGCGGAAGGAAGCGGTTTTTTCCTTTTTTCTTTGCGGTTTACCAGGAGAATGCTCAAAATGATAAAGAGAAGGCCCAGCGCCAAATGGAACGACAGCGGCTCCTTCAGGAAGATGGCGCCAAACCAGACGGAGAGGAGAGGGACGAAAAAAGTATAGGAAGCAATGCGGCTGGCTTCTCCGGTTCTCACCAGTTTGAAGTAAACAACCCAGGCAGCCGCGATTCCGAGGAAAGCGCCAAATAACAGCCCCGAGACATAAGGCAGGTTCCATACAATTTGCCCTGCATCTTCAACGGCCAGACCGGCAACTGTCATGACGGCGCCGCCGATGACGCATTGGAGGGAGACCAGCCAGAGGGTGTCCACATTTGTTCCTTCTTTTTTCATATATACAGTGCCGATCGCCCAGCTGATAGCAGTGATCAACGCCAGAATGATTCCGGTTGCCGACAAATGACCGGCCATCCCGTCCCAGCTTACGACCCCCACTCCGATCACGCCTAAAATCAAACCGGTTACCTTGAACAGGTTAAGCGATTCGCGAAGCCAATACCATGCGAGAAATCCGACCAGCACCGGTTGCAGATAGACAATGACCGAAAACAGGCCCGAGGGTAAATACTTTAACCCGACGGTTTGGATTCCATAGAAAAGAACCGCGTTGAACAGAGCAGACACCAGGTAGACTTTCCAATGGGTGCGGAATTGAATTTGCCGGTATCGGGACAGAGCCAGGATGGAGAGACCGATCCCGCCCAAAAGGGTCCTCATTCCGGCAAAAAGAATCGGCGGGGTATATTGTAAGGTCATTTTATAAATAGGCCAGCACAGGCCCCATACGATGACAAGAAATGCGATGAAACCAATTGTTCGAAATCGTTCTTTTGCCAATGGGTACACCTCTGTTATATCAAGCTGAAAATCTTATATTAGTATATCAAAAATAACGAGAATCGAAATAAAACAGGATAATGGATCTATTCTTTTAATAATTTTGAGAAGAACCAAGGCATGACGGATTCCTGTGTTTTGTCAACACAAGCTGACTACAGATTCATTGTCTTTTGCTGGCGGGCCGTTTTGTCACAAGACCATGGAATTGCCAGCATGATGAAAATAGATTAACATAAATCGAAATTGATCCGCTTATTTTGATATGATAAGAGTAGCAGAATTCTGCCTATGCAAGAAAAAGGCAGCGAAAATACCATGATCACATCGGAGTTGGAGTTTACTTTTGCAATGGAGTGATTTCATGATCTTCCCTTTTTCCTCTCAGGAATTTGTGCTCGAGTGGCTATTGATCGCGGTGCTGGTTAGTATCGGCCTGATCATCCTCTGCAAGTTTGCCATTTTTATGCTGCGGCGTCGGCGAATCGCTTCTTTTCTTTTGATTTATAAAAGCTGTTGGGTTTTATTTTTTGTTTGCTATTTTTCCTTGATCGGATTTTTTATTTATCAAATTCTCAACTTTTCAGACTTGCGGAATTTGCGTAACCTGATCATCTCCATTATCATTTTGGGATTGGCTATCCTTTTTTGGATTGGTCCCGCCCGCGGCATATTGGGATTAAAAGCGCGCAAATTGACAATTCGGGCCGATGAAACCAAGGCGGAAAAGATCGTTTCCAAAGATGGCTGGGTGATTGACAGCTGGCTGGGAGAGGGAGGAGTCGCGGAAGTTTCCGAAAATGAAGCCAAAAAAGAAAATCAGCCGGCGAAAACCCGTTTCGGCAAGAATCTGTAAATCTAGGAATGCCGGGCTGTATATTTCTCCTTGTGCTGTCATAGAGTAGAGTGACAGGATAAGGAGGATCGCGAAATGAAGAGGAAAAATCAACTCGGGTCTACCATCGGGCTTCATGTTAAACAGCAAAAATCGCTCTATCTGTTTGTCACTGTTTTGTTTATGATGGGAGTCATTTTCGGTTCCCTGATTGTCAATGCCCTTGACCCAACTCAAAAAGAAGGCTTGATTCATTATCTGGGGTATTTTTTTCAGGGCCTGAAACAGGATTCGATTGCCGATTCCTCCATCGCTTTGCAACATTCGGCGGGTGATCATCTGAAAACAATCGGATTGATGTGGATTTTGGGCCTCTCGGTAATCGGGATTCCGCTTTTGTTGATTTTTATCTTCATCAAGGGACTGGTGATCGGCTTTACCGTCGGTTTTTTGGTAAATCAACTGTCCTGGCAGGGATTGTGGTTTGCCTTTGTCTCCGTCGTGCCGCAAAATCTGCTGATTATTCCGGCATTGATCATCGTAACCGTCGCCGGGATCAACTTTTCGAAAGATTTGGTGCGCAATCGCCTGATTCACCATCGCGGCCGGATCTATCCGCAATTTGTTTCCTTTTGCATTCTGGTGACCGGAATGGCAGCGGTTCTGATGATTTCTTCGCTATTTGAAGCATTTCTTTCGCCGCAGATCATGAAAGAATTAATCCCTACACTTAACTAACTAAATACTGAAATGGATTGTTTTTAAAATGATTCTCATCTGATATTTTTTCTTGATTGGTTTGACTTCCCTTGTTGCTCTCCAATATAATGGAGTCAGATAGGCAGGGGGGTGTCTCTGTGGAAAAACGGGTAAATCAAATTAAACAACAATTATCCGCCCATAATTATAAATTAACCCCCCAACGGGAAGCGACTGTCCGCGTCCTTCTGGAAAATGAGGAGGATCATTTAAGCGCGGAGGATGTTTACCTGTTGGTTAAAGAAAAAGCACCGGAAATCGGATTAGCGACGGTTTACAGGACGTTGGAGCTCCTCAGTGAATTGCAAATCATTCATAAACTGAACTTTGGCGATGGCGTAACCCGCTATGAATTTCGGGCGGAAGGGGCGGAACACCATCACCATCACCTCATCTGTCTCAATTGCGGGTCAGTTGATGAAATCATGGAAGACTTGTTGGAACCGATTGAAGTACAGGTTGAAAAAGAATATGATTTTCAGATCATTGATCACCGGTTAACATTTCACGGAATTTGTCATCGTTGTAAAGGGAAGGTTTCCGATCCAAAAAAGCTTGTTGGTTCAAAGGTAACGTGAGATCTTGGAAAAAAAGATCTCACGTTTTTGTTTAAAAAAGGTGAGCTGTTGCATCCTAGAAATAAATAATTCAGCAACAGAAGGAGGGGAAGTTTGATGAGAATTGGTGTGCCCAAAGAAGTGAAGAACAATGAATATCGTGTAGCCATCACCCCGGGGGGCGTTGATGCCCTGGTACAGGCTGGTCATGAGGTGATCATCGAAAAAGGCGCCGGAGAAGGAAGCGGTTTCAAAGATGAGGAATTTGCAGAACACGGGGCCAAGATCGCACCATCTGCTTCGGACACATGGAACAACGCGGAGATGATCTTAAAAGTCAAGGAACCGCAACCCGAAGAGTATGAATACTTCCGTGAGGATCTGATTTTGTTCACCTATCTCCATCTCGCTCCCGAACCGGAACTGACGAGGGCGCTGATGGATAAAAATGTGGCCGCTATCGCCTATGAAACCGTGCAATTGGACAACGGTTCGCTTCCGCTGCTCACCCCGATGAGCGAAGTGGCCGGGCGGATGTCGGTGCAGATCGGTGCCAGATTTCTGGAAAAGCCTCAAGGAGGGCGTGGAGTTCTTCTCGGTGGTGTTCCGGGGGTTGTTCCGGGAAATGTTGTCATTATCGGCGGGGGAACAGTGGGAACAAATGCTGCCAAAATCGCCTTGGGAATGGGAGCCAATGTTACCATCCTCGACATTAATGCCGACCGTTTGCGCCAGCTGGATGATTTGTTTGCCGGCCGATTGCACACACTCATGTCCAATCGCTATAATATTGCCGAAATGGTGAAACAGGCGGATCTGCTGATTGGTGCGGTACTGATTCCCGGACGCCGGGCCCCGCATCTGGTCACCGAGGAGATGGTGAAAGAAATGCAGGAAGGGGCAGTCATCGTCGATGTGGCAATCGACCAGGGCGGTTCGATCGAAACGATTGACCATGTCACCACTCACAGCGATCCGACTTATGTCAAATACGGAGTCGTTCACTACGCTGTTGCGAACATGCCGGGCGCCGTTCCCCGGACATCTACTTTTGCCTTGACCAATGTGACGATTCCGTATGCCGTGCAAATCGCCAGCAAAGGCCTGGAAAAGGCTATTTCCGAAAACCGCCCGTTAGCCCGGGGAGTCAATGTGTACAAAGGGCAGGTTACATACCAGGCCGTTGCAGAGAGTCTGAACTTGCCGTATGTATCGCTGAATGAGATAATGGGGCGCCAAGTGGTTTAAATGCCCCGGAGATTTTCTCATAAAAGATCGTCCTTTTCCATAGGTTATACCAATATGAGGAAAGGACGATCTTTATGGTAATCTCGCTTCGCAAGCTGAAAGATTGGTGTCAATTCATCCTGTTGTTCATCCTGTTCACTTTGTTGTTGTACCAGTTGATTTCTTTTTTGACTCCTCTCTTCAAGCCGGATTTTATGTATAAACAACCGGCGGGCGGGGCAGTCAAAGTGTTTGCTTATGCCGACAGAAGCAGTCCTTCATCCTTTCTGGAGGAAGTGAAAGAGCGATTGCTAGAATTTTATTGGATCGGGGAATGAAACGTTCGGAAAATGTTGCACTTTTTGTCGATCAGTGACAAACTATGAAAGGGAGCTTTGCTCCCAACTCACTGATAAGGCCGAGACGATGTGAGCAAAAAGCGTCGTCGGTTCTTTTTTTTCAGTGCAGGTATGAAGGAGTGAATGGAATGAATCGTTTTTCTCGAATCGCGCTGATCGTTCTTGACAGTGTCGGAATCGGCGCTTTGCCCGATGCAGCTGCCTTTGACGATGAGGGGGCCAATACGCTCGGACATATAGCTGATTACAAAAAAGGTCTTCATCTGCCCAATCTGGCAAAAATGGGGCTTGGCAATATCGCTCCGATCCAAGGGGTGAATCCGGTGGAAAAGCCGGCCGCCTATTATGCCAAAATGGCTGAAATCTCAAAGGGGAAAGATACGACAACAGGCCATTGGGAATTTATGGGCATTTATACGGACAAACCTTTCAAAACTTACCCGAACGGATTTCCCGAAGAGCTGATCAAGACTTTTGAAGAGCGGACAGGCCGTAAAGTACTTGGAAATAAGCCCGCTTCCGGCACTGAAATCATCAAGGAGTTGGGCGAGGAACATATGAAAACCGGCGCGCTTATCGTCTATACGTCGGCTGACAGCGTTTTCCAAATCGCCGCACATGAAGAAGTGGTTCCGCTTGATGAATTGTATCGGATTTGCGAGATTGCACGGGAGCTGACACTGGATGACCGCTACTCGGTGATCCGCGTCATTGCCCGTCCGTTTGTCGGGGAACCGGGCAATTTTACGCGGACGGCAAACCGGCGTGACTATTCGGTAAAACCGCCGGCTCCGACGGTTCTCAACTATCTCAAGGACGCCGGCAAAAATGTGATTGCTATCGGAAAAATTTCCGATATCTATGCAGGGGAAGGTGTAACCGAGGCCATACATACCAAATCGAATATGGATGGCGTCGATCAATTGCTCCGTACGTTGGAAAAAGATTTTGACGGGCTGGCCTTTGTCAATCTTGTCGATTTTGACGCCAAGTACGGACATCGCCGTGATCCGGAAGGGTATGCGGCAGCACTTGAAGAATTTGATGGGCGTCTACCGGAAATATTGGCTGCGTTGCGCGAAGATGATTTGCTGATTATTACAGCTGATCACGGAAATGACCCCACTCATCATGGGACGGACCATACACGGGAATACACACCGCTCCTGGTTTACGGAAAAAAACTGGCTGATGTCGGAAAATCCCTGGGAGTGAGGGAAACCTTCGCCGATGTCGGGGCGACCATTGCCCACAATTTTGCCGTCCAGGCACCGCCGATCGGCCGGAGCTTTTTGAATGAACTGGAATAACGACGGTCACGTCAACTCGCGTAACCTGAGGATGAAAGCCTTCACAAACTCGTAAGCGGAGTGAGGCCCTTCTGACCGGCCATTGGAAATGAGATAAGGGGCGGTCAGGGGGCAATACCACCAAGCTGCAATAAACGGATACAGAGAAAAGAGGAGGAACACGATCATGCGTTACTCTCGTGTACATATCAAAGAGGCCGCCGAATTTATTCAAGGCAAAATCTCGATTCAACCTGCTGTCGGTTTAATTCTTGGTTCGGGTTTGGGAGTGATCGCGGAAGAGATTCAGAACGCTGTTTCCATCGATTATGAAAACATTCCGCACTTTCCGGTTTCCACCGTGGAGGGACATGCCGGCAAGCTGATTATCGGCGTTTTGAATGAAAAGCCCGTTGTTGTGATGGCCGGCCGCTTTCATCTCTATGAAGGGCATGAGCCGGAAAAGGTGTCGTTCCCCATTCGGGTTATGAAAGAATTGGGGGTTGGAACGATCCTGGTTACCAACGCTGCCGGAGGTGTAAACGAATCATATGATCCCGGTGATTTAATGGTGATTAAGGATCATATCAATCTCATGTTTAAAAATCCGCTGGTTGGCCCGAATGATCCGGAACTGGGGCTGCGCTTCCCGGATATGTCAACCGCATATGATCCGGAATTGCGCGATTTGGCGAAGCAAGTGGCAAGAGAACAAGGTTTTTCCCTGCGGGAAGGGGTTTATGCCGCCGTTTTGGGCCCTTCTTATGAAACTCCGGCCGAGATTCGCATGATCCGGACGCTTGGTGGAGATGCGGTAGGCATGTCAACCGTGCCGGAAGTGATTGTTGCACGGCATGCCGGGATTCGCGTGCTGGGAATTTCCTGCATTTCCAACATGGCCGCCGGAATTCTGCCCCAGCCTCTCAGCCACGAGGAGGTCATGGAAACGGCCGAACGGGTCAAGGAAAAATTTATTGGCCTGGTCAAAGGGATTCTCGATCGATTGTAATAAGGAAGGGAATGCTTTCCCGCCGAAGTTGTCAGCAACGCGTCAGGCGTGATTAACGAAGGATGGACGAGGGATCAAAAGATGAGTACCGTGGAAATCATTCGCAAAAAAAGAGATGGAAAAACGTTGGAAACCAATGAAATTCGGGAGTTGATCCAAGGTTATACCTCCGGAAGGATTCCCGACTACCAGATGTCGGCCTGGGCGATGGCCGTGTTTTACCAAGGCATGACTGAAAAAGAAACCGCCGATCTGACGATGGCGATGGTGGAATCCGGCGACCAGGTCGATCTTTCCGCAATCCAAGGCATCAAGGTGGATAAACACAGCACGGGCGGTGTCGGTGATACGACGACATTGGTATTGGCACCGCTGGTGGCTGCTGCCGGGGTTCCGGTGGCCAAACTTTCCGGCCGGGGCCTGGGACATACAGGCGGTACCATTGACAAACTGGAATCGATTCGCGGTTTTTCAACCGAATTGGCCACGTCAGAGTTCGTCGAGCTCGTCAATCGCAACAAAGTGGCGGTGATGGGACAGACAGCCAATTTGACACCGGCTGACAAGAAGCTGTATGCTTTGCGCGATGTCACTGCAACAGTCGATTCAATTCCGCTGATCGCCAGCTCTATTATGAGCAAAAAGATCGCAGCCGGTGCCGATGCGATCGTGCTGGATGTAAAAACAGGGGAAGGCGCTTTCATGAAAGATGAAGCAGATGCTGTCCGCCTGGCCCAGGCGATGGTGGCGATCGGCAAACATGTAGGACGCAAGACGATCGCGGTTGTCAGTGACATGAGCCAGCCGCTTGGGTACGCCGTCGGAAATGCCGTCGAGGTAAAAGAAGCGATTGATACGTTGAAAGGGAACGGACCGGCCGACTTGACCGAGCTTTGCTTGGTGCTGGGAACGCAGATGCTGGTTCTCTCGGGTGAATACCCTGATAGCAAAGCCGCCCGGCAAACGCTGGAAGAACTGATCCGCAGCGGAAAAGCCCTGGCCAAACTGAAAGAATTTATCGTCGGCCAACACGGGGATCCGGTACAAATTGATCAACCGGAGACGTTGCCGCAGCCCGGGAAAATCATTCCGCTCGAAGCGGAGCAGGATGGGATTGTCCAGACAATTCATGCTGAAGAAGTAGGGCTTTGTGCCATGAAATTGGGGGCAGGACGGGCCACAAAAGAAGATCAAATCGACCATGCAGTGGGCATCCTGTTGCATAAAAAAGTCGGAGACAGCGTGCAAAAGGGAGAACCGCTGGCTTCCCTTTATGTAAACAGAACCGAAGCGCTGGAGGAGGTGAAGCAGCGGATGCGCCAGGCGATCCCGATCGGTACCACTCCGGTTTCGGCTCCGAAATTAATTCGTTCGATTGTAACGGAAGATGGCGTCATCCCGCTGTAAATAAAGATAAATCCGGCCCTCTGAAGAGGGCTGGATTTTTTTATGAGAAAAAATGCAATTATTTTTAGCAATCACTATGCTTTTTTCCCGTTAAAAAAGGCAAAAGAGGGAAGAAGGAAGATTTGCCGAAATATACATAAAGGGAACAAATTTGCCTGCCTGACTCGAAGTCGTTTTTTGAAAATTCAGCCCGTGCAGCAGAGGCAAAGGAGGGATCTCCATGGATTACTGGGTAGAGTTGGGTCTGGAGGAAAAAGTATTGAAGATCCTGGAGGCAGCAAGACAATCGGGGGGAGAAGCTGCGCTGGACGGCCATGAACTGGCGATTGAACTGTTGAAAAGGGAACCATCCCTGCTTCAGGGAACCTCCCTGCGTTTGCGCGGATCGTCGACGGAATCATTCGGCCTTTATCTTGCCAAGCAATTATCCACTCGCATTCTGCATCATCAACTGCCGCTCCTGATGCGAAAAGTGAACAAAAGCATGAAGGTATATACGGCGCCGGACGGGTCGGCTTTTACTGCGAATATGACTGAAAAATTTTATCTCCCATAAAAATGAAAGCGCTTTAATTTTAATGGTTTCGGCCACAAGGGGGGGAGATCGCTCCTTGTGGCTTTTTCTTAACGTTTGCCGGAAGCAGGGCACCAGGCCAGGTCATTGGAAACGAAGGAAGAAGAGGGACCTTGATCCTCATCCGATTCTTTTCATCCCCGAATTTGGACGAAAAGAGGTTTCAGTATATGATGTAAGCCTTTTCAATCAGTTGCAGTCGATTGCTTTTTTTGCAACAAGGCAGTATAGTGGATCAATTCTTCTGTGACTGATGCCAAGCGTTCCTTGACGGCTTCATGAACAGCACCCGTGTCGTCAAGATCGGTTTTATCCACGACGCATTGGCCTGGCAGCACCAGTCCCCCGACGCCGCGAATCACCAGGCGCAGATTATTGAGGGCGTTAATCCCCCCTTTGCCCCCGCCGCTGATCGCCGTGAGCGAGACCGGCTTTTGATCAAAATGGCTTCGGTTCAAAAAATCAAGCGCGTTTTTTAAGGCGCCGCTGATCCCGTTGTGATATTCGGGTGTGCAAAAGAAAAAGCCGTCCGCCTGCTCCGCGATTTTTTGCAGATGCTTTACTTCCGGATGGGCAAAGGTCTCTTCTTCTCCGTTGAATATGGGCAATACGTGAGCGCTCAAATCATACAACAGCACATCGATGCCTCTGGATTTAAAAAAATGGAAGGCGGTCTCGGCCACTTTCTGCGAATTGGAGTTTTTGCGGGGACTGCCGCTGAATATTAATATTTTCATGCGATTCGCCCCTTCATTGACTATTATTTCAAATTTGATATAATAAATTTTGTGATAATTATATAATTTGCGGCTATGTTTTGTCAAATTACAACAACTCGTTTTAAAGGATGTGGTCTTGATCAAGAACGGAGAAATTGAACAATCTATGCATTTATTGCGTGTTTTGGCGCGTTCCTATTCAAGTGTTTCCACCCATTCCTTCGGTTCTTGCAAAAAGTTTGGCTTTAACCCGACGGAATTCGCCGTATTGGAACTTTTATACCATAAAGGGCCGCAGAAGCTGAATGAAATCGGGAGCCGCCTGCTTCTGGTCAGCGGGGGAGTCACCTATGTCGTTGATAAAATGGTGGCAGCTGGATTGGTGATTCGGGAACCTTGCCAGACCGACCGCCGCGTCATCTATGCAAAACTGACGGAGAAAGGGAGAAGGACCATAGAGGAAATCGCCCCAAAGCATGCGGAAAATCTGCACGAAGCCGTCAGCGGACTTACTCCGGCAGAAAAGGAAAAGCTGATTGACCTGTTGAAAAAGATGGGAAAAGAGGCAGAGCGGAAATGGAAGGAGAAAAGCAGCAGGATATAAACGGATCAGTTTGTTTACAGGAGCCTGTCGGGGATTGAGTCCCTGCCGGCTTCCCAAAATCCTTCCATGAATACATACAGTATGGGGCTTATTAACAGGTCTAAAAAATATATATTGAAAAAATACTAAATTCATTTATAATTGTATTGTCTTTTCTATTTGTTTAGAGAAGGGGGAGCGGTATGAAGTTCAATAAGTCAGTCATCGCCCTGCTCTGTTCATCCCTGATCCTCGGGACGATGACGACAGCGCCGATGGTGGGTTTTGCCCAGTCGTCCGAACCTTCGTCCGGGCTGAAACGGAGCAATGCTGACACGGATTGGGCCGTTGTCAATGAAGAAGCATTGATCAAGTCGCTCAAGGATCGCGGGAAATTAAGCAAAGACGCTTCGCCGGAGGAAATTGAAAAAGCGGTTCAAAACTATGTTTCTCGTGGAAAGACCCCGTTCAGCAAAACAGACGGAATCGATACGTCATCTTCTTTTGGTAAGCGGGCGTTCAAAAACAGAAGAGCTTTCCAGAAGAAAATGGACAAGAAAGTTGCCGGATTCAAAGAGGAGTCGACGAAAAAGACAGGTAAGAATCATTTTTCCGATAATGCCGTGGTCGCTCTGATCGAGTTTCCGGATCTCAAACATAATCAGATTCCGCCGAACGATGACGGCACATCCCTCTGGACCAAGGATTTCAGCCCTGAGCATTATCAAAAACTGCTCTTCAGCAAAGACGGCTATACCACGGACGATGGCAAGAAACTGATTTCTTTCACCCAGTATTACCAGCAACAGTCGGCAGGCTACTGGTCGATTTCCGGGAAGATCACCCCGTGGATTGAAGCGCAGCACAATGCCGCATACTACGGGGAACACATAAAAGTCGGGGATTACGAAGATAACGACGCCCGTCCGCGGGATCTGGTCAAGGAAACACTGACGGAAGTGGGCAAGCTGATTGCCGGCCATGAGTCAGAGTACGATCAACGTGATCCCTACGACCTCGACGGTGACGGAAATGTAATGGAACCAGATGGTTTGCTGGACAACCTCATGATCGTCCACTCCGGCATGGGTGAAGAAGCGGGCGGCGGTCAGTTGGGCCCCGATGCGATCTGGTCCCACCGTTCGGTGATCGGACAGGCACCTGTACCAATCCCCGGAACAAAACTAAAAGCGTATGATTACATCATTCAACCCGAAGACGGGGCAGCAGGTGTTTTTGCCCACGAATACGGCCATAACCTGGGTTTGCCCGATGAATACGACACGGGTTACACCGGTTCGGGCTCTCCTGTGGAAGCCTGGTCCATCATGTCTTACGGCAGTTGGGCGGGCAAGGTTCCCGGAACGGAGCCGACGGGGTTCAGCCCTTACGACAAACTGTTCTTCCATGAAACCTACGGTGGCAATTGGCCGGTTCCAACCGTGATTGACTTTAAGAATTTCCACGGTCACCGGACATTCCCCCTGAAAGAAGCCGTGGCGAATACCAAGCGCGGAAAAATGCTGAAAATCGACCTGCCTGATCGTCTGGTCGATCCGCCAACCCAGCCGCTGGGCAAAAAATCGTATTTCTCCACCAAAGGAAATTCGCTTGATACCAGTATGACTTCTCCGGTGATTGACCTGACCAATGCCAAATCACCCAAACTTTCCTTTGATTCCTGGAGAGATATTGAGGCAAATTATGATTACCTGTATCTGAAGGTGAAAGCAGATGGTGCGGACCAGCCAGTCACAGTCAAGGAATACACCGATTCAACCGATGGAAAATGGGTGAATGACCAAATTGATCTGACCCCTTTTGCCGGCAAAAAGATTCAATTGACGTTTGAGTATGTGACGGACATCGGTCTGGCCAAAGAAGGATTCTATGTGGATAATATCGACGTGTCGGACAACGGCCAAACGCTGTTCCACGATGATGCCGAAGGCACGCCGCAATTTACCTTGGACGGGTTTAAAGTGTTTGACGGTTCCAAAATCCCATTCCCGAACTATTATCTTGTGGAATGGCGGAACCACAACGGTGTGGATCAGGGATTGGCCCATATCCGCCGCAACAACAGCTTCCTGGTTTATAATCCCGGAATGCTCGTCTGGTATTACGACGGGCGTTGGGGAGATGACAACATGACCGGACTCCATCCGGGCGAAGGCTTCCTCGGACTTGTCGACGCCCATCAGTTCGGATTTTATTGGAACGACGGAACGGTCGGCTCGACTCGCTACCAGCTGGCGGATGCCGCATTTGGCTGGAAGTCGACGGTGCCAATTGATATTACGTATCCGGATTCATACATGAAATACGATTCCCTGCCGGGTGTGCCCGTATTTTTTGACGGGAATGATTACAGCAGCCCGTACAACCCCGACGGAGGAAAAATTTTGCCTTACAACGGAGTAAAACTTGTTGTGAAAAAGGCAAACCGAAATGACTCAGAAGCATGGGTCGAACTGTCGAAAGTCAAATAATCTCAATCAGAAAAAGGCCTTCCCTGCCGAGTGGGGAAGGCTTTTTTCCGTCCCCGGGTTATCCAAAAAGACTTGGGATATTTTTTGGGAATAATTTTCCAAACGCCTGCTCACACTAAGAACACTGCTGCATAGGAGGGAATGTGGAATGCTGAAAAAGTTCAGCAGGTTCATCTTGTCCATCAGTGTAACATTGCCATTGATGTTTGCGCATACGACCGCCTTTGCCGAAGGGGCGGAAACGGATCTGGCGCCAAACAGCTTATCTGCGGTGTTGATCGATGCATCCACGGGTAAGGTGCTGTTTGAGAAGAATAGCCACAAACCGTTGCCCCCTGCCAGCATCACGAAATTGATGACGATGTTGTTGGTGATGGAAGCGGTGGATGAAGGAAAGATATCCCTGAAGGACCAGGTTCGGGTGAGCGAATACGCCGCCTCCATGGGCGGAACGCAAATCTTCCTGGAACCGGGCGAACAGATGAGTGTGCATGATCTGTTAAAAGGAGTGGCGATCGCTTCGGCAAATGATGCTTCAGTCGCTTTGGCTGAATATATCGGCGGGACGGAAGAAAATTTTGTCGCGATGATGAATAAAAGAGCGAGTGAATTGGGGTTGAAAAATACCCATTTTCAAAACTCGAACGGCCTGCCGGCAGACAATCATTATTCCTCCGCTTATGACATCGCGATCATCTCGCGCGAATTGTTGAAACATCCGCGCATTACCCAGTATACCGGGGTTTATCAGGATTACCTCAGACAAAACAGCAAAAAACCGTTCTGGCTGGTAAACACCAATAAATTGGTTCGTTTTTATCCCGGACTCGACGGGCTGAAAACAGGATTTACCTCCGAGGCGAGATTTTGCCTGTCGGCAACCGCCCAGCGGAAACATCTTCGCGTCATCGCCGTAGTGATGGGCGAACCGGATGCAAAAACGCGCAACAAGGAAGTCTCGGATATGCTGGACTATGCTTTCAACCGCTATACAAGTCACTTGTTGTATAAAAAAGGAGCTGTCATTGCCGAAAAAGCGATCGAAAAAGGAGACCCGGGAGTGGTTCGCATCCGCGCCAACCAGCCGTTCAGCCTGTTGATGGAAAAGGGAGAAAAGATCAGCGACTATCAGCAAAAATGGGAATGGAGAAAATTAAAGGCTCCCATTTCCAAAGGAGACGTTCTGGGAAAAGTCCAATTTCTCAAGGACGGGAAGGTAGAGGCGGAATTGGAACTGGTCAGTGCGGTCGATGTACAAAAGGCGAATCTTTGGTCCTCGCTGAAACAAGTATTGAAAGACGTATTCTATCTGCCGGGCAATATCAGGGAACAAGATTAACAACGCGGATCGGGGAGTTCCGTTTGATGTCGGAGATCCTCGATTTTTTTGTTATTTTCTGCCGGGGAGGAAGAGCAAAGAAGGGTGTAGAAATAGGGGATTAAAACAGAGAGAGGAGTACGGTTATGAGCCTGAATATTCAAGTAAAGCATTTTAAAAGTGTGTTGATTGTCCGGCTTCAGGGAGAATTGGACCATCATTCGGCGGAAAAAGTGCGAAATACCATCGAGCGCGAATTGGCACAGGAGTCGATTTCCCATCTGGTGCTCAATTTGGCCGATCTCGATTTTATGGACAGCTCCGGTCTCGGGGTGATTCTCGGCCGTTATAAAAAAGTATCGCAACTGGGAGGGAAAATGTTGCTCTGCTCGATTCAACCGTCCGTGCACCGCCTGATGGAAATGTCGGGATTATTCAAGATTGTACCTACATACGAAGATGAACATAGCGCGATTCTCGCTTGTGGGGTGGCGTCATGAAAGAGTCGGGAAAAAACGTGATGGAGCTCAAGTTTTCCAGTCGATCGGAAAATGAAGCATTTGCCCGCGTGGCCGTGGCATCCTTTGTTTCGCAATTGGACCCGACGGTGGAGGAATTGACCGATATCAAGACGGTGGTATCCGAAGCGGTCACAAATGCCGTGATTCACGGGTATGAAGAGCGGGATGGAATCATCTGCATCCGCACGGAAATCGATGGGGAGCGCGTCAGCATTACCATTTCCGATCAAGGTGTGGGGATTTCCGATGTCAATTTGGCCAGGCAGCCCCTTTATACTTCCAAGCCTGAGCTGGAGCGGTCAGGGATGGGTTTCACCATCATGGAAAATTTTATGGATGAAGTGATCATCCATTCCAAGCCGGGACACGGCACGACGGTTCATATGGTTAAATATCTGAAAAGCCGGCAAAAGTCGTTGGCGAATTGAGGGATGTCCATGGAAGCAGACATTCGCAACCATAAGTTGAGCCATCTCTCTGACGATGAAGTGAAACAACTGATCCTCGACAGTCAAAAAGGGGACATGGAGTCGAGAAACCGTCTGATCAGCCACAACATCCGTCTGGTGTGGTCCGTTGTCCAGCGTTTTCTGAATCGCGGCTACGAGGCCGAGGATCTCTTCCAAATCGGCTGTATCGGTTTGCTGAAAGCCGTCGATAAATTTGACCTGAGCTATGATGTGAAATTTTCCACGTATGCCGTCCCGATGATTATCGGTGAGATTCAGCGTTTTTTACGCGATGACGGGATGGTGAAAGTGAGCCGTTCGCTCAAGGAGATGGCCAATAAAGTGCGCAAGGCGAAAGATGAGCTTTCCAAGAAGCTGAACCGGCTTCCGACCATCCAGGAAATTGCCGCGGAAATCGGGGTGGAGCCGGAAGAGATCGTCTTCGCGCAGGAAGCGAATCGCGCTCCAGCCTCTATTCATGAAACGGTTTATGAAAATGACGGCGACCCGATTACGCTGATGGATCAGATTGCCGATGAACCGGTTACGTCATGGTTTGACAAGCTGGCCATTAAAGAGGCCATTCACCGTTTGTCCGAAAGGGAACAGCTCATTGTCTACCTGCGCTTTTTCAAGGACCAAACCCAATCGGAGGTGGCCGAGAGGCTTGGAATCTCCCAGGTTCAGGTTTCCCGTCTGGAGAAGAAGATCATCGCCCGGATGCGGGAAGAACTTGATCTGAGCAGAGAAACATGAGAACGTGTGGAAAATGCACGGGAAGGTCAGGGAAACGCATATTTTCACAGAAGTCAATGAAAGCGCCGAGAACGGTGCTTTTTTATATTCTTGTCAAAAAGAAGCATACTATTAAAGGATCATCCTTGGTGGAAAGGAGGTTTCCCGTGAAGCCGACTGTATATGTGAGATTGAGGAAAAAGATCGAAGTTGATCCGGAGCAAGTCATCCGGTTAAAGGATATCTGTCAATTGGTGGCGGATGAACCATACCGGTATCTGGGAAACCTGCCTGTTCATACGGCTTCATTGAAGAATGGAAATTACGCTTTGGTTGATGCTGTTCACATCATGCGTTTGATCAAAGAGAGGCAACCGGAGCTGGATGTGTGGCACATAGGGCCGACACAAACCCTGATCGAGATCAAAACCCCGGATCCGATGCCGAAACGGTTGCCGGTGGCAATTGTGATGCTCATTCTGTTTATCGGTTCCGGACTGGCGATCATGAACTTCCATGCCGATGTGAGCATGAAAGAGGTGCACGCCCGGATCTATTATATGTTGACAGGAATTCATGACAAACATCCGTTGCTTTTGCAAATTCCCTATTCGATCGGCATCGGGGCAGGCATGATTCTGTTTTTTAACCGCTTGTTCAAACGCCGTTTCAATGAAGAACCCAGTCCGATGGAACTGGAAGTGTTTTTGTATCAGGAAGCAATGGAACAATACATTATCCATGATGAAAAACAAAAAATGGGGCGAACGACCCATGCAAATCCTGATTGATTTGATTCTGATGGTGATTGGCCTGTCCGGCGGAATTGCCGTCGGCGGAGGTTTCGTCGCCTTTATCACCGTGTTGGATATTGTTCCGCGGCTCGTTCAAATGACGCGGACGTTCCGTAAGATTATGCTGTACGAGTATGCGATTGTGTTCGGCGTCGTTTTTTTTACCTGGGTGGATTTTCGCGACTATTCTTTTTCCTTGCCACGCGTAATTGCAGGTGTGGTGGGGGTGTTTATGGGGATCTTCATCGGTATGCTGGCTGCCGCCTTGACCGAGGTGGTCAATGTGATTCCCATTATGGCCAAACGGCTGAAGATGCAGGTGCACCTCGTTTACCTGATTATGGCCATGACGATGGGGAAAGTGGCTGGTTCTTTGTTTGAATGGCTGTTTTTTGAGTTTTAAATGAAAGGATGTGAATTGCTAATGGGTTCATTTTGGGCGGCTTTTCTCGTCGGCGGATTGATCTGTGTCGTCGGGCAGCTGTTGATTGACGGAACAAATATGACGCCGGCTCATGCTCTGAGTTTGCTTGTGGTGGCAGGAGCGGTATTGGATGGCTTGGGTTTATATGAGCCTTTGATTCAATTTGCCGGGGCCGGGGCCACTGTCCCGATCACAAGTTTTGGCAACGCGCTGGTGCACGGGGCATTGATGGAAGCAAAAAAGCACGGACTTATCGGGGTATTGTCAGGCATTTTTGAGATCACCAGCGCCGGGATCTCCGCAGCGATTATCTTTGGTTTTTTAACGGCTGTGATCTTTAAACCCAAAGGTTGATATTATGGAAAGAAGGCAAGTAATCCTGGTGACGGACGGAGATCAGGCAGCCAAGACAAGCCTGGAGGTGGCGGCACGGCGGGTCGGAGGCCGCTGCATTTCATTGTCGGCGGGAAATCCGAGCCATTTGAGCGGCCCGGAACTGGTGGAATTGATTAAACAGGCTGCGAATGATCCTGTATTGGTCATGTTTGATGATTGCGGTTTGGCAAGAGAAGGGGTGGGCGAACAGGCGCTGAAATATGTGGCGACACATCCGGACATTGAAGTGCTGGGGGCGATCGCCGTAGCTTCAAACTGCAAAAACAGCAAAGGAACCCCTGTCCATGTCACGGTGAACCGCTGGGGACAACTCACAGCGAACAGCGTGGATAAATTCGGCCGGCCCCAATACCGCCACCCTCTCAGGATTTTCGGCGATACGGTTGAAGTGTTGAATGAAGTTGCCGTTCCCTTTGTTGTGGGAATCGGGGATATAGGGAAGATGGGACGCAAGGACGGCGTGGAACTGGGGGCTCCGGTTACCACCAAGGCGGTGCAACTGATTCTGGATCACTATCGGCGCGCTCCGAAGACCCCGTCCCGTCCATAAGCGAAGGAACCGGTCTGTATCGGCATTCTTACCGGCTCTTTAATTAATTAAAGCGGCAAAAAGTTTCTGTTTATTTCTGCTTCAATTTGTCGTATAGTAGTGGATAAACATAAATTAAGGAGTCGGTAGCATGTACCTGCACGGAACAAGCAGAATCAATGAAGCTGGGCATTTGGAAATCGGCGGCTGCGATGCGGTGGAACTGGCCAAACGGTTTGGCACGCCGCTTTACGTGATGGACGAGGCCTGGATTCGCAGCCGGATGCGTAATTTCGTCAAAGCGGCAAAAGAGACGATGATTCCCTTTCGGGTCGCATATGCGAGCAAAGCTTTCAACACACTTGCCATGTGCCGGCTGGTCGATGAAGAGGGATTGCTGCTCGACGTCGTCTCGGGAGGAGAATTGTTTACCGCACTGCGGGCCGGAATGCCGGCAGAGAGAATCTATTTCCATGGAAACAATAAATCCCCGGCAGAGATCGAACTGGCGCTGGACGCCGGGATTCGACTCTTTGTGGCAGACAATTTCACTGAATTGGAGATGCTGGAGGCCATTGCCGCGCACAAGGGCAAAGTGGCCCGCGTCATTCTCCGGGTGAGCCCGGGAGTGGAGGCGCATACACATGCGTATATCCAAACGGGTCAGGCCGATTCCAAGTTCGGATTCGATCTGGAAAGCGGCCAGGCCCTCCAAGGTGTTCGGATGGCGGAAGAGGCTGGACATCTCTGTCTGGAAGGGTTTCATTGCCATATCGGTTCACAAATCTTTGAGACGGAAGCATTTGAACTGGCAGCCGAAAAGATGGCCGGGTTGTGCAAGGACAGCTACGGACAGTTTGGCTTTGAAACGAAAGTGCTCAATATGGGCGGCGGGTTTGGCATCCGCTATGATGAGAATGACCATCCCCAACCGGTCGAACGGTATGTAAACATAATTGCGGACGCGATGAAAAAGCAATTTGCCGGTCTCCCCTTCCTGCCGGAGATCTGGATTGAACCGGGCAGGGCGATTGTAGGAACGGCGGGAACGACGCTGTATACGCTGGGCACGGTGAAAGAAGTTCCCGGGGTGCGCAAATACGTGGCTGTCGACGGGGGGATGACGGACAACCCTCGTCCGGCTTTATATCAGGCGAAGTATGAGGCGTTTTTGGCCAACCGGGCGCTAGAAGAGGCGGAAGAAGTGGTCTCGATTGCCGGAAAATGCTGTGAAAGCGGAGATATGTTGATTTGGGATCTGCCTCTTCCTGCGGTGAGACAAGGCGATTTGCTGGCGGTTCCCTGTACGGGTGCCTATAACTACTCCATGTCGAGCAACTATAACCGTTTCCCACGGCCGGCTGTCGTGTTTGTGCAAAACGGGCAGGCGGAATTGGTTGTGAAGAGGGAAACGTATGAAGATCTGATCTCCCATGATGTGATTCCGAAGCGTCTTTTAAAAAACGCTCCGGCAGCGGAGCTTGAAATGATCAGGAGTTGAAGGGAAGTTCGATGATGCTGCGGCAATGGAACGCGAAGCAGCTTTTTCCGTGGTATCCCTCCCAGGGCATTGAGGCATCATCCTCCCCATTTGTGAGAAGTTTGTGCCTGTTTCCTGAAAATTAAACGACCAGGTTCAGACTGTGGTAAGATGGTAGAGGCGAATCGCCTCTTGATTAGGGGGGAGTTATCTTGAACGAACAACGTTTGCTGCGCATTTTGGCGGTTTTCACGTCAATTGGTGCATATTTGATGGTATTGATGGGAGCGATCGTGAGCGCGACTGAATCGGGCCGGGGGTGCGGCGGTTCCTGGCCTTTTTGCCATGGACAACTCATCCCGCAGTCGATGCCGGTCGATACTGTGATTGAATATAGTCACCGGATTATTTCGGGAATTGATGGGTTTTTTATCCTGCTGCTGACGGTGTGGATCTGGTTCCGGTTTAAAAAGGATCAGCGGGCGAAAATCTTAAGCGGGATGAGCCTGTTTTTTGTCGTTTTGCAAGGTGCCTTGGGAGCGTTGACAGTTGTGTTTGAGGAAACCTTTTCCAAAAACTTCGCGCTGGCGCTCCATTTCGGTTTTTCTCTCATTACTTTTGCCAGTGTGGTTCTGTTGACCGTCCACTTCTTCCAGAACAGGCAGGGAACAGTCGGGAAGAAAGTCTCCCCGGTTTCACAGCGGATGAAAACGGCCGTTTGGGCACTTTCCGCTTATACGTATGTCATTGTTTATACCGGGGCATTGGTTCGGCATACCGATGCGACCATGGCTTGTGGGTATTCATTCCCGTTTTGCGGTGGCCTTTATCTTCCCAATCTCAGTTCACTTGCGGGGATTCAGATGTTGCACCGATTTGGGGCGTTTTCCCTCTGGATTCTCGTTCTCCTGTTCATGATCTTGGTCCTGCGGAGTTATCGGGCGCGAACAGACCTGGTGCGTGCAAGCATCATGGCGCTGATTTTGATTACCTTGCAGGCGGTGAGTGGTGTCATCATCATTTTGACAGGAGGGAAGCTGGTGCCGGAAATGGTTCACAGCACGATTATTTCGGTCTTTTTCTGCGTTCTCTCCTATCTCTGCATGCAAGTTGGCACCCCTTGGGGAAAAAAGCGGCCGGTATTGATTCCTGAAGAGGGGATCACCCATTAAAGATGGAATGGAATAATAGACGGGAAGGATGATTCCTTCCCGTTTTTTAATGGCAACATGAACACGCGCTCGACATTTTTTTCTTGTTGGGCTATACTCATTCATAGAAGGTGAACAATTGAATGATTGTATCTTGCATCCTTCGGGGCAGGGTGAAATTCCCGACCGGCGGTGATGATGGCGATTCGTTGCGATCTCAGCCCGTGACCCGCTTTTGCGGTGGATTCGGTGAAACTCCGAAGCCGACAGTATAGTCTGGATGGGAGAAGGATGAATGGGACTGGTGTACCCTTTGATCGCTGTTTTTTAAAAGCGGAGGTTAAAGGTTTATTTCTGCATGCCTTGATATTGAACGGTACACCGCCTGCTTCTTCCGATTTCTGCCTCGAATTTCAAGCGAATTCGAGGTTTTTTATTTTCTCAAGGTAAGGAGAGACCCATGGAAACACATGAGCATTGGATGAAGTTGGCCGTCAATCTGGCAAGATCGGCGGAAGGGCAGACCTCTCCAAATCCAATGGTGGGAGCTGTGGCGGTAAAAAATGGCCGGATGGTTGGTGTCGGGACCCATTTGCGGGCTGGGACGCCACATGCCGAGGTGCACGCCCTGAACATGGCAGGGGAGGAAGCGAAAGGGGCTACTTTGTATGTTACGCTGGAGCCCTGCAACCATTTCGGGAGAACCCCGCCATGTACGGAAAAAATAATTGAGTACGGGATCAGCAAGGTTGTGATCGGATCGCTTGATCCTGATCCCAGGGTTTCAGGCCAAGGAATCGCCCGGTTGCGCGAAGCCGGGATCGAGGTGGTTTCAGGCGTTCTCGAACAGGAGTGCCTGCGCATGAATGAAGCTTATTTTCACCATCGGCGCACGGGCAAACCTTTTGTTGCCTTGAAAATGGCAACCACCCTGGATGGAAAGATTGCCACCGAAAACGGGGACAGCCGATGGGTCACGGGAGAAAAAGCACGAGCCCGTGTTCACGATTTGCGCCGCAGGTATGATGCCATTCTTGTCGGGAGCGGAACCGTGCTGGCGGATAATCCCCGGTTGACTGTAAGGCTGGGTGGCGAAGCGGCCAATCATCCTTTGCGTGTCATTGTGGACAGCACGCTTCGCACTCCGCCCGATGCGCTGGTGACGGATGTGGCCGAGGCACCGACCTGGATTTTTACCACCGAGCGCAAAGATCCCAAGGCTGAAAAGCGTCTGAGCGAGAAGGGGGTGCGTGTGATCACGGCAGGTCGCGGTCCGCGTGTGGATTTGGATGCCATGCTGGCCTTTCTCGGTGAACAGGGAATCTTGTCCTTGCTTGTGGAGGGCGGGGGTGAAATCAATGCCTCCTTTCTTTCCGGGGGACATGTGCAGAAAGTGATTACTTTTCTGGCTCCCAAGTTGCTCGGGGGAAAAGACAGCCGTTCCGCCATCGCCGGATCCAATCCGCAGCGGATGGCCGATGCCGTCCGGTTGCGCGACCTCGATATTGAACGGATCGGCGAGGATTTTCTCATCATGGGATATGTAGACCAAGAGACAGGAAGGGATGGGTGACATGTTTACTGGAATCGTTGAAGAAGTGGGCCGGGTGCGAAACATAAAGAAAACGCCCCTCACGATGACGATCGCCATCACTTGTCAAAAAGTGTTGGAAGGGACGAAACTGGGAGACAGTATTGCCGTAAACGGCGTTTGTCTGACGGTTACGGAGTTGGGGGCGGATTATTTTACCGCCGATGTGATGCCGGAGACCGTGAAACGGACCAATCTGCATGAATTAACCCTTTCATCTCCCGTTAATCTGGAGCGGGCGGTTGCCGCCGGACAGCGCATGGGAGGCCATTTTGTGCAGGGGCATGTCGACGGAGTCGGGACGATTGTCGCCCGGACACCGTATGAAAATGCGGTTCTGTTTCGCATTCAAGTCGATCCGCATCTGACGGAATATATGGTTGAAAAGGGATCGGTTGCCATGAACGGCATCAGTTTGACCATCGTTGAAACGGGAGATGATTTCTTTACCGTTTCCGTGATTCCCCACACGATTCAGGAGACGATGCTGAGTGAGGCCCACCCTGGAACCAAGGTGAATGTGGAAGTGGATATGATCGGCAAGTACATTGTTAACCATCTGAACAAACGATCCGGTTCCCCGTCAACTTCTTTGAGTGTGGAGAAATTACAAGAGACAGGGTTTATCGGTTAAGGGGGGAGAGTACATGTCATTTCATACGATTGAAGAAGCGCTTGCGGATTTGAAACAAGGAAAAATCATTATTGTTGTCGATGACGAGGACCGGGAAAATGAAGGGGACCTGGTGGCACTCGCGGAAAAAGCAACGCCCGAAGTGATTAACTTCATGATCACTCATGGGCGGGGACTGGTTTGTGTTCCACTTGAAGAGAAAAGAGCGAAAGAACTGGACTTGCCGATGATGGTAAGCCACAATACCGACCGGCACGGTACGGCCTTTACGGTTTCGGTGGACGCCATGAATACCTCTACGGGTATTTCCGCATTTGAACGGGCCGATACCATTGGACAACTCATCGATGAGAAAAAAGGGCCGAATGATTTCCGCCGTCCTGGTCATATCTTTCCGTTGATTGCCAGAGAAGGCGGCGTGCTGAGAAGAGCGGGGCATACGGAAGCCGCTGTCGATTTGGCCCGGCTTTGCGGAGCTTATCCGGCCGGAGTCATCTGTGAAGTGATCAAGGAGGACGGCACGATGGCCCGCGTCCCCGATTTAATCGAGCTGGCGCGCACGTTTGACCTGAAGTTGATCACGATTCAGGATCTGATTCAGTACAGACGTCAGAAAGAAACATTGATCCATCGCGAAGTGTCGGTTCGCATGCCGACGGAATTCGGCGAATTCACGATGGTGGGCTATTCCAATGATGTGGATTACAAAGAGCACGTCGCCCTGGTCAAAGGCGAGATCGATCCGGACCGGCCGGTTTTGGTCCGCGTTCACTCGGAGTGTCTGACGGGCGATGTCTTCGGATCAATGCGCTGCGACTGCGGTCCCCAGTTGCACGCGGCTCTGCAGAAGATCGAAGAAGAGGGATCGGGCATTCTTTTATATATGCGGCAGGAAGGGCGCGGCATCGGCCTGTTAAACAAACTGCGAGCGTATAAATTGCAGGAAGAAGGTCTGGATACTGTTGAAGCCAATTTGCGCCTCGGATTTCGCGATGACCTCAGGGAATATGGAATCGGGGCTCAAATCCTGCGTGATCTTGGGGTTCGCAAAATACGACTGATGACCAATAATCCGCGCAAGATTACAGGACTTAAAGGGTATGGACTCGAAGTGGTAGAGGTTGTCCCGATTGAACTGCCGCCAAACAAAGTGAACCGCAAATATATGGAAACCAAAAAAACAAAGCTGGGGCATCTGTTGCACCTGTAAAGTGGGAGGATACTGTTATGGCAAACATTTTTGAAGGAAATCTGGTTGCAGAAGGAAAACGATTTGCGATTGTGGTGAGCCGATTCAACGAATTTATTACCGGGAAACTGCTGGAAGGCGCATTGGATGCCTTAAAACGCCATGGAGCAGAAGAGCGGAACATCGATGTCGCCTGGGTTCCAGGGGCTTTTGAAATTCCGTTGGCAGCCGATCGAATGGCCGCATCGAAGAAATATGACGCCGTCATCACTTTGGGCTGCGTCATTCGCGGGGCGACCAGCCATTACGATTATGTTTGCAACGAAGTTTCCAAAGGGGTGGCAGCGGCAAGCCTGCGTCACCATTTGCCTGTCATTTTTGGGGTTGTAACCACGGAAAACATCGAACAGGCAATTGAGCGCGCAGGAACAAAAGCGGGCAACAAAGGCTGGGAAGCGGCAGTAAGCGCAATCGAAATGGCAAATTTGCTGCATCAGTTAAACCGATAAGAAAGACGGGATTGAGCGGTGGATGTAAAAATCAAACTCGATATGTTTGAAGGGCCGCTTGACCTTCTGCTGCACTTGATTGAAAAAGCGGAAGTCGATATTTATCAGATTCCGATCGCACGAATCACGGATCAGTATGTGCAGGTGATTACGGCTGCCCAGGAGCGGGAGCTGGAAGTAGCGAGCGAATTTTTGGTGATGGCCGCCACACTTTTGGCCATCAAGAGCAAAATGCTTTTACCCAAACAGGAGCTGATCGAAGAAGATTTTTCGATGACGGAAGAAGAGGATTGGTTTGACGATCCCCGGACAGAGCTTGTGGAAAGACTGCTGGAATATAAGCGCTACAAGCGTTTGGGGGAAGTGCTCAGGCAGAAGGAAGCGGAGCGGAGCAAAGTATTTTCACGACCTCCGCTCGATCTCACCCCCTATACGCCTGAAGTGAACCCGGTCGAAGGACTGACTCCCGATGATCTGTTGCAAGCGTTTGTCGAGGCGCTGAAAAACAGGCAGCCACAGGAGCCGATGGCCAAAGTCGCGCGGGAGGAGATTTCCGTCAGCGAGCGAATGGAGGAGATTCATCAGGAATTGCTGCAAAAAGGGCAACTGTTTTTCACCCACCTTCTGCATTGGGGAACGGTCAGCAAAGAACGGGTGATAACGACGTTTCTGGCTTTGCTTGAGCTGATGAAATTGAAGAAAATCGTTTGCAGGCAACAAACCTTGTTCGGTGAAATATTGATAGAACCACTGGAGATCGGGGTGAGCTAGGATGAAGCCGGAAATGAAACCAGTGATCGAAGGCTTGCTCTTTGCGGCAGGAGACGAGGGACTGAGCCTGAAAGAACTGTCCGAAGCAACGGGATTGTCTAAACATGAGGCGGAACTTCTGATTCATGAACTGCGTGTTGACCTGAAAGAAGCGGGACGGGGCATCCAGATTGTCAAAGTGGCTCAAGTCTACCAGATGACTACGCTTCCCGAACACGCTCCGTACTTTGAGAAATTGGCTCAAGCGCCCAGCCGCAGCGGTTTATCCCGGGCTGCTCTGGAAACATTGGCGATTGTGGCCTACCGTCAGCCGCTGACGAGAATGGAGATTGAGGAAATTCGCGGCGTCAAGAGCGAACGTGTCATCCAGGTGTTGCAGCGCAAAGGGCTGATCAAAGATGTCGGCAGGGCGGAAGGGGCGGGACGTCCCATCCTGTATGGCACTACAAAAGAATTCCTGGAATACTTCGGGCTTAATCGCCTCGATGAATTGCCGCCGGCCGATTCCATTTTCGATTGGCAGGAATGGGAACAAGACCGCCGCGATTTGTTTGCGCGTCTGGGAATGGAAGTCGACCAAGAGACCGCCGGGCCGGATGAATGGGATGAAGAGCCGACTTCGGTCGAAATTTAAAAAAGTTGTTTTAGCGGGCCATCATCGGCCCCTTTTTTCTGTAAAATGCATAGCTGGCAGGGCATCTTCTTCCTCTTTGAGTTCCTGATAACCAGTCAGGGAACCCCGCTTCCTTTCCGGGGTTTGCTCGGTTTTCGGTTTCGTGCAACCGTTTTCTTTTTTAATTGAAAATGGGGAAGGATTGAAGGCAAAAAAAGAGAATCAGGTCAAACAGAGCCTTTGGTTGTTGCCCGTTTTTTGGTGCAAACGATGGGCGCAGATATGAAATTTTTGTTCATCCGGGTTTTCCGGGGGTTCTTTTTTAAGGAGGAGAACGTCGCTTGTTACATCATTTGATCACCCGAGAGACGATTGTATTGAAAGATTTTGTGAGCAATTGGAAGGAAGCCATAAAATCGGCAGCGGAACCGCTTCTGAAGCTAGGTTTGATCCGCGAAGAATATGTGTCGGCGATGATTGAAATCATAGAAAAACTGGGGCCTTATGTTGTACTTACTCCTCATGTGGCAATTGCCCATGCGAGACCGGAAGCGGGTGTGAACCGACTGTCGATGAGTTTGTTGCGTCTGAAAGAGAGCGTTTTCTTTGGCATGGGGAAAGAGGTTCATCTGGTTATCGTGCTGGCTGCTGAAGATAACCAACTCCATCTCAAAGCTTTGGCGGAGCTTGCCAGCCTGCTCCGTGAAGAGGAAAACGTGGATAAAATCATTCATGCGGAGAATCCGGATGAGATTTTGACGATCATTCGCCGCTATTCCGCAGAAGATTAAAATTTCTTGTATAGATCCCGGTCATCTTGCCAAAAATACGGAATATGGTAGGTGATGGGGTTGGTTCTGTTTCTCATCATGGCAGGAATTCTGGTTCTTCTTGTTGTTCTTATCTGGTTTACCAGCGTACGAATCGAAATTTTATATAAGCGCGAAAACAAAAATGACAGAGGTGAAATAAAGATTTCTGCCTTGGGGGGATTGGTGCGTTTCCGCGTGAATCTTCCGGAAGTGAAATGGACAGGCATGGATGAAGGGATGCAGGTGGAAGGAACGGTCAAAGGGCAGACGACCGCGGCCAAAATGGCGAAGGAAAAAGGAAAAGTGAAGCTGAACAGGCGGACGTTTCAACGGTTGCGTTTTTACTATCACGAATTTGTCGAGCGTTTTGACCAGTTTCATAAAACGATCCGCTGGTTTTTAAGCAAAGTCACCTTTGAAAAGCTGACATGGGTGACGAAAATCGGCACGGGTGATGCAGCGGAATCGGGCATTTTAACGGGGGTCGCATGGGGAATCAAAACCACGTTGATCGGTTTTTTCAGCCAGTATACCCGTTGGAGGGAAGCCCCGCAGTTAACGATTCACCCCGAATTTAATCGTGAGGTCTTGGAAACCTATTTTCACAGTATAATCCGATTCCGGGTTGGGCATGCTATCCTTGGTGCCAAACGTTTATTACTCCATATGCGGACAGGGAGGGAACGGACAACATGGCAGAACATCCAATTCAAAGCTTAATGCAGACAGCGATGGAAAACATCCGGGAAATGGTTGATGTGAATACGATTATCGGCGATCCGGTGGAGACGCAGGACGGCCATGTGATCATTCCCGTTTCAAAAGTGGGCTTTGGTTTTGCCGCCGGAGGCAGCGAGTTTAAAGGAGTCGAAGAAGACCGGGATGGCCGGGGGCACGGAGGCGGACAGGGAAAAGGCCAAAATGAGGATGACGCCGGCGTCAAATTCCCCTTTGGAGGCGGCAGCGGTGGAGGCGTTTCCATTACTCCGGTCGCTTTTATCGTCGTTGGTGAAAAAGGAGTCCGCCTGCTCAACATGGACGGTACCACCCATTTATATGACCGGATTATCGATTTGGCTCCATCCGTGTTTGAACAGATTAAAAATCTCGGGCGCAAGAAGAACCAGGGGCAAGAAAACGGGTATTCCCCGATGCAATAGGATTGGAAGAACGACACAGTCTTTTCAGGCAGTGTCGTTTTTTATTTGTATATTCTTGTCCCCCTTTTCATATATATGGGTACAAACCCAGACTGAAAGCGGGGTGAGTCATGTTGCTGAAACGGGTCGGATGCGGAATACTCCTCTTTATGTTGCTTTTAAACGGATCACCCGGGATCAAGCAAGCATGGGCTGAACAGGATTTAGCCCCCGGTGCCCAGGCAGCGATATTGTACGATGCCACTTCAGGGAGGATTCTTTATCAAAAAAATGCGGATAAAGAGATGCTGATCGCCAGTCTGACCAAAATCATGACAGCGATTATTGCCATCGAGAACGGGAAAATGAATGAACTCGTGACCGTCGGCCCCGATGCGGCGGGAGTGGAAGGCTCATCCATCTATCTGAAACAGGGGGAAAAAATCCCATTAAGCACCCTGCTTTACGGTCTCATGCTGCGATCGGGCAATGATGCCGCTGTAGCAATCGCCGAACATATTGGCGGTTCTCTTGAAGGGTTTGTTTATATGATGAATGAGAAAGCTGCTTATTTGGGGATGGTACACACTCATTTCGTCAATCCGCACGGTTTGGATATGCCG
The DNA here is from genome assembly GCF_016055075.1 of Thermoactinomyces sp. CICC 10522. Lineage (NCBI taxonomy): Bacteria > Bacillati > Bacillota > Bacilli > Caryophanales > Thermoactinomycetaceae > Thermoactinomyces > Thermoactinomyces sp. CICC 10522. The sequence goes on along the minus strand of NZ_JAECVY010000002.1, from coordinate 165,090 downwards.
GGACATTACTCATCCGCCCGGGACTTGGCAATTTTAACCGCTTATGCTTTGAAAAACCCCATTTTTCAGGAGATTGTGAAGACAGAGGTCAAAACGGTTCCCTGGCCGGGTGAAAAATGGCATCGCAAGTTTTATAACAAAAACAAAATGCTCCGCTTTTACAAATGGGCTGATGGAGTGAAAACCGGTTATACCAAGAAAGCGCGCAGGACACTCGTTTCATCGGCAACGAAGGACGGACATCAGTTGATCACCGTCACCCTGAATGACGGGGATGATTGGAAAGATTCAATGAACATGCTGGAATACGGCTTTAACCATTACGATTTGCTGCCTGTGCTTGTCAAGGGACAGGATTTGCTCCGGAAGGAATATATGACAGAAGATGATCAGAAATTTCGCGTCGTCTCGGAAATTACATACCGATATCCGCTTACCGTGGATGAACGGAAAAAGATTACCGTGGAACCTGTGATCACGTATCCGCTCCATCTGGTGGAGCAAAATCGGATGCAGGTGGGAACTGCCCGTATATTCCTCGATGATCAGCTGATTGGTTCGGCTCCGTTAGTTGTTCAGTATATGAACGAGCCGTCAGTCTGGAATCGCTGGAAGGAAATGATGGGATATGTGTTTTTTCAGAGGTGGATTTGACCGATGATCAATTATATCTGGTTTTTCATGATTTTGAGCGGGGCGGTTGCGGCTGCGGTTCAAGGAAAACTCAATCTGGTTACGACTGCCGCATTAAAGGGGGCGGAAGAAGCGGTGGCCGTTTGTATCGGTTTGATCAGTATCCTTGTCTTCTGGATGGGCATGATGCGAATCGCCCAGGATGCCGGGCTGCTGGAGAAGTTGGCCAAGCTGTTAAAGCCGGTGGCATCGTTTTTGTTTCCCGGCGTTCCTCATAACCATCCGGCAATGGGGTACATCTTGTCCAACATGAGCGCCAATTTGTTCGGCCTTGGGAACGCGGCGACGCCGATGGGATTGAAAGCGATGGAGGAGCTGCAAAAGTTGAACCCTGATTCCAAGACTGCAACGCCGGCCATGTGCACGCTGCTCGCTCTGAATACATCGGGACTTACCTTAATTCCGACTACGGTGATCGGCATCCGGCTTAAATACGGGTCGGCTAATCCGACAGAGATCATCGGGCCCACGTTATTGGCCACCATCATTGCCACCACCATTGCCATTCTGCTGGATCGATATTATCGTAGCCGCACTTTTGATCAATACGGAAATTTAAAGAAATAAACGTTCATATCTTTTCGGCACATTCAACCAATGAGGGTTTGAGGGGGGGACAAACATGCTTCTGGATCTTATCAATTTTATTTCCAAAATGATGTTGCCGGCAATTCTGGTCTTTGTCCCCCTGTATGCCATTTTTCGCAAAGTTCCCATTTATGAAAGTTTCATCGAGGGGGCGAAGGAAGGATTTCCAACAGCCATTTCCATTATCCCGCATCTGGTGGGGATGATGGTGGCTGTGGCTGTTTTTCGCGATACGGGGGCGTTGCAATTTTATTTGCAATTCCTCACTCCTCTATTGGATTTCTTTCACATTCCGCATGAAGTGGTGCCGATTGGCATTTTGCGCCCCATTTCCGGAACCGGTTCGCTTGCCTTTGTCGAAAGTATTTTGCGAATCTACGGGCCTGATTCCTTTCTCGGAAAACTGGCTTCGACGATTCAGGGCAGTACGGATACCACCCTCTATGTGCTGACAGTGTATTTTGGAGCGGTTGGCATTAAGCGTACGCTGTATGCGTTAAAAGTGGGACTGTGGGCTGACCTGGCCGGGTTCTTGGCTTCCTGGATCATCTGCACCATCGTTTTCGCCCATTGACCGATTCGTTTTCCCGCTTTTCTTCGGTGGCCATGCCGCCGTTTTTTTTTGCCTTTGCAACAGAGAATGATGTGAAAAACTTGTGAAAACATGGATAAACGGTTAAGATGTCATAGAGGTGACTGGATGCATGGAACGATTGCAAAAAGTGATGGCCCATGCCGGCGTGGCATCAAGGCGTCGCTGTGAAGAACTGATCACAGCGGGGCGGGTGAAAGTGAACGGCCGGATTGTGAAAGAACTCGGGATGAAAGTCGACCCGGAAACTGATCAAATCGAAGTGGACGGCCGGCCGCTCAGAAGGGAACAAAAAAGGACATTTCTTTTTTACAAACCGCTGCGGGTGATTACAAGTATGTATGATCCGCAGGGCAGGAAAACGATTGCCGATTTTTTCCGGGACATCAAGGAGCGGGTTTATCCCGTGGGCCGATTGGACTACGATACAGAAGGATTGCTTTTGGTCACAAATGACGGAACTCTCGCCAATCACTTGCTTCATCCCCGGTATGAAGTGGAAAAGGTGTATATTGCCACCGTTCAGGGGAAGCCGAGTCACTCCAAACTCGAGCTTTTGCGCCATGGGGTGGAATTGGAAGATGGGTTGACGGCACCTGCCAAGGTTCGTTTGCTGGAATCGGATGAGAAAAGTTCCAGGCTGGAGCTGGTGATCCATGAAGGCCGAAATCGCCAGGTGCGCCGGATGTGCGCGGCCATCGGACACCCGGTGGAAAAACTGATTCGCACGCGCATTGGATTTTTGGGGATCAACGGCCTTAAAAGGGGAGAATACCGGGAATTAAAGCCGTCAGAGATTCAGCGTTTGAAGAAAATGTTACAAATATGAGACGATATTTCAAACAATCTTCAAATTGACGGCCTGAGAGAATAAGAGGCAGCGTTATAATGAAGAATGGGGGGATAGAACCACAACCGTTATTGCGCTCACGGGTTCCGGGAGGAGAAATAAAAGATGATCGAGAACAGCAAATGTGAATGTGGACACAATAACCCCGTTGGTACCATTCTCTGTGAGTACTGCGGGAAACCGCTGGATGAGGAGTTAAAAGAGAAACAGACCATTGCCAAAGAGATGCGCTATGAAGGCAAAGCGCGCCGTTCTCAGACGCTCCCTGCTTCGCCTTTCGATATGGTCTGGAATTTTTTCTCCTCCGTAAAAGTAGCGGTGATTCTTATTTTGATCACGTTGGTGACGGCAGGAATCGGTTCCATCTATCCGCAGGAAAATCTGATTCCGGAGACAGACAGGTTGGGATATTATGAACAGCATTACGGATTTACCGGCAAGCTGTTTTATGTAACGGGTTTTTCCCATGTGTATGAAACATGGTGGTTTTTCCTTCTTGTGGCAATGATCGGAATATCCCTTGTCGTCTGCAGCCTGGACCGGGTTGTTCCTCTTTTTAAAGCGCTTAACAACCAACAAACGGTAAAAAGTACCGAATTTATTTCCAAACAGCGCATCAGGGACCAAAAAAACGTTCCGGCTGAAGAAAAAGAGGAGAAATTGCAACAAATCAGTGCTGCTCTGGAGAAAAAATTTTATCGCGTCCATCGGGATGGCGATTCCCTGCTGGCGGAAAAAGGCAGAATCAGCCGTTGGGGTCCCTACATCAATCATATTGGGTTAATCCTTTTTTTATTGGGGATTTTGCTGAGATACATACCGGGATGGTACCTCGATGAAACCATGTGGGTGCGTGAGGGCGAGATTAAACGAGTCCCCGAAACTCCCTACTATGTAAAGAATGAGCGTTTTTCCATTCAGTTTTACAATGGTACCCAGTCAGAGAATGAGGGGCCGATTGTAAAAAAATATGAAACGGATGCCGTCCTTTATAAGAAGAATGAAAAAAACGGGAAATTGATTCCCGTTAAAAAATCGCCGATTCTGGTAAACCATCCGTTGAAGTACGACGATCTGATGCTGTATCAGGCTGATTTCCAGATGGGGCTTCTCGACTCGATCAAGCTGAAGGTGACGGAGAAAAAAACAGGGAAACAGATGGGCACGTTTACGGTCGATTTATACAATCTCGATCCCAACCATGTCTACCATGTCGGCAATCTGGATGTAAGGGCGCTGGAATATTATCCTGACTTCGCCATGAAGGATAACCGGCCGATCACGAAATCCCAGGATCCAAACCGCCCTGCCTTTATTTTTGAAGTGAAGGAGAAAGGGCAACAAGAGGGAGAGAAATCATGGGTGATCGCCGGGGAAAATCTGGACAGCCTTACCAAACAAAACAAATATGCGATAGACCTGGCAGGACTTAATATGGTTAACCAAAGCGGCCTGTTGGTCCGTGTGGACAAGTGCCTTCCATTCCTGTTTGTTGGCGGATTTTTTACCATGATCGGGTTGGTGATGGGATTTTACTGGCAACACCGCCGCGTCTGGATTCGCTGGAAGGACGGAATCCTGTATGTTGGCGCCCATACCAACAAAAACTGGTACAGCCTGTTTCGGGAACTGAAGCAAATCGAGTCACTTTCGGAGTTTAGCTTGCAGCCTGTGAAGAAATAGGGGGAAGCGGCACATGGAAAAGCTGATGGAATATCTCCTGCTTTGCACATTTTTTCTTTATCTTCTTTCATCTGTTACGTTTGTCATGGGAATAGCTAAGGATAAAGATCAACAAAATGAAAAAAAGTTGCGCCGCTTTAGCAATCTGGCCGTCGGGATGGCGATCGTCGGCGTGATTTTTCAAACGCTGTTCATCATTACCCGTATCATTATCGGCGGGCATTTTCCCACCAGCAACATGTTTGAATTTACGGCCTTTTTATGTTACACCATAGTTATCGCCTTTGTCATTTTGTATTTTATCTACCGTTCTGCAGTGCTGGGAGCATTTGTCATGCCGCTGGCGGTGATTTTGCTCGCATATGCTTCCGTTTATCCGCGCGATGTACAGCCTCTCATTCCCGCGCTCCAAAGTTATTGGCTCTATATCCACGTTACTACAGCTGCCTTGGGGCAAGGGGCATTTGGTGTCGGTTTTGTGGCCGGACTGATTTACTTGATTAATAAAGTAGGTTTTAATAGAAAAGGGGCCAATGCGCTTTGGCTCGAAATCACATTAACCGTTGTGCTCATGTTTGTCTCGTTTAGTGTGACCAGCTTTGCTTTCGCTGCTGTTCATTATGATGCCAAACTGAGTCACATTGTCGACGGACAGCCGACGGTGGAAGAATATACGTTACCGCCTTTGGTCGGTCCGCACGACGGGAAAGTGATGAACATGGATTCTTTCCTGGGCCTGAAAAAACCTTTGTTTGAAGCGCCGGTCTGGATGAAAGGAAACAAGGCAGCGAGTAAGTTTAATTCCGTGATTTGGTCTGTGCTCAGCGGTTTGATTTTGTACGCGCTCATTCGCCTGTTTGCGCGTAAAAGCTTGCGGGAAATCCTGCATCCGCTTGTAAAAAACCTGAATCTCGATTTGGTCGACGAAATCAGTTATCGTTCAATTGCGATCGGGTTTCCCATCTTTACATTGGGAGCGCTCATTTTCGCCATGATCTGGGCACAGGAGGCCTGGGGCCATTTTTGGAGTTGGGATCCGAAAGAAGTATGGGCTCTGATTACATGGCTGTTCTACAGCGCCTACCTGCACTTGCGGCTCTCCAGAGGATGGCACGGGCTGAAATCCGCCTGGCTTGCAGTAGGCGGTTTTGTGATTATCATGATCAACCTGATCGCAATTAATTTGGTCATCTCGGGATTACATTCTTATGCGTAAATTTTTGGTGACAGCAGAGGTGAACAAGGAATATGGAAAAGCAATATCACATTCTGGTGGTGGATGATGAAGATCGCATCCGCCGCCTGCTAAGAATGTATCTGGAGAGGGAAGGATACCACATCGAAGAGGCGGAAAATGGGGAAAAGGCGCTGGAACTGGCTTTTGAGAACAACTATGATCTCATTCTGCTCGATTTGATGCTTCCGGGGATGGATGGATTGGAGGTTTGTGCGGAAATTCGGAAGAAGAAAGCCACCCCGATCATCATGTTGACGGCGAGAGGGGAGGAGACCAACCGGGTCGAAGGGTTTGAGGCAGGGACCGATGATTATGTGGTGAAACCGTTCAGCCCGCGCGAATTGGTGCACCGGGTCAAGGCGGTGTTGCGCCGGACGTCGGCTACGGCGTTTTTGACGACGGATACGGAAACCCATAATGTGATTGTTTTCCCTGAACTCACGATTGACCACGATGCCCATGAAGTAAAAGCAGGCGGCCGGAAAATCCAATTGACGCCCAAAGAATATGAGCTGCTGTACTATCTGGCCAAATCGCCGGATAAAGTATTCACCAGGGAACAACTTCTTCGTGATGTGTGGCATTATGAGTTTTTCGGCGATTTGCGCACAGTTGATACCCATGTGAAACGTCTGCGCGAAAAACTCAACCGGGCTTCCGCCAAGGCTGCGAAAATGATCACAACAGTCTGGGGAGTCGGGTATAAGTTAGAGGTGCCAAAAGAGTGATTTTACGAAGTGTTGTGGGAAAGCTTTGGCTGACCATCATCGTGTTGGTATCCATGGTATTGGTGCTTCTCAGTTTGTTTTTGAGCGAGCAGGTGGAAAATACGTATGGGAAGGATCAGTTAAAGAGCCTGGAAAACCTGGCGACGGAAATTCAGTCCAATCTGACAAAAACGGTTCCTGACCATACCCAGTATTTGAATAACGTTTTAAAAGTGTCCGAACTGTTCCATACATATATCGTATTGCTGGACCCGAGCGGAGCGGTGAGTCCGGTTGGCGTTTCGCCAAAGGTGCCGGATGTTCCATGGCAAGAGGTTTTGAAAAAAGAGGACATTCAAAAAGTGCTTCACGGCGAGCGTGTTTTCAAAAGGGGAAAAATCACGCTAGAGAAAGATCCGACGGACTTCAGTCTGTTTAAAAATGATATCCTGCTGGTCGCTGTTCCCTATATCAAGGATGGCAAAACGACGGGTGCGATTGTCCTGTATCAAACGCAGGAGCAATTGAGCGAAACGGATATCAAACGCTGGATTTTTTACTCGGCTCTGATCGGCATCGCCCTGACCACTGTTTTTGCATTCTTCTTGTCCACGCGCATTTCCCAGCCGCTGATCCAGATTAAAAAAGCGGCGGAAAAAATGGCTCGCGGGGAATTCTCCATCAGGGTGCCGGTGCGGTATCACGAACGGGATGAAGTGGCGGAACTGGCCTTGACATTTAATCGCATGGCATCGCAACTGGAAGATTCGATTCATCAGCTGTCCCAGGAAAAAGAGCAATTGTTCAGTATTCTCCGCAGCATGACGGACGGTGTCTTGACCATTAACCGTTATGGAAAAATTATTTTGAGCAACCCGGTTGCCGGACGTTTTCTGTCCACGTGGAAGGGACAGATTAAAGAGAACACACTTCCTCCTCCCATGCAAGTGTTTTTTGACAAGGTGATCGAAGACAACAAAGAGCATACAGGGGATATAACCGAGCAGGGGAGAACCTGGGTCGTGGTCATGTCCCCTCTCTATGACCGGGATCAGGTGCGCGGAGTGGTCGCAGTGCTGCGCGATGTGACGGAAGAGCGCCGGCTGGAGAAAATGCGCAAGGATTTTGTTGCAAATGTGTCGCACGAACTCCGCACACCGCTGGCGATGTTGCAGGGCTACAGCGAAGCACTGATGGATGACATCGCGGAAACACCGGAAGAGCGCCGCGAGATCGCTCAGGTGATTAACGAGGAGTCCCAGCGGATGGGACGGCTGGTGCGGGAATTGCTTGATTTGGCGCGCATGGAGGCCGGCCATATTCAAATCGTGCCAACCGAACGTTCCCTGTATGATTTTGTGCAGCGGATCATTCGCAAATTCCAGGCACTTGCCAGGGAGAAACAGGTTCATCTCTCCGCGAAGATTGAAGAGAATTTGCCTTGCATCTATTGGGATGGGGATAAAATTGAACAGGTGTTGACGAACCTGATTGACAATGCGATCCGCCATACCCCGCCGGAAGGATCTGTCTGTGTCCATGTCTATGAGCAGGACGGGATGATCCATTTGGATGTGGAGGATACGGGTTCCGGAATTCCCGAGGAAGATTTGCCGTTTGTCTTTGAACGTTTTTACAAAGCGGATAAAGCACGCACCCGCGGACAATCGGGCGGCACTGGATTGGGCTTGTCGATTGTCAAGCATTTGGTCAATGCTCATGGAGGGAATGTTTCCGTTAAAAGCCAATTGGGCGTAGGAACGGTCTTCATGGTGGAATTGCCGGTGCGGGTGAAGGTGGAGGAAGAAGTAAGCCTGGCATAGCGCCAGGCATTTTTTTATTTCTGGTATTCGCGTGGAACAAGGGGTCTCATTCTCACCTGATTGATGATCACCCCTTTTGGAGCGGAAACGATCGTCCAAACCGTTTCAGCCACTTGTTCGGCTTCAAGCGCATAATCTTTGTGGCGGCCGAACTCCGTTTTGATGGATCCGGGACATACTGTGGATACCTTTACCTGGTGCGGCTTTAGTTCCAAGGTGAGTGCATCGGACAGTGCCATCAACCCGAATTTGGAAGCGCAATATCCAGCCCCGCCCGCAAAGCTCTCCGTTCCGGCAATACTGGAAATATTAACGATATGGCCTTCAGTTTCCTTTAAATGGGGGATGGCATATTTACAAGCCAGAAAGGCTCCCTTCAGATTGACGGCCATCATTTGATCCCAATCGTCTTCCGATAGATCTTCCACTTTGCCGAAGCGGCCGATGCCGGCGTTGTTGACCAAAATGTCCAGGCGTCCAAAGCGTTCTCGGGTAAAATCGATCAATGCTTTGACCTCTGTCGCCCGGGTCACGTCACATGGAAAGGAGACGATTTTCTGCGACTCTTCTTGTTGAAGTTGCTCCAGTTTTTCCTTGCTGCGCGCAGCGGCGACAACCAGAGCTCCGCCTCGGGCCAGACGTGTGGCAATCGCCCTGCCCAACCCTTTGCTCGCTCCGGTTACAATTGCGACTTTTCCACTTAAACTGCTCAAATGGATACCCTCCTTTTATCTGTGAAAGTGCTTTGCAGGTTGAGCGTGATGCCCCCTGCTTTCTCGCGTTCCTGCTGGTGCGCTTTCGATTTTTCATACAGGTTGTGCGGGAAAGACGGAAGCTTTCCGCACAGGAAGAAGCAGAGGAACGGGGTTCCCCTGCTTTTACACTTATATTATAGATCAATTTCGATCAGAGACTGAATTTCTTTTAATTCCTGAAGAGATGCAATCAGCGATTGGGGCAGTGGTTTATCAATTCGCAAGACCATGATTGCCTGGCCGCCGATCGCCTGACGTCCCACCTGCATGGTGGCAATGTTGATATCATGGCTGCCGAGGAGTGTGCCGACACGGCCGATTGCCCCGGGCTGATCACGATGCTGGACATAGACCAGGTGACCCTGCGGTGTCACATCAACCGGATAGTCGTCGATCTTGGTGATTCGCGACCCGAAGCCGTTCAGCAGGGTACCCGCAACGCTGCGAATATCCGTTGCCGTCACTACTTCCACTTTGATCAATTGGGTAAAGCCGTGGGTGTTTGCCGTTTTTTGCTCGACGACTTGAATGCCGCGCTGTTTGGCCAGGTGAGGTGCATTGACGTAGTTTACATCGGTTAAGTGGTGTGACAGAACCCCTTTTAAAATGGTACGGGTAAGGGGGGCCACTTCCAATTCGGCCACTTCTCCGGAATATGTAACCGTAATTTTCGTCAATGCCCCGCTGGCCACTTGGGAAATAAATTTGCCGAGTTTTTCGGCCAATTCCTGGTACGGCGCCAGCTTTTGTTGCAGTTCGGCCGGGATGGAAGGAAGATTCACCGCATTTTTAAACGGTTCGCCGCGCAGGATATGCAAAACTTCCTCGCACACGTCTACCGCCACGTTTTCTTGTGCTTCCAGAGTGGATGCTCCCAGGTGGGGAGTCGCAATCACTTGCGGAAGGGAAAAGAGAGGGTGCTCACCCGGTGGTTCGTTTTCAAATACATCCAGCGCCGCTCCGGCCACTTTCCCCGATTGAATGGCGTCGTAAAGCGCTTCTTCGTCGATGATTCCTCCGCGTGCACAGTTAAGGATGCGAACGCCGTCCTTCATCAGAGAGAAGGTTTCTTTATTGATCAAATGCCGGGTTTCCTTGGTCAGAGGGGTGTGCACCGTAATGAAATCCCCCGCTGCAATCGCTTCTTCAAATGTAGCTTTTTTTACCCCGATTTTGGCGGCGCGCTCGTCTGACAGATAAGGATCGAAGGCGACGACATTCATGCGGAACGCTTTGGCCCGTTTGGCCAGTTCTGTGCCGATCCGGCCCAGTCCGATGATGCTTAACGTTTTTTGGTTCAGTTCCACGCCGACAAAATTTTTCCGGTTCCATTCTCCGCTGATCACAGAGCGATAAGCCTGCGGGATATTGCGCGCCAAGGCAATCAGCATGGCAAAGGTGTGTTCGGCTGTGGAGATGGTGTTGCCGTCGGGGGCATTGACGACGATAATCCCCTTTTTGGTGGCAGCCGGAACGTCGATATTATCGACACCGACCCCTGCACGGGCGATCACTTTCAACCTGCTTGCTTTTTCGATCAGCTCTGCCGTCACTTTGGTTTGGCTTCGCACCAATAAGGCATCAGCGGTTTCGATGGCAGAAAACAGTTCTTCACCGGTCAGACCCGGTTTTCTTTTCACTTCCACATCTTCTGCTTCCAGCAGTTGATAAATTCCCTGTTCGCTGAGCGGATCCGTTATCAAAACTTTATACATGAAGCATCACCTCTTGTGCCGCTTTTACACCGCTGCCGAGCTCAACCGGGACGCCTGTTTTGATGAGGGCGATCTCCAGAGCTGACAGCACGGTCAAGATATCCAGTTCATCACAATATCCCATGTGGCCGATGCGAAAGATTTTTCCCTTAAGATGCTGTTGTCCGCCGGCGACGCCGACCCCGAGTGCCCGCAATTCTTTTCGGAGCGTTTCTGCTTCCCACTTCTCACGGCCGCCGTAAACGGATGTGACGGTGGGAGAAGCGTCGGCATCGGAGGTCATCAGTTCAAGACCGAGGGCTTTGATTCCCGCCCGGGTCATGGTTTTCAATCGCTCGTGGCGGGCAAAGACCCGGGGCAATCCCTCTTCTTCCAGCATGGCAAGAGCCTCTGCCAAACCGTAGAGAAGGGAAAGCGCCGGCGTATAGGGAGTAGTTTCTTTTTCCAAATTCTTACGGTAGGCGAGCAGATCCAAATAAAAGCGCGGGGTCGGATTTTGTTCAATCTGTTTCCATGCGCGTTGGCTGACTGCCGCAAAGGCGAGGCCGGGCGGGAGCATCAGTGCTTTTTGCGAACCGGTGACCATGATATCGATGCCCCATTCGTCCATCTTGCAGGGAACGGCGCCGAGGCAGCTGACACCGTCGGCAATCACCAGCGCATCAGAGTGTTCACGAACGGATTGGGCCAACTCCCGGACCGGATTTAAGACGCCGGTAGATGTTTCGCAATAGGTGAAAAAGACAGCTTTGGCCGCAGGATGTTGCCGGAGGAACGAGGCCAACAGATCCGGATCGCAGGCTTTCCCCCAAGGCAGATCCAAGCGGTGCAAGGCAATTCCATACTTTTGCACGATTTTGGCAAACCGGTCTCCGAAAGCGCCGGTCACCACGACAACCGCTTCTTCTCCCGGTGAGACGGTATTCACAACGGCGGCTTCCAAAGCGCCGGTTCCGCTGCTGCTGAGGAGAAGAGGATCAGTCTTGGTGCCGAAAACCAGTTTTAATTTGGCAGAGCATTCCAAATAGAGTGAAGAAGCTTCACCGCTTCGATGACCGATCATCGGTTTTTGCATCGCCTGCATCACACGCGCCGGAACCGGTGTCGGGCCGGGAATGCGCAAATGGAATTTGTCGGAAAAGGACATGATTCTTACCCCCTTCAATGAGATCAAAATAAAAAGAACCTCACGCCCATACCAATCCCAATGGATCGGAGGGACGAGAGGTTCGTGGTGCCACCCTCATTTGTTGCCGGTTCACACCGACAACCTTGGCAAGTCCAGGATCAGGACTCATGGATAACGGGTCTGCCGTGCCAGCCTACTTCAAATTCAACCAGCCGCTCCGGAGTGCTCCACATCCGAAAACTTGCCGATTCGCAGCAACCATCGGCTCTCTGGGAAGTTTTCCGTGATGTTTGGCTCCATCATCGTTTTTCTACTCTGAAATTTGATAATTAATTTAGCACGGTAATGTATTTGTGTCAACCTGAAATTTTGAAAAAGAAGGGCAAGATTCGCTTCCTTGCAGAGGGGCCACCGGTTGAAAATTTTGTGTTAAGATATAGGTTGCCTTCAATTGAAAAAACGGAACGGAACACCTGAGGGAAAGGAGGGATTTGTTGCAATGATGAATGCGACAGTGAAAGAGATGATTTTAAGCGGGCTTAACGAAGAGCAATGCCGGGCGGTTACGGCTCCGGAAGGGCCGGTTGCCGTTTTTGCCGGGCCCGGGAGCGGAAAAACCACGGTATTGACGCGCAGGATTTTGTATTTGCTGGAACAGGGGAATTCAGCAAACCAATTGATGGTGGTCACATTTACCCGTGCAGCCGCGCGGGAGATGAAAGCGAGATTGGAGCAGATTGCGCCCGGACAGAGTAAAGAGATGTACATCGGGACTTTTCACTCGCTTTTTTTCCGTATGTTGCGGGAGAGCGGGGAGTTTCCGCCGCCATTGCTTGGCGCGAAGGAACAAGCGGGATGGATTCGGGAGATTTTGGGGCAGAAGGAGCAGCCTGCGGATGAAGAGACCATTGGTACATATCTCAATCAGATCGGCCTTTGCAAAGGGAACGCGATATTGCCGGGGCAATTAAAGGTGCAAAAGCAGAAAAATGTTTTATTTCGCGATGTTTTTTCCGCTTATGAAGAGAGGAAGCAAGCAGAGGGGGTATGGGATTACGACGATATTCTGCTCGCCGTTTACAGCCGGTTGAAGCGCCCCGGTTTCAGGGACTACTGGCAAAATCGCTTTCGCCATCTTCTGGTGGATGAATTTCAAGACATCAATCGTGTGCAATACGACGTTCTCATCCAGCTGGCTGCCGGGCACCGCTGCCTTTTTGCCGTCGGGGATGATGACCAGGCCATTTACGGATTTCGGGGAAGCGATCCCCGGTTTATGTTGAAGATCAGTGAGGATTTTCCGGAAGCGAGGCGAATTATCCTTACGGTCAATTATCGTTCAACAGAGGAGATTATTGGGCTCAGCGAGCGACTGATCAGGAAAAACCGTTTGCGGCAACCCAAAACGCGAATCGGGACGGGAAAAACGGGAACCCGCATCAACTGGTGGGAGCCGGAGGATGAAAACGATGAAGCCCGGCGCATTCTTCTCTGTTTGCGCGATGGAAAGGAATCGGCCATCCTGTTCCGCACCCTGACACAGGCAAGAGCGATTATCGATGAGTTGGTTCGCCGGAATATCCCTTTTTTTGTGAATGATGGTTCATACTCTTTTTACCGCCGCTTTCAGGTGCAGGATATGTTTGCCTATTTGAAATTGGCTTCCGACCCGAATGATCTCGATGCATTGGCGCGAATCATCAACAAACCGAAGCGATACCTGTTCGGCGAAGAATGGCTGGATGCTCTGTGGAATTTGGCGCGCAAGCGGAATTTGTCGTTGCTGGAGGCGTTGCCGCATCTGCCGGGTTTGGAGCCGTACCAGATCCGTTATTTCAAGGAGATGCGTGAACATGTGTTTTCGCTGAAAAACATGTCCGCTGCGGCAGCGATTCGCGCCATCCGTGAAACGATCGGGTATGATCGATACTTAAAAGCTTTTGCGCAGGAGACCGGTTCGGATCTCACCAGTTTGATGGAGCCGGCAGATGAGCTCTTGCTCGCCGCCGAGCCGTTTTCCGACGGACAAGCATTGATGGAGCATGCAAAAAAAGTGGAAGCCCGCCTGAAAATACCGGATGAGCAGGCCAAAGTGAAGCTGATGACGTTTCACCGTTCCAAGGGGTTGGAATTTGACCGGGTCTTTCTGATCGGTTTGCACGCCATGGTTCTTCCTCATTACCGGAGTCTCCAGGTTCCGGAACAGCGGAAAAACGCAGCCTGGGAGGAGGAACGCCGCCTTTTTTACGTCGGCATCACCAGGGCCCGGAAAGAATTGTATCTGTCCGCCAGCAAGACGAGGCAGGGAAAACGGAGTGGAATCTCCCCTTTTCTAAAGGAAATGGGCTTTGCCGGCGGGGAGGAATCAGATCGCGATCCGGTGCTGCAACCCAAACGGCTGCCGGAAGCGGCGGCATGGCGGCAAAGGAGCAGGGAGCAGCCGCAACTTCGCTTCAGCCATGAAGAGGTCGCACAGGGAATGAGGGTGAATCATATCAAATTCGGTGAAGGAGTCGTCACCGAGGTGGCGAGATTGGAAGGAGTTGCTCCCGGACGAAAAATCATGGTCCGGTTTGCGGATGGATTGCAGAGTCTTCATTATGAATTGTCAAGACAGCTGGGACTCATTGAACTGCATGCAAAAAAACCCTGACTTCCGTGGAGGCGAAGCCAGGGTTTTCTTGTTTTTTTATTTGTTTTGCTGATAGCGGTTTTGGCACTCGGCATACAGTTTGGCCGCAAAATCGGCATCTCTCCAACCAACGATGTTGGTTTCTTTTTTTTCCAGGTCTTTGTACACTTTAAAGAAATGCTCGATTTCGCTCAGAATGTGGGGCGGCACGTCATCGAGGCTGTTCACTCCGTTAAAGCGTGGATCATCCTCCGGAACGGCCAGCAATTTCTCGTCCGGACCTTTGTCATCGGACATGAGCAATACCCCGATGACACGGCTGGAGATCGCGCAGCCCGGGAAAGTGGGGAACGTGGTGAGTACCAGAATGTCCAACGGATCTCCGTCTTCGGCAAGGGTGTTTTCCAGATAACCGTATTCGGTCGGATAATGCATCGGGGAATAAAGAACGCGATCGAGGCGGAATACCCCTTTTTCCTTGTCAAATTCATATTTGTTTTGGCTTCCTGTGGGAATTTCGATGAATGCATCAACTACGAGGTTGTTTGCCATTCCACATCCTCCTAACTATGTATCCTTTAAGGGATAAAAATTACCTAACCCCCATTGTAGTCGGTTTTAGGCGAAGACGCAAATAAAATGACTCCGGAAAGTGCCGGGGGGACGGATTGTGTTAAAATGAAGGAAAAAAAGGTGAGAATGAGTAATGGCTAACCAAAATCCATCCCATATTTCTGCGGAAGAATTTGCCCGAAAGTACAAAAGCGGAGCCCTTCATCCCGATGAAGTGATTGATGTCCGCGAGCCGGAAGAATGGAGGATGGCCCGGTTGGAGAACTGCAAGTTTATCCCAATGGGATCCATTTCCGAGCGCATTCATGAACTGGATCCGGAGCAAAAAATATACGTGATGTGCGCACATGGGATTCGCAGCCTGCATGTCGTCCGTTTTTTGTCAGATCATGGCTTTGCCGATGTCGTCAATGTGGATGGCGGATTGGCGGAAGTGAGTTTGTATTTGGAAGAAGGGGATCTGCGTCAAGGATAGTGCGGTTTCTTTTGTGACAAAGGAGGGCGGGCTCGGGGAGGGAGGAAGCTCGCTTTCTTTTGCGACAAAAGCGAAAAAGCCACTCAGGGAACTGAGCAGCTTTTAGGCCATGGTTACTCTTCCGTGCTTTTTACTCTTCAACTTTAATGGAGTCAGTCGGGCAACCTTCTTGCGCATCGCGGACATCGTCCCACAGGTCTTCAGGGACATCGGCCGTTCCTGTGTTATCATCAAGAATTACATATGCGATTCCATCTTCATCATAATCATAGACATCCGGAGCAGTTGCACCGCAAGCTCCACATGCAATGCAAGTATCTTTGTCTACCCAAGTGCGCATAAGAATAATTCTCCTCCCATGAATATTCCGAATGAGCTAAGTCCACTTCCAACATCCCCATTTTAGAATGATTTGGTTAGAATTGCAAGGAGCAAACCATCCACAGAACCGAAAGTCAAGAGAATGGATGCATACCCTGAGGACATGAACGCATGATCATTTTTTCCTTCGTTTTCTTCCAGGCAAATCAGGATCAATGCGGCGATCACGGGAGCAGAGTGCTGCTTGACTTTCCCGGAAAGTTGATGCCTCTTGCGGGAGTGGCCAAGCATCAGTAAAATATTGACATGGAATGCGGGGAGATTTTCATTCAAGCAAATGAATTGAATGAAAACGGATCTTGTGCGTGGCCCCGGCATCATGATATGCTGTTTGCCATGCTTGGACTATGCAAGTACCCGCTTCTTTGTGTATGATATTCATAAAGAAAAATAGGAGACTTGACCTCGTAACAGAGCGTTTATTTTTCACATATCTTAGTATTGGGAGGTCTCCAGCGAGGGAGGGTAGGCCATGCGTGTCGAGCGTCTTGGGGGAGATAAAATTCGCTTCTTCTTGACCTTGGATGATCTCGCTGACCGTGGGATTGAGAGGGAAGATATGTGGCGTGATATCCCCAAAGTTCACGAGTTGTTCAATGACATGATGGAACATGCCTATCAGGAATTGGGCTTTGAAGTGGCCGGTCCGGTCGCGGTGGAAGTATTTGCCTTACCCGCACAGGGAATGGTAGTGGTAGTCACCCGTGGGCGTACATCGAAAGCGGAGGATGATTTTGAACATGATGAAGAACTGTATGAACTCGAAGTAACCATGGAAGAGACAGAAGATATCATCTTCCGTTTTGCCGACTTCGAAGACGTCATTCAGGCTGCGATGCGCATGAGTTCTCTCGTGAAGCAGGGCGGACGTCTGTACGCATATCAGAACAGATACTATTTGGTGTTTGGCCGTGATTTGGAAATCGATGATCTCCAAACCCTGGTGGCGATCCTTTCCGAATTTGGCGAGCCTTCTACCGTAACAGAACCCCTGCTGATCGAGTATGGTAAAACCGTGTGCGATCAAGATGCGATTAACCAAATCATTCGATATTTTGGATGAGATAAAAAACGCACCCAAAACAGGGTGCGTTTTCCTATTCATTCATCATGCTTGCAGGTGAATAAAAAAATTTATTTTTGTATAACTAATTGATAATATTCTTCGGAGCGCAACCGGGTCCAGTCACCTTCCAGGACGCCGGGAAAGGCGCGCTCGACGGAAAGATGTTGTGTTTTATGGGCTTTGAGCGCCTGGGCGATTTTGTCGCGATAAGCAGTAACGTCAATTTTCCTGGATACATATGCATCCGGAACTGTATGAACCGCTCTTGCATGCAACTTAGCAATTGATTCCGGAATGACAATATAGTAAAGTTTGGTAGGGAATGATATTTGCTCAACAGCGGCGAGTGTGGCTTTTTGAATCACTTTGTGATCTTGATGGCCGGAGATGCCGGACGGTGGAAAGGTAATCACGAGTTCCGGTCGAATCTGTTCGAGTACCGATCGTATATCCTCAACCAACCGTGAAAAGGGCTGATCTTTCAGCCGACCGTCTCCGAAATCACGCAGGATCAGGTTGTCGATTCCTAAGATTTGCGCCGCTTCTTGCAGTTCCTGAGTTCGCACGTGACCCAGTTCTTCTTTGCTGCAAACAGGAGGATTTCCCGTTTTTCCGGCGTCGCCGTGGGTTGCGCAGTACAGTGTTTGCTTTGCCCCCAGGGAGTGGAAACGAGCAATCGTTCCTCCGCAGGTAAAGGTTTCATCATCGGGGTGAGCAAAACAATAAAGAATGTTTTTTTCTGACATTTCCATACTTCCTCCTTGGGAAACGATCGAGCGGTTTGGGAACCCGGACTTATTTTCTCATATTTCTCGCTGTGGAGAAAGTAGCAGGTATCATTCGTGACTAGTCCGGCGAAATTTCGGTGTGGACTTAAGCAAAATCGGGAGGGGAGTGGTGTCCGTCTGACCGACCACGGGGAACGTGGGAAGGGAAGTGGAATACACGATCCGACCAGCAAACTTTTACAGAAAAGAGTTTAGATATTTTGAGGATTATTGTATACTGATAAATGTTTAACAGGCTTAGTAGTAATTTTTCTGAGGTGGTCAGGATGGAACAACAGTCAGTTGCAACAGGTCATCAACCGGATGAACAGGAAAATCTGGATGTCCTTGTTTCAACTCAAACGGTGATTAAAGAGGCGTTGGAAAAATTAGGATATCCTGAATCGGTTTACGAACTTTTGAAAGAGCCATTGCGTGTGTTAACGGTACGAATTCCCGTCCGGATGGATGATGGAACGGTTACCGTATTTACAGGTTATCGCGCTCAACACAATGACGCTGTTGGCCCGACCAAGGGAGGAGTGCGTTTCCACCCGGATGTAACAGAATCCGAAGTGAAAGCGTTATCAATCTGGATGAGTTTAAAAGCGGGGATTGTCGATCTGCCTTATGGCGGCGGAAAAGGAGGCATTATCTGTGACCCGCGCAAAATGTCCTTTCGCGAACTGGAGCGCCTTTCACGCGGGTATGTCCGTGCAATCAGCCAGCTCGTAGGGCCGACCAAAGATATCCCGGCACCCGATGTCTTTACCAATTCGCAAATCATGGCGTGGATGATGGACGAATACAGCCGTATCCGCGAGTTTGATTCTCCGGGGTTTATTACGGGCAAACCGCTTGTGCTGGGCGGATCCCGCGGGCGTGAAACGGCGACTGCCAAGGGCGTGACGCTCATGATCCGCGAAGCTGCGAAAAAACGTGGTTTAAACATCAAAGGAGCCCGCGTCGTGATTCAGGGTTTTGGCAATGCCGGAAGTTTCCTGGCCAAATTTATGCATGATGCGGGGGCGAAGGTGATCGGCATTTCCGATGCATACGGTGCCCTTCACGATCCCGACGGACTTGATATCGATTATTTATTGGATCGTCGCGATTCATTCGGTACGGTAACCAAATTGTTTAAGGATACGATTTCAAACCAAGAGCTGTTGGAACTTGACTGTGATATTCTGGTGCCTGCTGCTGTGGAAAACCAGATTACAGCCAAAAACGCCCATCGTATCAAAGCGGACATTGTCGTGGAAGCCGCCAACGGTCCGACGACTCTCGAAGCCACCAAAATTTTGTACGAACGGGGCATTTTGCTTGTTCCGGATGTATTGGCAAGTGCCGGCGGTGTGACTGTATCTTACTTTGAGTGGGTACAAAACAACCAGGGTTATTATTGGTCTGAAGAAGAAGTTGAACAAAAATTGGAAGACATTATGGTAAGGGCTTTCGAAAACGTCTACAATACAGCCAACAACCGGAAAGTGGATATGCGTCTGGCCGCGTATATGGTCGGCGTGCGAAAAATGGCAGAAGCATCTCGCTTTCGTGGCTGGGTATAGTATAATAAGAAGCAGTGTGAGAAGGACACCCTGTTTTTTCCGGGTGTTCTTCTTTTGTATCGCAGGAGGTGGCTGGATTGACAGATGTGATTATTGTAGGAGCAGGGCCTTGTGGCATTTCTGCTGCGATTGAGCTAAAAAAAGAGGGTTTCGAGCCACTGATTATTGAAAAAGGTTGTTTGGTGAATTCCATTTATCATTATCCTTTATCCATGACTTTTTTCAGTTCGGCTGATAAATTGGAGATCGGTGGCATTCCTTTTATTACGATCAATGAAAAACCGACCCGGCAGGAAGCGCTCGCCTATTTTCGCACCGTTTGCCGGGTGCATGAGCTGAACGTCCATACTTATGAAAAAGTGGTGCAAATGGACCGGACGGACTCCGGGTTCCGGGTGGTTACGGCAAAAAGGGATGAAAAGCGGGTTTATGAAGTGCCGGCGGTTGTGTTGGCAACAGGATATTATGACAATCCCCATCTTATGAATATACCCGGGGAAGAATCAGACCATGTCCATCATTATTTCCATGATGCCCATCCCTATGCCGATCAGAACGTTGTCGTCATCGGCGGGCGCAACTCGGCCATCGATGTGGCGCTTGATCTTCATCATGTCGGGGCAAACGTGACCATGGTTTACCGAAGAGAACAATTCAGCCCAAGTGTCAAAGCATGGGTAAAACCCGTGATTGAAGCAGCGATTGAAAAAGGAAGGGTCAAGATGTACTGGGGTTCTGAAGTGAAAGAGATCAAACCGAACAGCGTGGTCATCGAGCAGAACGAAAAGCAAATTGAGATCCCCGCGGATACCGTGTTTGCCATGACCGGTTATCGCCCCAACCTTGAACCGGTTCGGCGCCTGGGCGGAAAAATTGATGAGGATACCGGTGTTCCTTATTTAACGGAAGCGATGGAGACCACGATTCCCGGTCTGTATCTGGCTGGCGTGGTGGCAACCGGCCATGACTCGACCAAAATCTTTATCGAAAACGGCCGCCACCATGGGCGAATGATTGCTAGGGACTTGCGCAGAAAGCGTTCCTGAATGGCCGGGACAATCCGGGGATGTGTCTTTAAGCACCTTGCAAGAAAAGCCGGAAAACGCTGATGACCGACCACCAACATATTTTCACGGAATCAAGGCTCGGGAGAAACTGCATCTGCCGCGGGTAGGTGCAGTTTCTCTTTTTGTAGGGATAAATCATATTTTGAAGTAAGTTTCCAATTCGGTGCGATCATTGGTTACTTCAAGTGCCAGCATCAGTTTTATGCGGGCTTTCGGGCCGTTCAGCCCGTTGGCGAAGATCAGGCCCATCTGCTTTAATTGCCGGCCGCCGCCAATGTAATCATACGTATCCTGTACATAGCCATGATAGCAGCGGGAGACGAGGACGATCGGAATCTGTTTCTCCAAGGCCTGCTCTATTCCCGGAAGCATGGCGGGCGGCAGGTTTCCTTGGCCAAGCGCTTCAATGACGATCCCCTGATAGCCGCTGTCCACGGCCCAACGGATCATGGTGTCATCCATTCCGGCTGCGGCCTTGATCAATGCCACTTTCGCTTTTGGGGAGCAGAGGGGCAAGATTTTTTCGCGCGTCAGTTCGCGATGAAAGAGGATGTTCCTTTTTGTAATCAATCCTGCCGGCCCCAGCCCGGGAGATTGAAATGTGGCGACATTGCTAGTATGAGTTTTGGTCACCGTCTTGGCCGAATGGATCTCATCATTGAAGACGACAAGGGTGCCAAAGCCTTTCGCCTCTTCCTCTGCGGCGACGCGGACTGAATTTACCAGGTTATAGGGACCGTCGGCCCCCAGTTCATTTTGGCTGCGCATGGCTCCCGTAATGACGACAGGCTTATCGTTTGAGATGACCAGGTTCAAAAAGTATGCCGTCTCTTCAAGGGTATCGGTGCCGTGAGTGACGACCACTCCGTCAGCATCGTGTTGGAGCAGCGATTGAACCCGTTTGGCGAGGACATACATTTCGTGCGGGGTGATATGCGGACTGGGCAGGTTGAACAGGTGTTCCATTTCCACATCGGCAAATTGGTTAAGGAAGGGAAGCGTTTTTTGCAGCGCTTTCGGATCCTGCGGTTTGACACCTTCGGATTCGTCACTTTGCGACATTGCAATCGTTCCTCCCGTTGTGAGAACGATGATTTTCTTCATCTGTTGCGCCAACCTTTCTTGCTTCATAGTAAACCCGCCTCTATCGTATGGGACAGGGCATTCGCTGTCAATAATACGAAAAGAGGGAAAGGGGGAAAAGCGGATGAATGACAATGAAAAATACGTTGTCAATATTCATTGTAACCAGTGTGGAGAGCATTTTATCTTAAAAGGACGGATGCGCAAAGGAAAACTTGAGACGGGATTTAAGCGTTGCCTGTGCGACAATACCGGAGATTTTGAAATCCATAAAGAACCTTATCTCCCTTGAGGAAAGTCAGTCTCGGCTGCCGGGGTCAACCGACCCGGGCTTTTCTTTTTGCATAATCTGTGTTTTCCCCGCTCAAACTAGCAAAAGAATACGAAAGACGGAGGAAATGACAGTGAGAAATTGGATAAAGAGAGGAGTTATGACGGCCCTTTTCCTGGTGGTTGTTTTCGTCAGCGGAAGCGGGGGCGATTTTGTGAAAGCGGCAAATGCGGGAAATAGCAGCGGCGGCTTTTCCAAAAATGAAATTGACTTGCTGTCGCGCGCGGTTTACGGTGAGGCGCGCGGAGAGCCTTATATCGGTCAAGTCGCAATCGCAGCTGTTATTTTAAATCGGATGGAAAGTGAAAAATTTCCCCATACGGTAGCGGGGGTTGTATACCAACCGGGGGCATTTACCGCTGTAAGCGACGGGCAAGTTTGGCTGGAGCCGAATGAAACAGCACGAAAAGCGGTGATGGACGCGATCAATGGATGGGATCCGACCGGTGGTTGCATTTACTATTTTAATCCGGCCACGGCCACATCGAAATGGATTTGGTCCAGACCGCAGAAACTGAAGATTGGAAAACACATTTTTTGTGAATAAGGAGGCGTGTTGCCATGTACCGCAGGGTGGCGGCCATTCTTTTCCCTATTACATTAATTGCCTTCGTAGCCGTAGCGGCATGGGGGTATCAGGAACATCAGGATAAAAACTCCATCCTCATCAAAGCGGAAAATACGTATCAAAGAGCGTTTCATGACCTGAACAACCATATGGACAAGTTGCAGGGGGAGTTGGGCAAATCATTGGCGCTCAACACCCAAAAACAGGTTTCCAATTCGATGACCAACGTCTGGCGTCTGGCATATGACGCACAGAGCGATATCGGTCAATTGCCGCTTACTCTGATGCCGTTTGATCAGGCGGAAAAGTTCTTGTCCCGCGTCGGCCGGTTTGCGTACAGTGTCGGGATTCGTGATCTGAACAAACACCCCTTAAACGACAAAGAGTGGAAAACATTGCATACCTTGTATAATCAGTCCAAACAGGTGCGGGACGATTTGGCAACGGTTCAAGAAAAGGTTCTTGACAAAAACCTGCGCTGGATGGATGTCGAATTGGCGGTTGCCACAGAAGACAAAAAAATGGATAACACCATTATCGACGGTTTTAAATTGGTAAACCAGAAAGTGAAAGAATTTCCGGAGGTCGACTGGGGACCGAGCGTCAGCAACATGGAGGCGCATGAGCGGCAACGGGCCAAAAATATTTCCGGTGCCAAAATTACCCCGCAACAGGCGAAACAGATCGTGGCCAGAGCCTTTGGAAAACACTCAACCAAAGGGATTTCCGTTACCCTGAACAAGAACGGGGATTATGAGAGTTACAGCGTTTTCTACAGAGGTGCAAAAAATACAGATGTTCATACCGAACTGACAGCCAAAGGCGGCCACATGGTCTGGATGATCTACGACCGCCCGGTAAAACGGCAGAATCTAAGCATGAAGCAGGCACTTCGCCATGCCCAAAACTTCCTGAACCGCATCGGTTATGTTCATATGGTTCCGATTTCTCATGATGAAACGGGGAATATTGTGTCCTTCAATTTTGTTCACCGGGAAAACGGGGTTTACATTTATCCGGAAACCCTGGTGGTAAAAGTGGCGTTGGACAATGGGGAAATCATGGGATTGCAAGCTGAACAATATGTTTTCAACAAGATCAAACGTCCTGAAATAAAGCCGAAACTGACCAAAGCGGAGGCGAAGAAAAAATTAAACTCCCATTTGAAAGTGAGAAAAAGCAATCTCGCTCTTATTTACAATGACAAGGGACAAGAGGTTTTGTGCTACGAATTTTTGGGGCAAATTGATCAAATTCAATACCGCATCTTCATCAATGCGTTGGACGGAAGCGAAGAGATGGTCGATCGCATTGAAAAGGCCGACGCGGATCAAATTTAAACTTTTAAGTGGGCCGATATAATAAAATCGGCTCATTTAATTGTTTTCATTGCAACTGTGACAAAATTATGTTATTCTTTAAACAGGTTTTCCTTGCTCTTGAGATACAGGGCTAGTTCTAATTTCCTATATCTCCGTGTAAAAAAGGAATACATAGCGCGAGATTGGCTGAAAAACAGGGTCGAGTTTTTCGATAGGGATTGTACTTGAGATCGATGGAATCGAATAAAGTAAACCCAATCGAGCAGGCACGGCCTGCTCTCGCCATTTTTTATCCCGTTTTAGGAAGGACTTACGGGCTTTATGAAACGTTTTTTGGTAGCAATCGACGGACCGGCTGGCGCCGGAAAAAGCACAGTGGCTCGTCAGGTAGCCAAACGTTTGGGGCTCGTCTACATCGATACTGGAGCGATGTACCGGGCACTGGCATGGAAAGCGCTTCGGGATAATATCCCGTTGCAGGATGAAGAATCCGTCACCCGGTTGGCGGAATCGCTCACGTTTACCCTTCATCCAAAAGGAATTTCCATAAATGGGCAGTATCTTTCCCATGAAATCCGGACACCGGAAATTTCGGCTGCGGCCTCCACCATTGCCCGCATGTTAGGGGTACGAAGGGTGCTGGTGAATAAACAGAGGGAGATTGCCGAAAAACAAAATGTAGTGATGGACGGACGTGACATCGGCACAAACGTGTTGCCGCACGCCGACTTGAAAATTTTCCTTACGGCTTCCATCGAAGAGCGGGCAAAGAGACGCTATAACGAGATGAAAGCCAAAGGATTGCCTGCAGATCTTGAGCAGTTGAAAAAAGAGATACGCGAGCGCGATGACCAAGACCGTACACGGGAGCATGCCCCCTTGAAACAGGCGGATGATGCGCTGCTCCTCGATACGACCCATCGCAGTATTGCGGAAATTGTTGAAAACATTCTGCAACTTTGTCGTAACAAATTGAGCAACAGGGAGTAAGATAATGTTATATGCTTCATTGCGTATAGCGGTTCGCAGCTTCTTTTCCTTTTTCTATCGTTGGAAAGTGGAAGGAGTTCATCATATTCCCAAAGAAGGGCCTGTGGTTATTTGTGCCAACCACATAAGCAATCTTGATCCACCGCTGTTGGGAGCTGCCATGGATCGGAGAATCCATTTCATGGCCAAACAGGAATTGTTTCGCATTCCCCTCTTCTCTATGTTGATCCGAGTGCTGGGCGCATTTCCGGTCAAGCGGGGCAGCGGGGACCTGCAAGCTCTTAAACAGGCGCTTCGTCTCTTGCAGGAAGAGAAGGTGCTGGGGATTTTTCCTGAAGGAACCAGATCAAGGGACGGAAAGCTTGGTAGAGCGCATACCGGTGCGGCCCTGATTGCCCTCAGAGCAGGAGCACCTGTCGTTCCGGCAGCGATTATCGGGCCTTATCGCTTATTTCGACCCGTGAGGATCATATTTGGACAGCCAATTGAAGTGACTTCCCCGGCCCGGGAGAAAATCGGGATGAAAGAAGCTGCTGCACTTACTGATCGCATCATGAATGAGATTAAACAAATGATTGATCAACATCGGTAATTAGATCATCAGAAAAAGGAACAATCATGAACCTTTTTCACTCTGATCTTATATCATAAAGGATTTTAGATTGTTTGGAGATTGAGGAGGGGCTCGTTTATGACCGAAGAAATGAAATCTGAATTAACGGAAGTTACCACTTTGCAAGTGGGCGATGTATTGAAAGGGAAAGTCGTCCAAGTGGAAAACAATCAGGCTCTGGTTGATGTGGGATACAAGTTTGAAGCTGTATTGCCCATTTCCGAACTGTCCAGCTTGCATGTTGATCAGGTGTCTGACGTTTTAAGCGTCGGTGACGAAGTGGAAGTGAAAGTGCTGCGCATCCGCGAAGACGAAGACAAACTGATCGTCTCCAAAAAAGCGGTCGACGCTGAGGCTGCCTGGAGCGAACTGCAACGCAAATATGAAACAGGCGAAACACTGACAGCAACCGTGGCGGACATCGTCAAAGGCGGTCTGGTCGTCGATGTGGGTGTGCGCGGATTTATCCCGGCTTCCCATGTTGAACGCCATTTCGTCGAAGATTTTACGGATTACAAAGGCAGGGAACTCACTCTGAAAGTGATTGAAATCGATCCGGAGAAAAATAAGCTGATCCTCTCCCACAAAGCGGTTTTGGAAGATGAGTTGAACCGTAAAAAAGAGGAAACGCTTGCCTCGCTGGAAGAAGGGCAAGTGCTGGAGGGAACGGTTCAGCGCTTGACCGATTTTGGTGCATTTGTGGATATTGGCGGCGTTGACGGACTGGTTCACGTTTCCGAACTGGCTTGGCATCGAGTGGAACATCCGGCGGATGTGCTCAAAGAAGGCGACCGGGTAAAAGTGAAAGTACTGAAAGTAAACCGCGAGCAGGAACGGATCAGCCTGAGCATCAAAGAAACGCAGGAAGGTCCGTGGGAGCAGGTGCAAAAACATATTCAAATCGGCGATGTCGTAACCGGGAAAGTGAAACGCCTCGCATCTTTCGGCGCATTTGTTGAGGTATATCCGGGTGTGGAAGGTCTGGTTCACGTATCGCAAATCTCCCGGCGCCATGTGGCCACTCCGGCTGAAGTGCTGGAAGAAGGTCAAGAAGTGCAAGTGAAAGTGCTCGACATGCAGCCCGAACAAAAACGGATCAGCCTGAGCATGAAGGAAGTTGAACCGGAAGAGTTACGCGAAGAGGCTGAGCAATTCGAGAATCTTCAATCCTCCGGTCTCAATGTAACCTTGGGCGATGTTTATCCCGAGCTTCGCAAATTGAAATAATCGGAAATTCTTTGCAACGGACAGAGGATAAGGCGGAGAAGAGCCTTTTCTCTGTCCTTTTTTGCAGTGATGTTGGTTGCTGTTCGGGTGTGGCGCCAGGACTTTCGCAATTTTCAGTAGACTGCACGACTTCACATCCATCGCTCCAGATCGGGAGAACGGAACATGAAAGTTTCTGTCCCAATATTTTACTCCTCCACCATTTGCAAAAACGGCTGAAGGCAAGGGGAAACTATAAAAAATCATTCGGACAGAAAGGGGGAAGAAAGTGGAAGCCGGGATATTGGCACTTTTATGCCTGGCCGTCTTGTCGATTCTCGTTTGTACAGGTTGGTTGCCGGGTTTGGAACAGGAATTATCCCTCGGCAAGCGCGATCTTTTCATTTTTTTGGCGCTTTCTTTCTGGTTTGCCATCCGACTTCCCCTGAGCATGGATCCGGCCCTTTTTATTCATCCGGGAATCTTTTCTTTATTTCTTCTCTTTTTTATATTGTTAAAACAAATTTCCCCGAATCGTCTGCTGAGCTTGGTCAGTTTCTCCATCTGCACGAGCTCGATTCTGTTTATTTGGCATGAAATGTTCAGAATGAGCGGGGATTGGTCTGATTCTCTCTTTCGCACAGTCACATCAACGGTGATTCCATTGGGGGCCTTAGCCGTTTCCAATGTTCTGGGAGAGAAAATGTTTTATCTGGCGTTCACCTTCCTTTCCTTGCATTTGATTGTGCTCTATTTTCACAGGGAAGCGTTAAGTCCCGTTGTCATCGGGGAAGAGGCTTTTTTGGACGCGTTTTGGTTGGCTTTGACGATCTTTGTTCTGCTGCTCGAGCCAATTCCTTCCCTTGTGCGGTGGATCAGGGAAGGAGGTTTTCCGGGGATCAGAAAGCGTTGACGGTTGCCTCAGCGAACATTTATGGATAAGATTAGGTATGACTTTACTCTATTACTTGAAATATTGGTTAAAAAGCGAGGATTATGTATGAGTCTACCAGTTGTAGCGATTGTCGGAAGACCCAATGTGGGGAAATCAACCATCTTCAATCGATTGGCAGGTGAACGGATCGCGATTGTAGAGGATCAGCCGGGGATCACCAGAGATCGCATTTATTCGCGGAGCGAATGGAACGGCCGGGAGTTTCACCTGATTGATACCGGTGGATTGGAATTCGGCGAACAGGATGAAATGATGGATCACATTCGCAACCAGGCGGAATTGGCAATTGAAGAAGCCGATGTGATTGTGTTTGTCGTCGACGGCCGGCAGGGGATTACAGGGACGGATGAAGAAGTCGCCCGCATGTTGCATCGCACCAACAAACCGGTAATCGTGATGGCCAACAAGATCGATGACATCAAATACGCCGACAATGTATATGAATTTTACCAATTGGGCTTTGAGCATGTGATTGCCGTATCGTCCATTCACGGGACGGGGACCGGGGATCTGTTGGATGAAGTCGTCCGGCATTTTCCGGAACCAAGTGAAGAAGAGTATGATGAGGATACCATCCGTGTCTGTCTGATCGGGCGGCCCAATGCCGGGAAATCTTCTTTGGTCAACGCCCTGCTCGGGGAAGAACGGGTGATCGTCAGCCCGGTTGCCGGCACCACGCGCGATGCGGTGGACACACCGTTTGAATTTGAGGGCCAATCCTATGTTTTGATTGACACGG
Source organism: Thermoactinomyces sp. CICC 10522 (assembly GCF_016055075.1). Lineage (NCBI taxonomy): Bacteria > Bacillati > Bacillota > Bacilli > Caryophanales > Thermoactinomycetaceae > Thermoactinomyces > Thermoactinomyces sp. CICC 10522. The sequence continues at coordinate 136,979 of NZ_JAECVY010000002.1, read as the reverse complement.
CGGGCATCCGCAAACGCGGAAAGGTGTATGAATCGGTCGAAAAATACAGTGTCTTAAGAGCGATGAAAGCGATTGAGCGCTCAGATGTTTGCCTGATTGTCATCGACGGGGAGCGGGGGATTGCCGAACAGGATAAACGGATCGCCGGCTATGCGCATGAAGCGGGAAAAGCGTCGGTTTTTGTGATAAACAAATGGGACGCGGTGGAAAAGGACGAAAAAACAATGGATCGCTTTAAGCGCAAGATTCGCGATGAATTTCAGTTTATGCACTATGCCCCGATTCTCTTTGTTTCCGCCAAGACCAAAAAACGGGTACATCAGATTTTGCCGATGGTTTCCGAAGTGGCGGAACAGCATGCGATGCGTGTGCCGACATCGGTTTTGAATCAGGTTATTCAGGATGCGATGGTCACCACGCCGCCCCCTTCGGAAAAAGGGCGCCGTTTTCGTGTGCAATATGTGACGCAAGTGGCGGTAAAACCCCCGGCGTTTGTGTTGTTCGTCAATGATCCGGAGCTGTCGCATTTCAGTTATTTGCGTTTTTTGGAAAACCAATTGCGCCAGGCATTTCCGTTTCAGGGAACACCGCTTCGAATCATCATGAGAAAGAAAAACAAATCGTAAGCAGAAAGCAAAATGAAATGGGGAGAGGTTTTTCGTGTTTTCATTGTCATGGTTGATTCCCGTTCTTATCTCTTACTTACTCGGTTCAATCAGCTTTAGCTTTATTCTGACGAAATTGTTGAAGGGAGTCGATATTCGCGAGTACGGCAGCGGAAACGCCGGGGCGACCAACACGCTCAGGGTTTTGGGGAAAGGGCCCGCAGCAGCGGTGTTTCTGCTCGATGCCTTAAAAGGAATGGCTGCGGTTGGGACGGGCTATTTGGCTGACCACCAGAATCAGATCTTGATGATGGTATGCGGGATCGCCGCGATTATCGGACACAACTGGCCCGTGTTCTTGCGGTTTCGCGGCGGGAAAGGGATTGCCACTACGGTGGGGGTCACCGTATTGCTCGTTTTCTATGCTGCTTTGATCGCAGGTGTTCTCGCCATTTTGTTCATTGTCATTACCCGTTATGTATCTTTGGGATCGCTCATTTTTACCGTGATGATCCCGCTTGTGATGCTTGTGCTTCACTTTCCTTATTCATTGACGCTGCTCACGTTGCTGATTACCGCCATGGCCGTCTGGCGGCACCGGCAAAATATTGTCAACTTGATCAAAGGGCAGGAACGGAAGATTTAAAATGAGGGAGAAACAAATGAAACGGAAAATCGCGGTACTTGGAGCTGGCAGTTGGGGAACCGTTTTGGCAAAAGTGTTGGCGGATAACGGCCATCAGGTGGAGCTGTGGGCCCGGCGGGAAGAGCTGGCGGCGGAGATCACCCTGAAGCATACCAATGAAAAATATCTGCCCGGAATCAAGCTGCCTGCTGAGCTTACGGCTACTTCTTCGCTCGCAGAAGCGCTTTCCGGCAAAGAAGTGGTCGTTTTTGTTGTTCCTTCCCATTCCATGAGGGAGATTGCCCGCGAGGTTGGCGGATTGATCGCTCCCGGCGCCTTGGTTGTTCATGCCGTCAAAGGATTTGAGATCGATACTTGGAAACGGATGTCGGAGGTTTTGCTGGAAGAGCTGGGGGAATCATTTGCGGAGCGGATCACGGTTTTGTCCGGGCCCAGTCATGCGGAGGAAGTGATCAAAAAGTGCCCGACGACCGTTGTGGTCGCCTCTCCCGGCCAAGAAACGGCGGAGCAAGTGCAGATGATGTTTATGAACCGGTATTTTCGCGTCTACACCAATCCCGATGTGATCGGGGTTGAGGTTGGCGGGGCGCTCAAAAATATTATTGCTCTGGCTTCGGGTCTGGTGGATGGTTTGGGTTTTGGGGATAATGCCAAAGCAGCGCTGATGACCCGGGGATTGGCGGAAATCGCCCGCCTGGGGTCCGCGATGGGAGCGAAGCCGATCACGTTTGTCGGATTGGCAGGCGTCGGCGATTTGGTTGTGACTTGTACAAGCAGGCACAGCCGTAACTGGCGGGCCGGCCATAAAATCAGCCAGGGAAAAAAATTGCCGGAAGTTTTGGCCGAGATGGGGATGGTCGTTGAGGGCATCAAAACCACCAAGGCTGCTCATGCTCTGGCCCGGCGCTATGATGTGGAGATGCCGATCGCGGCACAGTTATATGAGGTTCTGTTTGCCGGAAAGGAACCGGCATTGGCGGTGAAAGAGCTGATGGGGCGGGGACGGACAAAAGAGTTGGAAGAGATCGTGCAAGGTTGGTAGCGTTTGGGCTTTTTTGCCTGTTGCAAGCCGTTTGTCAGCTTCATACTCTATAATAGCTTCAATCATTATCCATAAACTTGAGCACTGAAAACAAGGACAGGGGAATCAGTTGTGGCTTAAGTAAAGGATAATGACCCAGCCTTTCCTCCGCCTGAAAGGGCGGGGGTTTCTTAACGGATTTTCGGGAGCAGCCAGGACGTCCCTGAGCAAACGTTCCGGCGGTTCCCATTTGCCAAAAATAAAGGTAATGCCCAAAACGAGGCATTACCTTTATTTTTTTGACCGAAACAAGTTGGACATCATTTTTTGGAAAAGGGGCGAACGAATGATATTCATGATCTGCCCGATACTCATGTTTTGCAATAAAGGGGCAAACGGGATTCCCGGCGCTTCCTGTGACCGCCGGTTCTCATCAAATGGCGGCTGGATGACGGGAATGTTTTCATCAGGGTCGGCCGGGAAAGGACTGCTTTGATTTGTCTGCCACCCAGGAGGGGGATCGGGATTTCTTCTAAACGGTGGTAACATTCCCCGCCGGCCGGTCGGTGCGCCCGGATTCCTGCCGAAGGGCGGCAACAGGGGGAAGCGGCCTCCTCCCCTTCTTCCGGGGGCCATCATCCGGGAAGTCATCGCTAAGATCTGATAAGCTGAATCCATCATATTCTCCATCTTTTGTAACGATGTATTCAACTCCTTGATGGTGGAGCGAAAGGTCATAAACCCGTTCAATATTTTGGCGATGTTGATGGACGAAAGCTGGGATAAAAGAGAGGGTGATGTTGTGGCAGAGGATTTTGTTTTGCCCGGAGTGCCCGGGGATTTCGCCGGTAATTTTGAGCCGGTTCCTTTCTTTATGCTGCTCGGTTTTTTCCGGGAAGCGGTTTTTGGTATTTTCGTGCTCACTTGGCTTCCTCCATTCAGGCATTAGTCCATTTATCCTATGCATGAATAACGCCCCCGAACTGAGTCAGGTGTCCCGGCTCTTGGGTAGGCGATTGTGGATTTGCTATACTGATGGAGATGAGAAGGAGGGATGCCCGTTGGATCTGATGATCATTTTGTTTCTGCTCGTCCTGATCAATCTGTTGATTGCCATCGCCAGGACATCGTCAAAAAAATGGCTCAGGGTCAGTTTGAATTCCGTGTCCTTTGTATTGCTGTTTGTATCTCTCTTGTTTGTTCTTCGCATGTTTTTGTGATCCAAGAAGCAGGAGGAGATGGATGTGGACGTTTTGTTGCGCAGGCTAAAATGGATCAGTCTGCTGATGATGACTTTTTTGCTTTCCGGGTGTATGTATCCGCAAGAGCGCCAACAGCAGCTCGATAAACTGGGGGAGCAGATTGCCACTGTCCAGTCGGCAGTATTGGCGTATCAACGGGAGCATCGCTGGTTGCCTTATCGTTATACAGAGGATGAATACAAACTGACAACAAAATATAAAGTGAATTTTCAGGAGTTGCAGGGCGGGTATTTGGCGGCGATCCCCCCGTCGGCATTTGAAGAGGGAGGACCTTTTATCTATGTACTGATCGATGTGGAAAAGAAACCGACGGTTCGGCTGTTTGATCTGCGCGTCAATGATGAAGTGGAAAAAGTTCAGCCCTATGTGACCGGCTATCATTCCAAGTACAAAAAGTGGCCGCTGGGACAAAAGATTTCTCCTCACTTTTTTACGATTGATTATGAAAAGTTGGGCATCAGCCCGGTGATGGTTCCCAGTCCCTATTCCAGCACGACACTGCCGCTCATCATGGATGATCAGGGCAAAGTTTATGTCGATTACCGGACAGATGTGATGCAAAAATGGCAAATGTCGAAAAATAAACCGGATGCAAACCAGGATCTGCGCCTGTGGATCGCGGAGGATTCATTCTATGTTCCTGCTTTTTCACCAGTGATGAAGATGAGAAATAATGAACCGGTATTTGTTCGGCAATCCTCCTAGCATACAAGGAAAAGTACTTACATAAAATGAAGAGACGGGAACGGGCTTCATGATCCAGGTCACGTGGAGAAGAAGCCCGGTTTGCTCTCTCCCGAACTGGAAAAGGGGTGAAATCGATGCTGCAAAGTATTTGGTTTCATCTCGTGGTAATCCCCGGGATTTTTTTGCTGGGCAGATTGTCTGCCACTGTGAAAATCGCCGGGTTTCGTGCGAAAAAGGTGCCCTCCCGCATGAAAAACGTGACAACTAACGAAAAAGAGACTGTGTAGGGTGGTTTTCACCCTGTTTTTTTTCATAAAGACTCATATTGGGAAGGTGCATTCATATATTAGTAGTGTCCAAGGTAAGGTCCGGGAGGGAGGGGTAGCCTTCGCACCGGCGACAGATCCAGCTGAGGGAGATCTTGAAGGAGGGAATTTCGTGGAGAAAGTAGATATCTTGCGAGATATTGCAGAGCGAACAGGAGGAGACATCTATCTGGGTGTGGTCGGTGCGGTGCGCACCGGTAAATCAACATTTATCAAGCGCTTCATGGAACAGGTTGTGATACCCAATATCGAAAATGAAGCGGATCGGACCCGGGCTGTCGATGAACTTCCGCACAGTGGTGCTGGGAAGACGATTACCACCATCGAACCGAAATTCGTCCCCAACCAGGCAGTGAAAATCCATGTGGACGAAGGGCTGGAGGTAAATATCCGCCTCGTTGATTGTGTCGGTTACGCGATTGAGGGGGCAAAGGGATATGAAGATGAAAACGGCCCGCGCATGATCACCACACCCTGGTTTGAAGAGCCGATCCCGTTTCAGGAAGCGGCTGAAGTGGGAACGAGAAAAGTGATTCAGGAGCATTCCACCGTCGGAATTGTGATCACCACTGATGGAAGCATTACCGACATCCCGCGGGCATCTTATGAGGAGATTGAAGAGCGGGTTGTCAATGAGCTGAAAGAAGTGGGAAAACCGTTTATTCTGCTGCTCAATACTACCCAGCCCTACAGTGATTCCGTACGGGAATTGCAAAGTGAGCTGATCGAGAAATACGATATCCCGGTTCTTCCGGTCAGCGTCGCCAGCATGACCGAAGAAGAAATCCTGGGCATTATGAAAGAAGTCCTGTATGAATTCCCGGTTCACGAGGTGAATGTGAATCTGCCGAGCTGGGTAATGGTGCTGAACGAAGATCACTGGCTGCGTCAGGAATTTGAAAATTCCGTCCGGGAAACGGTGAAAGACATCAAGCGATTGCGCGATGTTGACCGGGTTGTCGGGCAATTTTATCAATATGATTTTATTGAAAAAGCAGCTTTGGCCGGGATGGATATGGGGCAGGGAATTGCGGAGATCGACCTGTATGCGCCGGATGAACTGTATGATCAGGTGCTGACAGAAGTCGTCGGGGTCGAAATTCGGGGAAAAGATCACTTGCTCGAGTTGATGCAGGAGTTCAGCATTGCGAAGCGGGAATATGACAAAGTGTCCGAAGCGCTGAAAATGGTGCGTACGACCGGCTACGGTGTTGCTGCTCCGGCATTGGAGGAAATGTCGTTGGACGAACCGGAATTGATCAAACAGGGAAGCCGGTTTGGTGTGCGTTTGAAGGCGACGGCCCCTTCCATTCACATGATCAAAGTAAATGTGACCTCCGAATTTGCACCGATCATCGGTTCTGAAAAACAGAGCGAAGAACTCGTTAATTATCTGATGCGTGACTTTGAAGTGAATCCGCTGAAAATTTGGGAATCCGATATTTTTGGCCGTTCGTTGAATCAAATCGTGCGTGAGGGAATTCAGGCCAAATTGTCGATGATGCCGGAAAATGCGCGATATAAGCTGCAAGAAACATTGGAGAGAATCATCAATGAGGGGTCTGGAGGATTAATCGCGATTATATTGTAAAGATTTGCAAAAGCGCGTCCCCGGCGCTTTTTTTATTTGAAATGCGGAAAATCGCAAAGATTCACTTGAACTTCCCATAAGTCTATATTAGTATAGGAGTGTCCCACGCATTGAAACCTGCTTTCTCCCCTTTTATAATAGGGAAAGAGCCGTGGATTTGTTTACGGAGGTGTGATGATGAACAAAACGGAACTGATCAATAAAGTAGCGGAAGCTACTCAAATGACCAAAAAAGACGCTGCAAAATCCGTTGAAGCAGTTTTAGATGCGATTACCGCAGCTCTTCGTGAGGGTGACAAAGTCCAACTCATCGGCTTTGGCAATTTTGAAGTGAAAGAGCGTGCCGAGCGTAAAGGCCGCAATCCGCAAACGGGTGAAGAAATCACGATTCCTGCATCCAAAGTACCTTCTTTCAAAGCCGGTAAACAACTTAAAGAAGAAGTAAACAAGTAAGCAGGATTGAATGGATCTCGGGACTACATAAATACCTGCAGAAAAAGGCCTCTTTACGAAGGGGTCTTTTTCGTTTTTGCGATTGAGCCGTGATTATTTGTGGTATAATGATTCGAGATAAAAATTGATTTCTTGCTTTACTGCAGATGAGGATGGAGGAACAATGATGGTTGATCATCGAAAAATTGAAGAAGCAGTGCGCATGATTTTGGAAGCGATTGGCGAAGATCCGAACCGCGAAGGTCTAATCGATACACCGGCACGTGTAGCCCGTATGTATGAAGAAATTTTTTCCGGACTGAAAGAGGACCCGAAGAAACATTTTTCTGTCATTTTCAGTGAAGATCATGAAGAGCTTGTCCTGGTGAAGGATATCCCGTTCTTCTCCACCTGCGAACACCATTTGGTTCCTTTCTTTGGCAAGGCGCATGTTGGATACATTCCCCGTGGAGGCCGTGTAACCGGATTGAGCAAACTGGCCCGTGCCGTTGAAACCGTCACCAGGCGTCCGCAACTTCAAGAACGCATCACCTCGACTGTGGCTGACTGCATCGTGGAGAAGTTGGATCCGCATGGTGTAATTGTCGTGGTGGAAGCTGAACATATGTGCATGACGATGCGCGGGGTGAAAAAACCGGGCTCCAAAACAATCACCTCCGCTGTCAGAGGTGTATTTGCCGAAGACGCGGCTGCTCGGGCGGAAGCGCTTAGCCTTATCGGATTAAAATAAAATTTTTAATAAACCTCTTGACACTTTCCCTTACCCGTTATATACTCATAATTGTCATCAGGCGATGGCAAAAAGTTGATACTTGACGGGCTATGGCGCAGCTTGGTAGCGCGCTTGCATGGGGCGCAAGAGGTCGTCAGTTCAAATCTGGCTAGCCCGACCAAAGGAAAGACTCTTCCTCATGGAAGGGTCTTTTTCTATGCATCTGTGTATTTATTCTATGTTAAACTATGTCTGAATTGAATTTGGGAGGGATTTCTTTGCAAGGATCTCATGCTGATTATATTGTGATTAAAGCCAAGGAAAATGGCGTCAATGTAATCGGATTGACCAGGGGGAAGGATACGCGCTTCCACCATTCCGAAAAACTGGACAAGGGTGAGGTCATGGTCGCGCAGTTTACAGAGCACACCTCAGCCATCAAGATTCGGGGCAAAGCGGTGATTATCACTCCTTTTGGCCAAGTGGAAACAGACAATTGAAAAAATGTCCCCGCCGGTCGTGCATGTTTTCCGGCTCGCACCGATACAATGGTGACAAGAGATCGGTGTAAGGGGAGATATGCGTGAAAACGTTCGCAATCCGGATGATGATGGCTGTCTTTGCCGCCGCTTTTCTGGCCGCCAGCGTGTCCGTTTTCCCGCTCTTCTACCAGAAGAAAGAGAATAAAAAGAGGGAAATTCCTGTTTTCAAATCCTCAAGTAAGCAGCTGCGAGCCGAGAATCTGGTTGATTTTATTAGGGACAGGCATTTTCAATTAACAGTGAAGAAAGTTGATTTGCAAAGGAATTTCCTCTTTTTGGAGCTTTCTCAGGAAAGAGTGAAAGAACCATTGATGTACCAGGAGATTTTGGCGTTGCTGAAGGCGGCGTTTACAGAAACAGAAAATATTGATCAAGTCCGCTTGTTCGTGCATCGGAATGACGGGGCGGACTTTTTGCTAACCGCCACCAGGGAAGAATTTAACAGAGATCCGGGACAGAAAAGAGCTGAAAAACAGCCGCCGGAGAAATATCTCAAATCGATGTTTCACGTGATCACATCCCCTGAGTGATGGAAAACAGCGGAAGAATGCCTATCTCCCCCAAAAGTATGATATACTAATCGCAGTGTTTGATCTTAAGTCCTCATGGGGGAACGTTTTTATGGCATGCGTACATAAAAAAGAGCTGAGAGAAATATTAGAGCAAATTGAAAAACATGCAGAAAATTCATATGTTCGGCAACAAATCGGGAGGCCAGATATCCCTGTTTTTTTTGTGCGCGTTTTGTATTTGATGTTGCATGCGTACCAGCTGGAAAAAGAGAAAATTGCCCTGTACACGATTGCGACGACTTTGCTAAAAATGGGAATCGACTTGCACGAAACGGTGGAGACCAGTGCTCCCGAAGCGCTGCCCGGACAGCGAAAACAGCAGGTGACGGTATTGGCGGGGGATTATTACAGCAGCTTGTTTTACTATTTGCTGGCCAAAGAGAAGGAAACGGATGTGATCCATTGTTTGGCCGGGGCCATCTGTCGCATCAATGAGTGGAAAATGTCATTGCATCAGATGCGAAAAGCAGGGGCTCCCCTTACCGCGGAAATGGTCAAGCGGATCAAATCGATTTCGAGTGAACTGATTGCGGCATTGGCCGATTTTTTTCATGTTCGGAAAGGGTTTGCCTTTTCATGGCGGCCGGTTGCAGAAGAACTGCTCCTGTATGAAGAACTCCTGCGCTTTCCCGGACTCAGCTCAACGGAAAAACTTTTTTACTTGGAACAGAGCCGTTCGTCCTTGACCAACCTGTTGAACGGCTGGCCGGATTCGGAAAGCAAAGGCCAATTGGAAGAACTGGCCAAAGAGGTGTACGATAGCGTCGACAGGGGAGCCTGTCTGAAAGAGAGTGGTCAAGCATGAATGTTCGCGGGGAAGAAAAGACGAAATTTGTTCATGAGGTTTTCGAAAGCATCGCCAAAAATTATGACTGGATGAATACATTGCTAAGCTTCCGCATGCATAAGCTTTGGCGAAGATTTGCGATGAAAAAAATGGCGGTGAAGCCAGGGGATACCGCATTGGATGTTTGTTGCGGCACCTGCGACTGGACCATCTCCCTGGCGAAGTCATCCGGAACCGGACGAATCGTCGGCCTTGACTTCAGCGCAAACATGCTGAAGGTCGGGAAAGGGAAAGTGGAAAAGGCCGGATTGGACGGACAGGTGGAACTGATTCAGGGCGATGCGATGCAACTTCCTTTTCCCGATCATACCTTTGATCATGCCACGATCGGGTTTGCCCTTCGCAATGTTCCCGACATCGTCCAGGTATTGAACGAGATGAAACGGGTGGTAAAACCGGGAGGGCAAGTGGTTTCCCTGGAGCTTTCCAAACCGTCCTGGCCTCCTTTTCGCGCCGTATATTACCTGTATTTTGAGCGGATTTTGCCGCTGCTCGGAAAATGGTTTGCGGGCAGCTATGAACAGTATCGCTGGCTGCCGGAATCGCTGATGCAATTTCCCGGATATCATGAGCTGGCCAGGATCATGGCTGAGGATGTAGGATTGCAGGATGTTCAGGTCTATCCCCTCTCCGGCGGAATTGCGGCGCTTCACATCGGGCGCAAACCAGAGGTGGAATAGAAGGAAAGCAAGGTGGTTAAGGTGCTGAAAAAAATTAGGATCGTACTTGAAATGATTAAGTTTGAACACACCATTTTTGCACTGCCGTTTGCCTACATGGGGGCGGTTCTGGGCAGTCTCGAAGTGCGCGGTCATCTTCCGACCTGGGCGGAGATCGGCTGGGTTACATTGGCGATGGCAGGAGCAAGAAGTGCGGCGATGGCTTTGAACCGCTTGATCGACCGCCATATTGATGCCAAAAATCCGCGCACCGCAAACCGGGCCATTCCGGCCGGACTGGTTTCGGTTCCGTTTGTGTGGGGGTTTGTCATCGTTTCGTTTGCACTCTTGTTTCTGGCTGCATTCCAGTTGAATATGCTTGCGGTGGAATTGTTGCCGGTTGCTGTCTTTTTCCTGGTTTTTTACTCCTACACCAAGCGTTTTACCTGGACATGCCATTTTTTCTGCGGAATTTCGTCGGCGTTGGGGTCGCTCGGCGGATGGGTGGCGACCACGGGAGAAATCGATATGCTCTCACTTATTCTGTTTGCCTCCGTGGCATTATGGATCGGTGGCTTTGATGTGATCTATGCCTGCCAGGATTTGGAGTTTGACAGACAGGAGCGGCTTTACTCGCTTCCTGCCCGGTTTGGAATCAAGCGGTCGCTTTTTATTTCCGCATTGATGCATGTCGGTACCGCTGCCGGACTGATTGCCCTTTTGCTGCTGGGTGATTTGGGCTTGTGGTATGGCATCGGTGTGGTGATTGCCCTGATTATCCTCTTTTATGAGCATTCCATTGTTTCCGCTGATGATTTGTCCCGATTGAATACTGCCTTTTTCACGATGAACGGGGTTCTCAGCGTGATTGTTTTCGTCTTTACCATGCTCGATGTGTTAATCAGATAAGGCATCTGGTGTTTGGAGCCGGTTATTTCAAGAACGTTGCTGAGCAATTGCGATTACCGTAATGTTAAGGGATGCAGGGGTTGGTCTTGTCAGTTTTTGAATGGTGATTGTCCTTTAGCATGCGTTAACAGGGTGAAACGGATGAACTTGCAAGAAATTTATCTCAATCTGAAGAATGACTTAGAGCTGATCGAAAAAACGCTGACTGAGGCCATTCAGACCAGCGAGCAAATGTTATATGATTCGTCAAGCCATTTGCTTACAGCGGGCGGAAAGAGGATGCGCCCTGTTTTTGTTCTGCTGGCCGGTCATTTCGGGCGATATGACATTGAGAGATTGACAAAAGTGGCCGTGGCCTTGGAACTGATTCATATGGCCACACTGGTACATGATGATGTGATCGATGATGCCGATACCCGCAGGGGGAGACGAACGGTCAAAGCGGAATGGGATAATCGCGTCGCCATGTATACCGGTGATTATATCTTCGCCCGCGCTTTGCAGAAAATTACGGAGTGCAGGCCGCATGAAGTGCAGGCAATTTTGGCGACGGCGATCAACCGCATGTGCCTGGGGGAGATTGACCAAATGGCCGATTTGTTCAGCGAGTCGCTCTCTTTCAGGCGTTACCTGCGCCGGATCAAAAGAAAAACGGCGCTCCTGATGGCCACCAGCTGTTACTTGGGCGCGTATGTGAGCGGAGCGGAGCCGCGCTATATTCGTTCCCTTCAGGCGTATGGCTATTACGTGGGGATGGCGTTTCAGTTAACCGACGATGTGCTCGATTTTGTCGGAAACGAAAAAGTCCTGGGCAAACCGGCCGGAAGCGATTTGCGCCAGGGCAATGTGACCCTCCCGGTTATTTATGCGCTGGCCAAAGCAGGAACTTCAGATAAGCAAAAAATCACGGATTATCTCCGTTCCGGCGGGGGAGAAGGCAACTTGCCCGCGATTTTGGATCTGATCAAACGGCTGGGCGGAATTGAGTATACGCTGGATTTGTCCCGGCGGTATATGAAGAAAGCGATGCAATGTCTGTCGCTTTTGCCCGAATCGCATGAGCGTGAATCATTGCGACTGATCGGGGAATTTATCGTCAGCCGCTCATACTGAAAAGTGATATTCGGGTGCTGCCCGAGGGTGAAAGTTTTGGCAGAACCGGGAGGGGTGATGCCCCACTGACCATCCGTTTGAAATAGCAGGGAGGTTTAGGGGCATCAGACACCACCTGCAACATATTTTCACAAAAATAAGGGAATTGGTTGCGTTTTCATTTCGATCTCTGTTACAATTTGGTGTGGTTACCTGGATTCAGGTGCATGCATCGATACATAGCAGTATGGGGGATTCATTTATGGAAAAAACGTTTATCATGGTTAAACCGGATGGAGTTCAACGCGGGCTGATCGGGGAAGTGGTTGCCCGTTTTGAAAAAAAAGGATTCCAGCTGGTGGCAGCAAAGTTGATGTCCGTATCAAGCGAATTGGCGGAACAGCATTATGCTGAACACAAAGAAAAGCCGTTTTTTGGAGAATTGGTTGATTTTATTACCCTGGGTCCTGTCTTTGCCATGGTGTGGCAAGGACCGAATGTGATCGCCACCGCCCGTCAAATGATGGGCAAAACCAATCCGTCTGAGGCACTGCCTGGGACGATTCGCGGCGACTTCGGGGTCAATGTGGGCATGAATATTATCCATGGGTCGGATTCCCAGGCGAGTGCAGAAAGGGAAATCGCCCTTTGGTTTGACGAAGCAGAACTCCTGTCCTACGAAAAAACGATTAACCGCTGGATTTGAAAATAAAAAGCACGGTTCACACGAATCGTGCTTTTTTTGATTGGCAGGATTATTTTTTGATTTCTTTGACCATATTGGTAACAGAAAAAAGGATCGTTGCTTAAGAAGGAGGTGGACATCCTCTGCCTGCTGTCAGCCTGCAAGTGTGCGAGTGATTTTTCGGTTCAAGCAGGTGGAAGGCAATATGGATATTCCGATGAGCCCCGACGAAGTGACCAAGCGAATCAAACATTTAAAACAGCAGGGAGTTTCCCTCAGCAAGAAAAAAGTAAAACAAATGGACCCGGAATTGATGCAAAGCGCCCTGTATTATTATCCCAGCTGGGACCACGCCGTCACCAGCAGTTTAAATATCAAACAGTAAGACCTGTAATCTCCTTCAGCCGGCTTTTTTGCCGGTTTTTTATTATTGACCGCGAACTTTTTTCAATTTCATCTCCCATCCCCTTTTTTTCTGTGTTATGATAACTATCAAATTTCAGGTCAAAAGAGTTGAGACAGAGAGGAAGATTTGAGATGAGATATTTGACCGCTGGAGAATCACACGGGCCACAGCTGACCGTGATCATTGAGGGATTGCCGAGCCATTTGCCTTTTGCCAAGGAAAAAATCGATTTTGAACTGGCCAGAAGACAAAAGGGGTATGGCCGGGGACGGCGGATGCAGATTGAAAAAGACCAGGTGAAAATCATGTCGGGCGTGCGTTTTCAGCAAACGACAGGCGCTCCGGTTACCCTGGTGATTGAGAATCGCGATTTTACGCATTGGCAAAAAGTGATGGGGGTTGATCCGATTCCGGAAGAAGCGGAAAAAAGGCGGATTTCGCGGCCTCGTCCCGGGCATGCCGATCTCAATGGCGCGATCAAATACGGCCACCGCGATCTGCGGGATGTTCTGGAGCGTTCCAGCGCGAGGGAAACGGCGGCGCGTGTGGCTGTCGGTGCGGTTGCCCGCCTGATTTTGGAGGAATGCGGCATCAAACTTGCCGGTCATGTTCTGCGGATCGGGGATGTTGCGGCGGAACCGGTCGATCTGCCGCTGGAGGAAATGAGACGGGTGGCTGAGGATTCGCCGGTGCGTTGCCTTGATAAAAAAGGGGAGCAGGCGATGATGGAAGCGATTGACCGTGCCAAAAAAGAAGGAGATTCCCTGGGAGGGATCGTTGAAGTGGTGGTCGAGGGGGCTCCGGTCGGTTTGGGCAGTCATGTCCACTGGGATCGCAAGCTCGATGCCCGCATCGCTCAGGCGGTTGTCAGCATTAATGCGTTTAAAGGCGTCGAATTTGGGCTCGGATTCTCCATGGCTTCCCTTCCGGGATCAGAAGTTCATGACGAAATTATGTGGGAGGAGGGGAAAGGTTTTTACCGCGCAACGAATCGCCTCGGCGGATTTGAAGGCGGGATGACGACCGGCGAACCGATTATCGTGCGCGGGGTGATGAAGCCGATTCCCACCCTGTACAAACCGCTGAAAAGTGTGGATATCGATTCCAAAGAACCATTTGAGGCCAGCATTGAGCGCTCTGACAGCTGCGCCGTTCCCGCAGCCTGTGTCGTGATGGAAAATGTGGTCGCATGGGAAATCGCCAATGCCCTTTTGGAAAAGTTCCCGGCTGACACGATGATGGAATTGACAGAACAGGTGAAGCGCTATCGGGAAAGGACGGCCCAATTCTGATGAAAACGTTGACGGTTTCCTTGGAACGGACATCTTATCCCATCTACATTGGCTCGGGCACGTACCAGCAATTGCCTGCTTTGCTCAAGAAACATGGCGTGAGCCGGGATCGCACCATCATGCTGGTCAGCGACACCCATGTTGGTCCGCTTTATGCCGGGAAAATCCAGGAAATATTGCAGCAGGCTGGTTACCGGGTCGGTCTCAGTCTGATTCCCGCGGGAGAAGAGAACAAAAACCTGAAAGAATTTGAACGGGTGATTGGAGATTGCCTTCGATTCGGGTTGACCCGGCGAAGCGTGATCTTGGCTTTGGGCGGCGGTGTGGTCGGCGATTTGGCGGGATTCGTCGCGGCCAGCTATATGCGCGGGATTCCCTTCGTTCAGCTCCCCACTTCGCTGTTGGCTCATGACAGCAGTGTCGGAGGAAAAGTGGCGGTAAACCATCCATTGGGAAAAAATTATATCGGTGCTTTTCATCAGCCGCTCATGGTCGTCTTTGATGTGGATACATTAAAAACCTTGCCCCAAAAAGAGGTCGTTTCCGGCTTCGCGGAGGTGCTAAAACACGGCCTGATCTGGGATGAATCTTTTGTTTCCTGGCTGGAAGATCGTGCCGGGGAACTGCTTGGCTTGGAAACCGAACCGTTGATCGAAGCGATTTACCGCGGCTGTCAGGTGAAAACGGCGGTTGTGTCCCAGGATGAGCGGGAGGCAGGAATCCGGGCGATTTTAAATTACGGGCATACAATCGGCCATGCACTCGAAGCGGTATCCGGTTATCGCACCTTCACGCACGGAGAAGCGGTCGCCATCGGAATAGCCGGTGCGGCGCGCCTGAGTGTAAAGGTCGTCGGAGCCTCTCCCGCGCTGGTGGAACGCACGGAAGCGCTGCTCCAGGCATTTTCCCTGCCGGTGCGCATGGAAACCACCTGGCCGGCAGAAGATTTGCTTGAAGCGATGAAACGCGATAAAAAAGTGCAGAGCGGAGAATATACATTTGTGCTTTCCCCGCAGATCGGACGTGTCGAATTGGTGCGCGGAGTCGCCGAAGAACCGATTCGCGAGGTGTTGAAGGAGCTTCGCCGGGCATAAGGATGATTATCCGGACGGCAGTGAAATTGGGTTATTGACAGAAAAACACAAGTTCGATACAGTTTTAGATGAGACGAGAAAAAGAAAATCATTCAGTTTGTGAGAGAGTGTTTTTATTTTACCTTGTTTTGTACATTTCAGAGGGTTTAGTTTAGCTGAGCAGAGAATGGATATAGCGTAGTTTGAGCTGAGTGGAGGCTGTTCACATATATTTTCGCCAGAACCAAAGCAGCTCTGCTTTGGTTTTTATTTTTCCTCCATTCTTCCCCTATATCCTTTCTCTCTTCTTGCCGACAGAAGAGGAGGGAGTTCATTGATTTACCCCGATTTGCAGGAGGCCGTGAAACTTGCCAGAGATTTTTCGGTCATCCCTGTTTGCAAAACGGTTCTTGCCGATACGGAAACCCCGATTCGATTATATGATCGTGTAAAAGATCAGCCGTACTCTTTTTTGCTTGAAAGTGTTGAAGGTGGAGAAAGATGGTCGCGCTATTCGTTTGTCGGCTCATCCCCGTGCCGGGTGATTAAGAGCCGGGAAGGGCGAATGGCGATTCGCGACCAGAGAGGGGAACGAACAGCGGTCACTTCCGATCCGCTTTCCGACTTGAACGAACAACTGGCCGCGTATCGTTCCCCGGTATATGACGGGTATCCGCCGTTTTTGGGAGGGGCGGTCGGATATTTCGGCTATGAAATCGTCCGCTTTTTTGAACCGGCCCGTCCAGTGGCAAAGCAGGCCGGTCTGGAGAATTCCGCTTATGATCTTCATTTTATGGTGATGGATCGCTTGCTGGTGTTTGATCATCTCAAACAAGAAGTGATTTTTATCCAGCACTTGCAGGTGCCAAAGAACGGCTCGCAGGCCGAATTAAGGGAGCGATACGAAGAGACGGTCAAAGACTTGGAACGCTGGGCAAACGAGCTTCTCAGTAAGCCCGTTTCCGCCACCTTCAGCGGTGTCACCATCGACCGTGAACCGGTGGATTTAAGCAGCGTCACGGCCAATCTCAGTAAAGAAGCGTATGTGAAGATGGTGGAAAAAGCGAAGGAATATATTCGCGCCGGGGATTTGTTTCAAGTGGTTTTATCGCGGAAACTGACGTGGGCGCCGGCTCCCGACCCGTTTGAAGTATACCGTGTATTGCGGGTGCTCAATCCTTCTCCGTACATGTATTATTTGCGGCTTGGCGAGGAAACGATTGTCGGGACCTCTCCGGAATTGCTGGTGCGGGTAACCGGCGGGCGCGCAGAGACCCGACCGATCGCCGGCTCAAGGCCCCGGGGCAAAACGGCGGAGGAAGAGAATCGATTGTTGGAAAATTTGCTGGCCGATGAGAAGGAACGGGCGGAACACGTGATGCTGGTCGACCTGGGACGGAATGATTTGGGCCGGGTTGCTGACATCGGCAGTGTGACGGTAACGGATTTTATGACAATCGAAAAGTATTCTCACATTATGCACTTGGTCTCCCATGTGGAGGCAAAGCTGAAGGAAGGGAAAGTCCCTGCCGACGCGTTTCGCGCCTGCTTTCCGGCCGGAACCTTATCCGGGGCTCCCAAGATCCGGGCTATGGAGATAATCAGCGAGTTGGAACCCGATTTGCGGGGGGTTTACGGCGGAGCCATCGGTTATCTCAGTTTCACCGGAAATTTGGACACATGCATCGCCATTCGTACGATTTATTTTCACAAGGGACAGGCGACGGTGCAATCCGGAGGCGGCATCGTGGCGGATTCCGATCCGGAGCTGGAATTGCAGGAATCGGTAAATAAAGCGATGGGGATGCTCAAAGCACTGGAACTTGCCGCAAAAAGGACGGTGGGGCTGTCGTGTTGAGGGATTTGCTCAGAAAGATGGTGGAAGGAAAGCATTTAAGCAGACAAGAAGCCCGTCAGGCGATGGAGGAAATGATGAACGGAGAGGCTACTCCCGCTCAGATGGGCAGCTTTTTAACCTCCCTGCGCATGAAAGGGGAAACGGCAGAAGAAATCATCGGGTTTGCCCAGGGACTGAGGGCCCGGATGACCGGATTTGAAGGGGAAATTTCCCATGCGGTCGATACGTGCGGAACCGGCGGGGACGGAGGACAGACATTTAATATCTCCACCGCAGTCGCTTTTGTTGCCGCTGCGGCCGGCGTTCCGATCGTGAAACACGGAAATCGCGCTGTTTCCAGCAAGAGCGGAAGTGCCGATGTATTGGAAGCGCTGGGGATCGAGATTCATCACAGTGCTAAAGAAGCGGAGTTGATGTTGCAGGAAACGGGAGTTTGCTTCCTGTTTGCCCCGCTGTACCATCAGGCGATGAAAAATGTGATGCCCACTCGTACGGAACTGGGATTTCGCACGATTTTTAATCTGCTCGGTCCCCTTGCCAATCCGGCTGGTGTGCAATATCAGCTGCTCGGTGTGTACGATCCGGAATTAACGGAGAAAGTGGCCTGTGTCCTGCAGGAACTGGGGACGAAAAAGGCGCTTGTCGTGGCCGGACTGGACAGATTGGATGAAATTTCTGTTTCGGCTCCCACCCGAATCAGCGCTCTTGACGGAGACAAGGTGGTGACTTTTGAAGTAATTCCGGAAGACTTCGGGATATCCAGGTCGCCGATCACCGCAGTCAAGGGGGGGACGGCACAGCAGAACGCGGCGCTGATTGCGGATATTTTCAGCGGGAGACGGGGAGCTCCGCGCGATATCGTCCTCTTGAATGCGGGTGCGGCCCTGGTCGTGGGCGGCAAGGTGTCCACTTTGACAGAAGGGGTTCAGATGGCCCGGGAAACCATCGATTCAGGTATGGCGGCAAAAAAACTGCAACAAGTGATTCGGATGTCACGGGAGGTACGCTATGTTTCTTGAAAAAATCGAAGAGTGTAAAAGGGCGGAAATCGCCAAACTGCGGGAACGATTCGGCAAAGAGGATTGGGATCGTGCGCGGCGGATGCCGCCAGGTCGTTCTTTGCAGGCGGCCCTGAGCAAGCAAACCGGACTTTCCCTGATTGCCGAGGTGAAACCGGCTTCTCCTTCAAAAGGAGTGATCCGGTCGGAGGTGAATCCGGTTCAGGTGGCCAAAGGGTATGAAAATGGAGGAGCGGCCGCTGTTTCCGTGTTGACGGACGTTTCCTTTTTTTACGGAAATCCGGAATCGCTCCGAGCGGTAAAAGAAGCAGTGCAAATTCCGGTGCTTCGCAAAGATTTTATTCTCGATCCGCTTCAGGTGCTGGAGAGTAAATTGCTGGGAGCCGATGCGATTTTATTGATCGTGGCTCTGCTGGAGGAAGACCGGTTGCAGGAATTAAGCTCGATTGCTCACCGTCTGGAGATGGAAGTGCTGGTCGAGGTGCACGCAGAAAAGGAGATCCCGGCTGCGACCCGGTGCGGGGCGGATGTGATCGGCATTAATAACCGCAATTTGCATACGTTTGTCACTGACCTTGCCACCACTGAACGTTTGCGGCCGCTGATATCCGCTTCGGTTCCGGTGATCGGGGAAAGCGGCGTTTTCTCCATCGGAGACGCGAAGCGCATGCTGGCCGCCGGCGTGGACGGATTGCTCATCGGTGAATATTTGATGCGGCAAACTGATCCGGGGGCAGCAGTTAAGGAATTGATCGAGGGTACACGGTATGAATAAAAACATTTCTCTTAAATTTTGCGGTTTTTTTGCTGAACCGGATGTGGAAAAGGCCGTTCAATTTGACATTGATGCGATCGGATTCATCCTTGTCCGCGGCCGAAAGCGTTCGGTTGAACGGGAAATGCTGCCGAAACTGGTGCGCAAGGTTCCGGCCGGAATCTGGACGGTTGGTGTGCTGCAAAACCCGTCTCTCAGGGAGATGGAAGAATGGCTTTCCGTGGCTCCCTTAAGCGCCATTCAACTGCACGGTGAAGAAACACCGGAGTTTTGCCGCACGGTGAAAAAAGCATTTGGCGTGCGGGTGATTAAAACGTTTCATGTTACCGGCCGCATTGCCGGCGAAGAGCGAATTGCCCAATATGCGCCGTGGATCGATGCGGCGCTCCTTGATACCGGAACGTCGGGAGGAAGCGGTCAGGCTTTTGACTGGAATCAGATTCCGCCTTTTTATGAGGAGTGCCGGAGGGCGGGAGTCCCGCTGTGGGTGGCAGGCGGTTTGAATGTTCGGAATGTCAGGTCGCTCATCACGCGTTATCCGTTGGATGGCGTTGATGTTTCCAGCGGGATCGAAGCAGATGGAGGAAAAAAGGCCGAATTGATGGCAAAGTTTGCGGAAAGGGTGAAGCGGAATGAAGACAGATGAAAAACTGGGCGGTCAGGGGAAGGCGACGACGTGGAGATTTGGCCCTTTCGGCGGCCGTTTTGTGCCGGAAACGACGATGAATGCGCTGATCGAACTGGAGCAGGGATTTCGCGAAGCCTTGGCAGATCGCGAGTTTATGAACAATTGGAGAGAGAGGCTTGAGGAATATTCCGGCCGCCCCACCCCGCTCACATTTGCAGAGCGGCTGACCGATTATGCCGGAGGAGCCCGCATCTACCTGAAACGCGAAGACCTGAACCATACGGGCGCCCATAAGATTAATAATGCCCTGGGCCAGGCGTTATTGGCCAAACGGATGGGCAAAAAGAAACTGATTGCGGAAACCGGTGCCGGGCAGCACGGGGTGGCTACAGCGACCGTCGCTGCCCTGCTCGGACTTGATTGCGAAATCTATATGGGCGAAGAAGATGTGAAAAGGCAGCAGTTAAACGTGTTTCGCATGGAATTGCTGGGGGCCAGGGTGGTTCCGGTAACTTCCGGTACCCGGACATTAAAGGATGCGACCAATGAGGCGCTAAGGCAATGGGTTGCCCAGGTGGATCGCGCCTACTATCTGATCGGTTCTTCCGTTGGACCCCATCCTTATCCGTTGCTGGTCAAAACGTTTCAGCGGGTGATCGGGGATGAGACGCGGGCGCAACTTTTGGCTGCCGAAGGAAGGCTGCCCGATGATGTAGTCGCTTGTGTCGGGGGTGGAAGCAATGCGATTGGGATGTTTACCGCATTTGTGGAGGACGAGACGGTTCGCCTGCACGGAGTCGAAGCGGCGGGAAAAGGTGTTGATACTTCCTTCCATGCTGCTTCTTTAAGTAAAGGCCGCCCCGGAGTTTTGCACGGGATGTACAGCTATTTCCTCCAGGATCAGCACGGACAAGTGACACCGGCCCACTCGATATCCGCCGGTCTCGATTATCCCGGTGTGGGTCCTGAACATGCTTTTTTGAAGGAAACGGGCCGCGTTCGCTATACCTATGCCACCGATGAAGAGGCGCTTGATGCCGTGGGGCTTCTCTGCCGGACGGAAGGAATCCTGCCTGCGCTCGAATCGGCGCATGCCGTGGCGGAAGCGGTCAAAATCGCCCGTAAGCGGAGCAAAAATGAAATAGTGGTCATCTGTTTATCCGGCCGCGGCGATAAAGATGTGGAAACCATCAGCAGCGCAGGAAGGAGGAGCGGAGAATGAATCGCCTGACAGAAGCATTTCAGCGCAAAGAAGAAGTCCTCATTCCATTTATCTCTTGCGGGGATCCGAGTTTGGACGTTACCCGTGAACTGATTCACTGCCTGGCTGAAGAAGGCGTGCTGGCGATTGAACTGGGGGTTCCTTTCTCAGATCCGATAGCGGATGGCCCGGTGATTCAAGCGGCTTCCGAACGGGCGCTCGAAAATGGGGTAACGCTGGTCGATGCCCTGGAAATGGGCAAAAAAGTAAGAGAAGACGGAGTGGAAGTTCCGCTTATTCTCTTTACTTATGCAAATCCCGTTTTTCAATACGGGCTGGCAGCGTTGGTTCGCGATGCGGTCGCTGCCGGATTTGACGGGATCATCGTACCTGATCTTCCGTTTGAGGAAAGTGAGGAATTAAGGCAGTACGGGCAAAAAGCGGGACTGGCTGTCATCCCGTTGGTCGCTCCGACTTCCAGACAGCGGATTGCCGATATTGTCGCTTCGGCACAAGGGTTTGTTTATTGTGTGTCGTCGCTCGGCACAACCGGGATGCGACACGGATTTTCCGGGGAAGTCGATGAATTTTTGCAGACGGTGCGCTCATTGAGCCCGGTTCCGATCGCGATTGGGTTTGGGATTTCGGAATCGAAGCACGTGGCTCATTTCCGGAAACGGACCGATGGCGTTGTCGTGGGAAGCGCTTTGGTTAAACGGATTGGAGAGCTTCAATCGTCACTTGTTTCCGAGAACAGCCGAAAGCGGGCACTAAGCGAAGTGAAAGCATTTGTCAGACAGCTGAAAACGGAGTAAGATAGAGGGAAAAAAAGAGAGGGATCATGAGATGCAACCGAAGGCGACCGTCCGGGGATTGCCTGTTTACCAACCGGGTAAGCCCCTGGAAGAAGTAAAGAGAGAATTGGGATTGGAGGAAGTGATCAAACTGGCCTCCAATGAAAACCCGTTTGGTTGTTCACCAAAAGTTTGGCCTGCGCTGGCCGGTGAGCAAGGACGCTTTCACCTTTATCCCGAGGGCCTGGCTCCGGAACTGCGGGAGAAGCTGGCCGAGCATCTGGAAACGGACCCCCGCAGGATTATCTTCGGGAATGGTTCGGATGAAGTAGTGCAAATGATTGCCCGCGCTTATCTGGAACCGGGAACGGAGTCGGTGATGGCCGACCGCACATTCCCGCGCTATGAGACGGTGGTGCGGATCGAAGGGGCGACTCCGGTGAAAGTGCCGCTTAAAAACGGGGTGCATGACCTGGAGGGAATGTTGGAGGCGATCACTGAGAAAACGCGGGTCGTCTGGATTTGCAATCCCAACAATCCGACGGGGACCATTGTCTCCGGTGATGATCTGAGCGATTTTCTAGACCGGGTCCCGGAGCACGTGCTGGTTGTCATTGATGAAGCTTATTATGAGTACGTGACTGATCCGTCCTATCCTGATTCCTTATCCTTGCTTGATTACAATCCGCAGATCGTGGTCTTGCGCACGTTCTCCAAAATTTATGGGTTGGCGGCATTTCGCATCGGCTACGGTGTGGGCCATCCCGATGTGATTACCGAGCTCAACCGCGTTCGCGAGCCGTTTAATGTCAGCCGTCTGGCACAAACTGCAGCGATCGCCGCACTGGAAGATCAGTCGTTTGTCGTTTACTGCCGCAACCAGAACAGGCTCGGACTGAAAAAAATAACGGAGAAACTGGAGGAATGGGGGCTGGGCTATTACCCGGCACACGGGAACTTCCTGTTGATCGATACCGGTTTCCCGGCGGGCGAAGTGTTTGAGGCTCTCCTGCGTCAAGGGGTGATCGTGCGGTCGGGAGAAGCGCTTGACTTCCCGACACACATTCGGGTAAGCATCGGAACACAGGAAGAGAACGAACGCTTTTTGCACAGCTTGGCCGAATTTCTGAAAAAGAAAGGAACGATTCCAAGCAATGCCTGAAAAAATAGCCGTACTCGGAATCGGGCTGATTGGCGGTTCATTGGCGTTGGGACTGAAAGAGCGAACAAATGTCACTGTGATTGGCTTTGACAGAAACGAGCAGGATTTGCAGTTTGCCAAAGCCATCGGGGCCATCGATGAAGGCACCACGAAGTTGGACGAAGCTGTCCGGGATGCGGATGTGGTCATCATCGCCCTTCCTGTCGGGAAAATCAAACAGACAATTGAAGAGCTGAACTTGTTGCCTTTGAAAGAAAACTGCATCGTGACCGATGTCGGCAGTACAAAAGCGGAAATAGTGCGCAGCGGCCGGAAGCTGAGCGGCCGCGGAATCACTTTTATCGGCGGCCATCCGATGGCAGGTTCACATCAATCGGGCATCAAGGCCGCCCGATCTTTATTGTTTGAAAATGCCTATTACGTCTTGACTCCGGAACCGCACACATCCCTCGCCGCCGTCCAGAAATTGAGCCGTTTGCTCGCGCTTGCGACGAAAGCGGAACTGGTGATTATGGATCCTGTGCACCATGACCGCATTGTCGGTGCAATCAGCCATTTGCCTCATATTATCGCCGCCGGGCTGGTCAATATGGTGGGGGATTACAATGAGGATAACGAATGGTTTCATCGTCTGGCGGCGGGCGGGTTTCGCGATTTGACCCGGATTGGGGCCAGCCATCCGATCATGTGGCGGGATGTGCTGCTCACCAACCGTGAAGAACTGATCAAATTGATGGATGACTGGATCGAGAGAATGGCAAGGGTGCGTTCAGCGATCATGGAAACGGATCCGGAGTGCATCGAACATTTTTTCACCCGTTCCCGGGCCATTCGCAGCAAGCTTCCCGACCGGAAAAAAGGAATACTGGAACGTCGTTACACCCTCTATGTCGACGTTCCCGACCGGCCGGGGATCATCGGAAAGGTGGCTACCCTGCTCGGTGAAAAAGAGATCAATATCAGCAACCTGGAAGTGATGGAAAACCGCGAAGAGATCCCCGGTGTGCTGAAATTGACCTTTAAACAGGAAAAACATTATCAAAACGCGATCATGGCATTGCGCGAGGCAAACTATGTCGTATTTGCAGAGGAAGAACGATTGGAGGAAGTCAGCGTATGATTCGTACATCGCGTCTTGGGCCGTTTCGATTGACGACGAAGGTTCCCGGCGATAAATCGATTTCCCACCGTTCCGTCATGTTTGGCTCGATCGCCGAAGGAGTCACGGAAATCGAAGGATTTTTACCGGGTGCGGATTGCTTGAGTACCATTCACTGTTTCCGTCAGATGGGGGTGGAGATTGAGCGGACATCTCCCACTTCCGTACGAGTCAAAGGAAAAGGTTTTGCAGGTCTGGCCGAGCCTCGTGTGCCGCTGGATGTCGGGAATTCAGGAACCACGATCCGGCTTCTGCTCGGCATTCTCGCCGGCAGTTCGATTTTTGCCACGCTGGTCGGGGACGAATCAATTGGCCGCCGTCCGATGGGACGAGTGGTAAAACCATTGCGCCGGATGGGAGCCGTGATTGACGGACGGAGAGATGGAAGCTATACACCGCTGGCAGTCCGGGGAAGCAAACTGACGGGGATTCGTTATGAAAGTCCGGTGGCCAGCGCACAGGTGAAATCGTGTCTGTTGCTGGCCGGTTTAAAAGCAGAAGGGATGACAACCGTCATCGAGCCAAGCCGTTCGCGTGACCATACGGAACGGATGTTGCCGGCGTTCGGTTGCCAGGTGGAGGTGCGCGACCGGGAAGTCTCCCTCGCCGGCGGACAGCATTTGTCCGCAGCAAGGGTACAAGTTCCCGGTGATATTTCTTCAGCCGCTTTTCTGCTGGCTGCAGCGCTGGTCGTTCCCGGGGCGGAGGTGACGATTGAGGATGTGGGACTCAATCCGACGCGGACGGGAATTTTAGATGCCCTGGCCATGATGGGGGCTAAAATTCAAATTGAAGAAACGGGCAGCTGGTGCAATGAGCCGGTGGGACGCGTGACGGTGACCGCCGGTGAGTTACAAGGTGCGACGATCGGTGGCGAACTGATTCCACGGCTCATCGATGAAATCCCGATCTTGGCCGTGGTCGCCACCCAGGCGAAGGGAACCACCGTCATTAAGGACGCTGAAGAACTGAAAGTGAAGGAAACCAATCGGATTGCGACGACGGTGAACGAACTCCGAAAATTGGGGGCCAAAATCGAGGAGACAGAAGACGGAATGATCATTGAAGGGCCGGTCGTTTTATCCGGGGGAAGATGTGACAGCCACGGCGACCACCGGATTGGCATGGCGATGGCTATTGCCGGGCTGGCGGCAGAACAGGAAGTGATTGTCGAGCATACGGAGGCCATCGATGTATCGTTTCCCGGATTTGTCAATAAAATCCATGAGATGGAATTAAATCAAATCAGAAAATTAGGAAAAACATATTGACCTTGTCCGACCTGCTTCGTATAATGGGAAATACAGTATGGTTTCTCTCCACTCCTATCCAATATTGTACGTCCTGTGCACACCGCCCTTGATCAGGGGCGGTTCTTTTTTTATGCGTTTTGTCATAATGGTGTGATGAGGTGGTGGTTGTCTATGATGAAGCGCTATCGGCGCATCGGGGCAGAAATTTTTTTGACTGTGGCGGTGGTGATCAGCTTAAAGCAATGGTTTTTTCCTTTTCTGATATCCTTGTGGTTTCATGATTCCCTTATTGCTGATATGGTCACAGAATGGACGGTTCTGATCGTCGGAGCGTTTACTTTTTTTATCTATCTGGGGCTTGGATCTTCCGCAAAACACGTCCATCATTTGCCGATGCGACAGTCGATTTTGGGATTCGTCATCTTCCATTTACCCTTATTGTTGGAAAATGCGCCGCTTGTTCAATCCTTTTGTCGCGATTGGAAAAATTTGCTCGGAGACCTGCTCGTATTATTTTTTCCTTGGCATTTTTTTAGTTCTCTCGAGATTTTTATGGTTTACCTGCTCCTCTTTCTGTTTGGCCGCGTGATTAAAATTACCGATTTGGACGAGGAGAGAGCAGGAATGAAAGAGGAACGGCTTCATCAATCGACTTTTTGACTTCCACCTGAGTCTATCTTCCTTTCGTTTCGTCCACAATAAGGATAACTAGCGACAGAAGGGAAGATCAGACTATGCGGATGGCGGACTGGCTTACATA
Source organism: Thermoactinomyces sp. CICC 10522 (assembly GCF_016055075.1). Taxonomy (NCBI): domain Bacteria; kingdom Bacillati; phylum Bacillota; class Bacilli; order Caryophanales; family Thermoactinomycetaceae; genus Thermoactinomyces; species Thermoactinomyces sp. CICC 10522. The sequence continues at coordinate 110,990 of NZ_JAECVY010000002.1, read as the reverse complement.
TACCGACATTGAACATTTGAAACAAATGAACCGCTATTACGGCTGCCAAAGCCGTGGGTCTCATTCCAAACGGGATTTAATCTGTTCGCTGCTGCAGATGATGGGAAAAAAGAACTACATAAAGGAAATGATTTTGAAGCTCACGACGGCGGAAAAGCTTTTTTTGGAACAGGTGGTTCTGGATCAAAGTCCCAGTTTTACAATGGAGGAATTGCTTGCCAAAGGGAGGGCGGCCCTGAGGGGAGAAGAGGGAGAACCGCGGAAGCTCATCGTAAGCGCATTGAAACGAGGTTGGTTGTTTCCCGGTTATTCACACCAAACGCAATATCTCTATCATGTGCCTTCCGACATGAGAGACCGGGTGTTGGATATTTTGGCTGAACCTTACAGAAACAGCAGGGATGTGCGGAAAACGCCTCCTTCCTTTTACCGGGACGAGAGCGGGCAAATCGTTGCAGATCTGTATCATTTTCTTGATTTTTTGGCGAAAGAGATCGTGCGGGTTACTGCCAGTGGTTCAATGTATAAACAACAGCAAAAACAGTTATTCAAAACTTTTTATATTGAAGAAAAACCTTTGGAACATAAAGGCCCCCGCTTCGGTTTCGGCAGATGTTATCACCTCTATCCTGATCGCTTCGCCTTTCTGTACGATTATGCCTTTTATCAGGGGTATTTTATCGAAAGTGAAGAAGGATATTTATGTTTAACAGATGCTGGTTCCGGGAAATTAAGAAGCAAAGAAGACCAAGGAAAACAAATGTTGCGTTTTTGGCTTCGGCTCTATCGCAAACCGATTCCGCATCTGCCCATGGTGGTCCGCTGGATCACTCTGCTCGGTTACCCGGGCTGGATTCGCACTGAAGCGGTTTATCAGGCGGTGGAGCCTTGGTTATCCCCTTATTTCTACGAGACGAAAGAGAGCCTGTTTCAGAAAATAGTGCAGATGCTGGTTCATCTCGGTGTTCTCGCGCTGGGATGGGATGAGGAAACTTCCTATGTTTCCTTGACTGCTTCGGGAATCAAATGGTTGAGGGGAATCGTTGCGTTTCGCGAACAGGCGATCGAGGACGGATTCATAAAAGAGGGTTCCGAAGCAGGAAATCAGTAAAAATGGGTCGAATCAATTATTACGGAAACAGAAACTTCACCCTTCTGGGAACATACAGTGAATCAACTTCAACTTTGCTTGTGTCTTAAGGGGTTGGGAAGGATGAAGAGCAAGGTCTCGGTGGCTGAGAAAAAGGAATTCATCCACTGGTTTTTGCAGAAATACGAACTGCAAAAAAAAGAAGCAGCATGGCTTCTCAGCTACCTGTCCTCAAGCGACGAACTTCTCAAACGCGTTCATTTTGTTGACCATGTTCGCCATCTGCCGAAATCGATGATGATTTCGACCAAGTGCAGCAAGATGGTTTCTTTTCGGTTTACGAAGAACAAGCGAGTAGGCGCTGATGTGGAAACCGCCTTTTACGATATTCGGACCTATCCGCATGAAGATTTATATATCGGCCTCTATTTTAAAGATCGGGCGAAATCACCCGAATATGCCGCGGTATTGGAGGTTAATCCCATGGAGAAACATGACTTGGTGCAAGATCACTTGCTAAGTCTGTTCGCGGAGATGCTTCTTGACCAGGCGGTAAAAGATTTCCAGCGGCGTGAATTGTATAAAAAGATTGATCATGCCCTTGAAGAACGGGACGAACAAGCGTTTTTACAGCTCAGCGAACAATGGATTAAAATACTGGAGTCCTGATGTCAGATTCGATATAATGCTCAGCAGAAGTTGCTGGGCATTTTTATTTTTCCGGAAAAGAGGGCAAAATATGAGATGGAAACGAATGAATGAGAACGAGTGGAAAGAAGTTGCAGCTTTTGTTGATACGCTCCTGATCCCGGTTCATTCCCTGACCCTAAGGGAGAAGGCGGTCGAAGCGGGGGACAGCCGTCTGGTCGAAGCGGTGGCGGAAGAGCTGGAAAAAAGTTTGACGGGGCGGATTCTGCTGCTCCCTTCAATTTCATATATTGGTCAAAATCCTGATGTATTTAAAGCCTACATCAGTGAAATAATAAGAGAGATGAATCAATCAGGATTCTATTATCTGGTGCTGATCGCCGGCCCGAATCAGGGTTTTTTGACCGACTGGCTGGAAGATGAACCGCCGGGCGGCTTCATTTCCACCGTCTGTCATGTCGTAAACCGTTCCGAAGGACAGCCCGCTGAAGAGGCATTGGAGTCGGAACACGGGGAACTCTTTGAAAAAGTACTAAATATGTGGCAAAATCATTCATAAATTTTCAAAAAAAAGTATTAATATTGTCGGCTTAAAGTCATGACAGTTTCTTGACTTTTAAGGAATTAATTCGCTATCATGGTATATGTCCTAGTAAAAGATAGGTGTTCTAGCATAATAAGATTCCGGTCCGAGTGGACGGTTCGAAAGCCGTATAGAAGGAGGTCGGACACGTGAGCAAAAAAGTTTCCCGCCGTCAGTTTTTGACCTACACGCTGGGTGGGACAGCCGGGTTTCTGGCTTCGGGAATGCTCTTTCCGATGGTTCGCTTCGCCATTGACCCAATTCTTAGAAAAGGGGAAAAAGGCAATTTTCATGACGTGAACCTGAAAGAGTCAGAAGTGACTGACATACCCAAACAAGTCAAGTTTACGGAGCATCGGAAAGATGGCTGGTATAATCCGCCAAAAGGGGAAACGTTGACGGCATGGGTGGTTCGGGTCAAGGGTGAGATCATCGCCCTGTCACCGATTTGCAAACATTTGGGCTGTACCGTCAACTGGAACAGCAACCCGATGTACAAAAATGAATTTTTCTGTCCATGCCACTTTGGCCGGTACTACAAGGATGGGACGAACGTACCCGGTACTCCTCCGCCAAAGCCGTTAGACCGCTATGAAGTAAAAGTGGAAAATGGAAGAGTGTTGATTGGACCACTGCAAAAAACTTAATCGCTCTGTGAAACGGAGGTGTAGCGAATGCTGCGCGCCATTTACGACTGGGTGGATGAACGATTGGATATTACGCCGCTATGGCGCGATGTCGCTGACCACGAAGTACCGGAACACGTCAACCCTGCCCATCATTTTTCAGCATTTATCTACTGCTTCGGGGGTTTGACTTTTTTTGTCGTCGTCATCCAGATCCTTTCCGGTATGTTCTTGGCCATGTACTATGTACCTGACATTGTAAACGCTCACGCCAGTGTCGCTTATTTGCAAAGTGAAGTGGCGATGGGGGCGATTGTAAGGGGAATGCACCACTGGGGAGCGAGTGTGGCGATCGTCATGCTTTTCTTACATACCCTGCGCGTGTTTTTTACCGGATCGTACAAACATCCCCGCGAATTCAACTGGCTTGTGGGCATGTTGATTTTTGGCGTGATGTTGGGGCTTGGTTTCACCGGTTACCTGCTGCCTTGGGACAATAAAGCTTATTTTGCGACCAAGGTAGGGGTGCAGATCGCCGCATCCGTTCCGGTGCTTGGTCCCTATATCGCTTCTTTTCTGCAAGGGGGCGATATCGTTGGTGCGCAAACGCTGGCACGTTTCTTCGCATTGCACGTGTTTTTCCTGCCGGCCGCATTGCTCGCACTGTTGGGCGTTCACTTTATCCTGATTCGTCGTCAGGGCATATCCGGACCACTATAAGGTCTACGCGTGAGGAGGGATCCACTTGGCACACCATTCCAATGGAAATGATAAACAAGTCCACTATGTGGGAGACTCGCGCGTTCGTGCAGACCGCAAGAAATTGTATCCAAAGGATTATGCTGAGTTTCCAGGTAAAACGGAAGCCTTCTTTCCTGACTTCCTTCTGAAAGAGTGGATGGTGGCGGCTGTTTTCCTCGTCGGGTTTATGACGTTGGTCATGTCGGAAGAACCTCCGCTCGGAGAACTGGCCGATCCCACCAATACCAGCTTTTTGCCGGTGCCTGACTGGTACTTCTTGTTTTTATACCAGTTGCTCAAGTATAAATGGGCATCGGGTCCGTTTGTCGTCATCGGTACCGTGCTCTTGCCTGGCATTGCTTTTTTGGCATTGATGCTGGTACCGTGGCTTGACCGCAGCAAAGAGCGGCGACCACTCAAACGGCCAATGGCTACAGGGATCATGATCGTCACCCTGATCGCTATTTGTGCTCTTACCTGGGCGGCCGAATACCAGCACGAACTGCAGTCGGAATCCGTACCGGGTCGCAAACCAAATGATACCACGGTTATAGGTTTAAATGAACAGGGATACAGGATTTACCAGAAAAATGCTTGTATCAAATGTCACGGGGATCATCTGCAGGGGTTAAACGGTCCCAGCTTGCTCGGAGTGGGCAATCGGCTTACCCATGATCAGATTAACCACATTATCGATCATGGCCGCGGTGCCATGCCTGCTGGGATGTTCCAAGGATCTCCGGCAGAAAAACAAGTATTGATCAATTGGCTGTTGCAGCAAAAACAGAAATAGTGGAGAGCAAACCTGGCCTATTCCTTTCCTGTGGCCAGGTTTTTTCTTCTCAGCTTACAACATGGGTCGGAAGCAGAAAGGTGGCAGCAGGATGAAAAACTGGATCATACGTCTTTTGGAACAGAGATGGGTGTTGTGGAGTTTATTCATTGTCAACTTTCTGGGGACGATTTACGGTTTTTATTGGTACAAAAATCAACTGATGGATACGAGTCCCCGGATTTTGGATATATTTGTGCCGGACAGTCCGACAGCGAGCGGTTTTTTTACCCTGGTGCTGTTGGGATATTTATGTTCGCGGCGAAGTCCCCTGCTGGAGGCATTCGCTTCAATTACGTTGTTTAAATACGGAATTTGGGCGGTTGTGATGATCATCTGGGAAGGATGGCTCGATCCGCTGCCGTTTACAGAGGCGCTGTCCTGGCAGCATTGGATGTTGATGTTCTCCCACTTCGGAATGGCGATGGAAGGGTTGCTGTTTGTTCCGTTTTATACCTATAGGAGGCGGGAAATTCAAATTGTGGCAGCCTGGACATTGCTCAACGACCTGATGGATTATGGTTTGGATCTTCATCCGTGGTTGACCGCAGCCCTCGAAGTATATGATGACTGGGTCGGTCTGTTTACCGTACTTCTCAGTTTCACCTCGATATTGCTGTTTTCCGCGTTGTCGATGCTGGAAAGCAGCCGGCGCCGTAAAAACGAATCCCTTTTGTCTTCAGCCGGGAAATAACCGGCTTTTTTATTTTTGCGGGCATAACGGAATGAACAAGCTGAATAGGATGAGGTAAGGTGATCGGTGATTCAGAAAGGAGTGGGACCTTTGCGAACATTTTGGCTGACAGTGATCTTTGCCTGCCTGTTTCAAATGATGGTCCCTGCCGTTCATGCAACCGGCATGCGTTCTTTGGAGACTGAGGAGTGGTCGCGCCTTGCTAATCAAGTGGCCAAATGGGCCGGTGCCGGTGAATACATAAAGGCGAGAGACCAACTGTTGAAGTTGTCGGGCCGTTTTTCCAAAGCGGATTTTACCAAACTGAATTTGCGGATTGAGTCAATTCATGCTTTGGCGGAAGTGATCATGGAGATGGAGGGGGCGTTAAACCGGGTACAGCCAAACAGCAAGGAAATCGCGGATGCGGCTGCCCGCCTACAGCTGGCTTTTGATGCACTCACCCATCCCAATCAACCGATGTGGCAGCAATATTATCAGCCATTGAAAAAAGATCTGGATATGATTGACGAAGCGATCAGGATGAACGATCGTCATGCCGTGCAAGAGGGGGTCGACCAGTTTTATGAACATTATCAGATCATCCGGCCGGCGTTGATCGTGGCCAAAAGCCCTTTTACGATCAGCAAAGTCGATTCATTGGTCACTTTTTTGCGCAATCAAACGGAAATGGACAAACTGAAAATCGGGGTGACACAGCTTAAGAGTTTGCTCAATCCCCTTTTTTTCGGATCGGAACGGGATGTGATGGCGACCGTATATCGCTGGAATGAAGGTGATTTTTTCAAAGTGATTTTGTGGGTGAGCGGGTTGATCGCCAGTGTGCTCGGATTTGTCAGTTGGCGAAAGTACAGGGAAAACAGGGAGGCTTCTCCGTATGCGTGAGAAGAGCATGGAACTGCGCTTCTCTTAACGGTCTTGTTTTCGTTTGAGTATTTTGCACAGATTTTTTTCTCCCACCATGACTTCGTTGATTAAATCGATAAACAGTCCGTGTTCGACAATCCCGGGGATTCCGTTTAGCCAATCCGCCAATTCCGTCGGAGACTCAATCCGTCCGAGACGGAGGTCAAGAATCATGTTTTTTTCATCCGTGAGATACGGCTTTTTATCTTCGTTCAGACGGAGGGTTGCTTCGAGTCCATTCTTTGCCAATTTTTTAAGAACGTGTTTATAGGCAAAAGGTACTACTTCCACCGGGAGGGGAAAGCGGCCGATCTGGTTTGTCAGCTTGGTTGAATCGACGACGCAAATTACTTTCCGGGAGATCGTTGCGACAATTTTTTCATACAGAAGGGCTCCGCCACCCCCTTTAATGGCGTAAAAACGGGGATCGATTTCGTCGGCTCCGTCTATCGTGACATCGATCCGGGAGACATCATTGGCCGAAACCAGGGGAATGCCCAGAGATTTGGCCAGTTTTGTTGTGGCGGAAGAAGTGGAGACCGCTTCAATCTTCAGTCCTTTCTTCACCAGGGTACCCAGCCGTTTAATGGTGTAATACACAGTGGAGCCGGTTCCGAGCCCGACCACCATTCCGTCTTTTATGTAATCCGTCGCTTTTTCCCCGGCAATCTGTTTTTCCGATTTGCTGTGCTTCATTCTCCTTCCCTCCAATCCCTGAAAAATATGATGATCTTATTATGTGGCGGGGGAGATGGATTTATTTAGTGTATTGTTTCAGGCCAGACAAGGTGCAGGATTTTGGTCGGAGCGGATTTGAAGTGATGATGCAGTGGTAAAAACAAAAGACGGGCGGATGGAATAGTCTTAATTTTCTTTGGATGGAGGAGGAGTGATCCAAGATGGCCGGAGTTGTGATGCACTTGCATGAGATTGATCGTAGAAATCTCCCTGAAGTCGGAGGCAAAGCTGCCAACTTGGGTGAGTTGCTCAGAGCGGGGTTTCCGGTGCCTGAGGGATTTTGCATTACGACTGAAGCATACCGCCGCTTTATTGAAACTAGCGAGGATATGAAGCGGTTTTTTGATTCGCTTGATCGACTTCGGCCCGGTCAGCTTGAAGATGTGCGGATTATGGGCCGGCAGATTCGTGATCACTTGCAATCGCTTCCCATCCCTGCCGATCTTGAGGCAGAAATCATCGGGGCATGGGAACAATCGGGACAGGAGCATGCTTATGCGGTTCGCTCCAGTGCTACGGCTGAGGATCTTCCGACAGCCTCATTTGCCGGACAACAGGATACGATATTAAATGTGCAAGGCGCTGCCCGACTGCTCGAAGCTGTAAAAAGGTGCTGGGCATCGCTGTTTACAGACAGGGCCATCCTCTATCGGATTAAGAACGGTTTTGCTCACCGCACTGTCTTTTTGTCTGTAATGGTGCAAAAGATGGTCATGTCTGAGGTCTCCGGCATTTTATTTACTGCTGATCCGGTTTCCGGTCATCGTGGGACGATCTCCATCGATGCCGGTTTTGGACTCGGTGAAGCGTTGGTCTCCGGTATTGTCTCAGCCGATCTTTATCAGGTCCGAAACGGAGAAATTGTGAAAAAGCAAATCAGTGAAAAGAACAAGGTGATTCTTCCCGCGCGAAATGGAGGGATGGAGGTCGTCGAACTCTCTCCCGAGCTGGGCAGGAAACAGGCTCTTTCCGATGAGCAAATTTTGAAACTGGCCGAGCTGGGCAAAAAGATTGAATGTCACTGCGGGGCAGCCCAGGATATCGAATGGGGATTGTCCGGTGACCGCTTTTTTGTCCTGCAAAGCCGGCCGATCACCACTCTTTTTCCTCTTCCTCCCCATCTTGACGGGCGCTTGCGTGTGTTTTGCTCGTTTGGCCACACCCAGATGATGACGGACGCGATGAAACCGCTGGCGCTTTCGGTTTGGCGGACGTTGATGCCATTAGGCAGGAGATCCGGGGATTCGCGTGGCAGGATGTTGGTGGAAGCAGGAGGCAGGCTTTATTTTGATCCAACGGAACTGATGTACTGGAAAGTATTTCGGAAAGGTTTGCCCCGGTCGCTCAAGAGCAATGATGAATTGATGAGCGATGCGCTCTCCCGTTTCCTTGCCCGTGAAGATTTTTTAAAGGAGGCCGCATTGTACCGTGCTTCCAAATGCAAGATGATTCCCCTGATCGGGATTTTTTATTTCAGCATGCTTAAAGGATATCCGAGGCTGATAAAAACGATGTTCAGCAAAAATCTGCAGGATGTGGCACGGAGGGCGGAAGCAGCAGTCGAGAAAGCCGTCGCCCGGTGCCAAAACGAGATTTTTTCCGTCAACGGACCGGAACGGATCAAGCGGATTCGAGCCAGGATCGCAAACTGGATATCGTTTTATGGACGTGAATTGGCTCCCGGACTGCTGGCGGCGTTCGTTGCGCAAAGAATGCTTTTGCATCTCGGCAAAAAGTGGCTGGGAGAGGATCAAGCAGAAAAGATCGCCGCTTTGAACAAATCGCTGCCCGGCAATGTGACGAGCGAAATGGGATTGATGATCGGTGATCTGGCTGATCTCCTGCGGCCGTATCCCCAGCTGGCCGCTTATCTTGACAGAGCGGAGGATCGCACGTTTTATGAAGGGCTGGTTCTGTTTCCGGGAGGTTCCGAATTTAAGAAAGAGTTGCACCGGTTTATGGAACGGTACGGTATGCGCTGTCCGGGGGAAATCGATCTGACGAGGAAGAGGTGGCGCGAATCGCCGACGATGCTCGTTCCCTCTATTTTAAGCCATATGCGCAGCAATGAACCGGGGGAACATCGAAAGAAATTCAACCGTGGCAAAAAGGAAGCGGAGGAGGCGGCACAGGAGATTCTGGCCTGCTTAAGGAAAAAACGGGGCGGATATTTGAAACGGAAGTGGATTTCCCGCCTGATCGCGGTCTATCGCAATCTGATGGGGCTTCGTGAACTTCCCAAGTATATGATCATCCGATGTTTTGATCATTACCGGCAAGCGATTCTGGAAGAGGGGCGGTTTTTGCGTGAAAGGGGAACAATCGAGCATGAAGAAGATCTTTTTTATCTGACCTTGGATGAAATCATCGCTCTGCTGGAAAACCGGTTGGAGGATGTCGCCCGGTTGATCGCCATGCGCAAACAGGAGTTTGCCCGATATGAAAAAATGACACCGCCGCGGGTGATGACCAGCGAAGGCGAAGTGATCACCGGCAGGAGAAGCGGTGTGCAGGTTCCTCCCGGCGCTTTGTCCGGAATTCCGGTATCCCCCGGCCTTGCTGAAGGCTATGTCAAGGTGGTGCGTAACCTGGAAGAAGGGAATCTGGAAAAAGGGGATATTCTCGTTGCTCCCTATACCGATCCGGGCTGGACCCCTTTGTTCCACTCCGCCAGAGCGCTGATCATGGAGGCCGGGGGATTGATGACTCATGGTTCCGTCGTGGCCAGGGAGTACGGGATTCCGGCTGTTGTCGGTATTGATCGTGCGACGGAGCGATTGAAAGACGGCCAGTTTGTTCGTGTGGATGGTACACAGGGGGTAGTGGAGATATTGGAGCAGCCGGCAAAAATATAATCCAGCTGAAAAAACCCGTTCCTGGACAGAAGGATCGGGTTTTTTCTTAACCGTTGTTGTTTTTTATGCCGCCGTTGCCAAAGGTAAATCCTTCCCCCAGAACATCCCGGGCATCATGGACAACCACAAAGGCTTGCGGATCGATTTTGTCGACAATCTGCTTTAATTTGGGAAGTTCATTCGGGGCGACGACGACATACAAAACCTCCCGGGTTTTGCCGGTATAACCGCCGCGGCCTTCGAGGATCGTAACTCCGCGGTTCATTTTTTTGGTGATAAACCCGGCCAATTCCTGGGGTTTGTTGGAGATGATGGTGGCCGCTTTTGAGGCGCTCAAGCCTTCGATGACAAAGTCGATCACACGGGCGCTGATAAACACCGCGACCAGGGTGTACATCGCTTTTTCCCGACCGATGATGAAGATGGAGATAAAAATGACGGTAAAGTCAAACAGGAACATGGTGCGGCCGACACTCCATCCCAGATACTTGTTGCCGAGCCGGGCGATGATATCCGCCCCGCCGGTGGTACCGCCAATCCGGAAGATCAGCCCCAGCCCGATTCCCGACAAAACTCCGGTATAAAGGGCGCACAGAAGTGTATCATGCGGCGGGGGACCCCAGATTTTCGGGAGATCCGTCGTCACTTCCAACATCAAGGAGACAGCCGCAATGCCGATGATCGTATAGATAAAGGTCTGTTTGCCAAACACTTTATAACCGATGAGCAAGAGGGGAATATTGAGGACGAAAATGACGATTCCGGGTGACCAACGGAACAAATAATAGGTGAGCAGGCCGATTCCCGTAAAACCACCTTCGGATAAATGGCTGGGAATGGTAAAGTAATTGATGGCGAATGAAAAGATGAGCGAACCGAGAAAAATGAGCAAAACGTTTCTGAAATGGTAAGTCAGCTTGTGTTTCATGGTTGACCCGCCCTTAACTGGAATCATGATTCTGCTATATTATACATTTCCAAAAATGCTTCATCAATGCACGATTTGGCATGATCCCGGGTGAAAGCATTGAGTTTATCCGAGGACTTCGGTAACATGATAGAATCGGGAGGGTGATGGCCGATGGAGAGTAAAACGCTGAAAGAAGTTCAGCAAGAAGTACATGAATATATCAGTCAGTTTAAAGAGGGATATTTCAAACCTCTGTCGATGTTGGCACGTATGACCGAAGAAGTGGGGGAATTGGCCCGGGAGGTAAACCACCTTTACGGGGAAAAGCCAAAAAAACCGGGGGAAGAGGAAAATACGATTGCCAATGAATTGGGAGATATCATCTTTATTGTGACCTGTTTTGCCAATTCGCTTGGAATTGATCTGGAACAGGCTTTTAATGAAGTGATGGAAAAATATCGGGTTCGCGATGCCAATCGGTGGACGCGGATCGAAGAATAACAGCATGAAGAGAGGTTCAGACATCATGGGAATTCGAGTCATCGTTGCGGGCGCAAATGGCCGGATGGGCCGGGAAGTCGTAAAAATGCTGTCCCAGCATGAGCATTTGCAACTGGTTGGTGCCGTATCCCGTTCCGAAGCGGGAAAAGATGTGGGGGAAACATTGGGGCTGGGCCGCTATGGCCTTTCGTTTACCTCTTCTGTTGCTGAGGTGCTGAATCAGACGAAAGCGGATGTGCTCGTTGATTTCACCACTCCCCATGTGGTGGCGGAGAATATGGAGCTGGCCATTCAGGCGGGTGTCCGTCCTGTCGTGGGCACTAGCGGCCTGCCGGAAAAAGAAATAGAGCGCCTGTCGTCCCTGTGCCAAAACAAGGGGATCGGTGCGATTATTGCTCCCAACTTTGCGATTGGTGCAGTTTTGATGATGATTTTCGCCAAGCAGGCGGCCAAATACATGCCGCATGTGGAGATTATCGAATCGCACCATGACCGCAAACTGGATGCCCCGTCGGGAACGGCCGTGAAAACGGCGGAGATGATTGTGCAGACGCGGGAAGAGATGAAGCAGGGACATCCGGAGGAAAAAGAGATCCTTGACGGAGCCCGCGGTGCATATTATCAGGGATTCCGCATTCACAGCGTCCGCCTGCCCGGCTTGGTCGCCCACCAGGAAGTGCTGTTCGGAGGAAACGGGCAATTGCTCACCCTGCGCCATGATTCATTAAACCGCGAATCCTTCATGCCGGGGGTTAAGCTGGCGATAGAAAAAGTGATCGAACTGGACAAGCTGGTTTATGGACTGGAAAATATTCTGGACTGATAAAGGAGAATAGCCGTGGTTGATTTTCCGCGATTTCCGATTCTGTGGGGAGAAACGCCGCTGATGCCTCTCCCCCGCTTTGCCCGGGCGATCGGGGCGAAAAGCGTTTGGATAAAACGGGATGATCTCACCGGCTTCGCCTTTGGCGGCAACAAGTTGCGGAAGCTGGAGTTTTTGCTTGGCGAAGCGTTGGAGCAGGGATGCGATCTGATCATTACTGGGGGCAGCCTGCAATCCAACCATGCCCGGCTGACTATTGCCGCGGCCAATCGGGCAGGGCTGGACACCTGGCTTTGTTTTGCCGGAAGCCGATGGGGAAGCATTCAAGGGAATTTGCTGCTTGATCATCTGCTCGGAGCCACCTGCTTTTTAACCGGGGCGTACGGCTCGGAAGGACTGCTTCAGGCGATGGAAGAAAAGGCGGAAGAAGCGAGAGAACAAGGGAGAAAGCCTTATGTGATCCCTGTCGGCGGATCGACGGCAGTGGGGGATTACGGCTACGTCCTGGCATGGGACGAGCTTGAGCGTCAACGCAAGCAACAAAACCTGCCGCCGTTTGATGAAATCTATTTGCCGGCAGGAACCGGGGGAACGCTTGCCGGTCTTGCCTGCGGACAGGAACGTGATCCGGCCGGAACCCTTCTGGTGGGAATCAGCGTTTGGCTGTCAAAGGAGAAAGCTGAACAGGAAGTCAGGCACCTGGGTGACAATCTGATGCGGGAAATCGGGGAAGCAGGTGAGTTTTCCCTTCAGTCGGTTCGGATTTTGGATGACTATATCGGACGAAAATATGGAGTCCCTTCAGAGGAGGGAAATGAAGCGATACGCCTTCTGGCACAAACGGAGGGGGTGTGTCTCGACCCGGTCTATACGGGTAAAGCATTGGCAGGATTGATTGACCAGGTAAAAAACAGAGACGCCTCGGATAAAAATTTGTTGTTCTGGCATACAGGCGGCACACCCGCTCTCTTTACGCACGCATCTTCTTTGCAGGGGGGAAGATCAGTTGAACATCGCCTTGATTGCCCATGATAAGAAAAAAGAAGATATGATCCGGTTTTGCATCGCTTATGAAACGTTTTTGAAGCCGCACCGGCTGTATGCGACAGGCACCACCGGAACGAAGATTATGGAAGCGACGGAACTGAAAGTGCATCGTTTTTTGTCCGGTCCCTTGGGCGGTGATCAGCAGATCGGGGCGTTGGTGGCGCAAAATGAGATGGATTTTATTGTTTTTTTTCGCGACCCATTGACAGCGCAGCCGCATGAACCGGATATCCTGGCGCTTTTGCGATTGGCCGATGTTCATGACATTCCTGTCGCGACCAATCTGGCGACGGCGGAAATCATGATTCGGGCGATTGAACAAGGGGAATTAAACTGGCGCAACTACGTGAGAAAGAATCAGAGTTGATGAAGAAAAGAGGAGTCGAAATGAACGAGAGCATAGATATCTTGGCATTTGGAGCTCATCCGGATGATGCGGAGATCGGGATTGGCGGAATCCTGGCCAAGCACGCGGAAAACGGGTTCTCGGTGGCAGTTTGCCATCTGACCGAGGCGGAGCTTTCTTCCAACGGCACAGTGGAAAGACGGAGGGAAGAAGCGAAAGCTGCAGCGGAGATTCTGGGGATTTCCCGGTCGATCCAGTTGGGTTTTCCCGATCGGGGTCTCCGTGGAAGTGAGGAGCAGATTTTAAAAATGACCCAGGTGATCCGGCAATTAAAGCCCCGGGTGGTCCTGGCTCCGTACTGGGAAGACCGGCATCCCGATCATGTCGCTTGCAGCCGGATGGTGAAAGAGGCGGTTTTTGATGCGGCCATTCGGATGAAACAGACACCGGGTGGAGAATCGGCTCACCGGGTTGACCAGGTTTTTTATTATTTTATCAACAATGTACATAAGGCTGATCTGATTGTTGATGTAACCGATGTTTACGAACGCAAACAGCAAGCGCTTTTGGCTTATAAAAGCCAGTTTGACCCCAATGAGGGTGAGGTGAAGACACCGCTGAACAGCCCTACTTATCTGGCCATGATCCGCGGCCGCGATCAGTTGTGGGGACATCAGATCGGCGCATTGTATGGGGAAGCATTGGTGAGTGCCGGCCCGCTCAAACAAACATTGTTGATTCCTCAGGAAAAATGATGAAGGAGGGGGGTTCCCCATGCGTATTGGAATTACCTGTTATCCTTCCCACGGCGGTTCCGGAGTGGTCGCTACGGAGCTGGGAAAATTGCTGGCCGAAAGGGGACATGATATCCACTTTATCACGTATGACATGCCGTTCCGGTTGGGAAAGTTCATGCAGAATATCCGATATCACGGCGTAGAAGCAAACCGCTATGCGGTGTTTAAATATCCTCCTTATGATTTGGCACTTGCCAGCCGGATGGCACAAGTGGCGAAAACATACGAGCTTGATTTGTTGCACGTCCATTATGCGGTTCCCCATGCCATTGCGGCCGTATTGGCCAAGCAGATGGTGGGAGAGCATCTCAAAGTTGTGACGACATTGCATGGTACGGATATTACTGTCCTGGGAGAAGATCCCTCTCTCAGGGATGTGATTTGTTTCGGCATCAATAAAAGTGATGCGGTGACGGCGGTATCGCAAAGTTTGGTCAAACAGACTTATGAGCTGTTTTGTTCCGACCGGCCCATCGATTGCATATACAATTTTGTCGATACCCGGATTTACTATCCGCGCGATGTCGCTCATATTTGCGAAAAGTACGGGGCACCGCACGAAAAAATCTTGCTCCATATTTCCAACTTTCGCCCCGTTAAGCGCCCTCTCGATGTCATAGAGGTGTTTTACAAGGTGCAGCAAGTGATTCCCGCACGGCTGCTGTTGGTCGGAGAAGGACCCGAATTGCCGAAAGTGATTCAAAAAGTGGAGGATCTCGGGCTGACGGATCGTGTCATCTTTCTGGGGAAACAGGATGAAGTGGCCGCATTGATTTCATTGGCGGATTTGCTGTTGCTTCCGTCGGAGAAAGAAAGCTTTGGCCTGGTTGCACTGGAAGCGATGGCCTGCGGTGTCCCGACGGTCGCATCCAACGCGGGCGGGATTCCCGAAGTGGTGGAACATGAAGTGACCGGTTTTCTGGCTGATCCGGGGGACACCGACAGCATGTCGCGTTTTGCCATCAGGCTGCTTCGCGATGAACGGTTGTATCAATCGTTTTCGGAAGCGGGCCTGGCCCGGGTGCGGGAGAAATTTTGCGGTTTGAAGATCGTTGAGCAATATGAACAGATTTATTACCGCCTCCTGGAGAAATAAGCGGGAGGATCGAGGATGGACACAAGAAAAGCGGCAGCGTTAAGCGTGATGGAACAATTGGAGAAATCCGGATTTCAGGCATACCTGGTGGGCGGATGCGTAAGGGATGAAATGCTGGGTATTTCCCCGCAGGATTATGATATTGCGACCGATGCCGTTCCCGATCAGGTGCAAAACCTGTTTCCGCGAACCATTCCCACCGGTTTGAAACATGGAACGGTCACCGTGGTTGAACAGGGAATCCCGCTGGAAGTCACCACGTTCCGGATTGAAGAAGCATACCTGGATCGGCGGCGCCCCAGCCAGGTGCGTTTCGTTTCCTCGTTGAAACAAGATTTGGCCCGTCGCGATTTTACCATAAACGCGATGGCGAAAAACCGTCGGGGACAGGTGATTGATTATTTTTCCGGAAAAGAAGATCTCCTGGCCGGAAGGATCCGCACCGTGGGCAATCCGCGTGATCGCTTTCGGGAAGATGCGCTGCGCATGCTTCGGGCCGTGCGGTTTGTCGCGCAATTCGGGTTTGCGTTGGAAGAGGAAACCCGGCGGGCGCTGATCGCGTTACGGTCGGAGTGCTTTCATCTCTCAGTGGAACGCGTGGTGCAGGAACTGGAGAAGATGTGGAAAGCCGTCTCTCCTTCCGCCGGGGTAAGAGAATTGTTTTCGACTGACCTGCTTCGCGCTTTGCCCCCGTTTTGCCGGTGGGATCTGCAATCTTTCCCGCCGGATCAAGCGGCATCTTTTGACCAAACATCCGATCGGATCGTTCGCTGGGCTTATCTTCTTTGGTTGTGCCAGACAGATGAAGCCTGCTTGGGAAGACGGCTGAAAGCGTTGAAGTTGTCCGCCCGTGATCAGAAACAGATATCGGTTTGTTTCAGGTTGATGTTGGCGGGAGAATGGACGGCAACCGATCCGGTCTATTGGAAACGGCAGCTTCTGCGCCATGGGCTGGATTCCGTCCGACGATCCGGCCAATTGAGGAGACTCGTCGGGAAAATCATGGACAAAGATCTGACAGAGACCAGGTTTCAGGACTGGTGGAACGAAATGCCGGTGAAGGAGCGAAGGGAGTTGGACTTGGGCGGGGAGGAGCTCATTCGTTATTCGGGGAAAAAGGCGGGGCCATGGGTCGGACAGGTCTTAAACAATCTTTATGAACAGGTGGCACTTGGCTTGTTGCCAAATGATAAAAATGCTTTGCTGGAGGAAGGGTACAAAATTGGAAAAGTCGATTCGCAATGAATTGATTTCACTGTTGATCAACAATTACGATCAATTTATCTCGGGTGAGGAGATCAGCCGCCGGGTGGGTTGCAGCCGTGCGGCCATCTGGAAGCATATTGAGGAGCTCAGGCATGAAGGGTATGAGATTGAAGCCCGCCCGCGCAGCGGTTACCGGCTCATTTACCGACCGGATCGGATTGCGCCGGAAGAGATCCTGCCTTATTTGCATACAGATCGATTCGGCCGGGAAATGCGCTATGAGCCGACCACTCCTTCCACGCAAGTCATCGCTCATCAATGGGCGCGCGAAGGGGCGCCGGAAGGAGCGCTCGTGATCGCCGAAGAGCAAAAACAAGGAAGGGGGAGATTGGGACGGACCTGGCACTCCCCCCCGCAGACAGGAATTTGGATGAGCTTGATTTTGCGCCCGCCCATTCCCTTGACGGATGCTTCCCATCTCACCCTGCTCGCTTCCGTCGGAGTACGGGAAGGGATGTACCGCGTCACCGGCCTGCCGATCCGCATTAAGTGGCCCAACGATTTGCTGATTGACGGGAAAAAGGTGTGCGGGATCTTGACCGAACTCAGGGGAGAGCAGGACAGGATTCACTATGTGATTTTGGGAATCGGCATCAATGTGAACGCTGATGTGAATCAGTGGCCGGATGACATTAAGGATGTTGCCACATCCCTGGCGAAAGAAAAGGGAACAAAAATACACCGTCCTCCGTTGGTCGCTGCCATTTTGGAGGAATTGGAGCAAATTTATGACCGCTATTTGCGCGAAGGATTTTCCTTTATTCGGGAGAAATGGGAAGAAACAGCCGGAATGCTGGGCCAAACCATCACCGCCAGAACGACACAGGGATCCGTAACCGGCGTCGCGATGCGGTTAAATGAACAAGGAGCTTTACTGATCCGCACCGCTACGGGAATCACGCCCGTTTACTCAGCAGAGGTCGAATGGGACGCAGGAGGGAATCGTTCGTAAAAAGAAGCTGGGAGCGATGCCACTCCAGAAAGAAAGTATCGGCAAGCGGACAGGGGACGCCACCGCCCTGCCAACAACGCATGTTCACATGAAAAAAGAGCCCTTAGGGATGATCTCCAGGGCTCTTTTTTTCATTCTGCTTGCATCTTTTCCGGACATAAGGCGTACCGCTTCTTTACTTCCAAATACGAATATAAAGATTAATATTATGAATGATTTGATTTTTTATTATAATTATAGCATATAAAGATTGTGACTGTCCGAAACAGGGGGGCAACCAATTATTCACTTCAACAAGGTTAAAAAATGAAAGATGATTTGCTTGCTCTGTTGAGGGATATCAAAAAATTCATCGATTCTTTAACAGAAAAATGGTGTGTTTCTCAAAATGGGTCAGACGGGGGGATTCATGGTGCTGAATGCCCGGATGATCGGGATTTTGCGGGAGCTGATGGCGGCCAAGACAGCTTTAACCAGCGAATATTTGGCCAATGTGATTCAAGTTACCTCCAGGACCATTCGAAATGACATGAAGGAATTGGATGCTTTACTGACCGAAAACGGTGCTGCGATCCGGGCTGTAAGAGGGACCGGATATGAATTGATCATTCATGATCATGAGCTTTTTCGGACACTTCTCAAAGAGATTTTTCAGACTGATTCGCCGAAAAGCAAAGGGATTCCGACTCTGCCGGAAGAGAGGGCCGACTATTTAATCAAACGGCTTCTTCTCTCTGAAGGGTATGTCAAACTCGAAGATTTGGCAGAGGAATTATACATCAGCAAATCAACTATCCAAAATGATCTGCGTACCGTAAAAAAACGATTGAAAGCGTATGGGCTCGAATTGGAAAAGCGGCCTAATTATGGATTGAAATTAAAAGGGGATGAGATGAAATGGCGTTTTTGCATGTCCGAATATCTCTTTAACCGAAAAGAAACGGAACGGAGCCTGATTCAGGACGGTGTTCCGCTTCTCCCTGAAGAAGAGATGAAAGTGATTCAAACCATTACGCTGGAACAGATAAAGGAAGAAGAAATTACCCTTTCGGACATTGGCTTGAACAATCTTATCATTCATATTGCGATCGCATGTAAGCGGATACAAAGCGGGAACTATGTATCTTGGTACAAAGAAGAATTAAAGGACATCATTAAGCAAAAAGAATTTGAGGTGGCAACCAATATATTGAAAAAAATCGGGGAGAGATTGAAAATAAAATTTCCATTTGCGGAGATTGCGTATGTTGCCATTCATTTACTGGGAACCAAAATTACCGTAGACCCTGCTCTCTGCGAAACCGAAGTCCAGACGTTTATTGATCCGGACATCTATGCTTTAACAATGGAGATTCTGGAAACCATTGAGAATAAACTCAGGCTGGGAATTCAGCATGATAAGGAACTTGTCGTTGGAATCAGTCTTCATTTAAAACCCGCGATAAACCGCTATCGGTTTCGAATGAACATACGAAACCCAATGCTTGAGACCATTAAATCAAATTATACGATCGCCTTTGAGGCAGCGATTCTTGCAGGGATGGTTCTAAAAGAGAAAATGGGCATCGAAATTGATGAAAATGAAATGGGATACCTTGCTCTTCATATCGCTGCAGCAATGGAAAGAAGCAGGATGAATGATCAGCGCAAAAAGCGCTGCATGATTGTATGTGCCTCAGGCGTTGGCAGTGCCCGGCTCTTATACTACAAATTGCGCTCCAGGTTTGGTTCCAGACTTGAGATCCTGGGAACGACCGAATATTACAAACTGGATCAAATCCCTATGCAATCTCTTGATTTTCTCATCAGCACCGTTCCGATCCCTCATCCTTTGCCGATCCCGGTAATTGAGGTGAATACGATTCTCGAAGGGATGGATCTGGAAAAAATTGAACGGGCCATCTTTGAAAATGCGGGGCGAATATTGGAATATGCCAGAGAAGAATTGGTATTTCTTCAGCAGACGTTTAAATCAAGAGAAGAAGTGTTGCATTTTTTGGGGGATCAATTGCAACAGGCAGGCCTTGTCGATGAAACGTTTTTGGCTTCCGTTTTCGAGAGGGAAGCCTTATCCCCGACATCTTTCGGTAATCTCGTAGCGATCCCACATCCCATCGTACCGCAAACAGAAACTACGTTTTGGGCGGTATGTACCTTGCAAAAGCCGATCGAGTGGGGGGATAAGCGTGTCCAATTTGTTTGTTTATTAAGTGTGAAAAAAAACAGCAGGGAAGATTTACAAAAAATGTATGATCTGCTGGGCAAGGTTGTAAACGATGGCCAAATGGTTCAACAGCTACTTAAATGCAAAACCTACCGGGAGTTTGTTGATGTACTGTTCAAGCAATCCTGACGCAAATCCTGGCACCTCTTGCTGTCGCTCCTTACAGGGCTGAACAAGCGGGAGGTTTTTTATTTGGGTCGAATAAAAAACATTTTCCCTATAATGCATTTTTTAAAATGTTGGACAAACATTTTCCGTTGCTTAACGGAAAAAGGATGCGTGTAAATGTAAGTATTTTTAAAATACAATCAAACTGTAAACATCGTTTTTGATCTTTTGCTGGGTTGGATTTGGCATAACAGAGGAGATTTTGCGTTTTGGTTTCCAACCGTCCTGATCTGTCCGATCAATAAGGAGGGGTTATGAATGAATATTTTGTTATGTTGTTCAGCGGGGATGTCAACAAGTCTGTTGGTAACAAAAATGCTCAAAAGCGCAGAGGAACAAGGGATTGAATGCAAAATTTGGGCTGTTCCGGCTGATGCAGTACGCAATCACATTGATGAGGCAGATGTGTTGCTCCTGGGGCCTCAAGTTCGATACCTGCTTAAGCAATTGAAAAAATTGGGGGAAGAAAAAGGGATTCCGGTTGATGTTATCAACACCGTCCATTATGGCACATGTAATGGTGCGGAAGTGCTGAAATTCGCACAACAGTTGCTTGCAAACAGGAGGTGAATTTATGGGAAAATTAAATGATTTTTTGGAAAACAGCGTGATGCCGCTTGCCGGGCGGATCGCCGCTCAACGCCACTTGCAGGCTTTGCGGGATGGAATCGTCTTAACCATGCCTTTGATTATTATCGGCTCCGTTTTTTTGATTTTATCCAACCTACCGATTCCGGGATATGATGCTTTTATGGCTGAACACTTCGGTGGACAGTGGGCTGAGAAGTTGTCTTATCCGGTCGGGGTTACTTTTGATATTATGGCGCTCATTGCCGCTTTTGGAATCGCCTATCGGCTCGCTGAAAAATATGCGGTTGATGCGTTATCGGCCGGCGTCATTTCCGTTGCCGCCTTCTTATTGGCAACCCCATTTAAAGTGCCATTTACTCCTCAAGGGGCAAAAGAAGCGATTCTCGTCGATGGCGGGATTCCGACATCACTGTTGGGAAGCAAAGGATTGTTCGTGGCGATGCTGGTTGCCATCCTGTCCACCGAAATTTATCGTTGGATTATTCAAAAGGAGATTTTCATTAAACTGCCCGATGGAGTCCCGCCTTCTGTGAGCAAGTCATTTGTTGCCCTTATTCCGGGCTTTGCAGTGATTACGGTGATCTGGCTGGCCCGCTTGCTCGTCGAACAGACCCATTTCGAAAGTTTGCATAATATCGTGGGAGATTTGTTAGGAAAGCCTCTCGGGATTTTGGGGGGCAGTCTGGGAGGAAGCCTTGTTGCCGAACTGATAAAACTGTTGCTCTGGGTTTGCGGGCTGCATGGAGCTAGTATCGTAGGAGGCGTGATGGCTCCGATCTGGTACGGGGCCATGGATGCCAACCGGGTGGCTTTTCAGCATCATGAGGCATTACCCAACATTTTTACCCAGCAATTTTTTGATAACTTTATCAATGTTGGCGGGAGCGGGGCAACATTTGCCCTGGCACTGGCCATGCTGCTGCGTTCGAGAAGCAAGCAAATGAAACAGTTGGGGCGCTTGGCGATCGGCCCGGCCATCTTTAACATCAATGAACCAATCATCTTCGGGATGCCGATTGTATTGAACCCGGCGATGTTGATTCCGTTTATTGTTGCACCCATTCTTACCGTCATATCCACATATATTGGAATGAAGACCGGATTGGTGGCCAGACCTGCCGGGATCGCGGTTCCCTGGACAATGCCCCCCATCATTTCCGGATATCTGGCCACGGGTGGAAAAATATCCGGTGCCGTCATGCAGTTGGTCAATATCGTGATTACCTTTTGTGTGTATTACCCATTTTTCAGAATGTGGGATAAGCAAAAACGATTGGAAGAAGAGGGGGATGAAACGGCCAACTCTCAGGAGGAAAAGGTGGTTTAGGTCCGGGACAATGTCTGACGTGCTTTTTGTTCAAACTCAAAGGGGAATCGGAGAATGGAAAATGCAGAGAAAGTGATCTTTCAGATCATCATTCATGGGGGAAACGGGAGAAGCTGTGCGATGGAAGCCATAGCAGCAGCGAAACAGGGCAGATTTTCCGAGGCGAGGGAAAAATTGCAACAGGCCGGTGAAGAGCTGAATCAGGCTCATCACATACAAACATCCCTGATTCAAGAGGAGGTGAAAGGAGTAAAGAGGGAAATTTCGTTGTTAATGGTTCATGCGCAGGATCATTTGATGAATGCCATTACGGTGAAAGACTTGGCAACCGAATTGGTCGATCTGTATGAATATTTGAAAATATGATGGGTGATGGAGGTAGATGATCATGAGCAACGGGCTGAAAATCGTTACCATTGGCGGAGGATCAAGCTATACACCTGAACTGGTGGAAGGATTTATCAAGAGATATGATAAACTCCCGGTTAAAGAGCTGTGGTTGGTGGATATTCCGGAAGGAAAGGAAAAATTGAATATCGTCGGAGGCCTGGCCAAGCGTATGGTGGATAAAGCCGGGATTCCCATGCAGATTCATCTCAGTTTGGATCGGCGTGAAGCGATGAAAGATGCCGATTTTGTCACTACCCAGTTCCGTGTTGGATTGCTGGATGCGAGAGCTTTGGATGAAAGAATTCCCTTGAAATACGGGGTGATCGGTCAGGAAACCAACGGTCCGGGTGGTTTATTTAAAGGATTGAGAACCATCCCTGTCATCCTGGACATTTGCAAAGATATGGAAGAGTTGTGTCCCGATGCCTGGCTGATCAACTTTACTAATCCGGCCGGTATGGTGACGGAGGCTGTTCTTCGTTACAGCAACATTAAAAAAGTGGTCGGTCTTTGCAACGTACCTGTCGGAATGAAAATGAGCGTCGCCGAAATGCTCGGTGTGGAGGGAGAACGTGTTCACATTGATTTTGCAGGTTTAAATCATATGGTTTTCGGATTGGATGTATATATGGACGGCAAAAAGGTGACCGAACAGGTAATCGATCTGCTGACCGGCGGAGAGCAGTCCGGCATGACGATGAAAAATATTAAGGATTTGGGCTGGGAGAAAGAATTTATTCAAGCTTTGGGAATCCTTCCCTGTCCATATCACCGTTACTATTATCAAACGAGCAAAATGCTTGAGCAGGAATTGGAGGCCGCAAGAACGGTGGGAACCCGGGCGGAAGTCGTCAAGAAGATCGAAGCCGAACTTTTTGAGCTGTACCAGGACCCCGAATTGGACATTAAACCGCCTCAGTTGGAACAGCGCGGAGGTGCTTATTACAGTGATGCAGCCTGCAACTTGATTGATTCGATTTACAATGACAAACGCGACATCCAGCCCGTCAATGTGAAGAATAACGGAGCGATCGCAAGTATTCCCGCCGAATCCGCCGTGGAAATCAACTGCGTTATCACCAAAGAAGGTCCTGTGCCCATTGCGATGGGAGATCTTCCCGTCGCTGTCAGGGGTCTCGTCCAACAAATCAAATCGTTTGAACGGGTGGCGGCAGAAGCTGCTGTCACAGGAGATTACAAAACAGCCTTACTGGCGATGACGATAAACCCGTTGGTTCCGTCTGATTCTGTCGCCAAACAGATTTTGGATGAGATGCTGGAGGCACATAAAAAATATTTACCGCAATTTTTTAAAGATGCGTCGAAAGATGCGTCTCCATTGCAGAATTGAATTTGCAAAATGTACCGACGGGGACAGAAAACCGGGCGTTATACGGTCAGCAATGTGTCAGTCATGGAGAGATTTCCGGCACAGCTCCGGGGAGGAATCGCATTGGCCGGAAGAAAGAATGAGAGAGGGGATGAGTGCCCCTCTCTCATTTTGCTGTACGGCGATCGGGTCAATTTTCCTGATCGGATAGATATACCCGATGATCCGCGAAGAATCCGGAGAGATCACGTCCGCTTGTCTGCTCCATGATCCGGATGAAATCCGCAGTCGTTGTCACCCCGAACTTTTTCTCTTTGAAATAAGCCTGCATGGAGCGGTAGAATTGTTCATCGCCCAGTTCTTTTCGCAGGTCATTTAACGTGCGGGCACCGTAGGAGTAAATCATGTAATAATAAGCATCCACTCCTTCATCCCCGCGGGCCGTGAAATCGGAAACTTTGGATGACAGGTGATAGGAAGGATCTTCCAAAGGTTCTGCGGTCAGGCTGTCCAAGGTTCCGTCGTACAAAGCGGCCGAGAATGTGGCAAACGACTCGTCCAGCCAAGGTTCATCATATTCGTTGTCGCCGATGATCCCGTAGAACCATTGATGGCCGTTTTCATGGGCGACTACCGATTTCACCCTGTCCACGGTGCTGTTGTCCGTAATGGAAATCATCACAAGCTGTGGATATTCCATCCCTCCGAACCAGCCTTCCATACTGACTACATCCAGTTCCGGCCACGGGTATTTCCCGAATTTTTCGCTGTAGAGTTTGAGGCTGTCAATGCCTGATTTCAACATCGCATCGGCAAATTTGGCCTGTTTGTCCGTGAAGTACACGTTTACTTTGGTATTTCCGGCCATCCCTGACTTGACATGATAGGTTGGGTCCATTTCCATCGCAAAATCGCGGACATTTTTGGCCACATAATGGTGGACAGCCTGGTTTCCGACGATTTTCGGCCGGCCTTTTTCCGTCCCTGTGGCAGCGATCACCTGTGACTTGTCGGTGGTTACAGTCACATCAAAATCACCGGTCAAAGAATAGAAACTTTCACCATATGGGAAATAGGGATCGACATTCCACCCTTCATCGTCATAAACAGCGAGGATCGGAAACCAGTTGCCAAGGGAGACGGTGGTCCCGGACCAGCCGAAACGATCCTGTCCTTCCGGAACAGAGACTGTAAAATCCATTTCAACGGAAGCTTTTTTGTTTGCTTTCAAAGAAAACCCCTGCAGATGTAAGGAGGTATCTCTTACCTCGTACCTGGCTTTTTTGCCGTTCACTTTCACATTTTGAACATCGATGCCACCGCCGTTTTCTTTAAAAACTGCGGCATTTCCCCAGAGGTTGAAATACAGCTCGGTCAGATCTTGTTTGAGATTGTTGGTAAATTGGACTTTCATGGTTCCGTTGATTTGATGTGCCTTTGAATCATAATTGACATTCATCTCGTAGCGTGGATGAATTGGGCCCAATACGCCTTTTTTCTCAGGTTTTTTGGTGGTTGCCGGGTCCTTTGCTTGCAGCAGGGATTGCGACAGCGGCTGATTCGGCGTTTGATAAGCTCCCGGCACCCGGTTTGGCACAACTGATTCGGCATGGGCAAAAGTCGGACTTACAGCGGTTCCAAGCAAAATCGTCAGCACACTCGCCCATTGCACAGATCGGCGAATCGATTTTTTCCAGCTCATAACCCGCCTCCTGATGTAAGTTTTCTTTAATTATTTTGACATAAAATAAAATTTTCCTTTCGAAATAATTATAAATTTTATAATATATCTGTATTAATTTCTGTAACAATGCTGAGTTTTCAGGAATCGCTGTTTAAATACTCCACCGATGCAAAAATTTTACGGATAACTTGTTGACTTATCACGCACAATCCCGTACCTGCCGATGCATTTTCAAAGAAAAAATCCTCGCTCTTTAGCGGAGGAAATTGCAATTTGCCTTGTTTTTCGTTAATTTATAAGTGGGGAGAGGCGGCATCCGGAGAGGAGCTGCACTTCATCTCCTTGCGTACATTTTTTTATCTGTATGGATCTGCTTCGAGCCGTTGGGACGGAGACAGAGGGAACCCGATTTAGCAACCTCACGTCTGTTTTGGTCCCGTGAATGCCAAAACGGGCGTTTTCTTTTTCTTCTCCCAAGGGCCCTGAGAAAAGGGAGGATACCTGCATGAGCGATAAGCCAAAAAAAGTGACGACCAGAGCGCTCGTGAAGATGAAGCGCGAGAAAGAGCCGATTGCCATGATTACGGCCTATGATTATCCTTCGGCCAAACTTGCCGAACAAGCCGGGGCTGACGTGATTTTGGTCGGAGATTCCCTGGGGATGGTCGTGTTGGGATATGATTCGACCATTCCGGTCACCCTCGCCGATATGTTACACCATACAAAAGCCGTGACGCGAGCGACAAAACGGACGATGGTGATTGCCGATCTCCCGTTTGCCTTGGCCCATCTGTCCAAAGATGAGGTAATCAAAGCTGCGGCCAAATTAATGCAAGAAGGCGGGGCTTATGGTGTCAAAATGGAAGGCGGCTCTGAGATTTTGGAGAATGTGCGGGCGTTGACGGCAGCAGGCATTCCGGTGATGGGGCATTTGGGCTTAACCCCGCAGACGGTCAACCAGTTGGGAGGATATGTGATTCAGGGAAAAACGCTGCAAGCCGCCGAGCAGCTTGTCGAGGAAGCCAAGCGGCTGGAAGAGGCGGGGGCATTTGCGCTGGTGCTCGAATGTGTGCCGGAAGAGCTCGGGCAATGCATCACGGAACAATTATCCATTCCGACCATCGGAATTGGAGCCGGCCGCTACTGCGACGGTCAGGTTCTTGTCTGGCATGATGTCCTTGCTATGTCCGGCGATTGGCATCCATCCTTCGTAAAAGTGTATCAGCAAACCGGGCAATTGATGCTCAAAGGGGTCAGCGATTATGTTCATGAGGTAAAAACCCGCCGTTTCCCCGAAGAGAAGCATGCGACGCATCTGGGGGCGGAGTTGGCTGGACAATTGTATGGCAATCAAAAAGGAGTTTATGGCAAATGAAAATCGTAGAAACAGCTGCAGAATTACGACAGTACTTGAAGCCGCTCAGAATCAATAGGGAAATCGGTTTCGTTCCGACCATGGGCTATTTGCATGAAGGGCATCTCAGTCTTGTGCGACGGGCAAAGCAGGAGTGCCAAACGGTCGTAATGTCGATCTTTGTCAATCCTTTACAATTCGGACCCGGTGAAGATTTTGACCGGTATCCGCGCGATCTGGAACGCGATGCCGCATTGGCCCGCCAGGCGGGGGTTGATGTTCTCTTTTATCCCTCGGTAGATGAAATGTATGGGGAGGGAACCCTGACTACCGTTCAGGTAAGGAAAGTGAGTGAACCGCTGTGCGGTGCTTCCCGACCGGGCCATTTTGACGGGGTGGCAACCGTCGTGGCCAAATTGTTCAATATCGTCGGGCCGGATCGCGCCTATTTCGGGTTAAAAGATGCCCAACAAGTGGCCGTGATTGAACGAATGGTGCAAGATTTGCACTTTCCGGTCACCATCGTTCCATGCCCGATTGTGCGCGAAGCGGATGGCTTGGCGCTCAGTTCGCGCAATGTTTATTTGTCTGAGACGGAAAGAGAACAGGCGCTGATTCTGAGCCGGTCCCTGCGTGAAGCGGAGGAGAAATTGAAACACGGGGAACTGGAACACGCGGAAGAGATTAAGGAATACGTGCGCCGGCGCATTTCCACCATGCCGCTGGCGGAGATCGATTATGTCGAAGCCTTAACCTACCCGGATCTGGAACCTTTTTTCCGCTGGGAAGGGCAACGCGTGATCGTGGCCGTGGCGGTGAAGTTTGGGGCGACGCGATTGATCGATAACTTGTTGATTGGTGGCAGGGAGGATTAAGATGATGTTGCGTACGTTGATGAAGGCAAAAATCCACCGGGCGACGGTAACAGAAGCCAATCTCAATTATGTCGGAAGCATTACGATTGATGAGGAGATTTTGGAACGAGTGGATATTTTGCCGAACGAGAAAGTGCAGGTCGTCAATAACAACAACGGTGAACGGCTGGAAACATACGTCATTCCCGGGGAGCGCGGCAGCGGAGTGATTTGTTTGAACGGGGCGGCCGCGCGGCTGGTGCAGCCGGGTGATGTGGTGATCATCATGTCCTATGCCATGATGGATGAGCAGACGGCACGCACCCACAAGCCGAAAATCGCTTTGCTGGATGAGCAAAACCGGATTGTGGAAATGCTTGGTGAAGAAGTTCACGGGGCGATCCTCTGAGAGTCATTCCCGTGAAGTTTAATAGAAGCGACCGATGGACACCGGAACCATCGGCCGCTTTTTTATTTTTTGCATGGAAACCGTGCCGCAGAGATACGCTATGACATAGGGAATATCCGGCTGGAGGGAAGAACGATGTTTCACCAACAATGGCAAGATTTAGTGCACAATGCTTTGGAAGAGATCAAGTTAAAGTATCCAAACTGTTCATTGGCCGAAAAAACGAAATGGCGGCAGAGGTTTTTGCAAATCAAACAATCTTGTGATCAACTGCTGGAAACATGGGCGCTTGTTGAGGAGGAGATCAGACAACTGCTGCATGACCACCCTGATCTGGGGAGTGACGAAACAGAGATTGATGAAGAGATTTGGCTCGATGAATCCGCTGTTCGCCAATTTCGCCAGGGGCAGGGTTACTACGGCCTGACGATGTACGCGAAAGCCAAGCGGTTGTTTCAGGAAGTGATCGAACTCGAACCTGATTTCCTTTTAGGCCGGCTTTATCTGGGGCTTACCCATTTTCAGGAGGAGAATTTGGATGAAGCGCGCCGTCAGTTTGAATTGGTGGCCAAAACCGCTGCGCATGAGACATTTATCGGGTTTGCCAGGCACATGCTGGGCTGCATTTTGGTGAAAGAAGGAAATGATCGTCAGGCGATTCGCGAATTTTCCAAGGTGGTTTCCATGCTTCCGGATCACGCGGATGCCTGGTTTAATCTTGGAGCCTGTCATTACCGGCTTGAGGAATACCATGAAGCGATCCCTTATTTTTATCATGCTCTGTCGCTCAATGAGGATGATTGGGAATCGATGTATTATTTATCCAGCTGTTACCGCCACCATCAGGAGTGGGGGAGTGTTTCCTTCTGGCGGCTGGCTTCCTATGAAAAAGCGAAACTTCCCCGAATCATGGAATCGATCGCCCATGATTATGAGGAGATGGGGCAGCCGGCCCAGGCGATGGAGTGGTATAAAAGGTTATTGTCATCCGACCCGAAAAAACCGGAAGCCTATTACGGGATTGCTTGGAATTTGTGGACGCTTAAACGGGAAAGCGAATCCCTGTTATGGTTAAAAAAAGGGTTGAGTTTGTTCCCGGACCATCCGGATCTGCTTTTTGCCTATGTATGGATCTCCATCAGCCAGGGAGAGTTGAAGCAGGCGAGATCGGCGGTGAGCCGTTTGCCGGCAAAGGTGGCGGAACAGCCCAAGTGGTTGGCGGTTCGTTCCCATCTGTCGACGCATACCGGTGACTTCCGGCAAGCCGCCAGCATCGCAGACCAGCTGATTACGCATGAACAAACGGCTCTGCAAGCGATGGGCTATTATCAGAAAGGGCGGGCGACACTGGAGATGGGACATTCCGGCGAAGCGATCAGCCATTTTAAAACGGCACAGAAGCTTGCTCCGAACTGGAAAGATCCCCTCTTTTATGAAGGAGTATGCCACTTGATGGAGGGAAGGCCTGATTTGACTCGATCTTGTTGGGGGCAGCTGATTTCCAAAAGCTGAGGTGATAAACGATGCACACGATATGGAAAGGATCGATCAGTTTTGGCCTGGTGAATATTCCGGTGAAGATGTATGCGGCGACGGAGGACAAGGATATTCGCTTTCGCTATTTGCATAAAGAGTGCCAGACGCCGGTCAAGATGGTGCGCACCTGTCCGCACTGCAAGCGGGAAGTTTCGTGGGATGAAGTTGTCAAAGGGGTGGAGTATTCCAAAGGGAAATATGTCATCCTGGAAGATGATGACTTGAAGGCGCTGGCGCCCGATGCCAACCGGGCCATTGAGATTATCGATTTTGTGGAGTTAAAAGAGATTGACCCGATTTATTTTGCCAAATCGTACTATCTCGGAGCGCAGGATGAAAATAACCGGGCATATGCCCTTCTCAGGCAGGCTTTAAAGGAGTCAGGCAAAATCGGGGTGGCCAAAGTGACAATTCGCTCGAAACAATCGATGGCTGTCATTCGCGTTTACGGGGAGAGCCTGGTGATGGAAACCATTTTTTATCCGGATGAAGTGCGTGATTATAAGCAAATCCCTTACATTCCGGCTGAAAGCGAGCTGCCGGAAAAGGAATTGAAGATGGCTGTACAATTGATCGAGCAACTGTCTACGCCATTTGATCCCGAAAAATACAAAGACGATTACCGGACCGCGCTGGAGGAAATGATCGAAAAGAAAATCGGGGAGGAGGATACAGTGGAAGCGCCGGCCGGAAGACCGGAGAAAGTGGTCGATTTGATGGAAGCGCTGCAAGCCAGTCTGGCTGCCGCTTCGGGGAAAGGAAAAGGAAAGAGAAAGGGAACCCGGGCGA
Source organism: Thermoactinomyces sp. CICC 10522 (assembly GCF_016055075.1). Lineage (NCBI taxonomy): Bacteria > Bacillati > Bacillota > Bacilli > Caryophanales > Thermoactinomycetaceae > Thermoactinomyces > Thermoactinomyces sp. CICC 10522. Next base: position 80,883 of record NZ_JAECVY010000002.1, on the reverse strand, counting down.
AAAAGAAGGCGACCTCCTGAATTACTTGGCCGGTTGCCAGTAACGAAGATAGGTGTCGTTATTCGTCGGGCTTTTATAAAGCAAGTGTCCGTTTTTTCTGTCATAGTGACATTCAAATTGGCGGTAGTGTTCGACAATCCAGTATCCTTTGCCGGTATCTGAGGCAGCGGGAACTTTGCGCGACCCGATTTTTTCCATTTCGTAACTGATCGTGATCGCCTGTTTTGACGCCGGGGCAAGTGACGGAACCGCTTCCTGAATGATAACGGATTTTTTGCCGATGACAAGAGCAAGCAGCATCAAATTGATTGCCACAACCGTGCCGAAGATGATTGGCCTGAAAGAAATCCGTTTATCCATTTCCATTCCTCCAATATCCGGTATGGTTCATTTTATGCGGAAAAAAAGAGGTTAGTCCAAAAAGGTGAGAAATGCCAAGCTCCCCGACGAAGAGGGGAACTTGGCATTTGCCGGAAATCGGAGGGGAAACGATGAGATTTCCCTGATACGTCCCGCTGTGAGAGGTACTCATTGCGGATGGGGGATATGGTCAGCGGTGGCCGTTCAGTGTAATGGTCCGCTGCTCCTGGGCACTTTGCATCGCATATTCGATCATGCGAATCACATCGCGTGCTTCCTCTGCCGCCACGGGCGGTTTTGTGTCGTTGCGGACGGCTTCGGCCAATTGTTCATAAAAGGAAACATAACGCCCGGGTATGGTTTGGATTCGTCCTTTTGTCTGAAGAGAGCCGATTGTTGTGTGAATCTGCCCGTAAGATTTCGCTTCATCTTCACCAAAACCGAGTTCATCCGGCAGCAAACCGGCTTTAAGCTGCTCTTCCTGCGGGTCGAGCCCGTATTTTATGAAACTTCCTTTGTCCCCGTGCAGGATAAACCGGGGTCCCGCTTCGCGAACGAGAGAACCGGAGTGCAAAATGACGCGCAGTTCGGGATATCCCAGCACCAGATGAAAATAATCGACAGACTCCGTTCCTTCCCGCTCAGCACGTAAATCGGCCCAAATCGTTTGCGGTTTTCCAAACAAGAGAAGGGCCTGGTCAATGAGATGTGAGCCCAGGTCATATAGCACACCGGATCCGGGCAGGTTTTGCTCTTTCCAGCGACGGCGGACGGACGGGCGATAGCGGTCGTAATGGGATTCAAAAGTGGACAAACGACCGAGTAATTGTTGATCGAGGATTTTTTTGATGGTCAGGAAATCGTTATCCCAGCGGCGATTATGGTAGACGGTCAGGATCACGCCCTTTTCTTCGGCTAACTGAATAAGTTGGTCCGCTTCACTTGATGTGACGGTAAACGGCTTTTCGACCACGACGTGTTTGCCCGCTTCAATCGCCTTCTTCGCGTAATCAAAGTGAGTGAGATTGGGGCTGGAGATAACCACGATGTCAATCTCTTTCATCTTCAAAAGTGCTTCTGTATCCGGAACGACTTTTACATCGGGATAACGCGCGTGCACCTTGGCGGGATCGGAAGAAACGACGGCTGCCAATTCGAGATTTTCCACGTGTCCGATTAACGGGGCGTGAAAGGTGGAGCCGGATAAACCAAAGCCGATCAGTCCGACACGAATTTGCATCAGATGTTCCTCCGTTTCTGTATCAGCGTTAACTGTTTTCAAAAAAGAAAAAGCCGATGATGGCCAGCACGAGAAGGCCACCCAAAAAACCGAGGACCAGCAGGCCAAGTCCCTCGACGAGAAAAAGGTGACCAGGGGAAAGGACCAGTACGATCAATCCAAGTATGAGCAACCAGAAAGCGGTTTTCAAGGTTACTTTTAACAGTTTCCAGATGAGAAAGGCCAAGACAATGCCAACCATGATTTTGATAAGCATAAAAGATACCTTCCTCCGCAACAAATGACAATTACCCTTTAATTTAAGACTAAGATTTATTTTAAGTCAAATGAAAATCCATAAGAAAAAGGCGAACATCTCGTTCGCCTCAACGTCCTTTGAAGGAAGGAGCGCGTTTGCTGAAGAAGGCGGCCACTCCTTCAATGGCATCTTCCGTTTGCGCCACTTTCAGCATATTTTCCTTTTCGATCTCAAGCCCTTGCTTCAGTAATACTTCCTCTCCGCGAATCGTGGAATCCAAGATTGCTTTGAGCGCAATCGGGGGGCCGGCTGCCAACTGTTTGGCCTGAGAGAAAGCTTCCTCGTAAACCCGTTCTGCCGGCACCACCCGGTTGATCAACCCGTACTCTGCCGCCATTTGTGCGGAAATCCTCCGTCCGCTCAGCAAGAGTTCCAAAGCACGCCGTCGTCCGATCAAGCGGGGAAGGCGCTGGGTTCCCCCATAGCCCGGGATCAGGCCCAGGCGGACTTCGGGCAATCCCAGTTCGGCCGTGTCGGCGGCGATGGCCAAATGACAGGCCATTTGCAATTCATTTCCGCCGCCCAAGGCATTGCCGTTGATGCAAGCGATGACCGGTTTGGGGAACCGTTCGATCCGATGAAACAGCTCATGGGCGCGGCGCAGCGTTTCTGCTGCGGTTTCCGGATGCCCGATGTCACCGAACTCGGAAATATCCGCGCCGGCGGAAAACATCTTGTTTCCGGCGCCGGTTATGATGAGACATCCGACCGATTCATCCGTTTCCATCCGGTTCAAGATTTCTTCCAATTCCCTTAATGTTTCCCGGTTTAAGGTGTTCATCGGGGGACGGTTTATTTTCAGGGTGCAGACGCGATCCTTAATCTGAACCAGCCAATTTTTGTTCCCCATCATTCGCCCTCCCGCTCGATGATGATCGCGGACGCCATGCCAAAGCCGATGCACATGGCAATCAGGCCGAAGCGTTTTTCCTGCCGTTCCAGCTCGTTCAGCAACGTTGCGACGATTCGGGCTCCGCTGGCTCCAAGCGGATGGCCCAGGGCGATTGCACCGCCGTTGGGATTAATTTTATGGGATGGAACCCCCAATTCGCGCTGCCAGGCCAGAACCACGGAAGCAAATGCTTCATTCACTTCAAACAGGTCAATATCATCCAGGGTTAACCCCGCCCGTTTCAGCACTTTTTGTGTGGCCGGAATAATGCCGGTTAACATGATTTCCGGGTCTACACCGGCAATGGCGGTGGCTCGGACTTTTGCCCGGGGTTTCAATCCCAGCTCTTCCGCTTTTCTCCGCGAGGCGAGCAAAACGGCGGCAACGCCGTCACTGATTTGGCTCGAATTGCCCGCAGTGATTTTCCCGTCGGGGAGAAAGGAGGGAGGCAGGGATAACAAGGCTTCAAGATTCGTGTCCGGTCTTGGCGTTTCATCAGTCTGAAGCTGTATGGTTTCTCCGGAGGGGGTTTGTGCCTTTACCGGAATAATTTCATTTTGAAAACGGTTTTCGGACTGGGCTTTCAGCGCTTTTTGATGGCTGCTGAGGGAAAACTGATCGAGTTCTTCCCGGGAGAGCTGCCATTTTTCCGCGATCAGTTCAGCTGAGATGCCTTGCGGGACAATGTTGAAACGGTTTAACAGTTGGTCGCTGAAGCTGCCTCCGTCGCTGCCCATCGGAACCCGGTTCATGCTTTCGACACCGGCGGCAATGACGCAATCGGACATACCGGCCATAATCGCATGGGCCCCCTGAGCCAATGTTTCCAGGCTGGAGGCACACATGCGGTTGACGCTCACTCCGCATACTTCCACGGGAAATCCGGCAATCAGGCCGGCCAGCCGCCCGATGTTATACCCTTGTTCACCTGTTTGTGTCACACAGCCCATTTTGATATCCTCAATTTCCGCAGGATCGAGTTGATTTCGTTCAACCAGTTTTTGAAGCAGGAAGGCGGCCAGCTCGTCCGGCCTTATTCCGGAGAGGGAACCTTTCTTGCGTCCGATCGGCGTCCGGGCGGCATCAATGATAACCGCATCCTGTTCGTTCATCGGCTTCCCTCCCTTTCAGAAAGTGAATAAATCGAGGCCGCCCGTGACGGGAAGGCCGATCCCCGTGATGTAGCTCGCATAATCGGAGGCCAAGAATACGACAGCGTGAGCGATATCTTCCGGCTTACCGGGTCTTTTCAGTGCTGTTCGCCCAATCATGCGTTCACGGAGGTCGGGCTTGGTCATTTGAAACGATTCAGTATTGATGATGCCCGGAACAATCGCGTTAACGGTGATCTCATAGCGTGCTCCCTCCAGGGCAAGGGTCCGCGTAAGCCCCAAAATGCCCGCCTTGGTCGTGGCATAGCTCGATTGCCCAAAGCCCCCCATGATGCCGGTGATCGAAGCCATGTTGATGATCCGGCCCCCTTTTTGTTCCTGCATGTAAGGCCACACAGCCTTGCAGCAGTTATAGGTGCCGGTCAAATTGATCTGCAGATCCCGCTCCCAAAATGCATCGTTTTGATGTTCGAGACGCGCTGTATGATCGACCGTTGCCGCATTGTTTACCAAAATATCGATTCGCCCGAACTGTTCGATGACTTTGGCCATGACGGATTTGACTTCTTCCCGGTCGGTCACATCCATGCGAAACGCGGCGGACCGGCGTCCCATCGCACAAATTTCCTTAGCTGTCGACCGGGTGTAGATCTGCTTCGATTGTGCCATGATCTGCGCCAATGGTCCCATTTTCTCCGTTGTCTCTTCCAGATTGCCGTCTTCCTCCAACAGAATGTCGGTCACGATCACATCGGCACCGGCTTTGGCCAGCATCAAGGCATCCATCCGGCCCAAGCCGCGGGAAGCCCCTGTGACAAGGGCCACTTTTCCGGCCAGGGGTAAATTCATCTTTTTTCCTCCCCCTTTTTTTGAATTTCGATGGCAACAGCTGCTTCATCCTTGTCCAGGTTCCATTCGCTTACCCCGGTATCCCCGTAAAGCTGATCGAGCAGCGCTTCATACTTTTCTTCAACCCGTTTGGCCCGCACTTTCAAGGTGGGGGTGAGTTCTTCCGCTTCAATGGTCCATTCCCGGGAAAGAATGATTGCTTTTTTCGGCTGTTCATGAGGAGGGAAGGGGGAAATGGCTTGCTTGATCTCGCTCCGGATCAGGTTTTTGACGGGGGGTTGCCGGATCAGACGGGATGCAGGACCCGCCGGTAAGCGATTTTGCCCGGCCCATTCCGATAATACTTGGAAATCCGGGACGATAAGAGCGGTTACATATTTGCGCCGGTGGCCGACCAGAACAGATTGTTCGATATACCGGCTTTGGTTGATGGCGTTTTCAACAGGTTGCGGAGCCACATTTTTTCCGGTGGTTAAAATGAGAAGGCGTTTTTTTCGATCGATGACACGCAGATAGCCCTCTTCATCAAGTTCACCCAGATCGCCTGTGTGCAGCCACTCCCCGCTTAATTGGGCTGCGGTGGCTCCTTCATTCTGATAATACCCTTGCATCACATTGGGTCCGCGGACTAGAATTTCACCGTCCGCAGCGATTTTGACTTCGAGATTGGGGAGCGGTTTGCCCACGGTGCCAATTTTGACCCGCGCCATCGGGTTGGCGGAAATGACCGGAGAAGTTTCTGTCAATCCGTACCCTTCCAGAACTGGGATATTCACAGCCCAGAAGAAGCGTGCGATTTCGGGATTAAGAGGGGCTCCGCCGGAAATCAGACCGCGAAGCCGGCCGCCAAACGCAGCTTTGATTTTCCGAAATACCAGCCGTTCGGCGATGTTCCATTGCCAGCGGAGTTTGAGTGGCCATTGATGAAGGAGCAGTTGATCCAGCGGCATCTGTGAATAGTAGTCATAGCGTTTTAAGCCAACGTTGACGGCCCAGTTTGCAATCTTTCTCCTTAAGGAGGTACCTGCAAGGATTTGGCTTTGAATGCGGGCATACACTTTTTCAAACAGCAGAGGGACACTGGTCATGACTGTCGGTTTGATTTCCAATAAATTTTCCGGAATTTTCTCGATGCTCTCGGCATAAGCGATCGTGGCTCCGACGGATAATGGCATGAAGTGTCCGGCCATCCGCTCAAACACATGGGAGAGCGGAAGATAGGAAAGCAGGCGGTCATCGGCGCGGGCTTCCAAACACCAGAATTGAACGCCTTCGATATTGGACAAAAAGTTTCCGTGGGTCAGCATGACGCCTTTCGGTTCACCGGTCGTTCCCGATGTGTGGATAATGGTGGCGAGATCGCTGCGCTTCAGCTGCCGCCATGTCTGTTCCCAATCAGGGAGAGGGTGTTCCCGGCCGAGATTGGTCAGTTTTTTCAGGGTCAGGCTCATCCCCGATTTTTCATCTGTTTCATCGGGTTGCATGATTATCGCGAGGATGTCTGCGCCGGCTTCCGTTACTTTGGCAAGCTGTTTTCCATTTTGCACGGCGATTGCTTTACAGTCGCTTTGGCGCAAAATCCAACCCACCTGTCCGGCGGGAAGGGTGGGGTAGATGGGAACGGTAACCGCTCCCAGACTGCAAATGGCGAAATCGAAAACCGCCCACTTCGGATTGTTTTCAGAGAGGATGGCCACTTTATCATCGCGGCCGATCCCCAGATGTGCCAGACCGGAGGCAACCAGTCGGATTTCCTCCCAAAACTGGCGGTAGGTGATTGGTTCATAACAATCGGTTTTTTTCCATAAGAAAGCAGCTTTATCCGGGTAACGCTCAACGGATTGACACAGCATTTCCACCAAATTATTTGGTTTCATCGCGATCACCCCGGAAGAATTACTGTTGGGCCCGGACGGATTATGACAGGTATTGGCTCGGATCATACTGGCGCAAAATGTTTTCCAATTTCAGCGCCAGTCCGATATTTCCCTTCACTTTCAATTTGCCGGTCATGAAAGCGGCTGTTCCGCTGAGATTTCCCAACAGCAGTTCTTTGAAATTGTCGACGCTCATCTGCAAAATGCAATCAGCCTTGGCTGAAGCTCCTTTTTCGACTTTGGCTGTACCGTTGTTCAGATGAAGCTGGTAGGTTCCGCCATCATCCCCTGACAGATCAAACTGGTAAACCACGTTCAGATCCTGCACGGGCTTGGGATTGTCTTTTAAAGCCTTTTCGACCAATTGGAAAATTTCATCCACAGAAATCGCTTTTGTCATATGGATTCTCCTTTCATTTTTGGAAAATGCAGCGCTTTCCGTTTACAAACCGGCTGCAATCGTTCTTTTTTGGATTTGCGTCGTCCCTTCGTAGATCGATAAAATTTTGGCGTCCCGCATCCATTTTTCGACGGGATGATCCCGCATGTAGCCGTATCCGCCGAGGATCTGGACAGCATTGGTGGTCACTTCCATTGCAACCTCTGCCGCAAATGCTTTGGCCATGCTTCCTTCCACCACACATGACTCTCCCAGATCGGCCAATTCCGCTGCTCTCCAAGTTAACAGGCGCGCTGCGTCGATTTTGGTTTTCATATCAGCCAGCATGAATGAAATGGCCTGGTTTTTGATGATGGGACGACCGAATTGCACACGTTGTTTCGCGTAATCAAGCGCATACTCGTAGGCGGCGCGGGCAACGCCGACCGCAGCTGCGGCAACAGCCGGGCGGGAGTACTCCAGCATCTTAAGAGCGCCAAAATATGCCATGTTTTCCTCGCCGAGCAAGTGGTCAAGCGGGACGCGCACATCTTCCAGAATGACATCGCCCGTATGGGAGGCCCGGATGCCCATTTTGCGTTCTTTTTTGCCTCCCGAAAGGCCCGGTGTGTCTCCCGGAACGATAAATGCAGATACGCCTTGAAATCCTGCCGCGGGGTCGGTTTTCGCGAACACGACATAGAGATCGGCAATCCCGCCGTTGGTGATAAAACATTTGCGCCCATTGATCACCCAATGATCTCCGTCGCGGACCGCTTTTGTCTGAATCGCTTTCACATCCGATCCGGCGTTTGGTTCTGTCAATGCCATTGCTCCGAGGCGGGGGTGATCCGGATCACACAGGTAGGAGATCCATTTCCGTTTTTGCTCTTCATTTCCCATATAGTAGATCGGCAACCCGGCCAGGCCGACGGCGGAAAGGGAAGTGGCGATACCGGCGCAACCCCAGAACAGCTCTTCGCCGATCAGGCAGGCGGCCATGACGCTGGTAAGACCGCCTCCGCCGTATTCCTCCGGGGCGGCATAACTGGTCAGGCCCACTTTTGCTGCTTTTTTAAGGACTTCCATCGGAAATTCCTCTTTTTCGTCGTATTCTGCGGCTACGGGACGAATCTCTTTTTCAGCAAACCCGTGGGCCCATTTGCGCAATGCTTCCTGTTCGTCGGAAAGCCTGAAGCATAATCCTGATGTCGAGGGGGGGTTTTCCGGCATATCGATCCCTCCTTAATACTAATACGTATCGGTACTCTGCGTTAAGCCTTCAACAGGGACAGATTGACAAAAGAGCCGACTACGATCCGATTGAGCAAGCGGGCGAGCGCATCGATTTCCACGCTCTTTTCGGAGGAAAACAGGTTTTGCACAACCACTTCGTTAATCGCTCCGACCATCGCTTGGGATATGATGCGGATTTCCTCTTTGGAGAGAGATTCCGTGACCACGCCTTGCACCGTTTGAAAAATCTGCCCGGCAAAGATCTGGTGAGCTTCGCGCCGCACCTTTTCCACCGTCCGGCTGATTCCCACGGATTCCACCAGCAGCAATTTGGCGGCCCGGGATTGGCTGATGCAGATTTCGAGATAACGGCGGATTCCGGCGTACGCTTTATAAGTGATTTTTTCTTCCCGCTCTACCGCGTCTGCAATTTCTGCGATGATTTCTTCGGCCAGTTGTTTAAAGAGGTGGACGAGCAGTTCTTCTTTACTGTTAAAATGCTGGTAAAACGTCGTTTTTGAAACGCGGGCCAGTTCGACCACTTCAAGAATCGTCGTGTTTTTGTACCCTTGTGAAGTGAACAGTTCAAGAGCGGCAAACAAGATTTTGTCCCGTGCTTCAAGCGGCATTTCCTGCAAAAATAACAAGTTCATCATTCCATTCAGATCAGTATGAGTACCAATTGGTACTCTGGAACAATTATATTTTACAACATAATAGAATGCTAATTCAATATTTTTTGTCAATTTTATTTAAAATGAATTGCTTTCTTTGCGCTGGTATTCTACATATAAAAGATTGATTTTTTTAGAATTAAACGAATACAATACAAAATAGAGGGAGTATTCCATCATTTTGGCTTTAACGAATCCGTAGGAGGATGATACATGAAATTAATCCCTCGCATCGACAGCATTTTGATGAGAAGGCGTGAAGAAGGATGGAAGATCGCGGGGAAGAAACCGAGTCAGACTTCATTGGCGAGGGCGCTGGGAGTGCGCAAGCAACAAGTCTCTTTATGGGCTCGTGGAGGGGCGATCCCAAGGCCGGAGACGATTTTTCATATGGCCTTGCTCTTGGGGGTAAAGCCGGACGAGCTTTATGAGTTTGTTGCGCCGACCGAAGCAGAGCAAAAACGCCTGATTGAAGAATTTGATAAAAAGGAAAAGGAAGATATTTTGCGCCGTAAGGAAAATAAAATCAAGGAATTGCGGGAAAAAGGATTTACTGAGGAAGCCATTTACGAACAGATCCGGATTATGGGATTGACGAAATATGACCGGGGATAATGGATCCTGTTTCTTTCATCTGTGCAAAACCAACCACCTTCCTGATGCGGGGTGGTTGGTTTTGCTTTGTTGTTCCATTCTTAAAATAAGATGCTTGCTCCGACGGCAAGGAGATAAATTCCGGTGGCTGCGGCCAGCCCCAACAGCCAGGGCAGGATGGGCCGATCAAGCAGGACGGCGCGAATGGCCAGCACGGTAAAAATGAGAATAGAGAGGAGAACCAGGAGATAGAGTACGCTAAAAAACATGAAAATACCCCTCTGCTAATGACTTTTTCTGTGAAAGTGCCGTAGGACGGGGCGATGGGCATCCTTCGCTCTTTGCGTTTCGGATGGTTGCCCGGTGCTCCCGCACGACCCTCACCATTTTGCTGAGTTTCACCCCCAGATCGTGCCGACATGATGTCAGGGCAGCAGACTCAGTAGCAGCAGCTTTTCATTCAGCTCGTGCAATTCAGCGATCGAGGTGGTTGTTAATTTGCCAATGGCGTTGATGGTTCTGTTTTCCTGGTCAGTCTGGCTGGCCATCGACTGGGTGAGCGGGTCCAATTCCTGATTGGCCGAGGAAATTGACCGGAGCCGTTCAAGAACTTCGGAGGTATCTTTGTTTAACTGGTCCAGCCCGGAGATGATTTTCTGCTCGCTGTTGTTGATACTGGCAACGCTTTGATTCATCCGGATCAGCAAATGATGGGTGGTTTCCAGTTTATGATTCATCTCACCGATGGTGGAGGCGCTTTCTTCCAACGGTTTTAGCTGTTCATTTGTTTGCTGTGTCAGCCGGTGAGAGACGGTGATGTTTTGGGACACCTCTTCCATCAACCGGTTTGTTTCCTTCTGATTGTCAATCTGCTGCCAAGTGCCGTATCCGAAGAGGGCAAACAAGGTCAAATTGACGATGAGCCAGGTGATTTTCACTTGTGATTTCCCCCCTTATGGCAACAAAAAGTCCAAGAGACCTTTCTTGTCTTTTTCTTCAGTTTGCCCCTGTTTCGATCGCTCCGTGCCGGAAATGATTTGTTTCGGCAGCCCGGTGACACCATTGACGATTTTCTTCACGGGTGATGGCTCCCCGCCGGTGGGAGGTTCCTGTTGCGTGCCCCTTGGAAATGGAAGATGAATTCCGATGAGCCGTTGCAAGCTGTCAAGCAAGCTGGTGATATGGCCCAGGAAGCGAAAGTTTTTCTCCGATTGGCTGAGTTCGGCCAGAAGCTGGTCCAACAGGCCATTTACCTGATTGCTGTTTTCACCGATCTGACCGGTGGTGTTCGCTACATCCTGAAGATGGGAGATGGTGGAATTCATTTGGCCTGAGATGGCGGAAGCCGTGGAAGCGACATTGCTCGTTATTTGATAGGTATCGGCCTGACGGGACAAAATTTGTTCCATTTTCTCACGGGCGGAGATGTTCCCGTCCAATTGTTTGCCCAATTCTGTTTGAATGGATCCGCTGGTTGCGATTTGCGCGTCCAGCAAGCGCTTTTGATCATCCAGAGCGGACAGTGATTGGCCTGCTTTCTCCACCTGTCCCTTCAACTTGTCTGTTTCGCTGATCATATCGTCAGTCAAAGTAACCAATTGGCTGGTGATGGAAAAAATATTCATATTGGATAAAGCCGGCAGAACGATTCGGTCGCTCCAGGAGGCCAAGGTGGGAATGAACAGGATAAAGATGAGCAATCCGAATGCAACCAGCAAGAGCCGCCATTTCAGCAAGAGGTTTTTCCAAAAGCCTTGCACTGGTGTTTCCCTCCCAGCCGCGGAATCAGTTTGGTTTTTTCATTGATCTCGTGTAGCTGATCGTTAATCTCACGTTGAATATCCTCCATCATTGAAAGGGAAGAGATGACTTGACGATTGCTGTTTTGCATGGATTGAAGCGCCTTTGTACTAAGATTGACCGAATTGAGGATGCTTTCCAGCGATTTTGTCGTCGCTGCCGTGTTGCGGTCGATGGAGGCCACATGGCTGGCAATCGAGGCAACCACGTAATCTAACCGGGCAAGTTGCGCCTTCAGCCCGTTGGTATTGGATTCCACTTGAGAGATTTTAAGATTTAACGCCGCTGTTTTCTTGTTGATCGTCCGGATTTGAGCAAGCTGTTGATTCATGGTCTTTGATTTGGCCGCTGATTGTTCCAGTTTTTCCTTCAGTTGGTTCGATTTTGCGGCGATTCTGTCCTGAATGGCCAGTTGCAGCCAGGTATTCCCGACCAGAACAATGAGAAGCATGCAAATGATGGCAGAGAAACTGGAGGCGATTTTGGTCACGGCAATTTCACCCCCGGCGTTTTTTGGTTCAGTTCTCTTGTTGAATGATAGATATCGTTCAAATGCTGCTCATCTTTTTTGGCGGTGGCCGCCAATTGTTTCAAAAGTTGATCGAGATCGGACAGATATGGGGCTAACGCCGACATTGACGAATCGACGGCGGAAATTTGAGTCCCGGCGTTTTTTGATGACTTTTCCATCTGTTCATTAAGGGCTAAACTGCCGCTGTTGTACCGGACGACTTCGGTTAAAAGGGCAAGGGTTTCTCCGGTCTTGCCGATCACTTGATCCAGATTTTGATCCAGCTTGTTCAGGGTGTTGCTCATTTGTCCCAGTTCTTCATTTTTTCGGATGATGCTGGCCTGAACCTGATTCAGTTTTTGAATTGATTCCAGATTGTCTTCCAGACTTGCTTCGATTTTTTTCATTTGCTGGGTCATCGTGATGGAATTGATTAAAAGACCGCTTAACACCAAAATAGCCAAAATTTTGAGAAACTTCAAAGTTCACCCTCCTTTACGGCATAGAACGGTTGACCTTCTCGGCTTTATCGGCAGCCTGTTTTAATTTTTGTTCCAACAGGTCGTTCTGTTTGAGGACTTCCGCCAATTTGGATCGGGTGGAGGTGGTGACCGATTTCAAGTCTGCCGCTTGATCCACTTGCTTTTGTCCTGAATTGGAGATCAGCTCCATCTGTGTGGACAACTGTTTGCTCAAACGGTTCAGGTTTTGGCTTAAAGTCACTTGTTGGCCGGTAACCCGGCGGATCTCCTCCAGCGTGGTTCCCTGCTTTCGGACGCCTTGGTTCACTTCAATCAACTCCTGACTGACTGTTTGGGTTTTGCCCGATTGTGCGTCCAGCTGAAGCAGTCCGTTGTAAATATCCTTGTTGAGCAGCCCCAGTGTTTTTGTCTTTTCATTGATCTCCTTCAACATTCCGTTCAGGTCAAACTTTTTCAACTGCCCGGGGGTGAAACTTTCCGGATGGGTGAAGATGTAAATTCCCGGTACAGCAACCAACAAGATCGGGACGAGTGCCGTCACCGCTTTGCGCTTTAGACTCACAAGATCACCGCCTTTTTTACGTTCAACTGTCAAACTCGGATTTTTCGCGCAGAAGTTTGCTCATCATTTTTTCCAGGACGCCGGCGAGTTCGACCGGGGATGGAAGTTCTTCTTCCAAAAGGGAGCGGATCACGATTTGGTTGATCGCTCCCACCATGGCATGGGAGAGAATCCATTGTTCTTTTGTCAGCCGATGGCAAGTGAGGGAAGATAACTCCCTTTGGAAGATGGAAGCGAATTGATCAATTACCGCTTGCCTCTTTTTTTCAAGTGAAGGAACCAATCCCACAGTATCCACCATTAACAATTTTGCCGCATCCCGGTGAGTAAAACAGGTATCGATATAGGTTTTGATGGCTTGAAAGGTGCGTTTGGAAGTGGGAGGAACTGAGCGGAGAACATCTTCCACTTTTCGGATGAGTGCAGTTGACAGCAAGTCGAACAGATGGATTAAAATGGATTCTTTGTTTTTGTAATGTTTGTAAAAGGTCGACTTCGAAGTGCGGGCGTTTGCCACGATCATGCTGACGGAGGTGGACGGGTAACCGCTCTTTGAAAACGCTGCCAAAGAGGCGGACAAAAGACGGTATTGCTGATTGGACAATGGAAAATCCTCTTGCAAAAGAGAGAAGAGCGGTAACATGGCTTGCATAATCACCCCTCCATCATTTGGTACGCTGACGTACTCTCTTTAATTATAATGGAAAGTATGAATAATATAAATAATATTAAGAATAATATTACGAAATGTTGGGCGGAAGAATATTTTAACTTTCGATGAATCCATGTGAAGATAGTCGGAAAACGCAAGGTAAAGAAAAAACGGGATCTTCCGTTGCCGCCAGCAAAGAAAGAACCCCGTTTGTTTCAGCCGCATCATCTTATGCATTTATTGATTTTGAAGCCGGTTATTCCGTTTTCGGACAAACTGGTAACTGATGGCCAGAATGCCGAACCAGACCGGTGCGACATACAAAGCAATCCGCGTATCCGGACTAAATGCCAGCAGGACGGCCACCATCACGAGGAACAGGATGGCAATCCAGTTGGTGACGGGATAACCCGGCATTTTGAAGGAATCGTTCTTTGTTTGTTTGCTTTTCCGGTATTTGAGATGCGCATAAACGATTACTCCCCAAACCCACAGGGCCCCGATCGTTGCCACACTCGTGATGTAGGTGAAGGCCTGCTTGGGAATGAAATAGTTAAGCAAAACGCCGATCAACAGAACGATAAATGAGGCGGTAATCCCGCGGGCGGGAACTTTTCGCTTGCTCACTTCCTTAAAGGTGCCGGGAGCCTGGTTTTGATGGGCCAGCGTATAGAGCATGCGCCCGGTGCTGAACATGCCGCTGTTGCATGACGACAAAGCCGCCGTCAGCACGACAAAGTTGATGATCCCGGCAGCTGCGGGAATTCCGATTTTCGCGAAGGTGAGGACGAACGGGCTTGTCTTTCCGTCAAGCTGATCCCACGGATACAGGGACATGATGATGACCAATGCTCCGATATAGAAAATCAGAATTCTCCATAAGATCTTATTGATGGCCGAAGGCAAGGTTTTCTCCGGATCGCTGGCTTCACCGGCCGTCACTCCGACCAGCTCCACACCCAGAAAGGCAAACATCACCATCTGGAGGGCAAACATGACTCCACTGAATCCATGCGGCATAAATCCGCCGTGGGTCCAGAGATTTGAAAATCCGACCGCTTGCCCCTGGTTGCCCCAGCCGGTTGTGATGATCACGAGGCCGATGACGATCAGTGCGATGATCGTCACGATTTTGATAAGGGCAAACCAGAACTCGATTTCACCGAACAGCTTGACCGCTATGAGATTGACGAGGTAAACGGCGATCAGCGCGATCAGAGCCGGCAGCCATTGGGGAACAGACGGGAACCAGTAGCGCACATAAACACCCACGGCCGTGATTTCCGCCATACCGGTAACCACCCACATGAACCAATAGGTCCAGCCGGTGATAAAACCGGCCCAAGGCCCGATATATTGCGTTGCATAAGTGCTGAATGAACCTGTGACAGGCTGATCCAAAGCAAGCTCTCCCAATGCGCGCATTATGAGAAAAATGATGATTCCTCCCAATACATAGGAGAGGATCAAGGCAGGTCCCGCGGCTTGAATTGCTTGAGCCGAACCCAAAAACAAACCTACTCCGATCGCTCCTCCGATGGCGATCAATTGAATATGCCGATCGCTTAATCCCCTCGACAGGTGTTCTTTTTGATTTGTTGACTTCATATTTGGCCCCCTTGCAATTATTCGCCTAGACGCATTTTCATTAAATCAATAATAAAGAACCAACTCTATATTACTGAAGAGGTGATAGCGTTTTCAAGTTCAAGAATGTTCTTATTAATGAAAATGATGTCGAAAATCCCCTTTTGAACAGGGGACAAGCGGCCGGGACGAAGCCGCTCTCCCGGTTTATTTAACTGCATACATGCCATTAATCGAATAATGGATTGCGCAATGCACCTGATTTAACGGGATGAAGTTGCTTTTTTCAGCATTTCGATTTCTTCATCCGATAATTCCCTGTATTCGCCCGGTTCCAGATCCGGATCGAGGCTTAAGGGGCCCATTGCAATCCGTTTGAGGAACTTGACCCGTTTGCCTACAGCTTCAAACATGCGCTTAACCTGATGATATTTCCCTTCATAAATGGTTACTTCCACTTCGGAGACCGGACCGGAATTGAGAATGCGGAGTTGGCCGGGCAAGGTTTCATATCCATCGTCAAGCGTAATTCCGCTTGCAAATGCTTCGCGATCCGCCTCGGTAACTGCTCCCTCAACCAAAGCATAGTAGACTTTGGGAACGTGTTTCTTCGGAGACAGAAGCTGGTGCGAAAGTTTTCCGTCATTGGTCAAAAGGATTAACCCTTCTGTGTCCTTATCCAGCCTGCCGACCGGGAAAGGATCGAAAACGCGATGTTCGGGCTCGAGCAGATCGCTGATCACCTCATTGAAGCGGTCTTCGGTGGCGGAAATGACTCCCTGCGGCTTATTCATCATTAAATAGATATGTTCCCGATAGAGAATCGGGATCCCGTCCACAGTCAGTTCATCCTGGTCAGGATAGACATGGATGCCCGGGTCGTTTGCAGTGATTCCGTTGAGGCGGACCCGTCCGGCCCTGACCAGTTTTTTGATCTCTTTGCGTGTTCCGATGCCCATATGAGCCAATATTTTATCCAAACGTTGGCTTTTTTGTGTTCCCATCTTTTGTTACACTCACTTTCCGTTAAGTTCAAATGACATCATAGCACAAGAGAGGGAAAAAGATAATGAAAATGCCTGATTTTATCAATAAGAAAAACTAGTTTGCAACACAAACGAGAAGTTTTCAGATCGGGAAGCCACAGGCGGAGTTGATGGATGAACAGAATGGCGGGTGCGAATAAGATCAGAAAACACCGATGTATTTTCAGTCAAACCCGGAGATGAAAAGAAAGGCGGAAGAGAGGGGATGGAAAAAAGTTTGATTTCATATTTGAAGGGGAATGATAAAATTCGTCATTACCCTCAAGTTTTATCCACTTGTCTGTTTTCTATTCTGGGTATATAAAATATAAAGACAGAACTGGTTATTTTTTATTTACATAGACCGGTATCGTCTTAACTTAATGGAGGTGTCAACATGGAGAAAGTGATTGTATTGGGAACGGGACCTGCTGGTCTGACCGCGGCGATTTATCTGGCACGGGCCAATATGGAACCTTTGGTGGTGGAAGGTCCGGAGCCTGGCGGACAGTTGACGACCACAACAGAAGTTGAAAACTTTCCGGGATTCCCGGATGGCATCATGGGACCGGAACTGATGGACAACATGCGCAAACAGGCGGAGCGTTTCGGGGCCAAATTCAAGCGCGGATGGGTACAAAAAGTTGATTTGTCCGGTCGCCCGTTTAAGCTTTATATCGGGGAATCCGAGGTTCTGGAAACGGAAGCCCTCATCATTTCCACAGGTGCTTCGGCGAAATTGCTGGGGATCCCGGGAGAAAAAGAGAATATCGGCATGGGTGTGAGCACTTGTGCCACATGCGACGGATTCTTCTTCCGCGGAAAGAAAATCGTCGTGGTAGGCGGCGGGGATTCGGCGATGGAAGAAGCAACATTCCTGACGAGGTTTGCCACCGAGGTGACGATTGTCCATCGTCGCAATGAGTTGCGCGCATCGAAAATCATGCAGGAACGTGCACGTGAAAACGAAAAAATCAAATGGTGCCTGAATCGCACACCGGTTGAAGTGATCCGAGGGGAAAACGGCGTAACCGGCCTTAAAGTGAAGAATAATGAAACCAACGAGGAAGAGATTCTGGAAACGGACGGTATTTTTGTTGCCATCGGCCATAAGCCGAACACCGACTTTTTAAGCGGACAATTGGAAATGGATGAATTGGGCTATATCAAGGTACAGCCGGGTTCCACCCGAACAAGTGTCGAAGGGGTATTCGCTTGCGGGGATGTACAGGATCGTGTTTACCGTCAAGCAATTACAGCAGCGGGAAGCGGATGTATGGCTGCCCTTGATTGCGAACGTTTCCTCGAAGGAAGCACGACACAGGATTGGAGCAAAACATTGTAATACAGAATGAGGCAACCCCGGAGAGCAACCGGGGTTGTTTTTTATTCGGGGCGAACGGCGATCCAGACTGACCAGCGATCCCTGTCCGTGACAGGGGTTTCGGTACCGACTTTTGCCGCGATATACCGGATGAGTTCCTCTATCTCCCCGTCAGTCAATTCATGCAAAATCGACCGGCCTGAACGGTTTCGCATTTCATCGGCAAACTGCTCAAATGTTGCATAGGTTTTTCGGGTTTCCCATAATGACTTGGAAACAATCCCGGTAAAACCGGTTTGCAGCAAAGCCTGAACCACTTTGTCATGGTTATGTCTCCTGTCTTTTTCAATTTGCTGCAAGCGGGGAAATTTTTTGAAAAAATAGCCGCGGAGATGATCGGGACTTCCCGGAAGATGGCAATCTGCGACTGTGCGGTTTTGCGTAATGATGATTCCACCGGGTTTGAGAATCCGATAAACTTCCCGGAAATATGCCGGCAAATCGCGGAGATGATGGATTAAAGCGCGTGAAAAGACAAGATCAAACGAGCAATCTTGCAATCCGGTTGCATAGGCATCTCCTTTGCGAAATTCAATTTCCTTATGTTCCGATTTCGCCACTGACAGCATTGCCTCTGAAAAGTCAATACCGACAACACTTTTGGCGCCGAGATTTAATAATTCGCTGGTGTAGATTCCTCCGCCGCAACCGATATCCACTACCCGTTTTCCATGCCAGGAGATCTCTTGCTCCATAAAGCGGATCCAGGCCGGATCGATGTTCCGGTTGGCATACGTAAAACGGTTCGCGCGATCGTGAAAATTGATCGGCATCCGATATGCTCCTCTCTGGTTTCATATAGTGAAACTTTGTTTCTTTTTTTATTATAACATACCAAAACGATGGTTGTAAGATGCATGAAGCGTAATTTTACAGGCGGATGATGAGCGGGGGATTTTGGAGCTTGTTCACCTGTTTTGGCCAAAGAAGCATTCGCGGGAATGTCGATGTCCCTTGATCGAAGCGCACGGGGGAGAGACCGGGGGGGCAGCGTTCCGGTGAAAGGGATGACCATTCGCCTGACATTTCCACTGGCAGGGGATCAACGGGTTTTCGGGTTCTTAATATTCAGTCTGAAACTCCGAGCAGATGTTTTTTCTTGAGCGGTGGTAAGGGAGGAAAGGATGGAATACAAAACATGAAGGCGGAAGAGGGAGGTTCAATGGTTCCCCTTCCGCCTTCCCGAGAGATTACGCGGGAGCATGCCGGTTGCTCTTTTTATGTTTTTATTGCCATAAAACGAAATTTCACAAATCGAATTCTGGAGATCAGGTGACTGTTTCGCTGGAAATATTGATGATCACGCTTCCGATCAATATCAAAATAATGCCGGCCAGTTGGTGAGGTTGAATTTTTTCATCCCAGATATAGTAACCGATCAGAATCATTCCGACGGTTCCGAGCCCGGACCAGACGGCATAGGCCACACCCAAAGGAATGTGGCGCAGACTGAGAGTAAAAAGATAACTTGCGGCAACATATCCGATTATGACAATCAGTGTCGGGAGCAAACGCCTGAACCCGTTTGACTCCTTGAGGGCGGTTGTCGCGATGATTTCAAGAAGGATTGCAGAGATGAGTAATATAAACGGTTTCATTATCCCACCCCAAAACGAATTGAAAAACCAGTGACGACAAATACGATCAAAAAGAAGATTATTTATTATAATTATACAATAAATTCCAATTAGAATAAAGGCCTGCAAGAAAAGATTCGTGTCTTGCCGGCGGAGCCCGGGGATGAAAAAATCTGGAGACGAGGAAGAATGCTGCTTCCCGGTCGGTTATCACACTTTTACAGAAAATAAAGCGAAAAGTGAGTCAACACTTGCTAGCAAAAATTTAAACGGAATGCTTGGCAGCGGATTTGGGTTATGCGAGAATATCGTCTGGGTTTCTTCTTTTTAATCTATTTGGTTTTATTTCATAAGAACTGAAGAGGAACACGGAGAATAAGGCTTTCTATCCAAGCGTTTCTATTAATCTATTTGTTCCCCCGTCAAATACAAGAATAAGGCGATTGAAAGAGAAAAAAAACAAAATCGGATGGTAACCTCCTCTTGAATAGCTGAATCTGCCCATAGCCCTTTTTTTTGTATTTGGCACAATATGTTGTATTAGCTATACTACAAAAGCAACTATATATTGAGAACGGACGTGATAAGATGTTAAGTGTACTGCCAGAGAAAATGGCACCCTATGGGGCATTAATCGATGACATCTGCGGTCGTTTTCCCCACCTGGACAAAAATGAATGGCTTGGGGATGCAGCGGCCCAGATGAGAGAAAACATGTCAGAGGATGAAATGTTGCAAACCTTTATCCAGGCTGCTGTTGAAAAGACCAGCGTCGAAGAGCCGGATTGGCAATTTGTTGCGTCGCATCTGCTCGCTCATTACCTGTACAAAAAAGCGGCAGAGAACCGCAATTACGACGCTGACCGGAAATACGGGGATTTGTATGTGCTCATACATACGCTTACGGAAAAAGGGTTGTATGGAAAATATCTATTGCAACATTACAGCAAAAGTGAGATCGATGAGTTGGGAGCTTATCTGATTCCGGAACGGGATTATCTTTTTAACTACATCGGTCTCAAAGTGTTGTCTGATCGCTACATCGTCCGGGATTACGATGGCAAGGTCATGGAGTTGCCGCAAGAGCGCTTCATGATCATCGCCATGCACCTGGCGCAAAAAGAAGAAGACAGGCTTGGCTGGGCGAAGAAATTTTATGATGTGTTGTCCAAGCTGGAAATGACGGTGGCAACCCCGACATTGAGCAATGCCGGAAAGCCGCTTCACCAGTTGTCCTCCTGCTTTATCGACACCGTGGATGATTCGCTTTGGTCGATCTACAATACCAACTCGGCCACGGCGCAAGTGTCGAAGCACGGAGGCGGCGTGGGCATCTACCTTGGAAAAGTGCGCTCCAAAGGCTCGAAGATTCGTGGCCATAAAGGAGCTTCCGGAGGTGTGATCCCATGGATCCGCAACTATAATAACACAGCGGTCGCGGTTGATCAGTTGGGAGTTCGCCGCGGTGCCTTTGCCATTTATCTGGATGTATGGCATGCCGACATTTTGGATTTTCTCAACCTGAAAACAAATAACGGGGATGACCGGCTCAAGGCACATGATATTTTCCCCGGGGTCTGCATTCCGGACATTTTTATGAAACGCGTGAAAGAGCGGGGAATGTGGTATCTGTTCGATCCGCATGAGGTGCGGGAAGTGATGGGTTATTCCATCGAAGATTACTGGGGCGAAGAGTTTGAACGCCGCTATCTGGAATGCGTCAACCATCCGGAACTGAACAAAACGGAGATCCCGGCCATCGAGATCATGAAGCGGATGATGGTCAGCGCATTTGAAACCGGAACCCCGTTCATGTTCTTCCGGGATACGGTAAACCGGGCAAACCCCAACAAACACAAAGGCATGATCTATTCTTCCAATCTGTGTACCGAGATCTGCCAGAACATGTCGCCCACGGAATTGATCAGTGAAGAGCTGGAAGACGGCGTCATCGTGACCAGGCAAAAGCCGGGGGATTTCGTCGTTTGCAACCTGTCTTCGATCAATCTGGGACGGGTCAAAACGATGGATGATATTGAGCGCGTTGTTTCCGTGCAAATGCGCATGCTGGACAATGTGATCGACCTGAACATGTATCCGGTGAAGCAGGCGGAGGTCACCAACAAGAAGTATCGTGCCGTCGGCCTGGGAACAAGCGGGTATCACCAGTACCTGGCCGAACGGAAAATCGCCTGGGAATCGGAAGAGCATGTGGAAGAAGCTGACCGTTTATTTGAGGAACTGGCTTATCAGGCGATTCGCGCCTCGATGGAAATCGCCAAGGAAAAAGGTGCTTATCCGCTGTTCGCGGGAAGTGAATGGGAATCCGGCGAATATTTCGAGCAACGCGGCTATACGAGCGAACGCTGGCAGAGATTGAAAGAAGACGTGAAAAAATACGGCTTGCGAAATGCCTGGGTGTTTGCCGTGGCTCCGACCGGTTCCACCTCCCTCATCGCCGGTTCGACCGCGGGGATTGATCCGGTGTACGCCAAATTCTTTGTCGAGGAGAAGCGGGGAGCTGTCATTCCGCAGACGGCGCCGAATCTTTCGCCGGAGACAACCTGGTATTACAAGGAGGCGCACCTGATCGACCAGCATTGGAGCATCCGTGCTGCCGGGAAGCGCCAGCGGCACATTGATCAGTCGCAATCGTTCAACCTCTACATTACGCCGAATACAACGGCCAGGGAATTCCTGGATCTCTATCTGGCGGCTTGGGAAAACGGATTAAAAACCATCTATTATATTCGCAATCAGTCGCTCGAAGTGGAAGAGTGCGTCAGCTGTTCTTCCTAATCAGTCGGAAAGGTGATGAAAAGTGGCAGAATTAAAGCGGAAAAAGATTTTTAACGAACACGGACAGCGCGGAACCCAGCGCCTGATCAACGGGAATACAACCAATCTGCGCGAGTGGAACCGGATCAAATACGATTGGGCGCATAAACTTTACCGGGCCATGTTGAACAACTTTTGGATTCCGGAAGAGATTCCGCTGGCCGGCGATGCGAAACAGTTTATGGAGCTGTCGCCGGAAGAGCGCCGCGCATTTGACAAGACGATTTCTTTCCTTAACTTTCTGGATTCGATTCAGGGAGAAAACCTGCCGAATATCAATGAATACACAACGGCCCCGGAGGTTTGCTCACTGCTGAATATCCAGGCGTTTCAAGAGGAAATTCATGCGCAATCCTACAGCTATATCCTTGACAGTGTCTGCTCTCCGGAAACGCGCGAAAACATTTACGATGAATGGGTGCGCCCGTAAGAGGATCTGGGGAATCTGCCCTGACAAGGCAGTAGGCGAAGGACGCTGGCAAAGCCTATCACCGACGAACTGATCCCGAAGGGAAACCGGAGGGGGAGTGCAGCATGTTCGGAAAGCCACAAGTTGGTCAACTGCCGGATCACGACTGAGTGGCGAGGTGAAAGGATACGGACGAGGATGAAGGCTAAACTGCTTGAATGACAGTCCGAGCGGGCGAATCGTAGCCGGTGACGAAAGGCAGTTGGTACGTTGCCGAGTCTTATGGGAGATGGGAGTGCCATTCGCCAATCTCCGGAGCGTCCCAAGACTCCGCATCTTCAATCAGAAGAAAAGGACGAACGTCACATCCGACACCGTATCATGTCAAGTCTCCAGATTCGTTAAACGGGGATCACCTAAAGCGGAATGCCTCCTGCAGGCTATGGCTGATCGAGCCTGAATATCCGCCAGGGTGACGGAGTTCCCGTAGTAGTCCGAGGCAGGGAAAGCCTGCTGCATGGCGAAGGGGAACAGCTTATCTTGTTTAATACAGCGAGGGAAGGAGCGCGAGGCTCTGTGAGAAATCCTGAGAACGTATTAAACAGTCTGGCCTCCAAAGCGCAGCATGACGGGTACAAATACCGCAGATTGTACCGTAACCTGTATAACAAGGAGTTTTTTCTTCTGGCGTACAAGAGAATCAAGGGGCATCCGCCCGATGATCGGAGCTTGGAGCGGATTGATTGTTTAATCGAGAGCATGAAGGACGAAAGCTATCAACCCAATCCGGTGAACAGTGTTTCCTCTCCTGGGGCCAACGGAACGAAACGGCCTCTTGGAGTTCCGTCATTGACCGATAAACTCGTTCAGGAAATCCTGAGGATGATGCTGGAAGCGATCTACGACCGGTCATTCTCTGATCACTCGCACGGCTTTCGTCCACGAAGGAGCTGCCACACGGCGTTAACGGAAGTCCGGAAGACCTTTACTTGGGTAAAATGGTTTGTCGAAGGAGATATCAAGCGTTTTTTTGGACAGATGGATCACCATGTTCTGGTCAACATCCTCGGAAACAGAATCGATGATGAAAAGTTCCTCCGGCTGATCCGGAAATTTCTGAGGGCAGGGTACCTGAATGATTGGAAGTACCATCGTACATACAGCGGTACTCCGCAAGGCGGCATTATTAGTCCTGTTTTATCGAATATATATCTGAATGAACTGGATCAATACATCGACAAGTTGAAAGAAAATTTTACCCAAGACGACAGGAACATTCCGGACTCAAGATACAAAAGGCTTTACTATGTAAGGTATGCGGGTGATTTTCTGATCGGGATCATCGGAAGCAAAGATGATGCCAGGGGAGTGAAAGAGGAGCTGGCGGAGTTTCTAAAAGAAAAGCTGAATCTCCAACTCTCCGGGGAGGAGATGAAGATCACCCACTCGGAAAAGCCGGCAAGGTTCCTCGGATATGATATTCGCGTATCAAGGAAACACAAGGGGCCGGCCGGTTCAGGGGGCGGTTCATCGGGCAGCCCGTTAAAATGCAAACTTTATGTACCGCATGAAGTATGGAAGAAGAAACTCCTTGAGAGCGGTTCGCTTGAAATTGCAAAAAACGGAAAATGGAAATCAAAACACAGATCATCTCTCATCAGGCTTGATGATTGTGCGATTCTCGACACGTACAATGCAGAGATCAGGGGACTCTACCATTACTACCGATTGGCGTCAAATGTGAGTGTACTCAACAAGTATTACCACATCATGAAGTACAGCTTGTACAAAACCTTAGCCGGCAAATACCGGACGACGACCAGGAAGATCATCAAAAAATACGAAGTGAACAAGGTCTTTACGGTTACCTGCGAAACGGGAAACGGAACAAGAACGCGAACGTTGTACCATGAAGGTTTTGCCAGGCAAGCTGATCCGTCGGAAGACAACAGGGTGGATTACCTCCCGAAGGCTGCAAAGTACATCAATAAGTAAACATTCATCTCTTGACTTGGAAAGATGATTTTACGGAGGCTGGATTCGGATAAGTGGAGAGCCGGATACATGGAGACATGTACGTCCGGTTCGGAGGGGAGTTCTTGGAAACCTCCCGCTGCAAGGCGGCAAGGCGCCGGGTTCTTACCCTACCGCAACGATGAGCATCTGCTCCGCCGGAATCGGTTTATCGCCGATTTGTACCAGCGGTTTGTCGATGACAGAAATGATGAAAACTATGTCCGAACCTGCATGGCCAACTTCTTGCTGGAGTCGCTTTACTTTTACAGCGGATTCTCCTTTTTCTACGCTTTGGCGCGGCAGGGAAAAATGACGGCAACCGCGACACTGATCAAATATATTCAGCGTGATGAATTAACCCATGTGGTCTTGTTCCAAAACATGATCAAGGAATTGCGCCGGGAAAATCCCGATCTCTTCACACCGGAATTTATCGAGGAATTGCGGGAAATGGCCCGTACGGCGGTTGAACATGAGATTCGCTGGGGTCAATATATCACCAACAACAACATTCAAGGACTGACCAATGATATTATCGACCGCTATATCAAATATTTGGCCAATGAACGCATGACCCGTCTCGGCTTTGATATTTTGTATCCGGAGATTACGACGCATCCGATGAAATGGGTTGAGAGTTTCTCCAACCTGAATGCGACGAAAACGGATTTCTTTGAACAGAAAGTGACCAATTACACCAAAGCGAGCACACTCGATTTTGGCGATCTTTAATCAAAACACCTCCCTGAATCGGGGAGGTGTTTTAATCGCTATAACTGTTGTAACAGAAACCAGAGGGCGGCAACGGCAATTGCAAGTTGGTAGACAAATTCAAACCAGTTTTGTTTCGGTGCTTGCAGGATTTGAATAGCTGTGACGACTGCATGAACAAGAATGAGAACGAGCGCGATCGAAAAAAGTAAGACTGGCATATTTTTCACCTCCTACAGTTGAAAAATATTCAAATTAAGCTAGTACTACCCCAAAAATGGGCCCGGACTTTTTAATCATTTTGCTAATGCGAACGGGGGAAAGTTGATGGATCAGGCTTGGGAAAAAGTAAAAGAGTTTCATCGCTGCTTTGGGGTTCCCCATAAGGAAAAACCCGAAAAACTGGCGATGGAGCGGGTGCAAAAGCGGGCGAAATGGATGGAGGAAGAAATCGGGGAATTCAAACAGGCAAGGACGATTGAAGAGCAAGCGGATGCGATGATCGACACGAT
This sequence comes from Thermoactinomyces sp. CICC 10522, assembly GCF_016055075.1. NCBI lineage: Bacteria > Bacillati > Bacillota > Bacilli > Caryophanales > Thermoactinomycetaceae > Thermoactinomyces > Thermoactinomyces sp. CICC 10522. The sequence goes on along the minus strand of NZ_JAECVY010000002.1, from coordinate 55,306 downwards.
TTATCTGGCCTTGGGAACTTTGGTTGAAATGGGAGTTCGCCCGCAAGCCCTGTTTGATATTGTCCACACGGCCAATATGGATAAACTCTGGGAAGACGGAAAACCCCGGTACCGGGAGTCTGACGGAAAAGTGATCAAGCCTTCTTCTTGGCAGGATCCCGGGCCGCTTCTCAGAGAGGAAATTAATCGGCAAACTGATACGCATGAATAATATTTTTTCACGGATGGGAGAGGCGTTTTACGCCTCTTTTTTTCGGGCAGTGATTCAACATCGCAAAGGAATCCGTGCTCAGTTCTTAATCGAGGATTGGTATAGACCATTATAAATAGGAATGCTAAACTAAATACAATGGAGAAATTTTGCAAAAAGGGGCGCAACAAATATGAATAAGCCGTCAGTTTTATTGACCAACGCACAGATCTGCACAGCAAATGGTACGGTTGATCCGGGCTATGTATTTATTGAGAATGGGAAAATCGCTGCGCTCGGGTCGATGGAACAACTTTCAGGCATTGAGGCCGGTGAGGTGATTGATCTCAGCGGAAAAAAGGTGATTCCGGGCATGGTGGACGTCCATATTCACGGAGTAGCCGGAGCGGATACGATGGATGCAACGCCGGAAGCCTTAAAAACGATGGCCGAAAATCTGCCGAAGGAGGGGACGACGAGTTTTTTGGCCACTACGATCACGCAATCGCACGAAAAAATTGAGAAAGCGTTGGTCAATGCCGCCGACTTCATTGAAAATCATCAAGTTGCGGGGCAGGCTGAATGCATTGGGATCCATCTGGAAGGGCCATTTATCAATGTGAAACGCGCGGGAGCGCAACCTCCGGAATACATCGTTCCTCCGGATGTGGATCTCTTTCGCCGCTGGCAGGAGCTGGCGCGGGGGCATATTAAATTGGTGACACTTGCACCCGAGCAGCCGGGCGGGCCGGAGTTGGTCCGCTATCTGAAGGAAACAGGAGTCATCGCTTCGATTGGCCATTCGGACGCCACCTATGATGAAGTGGTCGAAGCGATTGGGAACGGAGCGAGCCATGTGACGCATCTGTTCAACGGGATGCGCGGCTTTCATCACCGTGAGCCGGGGGTGGCCGGAGCGGCCTTTTTGCGCGATGAACTCAATGTGGAAATCATTGCTGACGGGATTCACATCAATCCTCACAGCGTGCGTGTTGCCTATAACCAGATCGGCAGCGGGAGGATTATCCTGATCACGGATGCGATGAGAGCCAAATGCCTCAAACGGGGAGTTTATGACCTCGGCGGTCAGGAAGTGATCGTGAGCGAACGGGATGCAAGGCTCGTAGACGGAACGTTGGCGGGAAGCATTTTGAAGATGAAAGACGCTTTGGCCAATATGGAGCGGTTTGCAGGTTGCTCAATGGAGCAACTGGTTGAAATGACATCGTTAAATGCGGTGCAGGAATTGGGATTTGCCAATCGCAAGGGCGCACTCGCTCCGGGAAAAGACGCTGATATCGTCGTGCTTGATGACCAGCTTGAGATCTTTATGACTTTTTGCCGGGGTGTACTGGCATACCAAAGATAAGAAAGGTTGTACCTGCTTTCCGGGTACAGCCTTCGGCGCTGCGGACAATCCCGCCCCGGAATCAGGCTCTTTGCGGAAAAATTCCAAGGGAAAGGAAATCAAGTTGAACGATGAAAAAGGTATCCAAAAAAAGTCCAGTTCCCCTATACTACCAACTGAAAGAGATCTTGCAGGAAATGATCGAAAATGAGGAATTAAAACCTGGAGATGCAGTCCCGCCCGAGCGTGAATTGTGCGAAGTTCATGGAATCAGCCGGATGACTGCGCGCAAAGCGGTGATGGCTCTGGTGAATGAAGGCGTGTTGTTCCGGGAGCAGGGAAAGGGAACATTCGTGGCCGAGCCAAAGCCCAAGCATCTGCTCACCCGCCTGCGAAGTTTTACCGAAGAGATGGAAGAACAAGGTTTTTCCGTGCGTTCGGAAATTTTGTCATTTTCCATTGTCGAAGCGACTCTGCAATTGAAAAAAAATTTAAAAATGCTGCCCGATCAGTCAAAAGTGGTGGAAATCAAGCGGCTTCGCTATGTGGATGAGTTGCCGTACGCGCTGGAAACAGTCTGGCTCAACCATGACAAAGTTCCCGGTCTTACCCGGGAAAAGCTAGAAGGCGAATCATTGTATACGGTTTTAAAAAATCAATACCAATACCATCCCGCCTATGCCCGGCAAACGATTGAGCCGATCAGCCTGAATGATTATGAAAGCAAACTCCTGGGTGTTCCCAATCATTCGCTGGCCATCCTGTTCAGCAGAACCACCTATCTGGAAAAAGGGGAAATCATGGAGTTTACGAAGTGCATTTATCGTACGGACCGGTACAAATACGAGATTGTGTTGCAGCCTTAAAATTGGTTCGGGTGGACGGTTGAAATTTTTTATTTGCATATGGATGAATTATTTGATTAGATTTAATTATTATGAATAAAAATGAAAGAGTGAGGCCGGATGTTGGAATATGACAAATTGGAAAAATACGCGGAACTGGCAGTCCGGATTGGGGTAAACATTCAAAAAGGGCAGACCTTGTACATTTCAGCTGCGCTGGAAGCCGCTCCTTTCGTACGAAAGATCACGGAAGTCGCTTATAATGATGGAGCAAAAAATGTTGTCGTTGACTGGTTTGACGATGAAGTAAACCGCATCCGCCTGTTGCATGCACCGGAGGAGTCGCTCTCCAACATCAGGAAGGGCAAACTGGAAGATCTCCGCAAGGATCTGGAAAATGGAGCCGCGATGTTGACAATCCATTCCCCCAAGCCTGATTACTTCCACGGGGTTGAAACCAAACGAATTACCGCGGTCAGCAGGGCGAACAATGAAGCGATGCATTTTGCCCGGGAACTGATTCGGCAAAATAAGATCAGCTGGTTGATTGTCGCTTATCCCACGACAGAGTGGGCTAAAAAAGTCTTCCCGCATCTGCCTGAAGAAGAAGCGATGCAAAAGTTATGGGAATGCATTGAAAAGGCGACGCGGCTGGATGCGACTGATCCGGTGGAGCGCTGGCAGGAACATCTGAAAAAGATCGAGGATCGGGTGCAGTTGTTGAATAACCTTCACCTGAAAAAACTTTCTTATCGTGCGCCGGGTACCGCGCTGACGATCGAATTGCCAAAAGACCATCTCTGGGTGGGAGCGGGCCAGCAGAATGAACAGGGCGTGTTGTTTGTCCCCAACTTGCCCACTGAAGAGGTGTTTACCGTTCCGTTGAAGACCGGAGTCAACGGGGTGGTGAGCAGCACACGGCCGCTGAGCTATAACGGGCAAATGATCGATCGCTTCTCCTTGACCTTCAGGGAGGGAAAAGTGACCGAAGTAAGGGCGGAAACAGGTGAAGAGCTGTTAAAATCGCTGGTCGGGTTGGATGAAGGGGCCGCTTATCTCGGTGAAGTGGCACTGGTTCCCCATACATCTCCCATTTCGCAATTGGGTGCGATTTTCCACCAGACCTTGTTTGATGAAAATGCTTCGTGCCATCTGGCTTTGGGCTTTGCTCTGCCGTTCTGCCTGAGGGGGGGAACCGGATTGACAAGAGAGGAGCTGGCCGAGCGGGGCATTAATCAAAGTATGGTTCATGTCGATTTTATGATCGGTTCATCCGAACTGGATATTGACGGCGAGAATTGGGAGGGAAAAACGATCCCCATTTTCCGCAACGGAGATTGGGTAATCTGAGTCAGTTTCATTTGCCCCGATAAAAATGTCCGGCGATCGCTCCCGTGGCCAATCCGGGAACGATCGCCGGCAATTTTGCTGGTTTTATCAATTAAACCCAGTTATCGTCGTCACCGCCGCCAAAAAATCCCCCATCATCCCCATCGTCAAAAAATCCGCCGTTGTCATTGTTGCCGAACAGACCGGCATCGTGATTCTGATTATCATCTCCGTCCAGCAGTTCATCAAGCAGAACGCCTCCGATCAGCCCCGCTGCAAAACCGCCGATCGCCCCTGTCATTCCGGACAAATGGGAGTGGTGATGGTGATCATGCCCGTGGTGATGGTGACCATGCCCGTAATGACTTTGACCATGGTGATAGGAATGAGGGATATGGTAGTGACCATGTCCGTAATGGGGAGTTGACATCGATTCGGTGATCAGATTTTGCCAAAGCATCATCAGTGCATCCGGATCCGAAATTTGATCCTGCGGGATGAATACTTCCCGTTTTACCTCATGATGATGTCCGAATGAATAATACTCCACTTCGAGCAGTAAGCGAACCCCGTTTGGCTCAATTGCCGCTGCAAATTCCACTTCTTTTACCTGCTCGCGGAACAATTCCGTCGGAACCAGTTCAAATTCTTGCACATATCCGTTAAACTTGCGTGAATGATGTGTTTCCCGGAAACCGAGACGGCTCAGGGCTGCCAGGATATTGCTGAGCGGAACCGGCGGAACGATCTCGATATAGTCCCGGTCGGATTGATCGACGGCACCGGCAAGATCGAGTTGTGTATCAAAGTAGTAAGAAACCGATTGTCCGGTAACCAGCAGGTTTCCCGGCAACTGAAAATGAAAAGGAAGTTCCTTTTGTTCGCCGGGCCGGATGACGAACGACTGGTAAAAAGGCACGGATGCGACCGGATGCGTGTGCACGTGTCCTTTTGCATAGATACTGAGCATGAAACGGACATCGATTTTATTGATGCGTTGCTCCACACTTCCACCTTTGATCAACACTTTTCCCGCAACGGGATCACCGGGAGCAAATCGGTTTTGTTCCAGAATCAGATCCACTTTTGCGGCTCCATGACCAAGTCTCGCCATGAAATCTTTAAACATTCAATGCTTCTCCTTTCAACTGACAAAACGATCTTCCCTTTAATTTCACTATATCGGAAAATTGAAACCTGTTTTTTTCAGTTTTGTGTGCAATTTGTTAACAATGGATTTTAGATGACAGAATAGAAATGTAATTTATTATAGATGAAATGATTACATTATTAACAGGAATTGAATATGCATAAAAGTTGCATGGGACGAAAAACAGCGGATAGGTAAAGGAGGCCGGAATCAATGCTGACTCCTGCCCATTGGCTTTATGGTGCGTTTACTCTGCTGGTGATTCTCGCTGTGCTTTTTCGCCGCGGGGTCGTTTTGCTCTCCCTGGTTGGCACCCTTTTGGTTGCCTGGGTGTACAAGGGGAGTTTTGTAGACGGATTGCAGGCGATTTTTAATGCCAACCTGGTAGCCGCCAATGAGCTGTTCAGCATTTTCCTGATTATTACCTTTATGGTGGCCCTGCTGCGGGCCTTGAAGGATTTGGGGGCTGACCGGCAGATGATCGCACCGATTCAACGACTCATGGTTAACGGACACGTTTCTTTTTTTATTCTTGTCGTAATTACTTATGTCATTTCCCTTTTTTTCTGGCCTACACCAGCCGTGCCGCTGATCGGTGCCCTGTTGATCCCGCCTGCGGTCCGGGCCGGTCTTCCGGCGATGGGGGCGGCGATGGCCGTCGCTGTGGCCGGACAGGGAATGGCTCTCTCATCTGATTATGTCATGCAAGTGGCGCCGATGCTGAGTGCCAAGTCAGCCGGAATCAATACGGCGGCGGTAGCGGACAAAGCTCTGATCCTGTCGCTGGTCACGGGGGTGATTGCCAGTGGTTCCGCGTATTTGTACCTGTTCAGGAAAGTGAGAAATCCGGATTTGTACGAGGATGACGCCTTGAACCAGATGGCGGTCATGTCGGCGGAAGAAGATATATCCCGGTGCAGCGGAGCAGAAGAGAAGTGGGGAAGAGTCTTCGCCGTATTGGTTCCGTTCTCCTTGCTTGGGGTAATGCTGTATATGGTTTACACCAAAATCCACGGTCACGGCAGGCTGGAAGGAGCGAACGGAGCCGCCTTTATCGGGGGTGTGGCTGCCGTCCTGTTGATTATGGCTACTTTTGTTCATGGCCGGTTTCGAGCTTTGGAACGGATCAGCGAGCATATCGTGGAGGGATTTTTGTTCTCCTTTAAAGCGATGGGGCCTGTTGTTCCAATCGCCGGATTCTTCTTCCTTGGCAATGGGGATTTTGCCGGAGCCATCCTCTCTGTGCATAAAGGTGCCCCCGCCTTTCTGTTTGACATTGTCAAAACGATGCAAGCCTTTATTCCGGCCAATCGCATCGTGACCTCTTTCGGTATTTTACTGGTCGGCATGGTAACCGGGCTGGAAGGATCGGGTTTTTCCGGATTGCCTTTAACCGGAGCCTTGTCCGGAGCTTTGGCAAATTCTTCCGGATTTGACCCGTCCACGCTGGCTGCCATTGGGCAGATGGGGTCGGTTTGGACGGGAGGAGGGACTCTGATCGCCTGGTCATCGCTTGTGGCGGTCGCCGGTTTTGCAGGTGTTCCCGTCATGGAGTTGGCCCGGAAAAACGCCATCCCCGTCATCATGGGATTAGTCGTTTCCACTCTGGTCGCCGTTTTCCTGTGGTAGACATCTTTAACATTTCATGTGCGGAAGTGGGGTAAACTGTAGCAAACAGGAGTCATCGAAGAGGGGTTTTCAGGATGCCGCTGACACCGATCATTCCATTTGAGCCAACGAGCACTGACATCATTCCGGATGAGGATAACTGGGTTGCCCAAGTGAAATGGGATGGTGTAAGGGTTTTAACCTATTGGGACGGGAATCAGGTGAAACTCTACAACCGCAAAAAAAACGAGCGTACTTTTCATTATCCGGAGTTACTTCCGATTCAAACGTACTGTAAGGCAAAATCCGTAATTTTGGATGGTGAAATCATTTCGTTGGGTTCTGATGGAAAACCATCGTTTCACGAAGTGATGCGCCGTGATGGAGTTCGGCGTCTGGAACGGGTTAAACAGGTGCGGAAAGATGTGCCGATCTGCTACATGATCTTTGACGTGATTTACTGCGATGGCCAATGGCTGACTGAGCGCAGTTTGCTGGAGAGAAGTGAGATACTCTCTAGGATTATCGTTCCCGGGGAGCATGTGCAACTGGTCACTTCACACGAAGATGCGGAAGCGCTGTTTCAGGTGATAAAAGAACATGAGATGGAAGGAATCGTAATCAAGGACCTTTCCAGTACATATTTGATCAACGGAAAAGACCCGCGCTGGCGCAAGAAAAAATTTTACAGAGACTTAATCGCTGTGGTGGGCGGTGTCACACTAAGAGATACGATTGTGAATTCACTTTTGCTCGGTCTTTTCGATCGTGACGGCCGGTTATGGTATATTGGTCACGCCGGTACGGGACGTTTAACCCGGAAGGACTGGCTTGAACTAACCCGGGGGATCAAGCCGCTTATTATCTCAACCATGCCATTTGCAAACAAACCGTCAAGATGGAAAGAAACCATCTGGCTGAAACCTGAAATCACGGTGAAAGTGAATTTTGCGGAATGGAGCGTTGGCCATACCTTAAGACAACCAAGCATTCAGGCTTTTGTTGATGTTCCGCCTCACGAATGCCTGCTTCCATAAGCGGTCGGAATGTGAAAACGCGACCATCCAGTCAAAAATCTGGCAGGCCCAAGCTCTTCCTCATGCCTAAAGAGGCAGCGTTGGACGGAACCAAATCACTGCCTGTGAATGCGTGAAAAGGCCGACTGACCATTCTGGTTATGGATGAACTTTTCTGGCGATCATGATATTCATCGCGTGTTTGTGCGGAACACCACTGGAATTGCAATCGAAGATGATTTCTTCAAATGAAATGATTTCCCAATCCCAATAGTAGTTGAGCAAATCCCCGGAACGATAAAAATATTCGTTCGTTCCCCAGTCCGGAGCGGTTTCAATAAACGGCTTTTCAACAAATACATTGAAGACGTTTAATCCGCCGATGTTGGTATGTTCCTTATAGTTTTTGAATTTTTCTTCCCGAAGAGAGGGAGACAGATAAGTCAGGGTTCCGCTTGAATATACAATATCAAACATTTCCGTCAGGTTAAATTCATTAAGATTGGCTTGAACGGTTTTGATTGTCAGTCCTTCTTGGTCAGCTCATTTCTGTGCCTTTTGCAAACCGGGTTGGGAAACATCAACGCCAACCGTATCAAATCCGTTTCGGGCAAAATGGATAATGTCCTTCCCTTCTCCACAGCTAAGTTCGATGATTTTTCCTTTATTTTCAGACGTAACCAACTCTACTGCGCGTTTGCAGAGTTGGTTGGGTTCGCGTCTCCAGTAAAACTCGTCCTTGCTGTATACTTCATCGTAACTCTTCATTGCCACTTAACCACCTTCTCTCAAAACAGTTTGAATGAATCTATTTTATCAAGGGAACATTTTGAATTACAATTTTTTTCATTATCTATTGGTGAAGCCTTGACTCAACTTTTCCGATTCATGGATGACAGTCCGACTGGTATCCGGTCACGAGAAAAGGGGGTGGGAGGCGTATGGAGCAAACGGGTCTGTCTGGAAGACTTAGGCGGTTGAAAGCTCTGTGTCGCATGTTTCATGGGAATGCCGGGGATAATTTAATTGCAAACAACGAAAGGAGGATAAGGATGGAAGATCAGTCCCGGCAATACGAAATTCCTGATCTCCGGAATCATCGACAGGTGATGAACAAAATAACGGAACTGGAAAAGGAAATAGCAGACTTAATAAATAAAGAAGTTTCGCTTGTTGTGTATGCAAAAGAAACGTAGGCAGCAAAAGCTGGTGTCCGGCAGTACGGAACCAGCTTTTGGATGTTGCCGGTCAATTCGCGCCGCAAGCCTGTTTTCCGAGCAAGAGCGAGCCGATAATCCCGGAATCTTCTCCCAAGCCCGGAGGAACAATATACCGGTTCAGTGGAGATGGAAAAGATAAATATTGGTTCAGCATTTTCTCCAGCTTTGCATAAATGGAAGGAAAGAGCTGTTTCTGATTCATCACGCCTCCGCCTAAAATGATTTTTTGCGGTGCCAGAATCAGGATATAATGCATCAGTGCCTGTGCGATGTAGTAGGCCTCAAGTTCCCACACTTCGGGGTTGCCCGTGAGTTCGCTCCCTTTTTTGCCCCAGCGCTCCTCAATCGCTGGTCCGGAAGCCAAACCTTCAAAACAGTCTGCATGATACGGGCACTTCCCGGTGTACGGGTCATCCGGATGCCGCCTGAGCAAGAGATGGCCCATTTCCGGATGTGAAAATCCTTGAAGAAGTTTTCCGGATATGACGGCTCCTGCTCCGATTCCAGTTCCCACGGTGATATACAAACAGCTGTCAAGCCCTTTAGCGGCGCCAAAGGTTGATTCGCCCAGAGCTGCTGCATTCACGTCCGTATGAAAACCGACAGGAACGGACAATGCTTCTTGCAGCGTCCGAACCATCGGAAAATTCCTCCACTTCTTTTTGGGTGAGGTTGTGATGTAACCATAGGTCGGACTGGCCGGATTGATATCGATCGGTCCAAACGAACCGACGCCGATTGCTTTTAACGTGAATTTTTTGAAAAAGTCAATCACTTGCTTCATCGTTTCCCCCGGTGTTGTGGTGGGGAATTGAATTCGTTCCGTCACATTTCCATGTTCGTCTCCGACAGCGCAGATAAATTTGGTGCCGCCTGCTTCTATTCCCCCGATGACCATAATGTTACCCTCGCTTATAAAGAATATTGATGATATTGAATTTATTTTCTATTATAAACTTCTTCGCGGTTCCGGGCGAACCGAAACCGAAATAAACTGAAATAGATCACTTGAATGACTCTGCGAAAAAGGGAGATAGGCTCATGTATTGGTGCTGGTGTATCATTCCGGTGGTTTATTACATCGCGGTTCCGTTTGTTTATCCGTACCCGGAAACAGACCCGCCGAATCCGAGGCCACCGCGGCCGACAAGACCGCCGACGCCACCGCGGCCCATCCGGCCGATCAGACCTGTCCGCCCGCCAACTCCTCTGACTCCCGGGCCGGGAAGACCCGTCCGCATGCCGCCGGAGCGAAGACGTCCGCGCAGGGGATTTTACGGATAGATCTCTTAAGAAGGCAGATAATAAACAGAGTGATTCCTTCAGCCGAAAGGTGTGAAGAAACGGTGGCAGACGAACGATATGTGCAAGTGGAAGGAGTCGAACTGAAAATTTCCAATCCGGATAAAATGCTGTTTCCGCAGGCGAGAATTCGCAAATGGGATTTCATCATGGCGTGCGCCCGGCTGGCTCCTTATTTGCTCAAGTATTGCCGCAATCGGCTGCTTACGACGATTCGTTTTCCCGACGGGGTGGGCGGAGAATCTTTTTTTCAAAAAAACGCCCCGTCTTTTCGGCCTTCCTGGATTGAAACATATCGTTCCGGTGAGATTGATTATATCCTGCTGAACCAGGTTCCGTCCTTGATTTGGTTGGCTAATCTTGCCGCCCTGGAGTTCCATGTCTCTTTTCATACTGCCGCGGAAGAATCCTTTCCAACGGAGTTGGTGTTTGACATTGATCCGTCCATCCCTGACTTTTCCAAAGTGGTGGAAGTGGCACTGCTGACACGTCAGGTTCTGAACAAGTTGAATCTGGATGGCATTGCGAAAACATCGGGAGCGACGGGATTGCAGATCTACGTACCGATTGAACCGGTTTATACATATGAACAAACGAGAAGAATCGGGGAGATGATCGCCCGTTATTTAACCGAGCAGCATCCGGCTTTGGTGACGATTGAGCGCAGAGTGGAGAAGCGCGGGGACAAAGTCTATTTTGATTACTTGCAACACTGGCATAATAAAACCTTAATCGCTCCCTATTCACCGAGGGCGGTTCCCGAAGCGACGGTGTCCACCCCGTTGCAATGGGATGAGGTCACGGAAAAGTTAAGTCCGAAAACGTGGACTCTCCATACGATTTTCTCCCGGCTGGAGGAAAAGGGGGATTTGTTTGCCCCGATCTATGGTGGTGAGCGTTACCGCCTGGATGAAATTTTGCGCTTTTTGGAGCAACACAGGCTATGAAGATTGAATTTGTTCATGTTATGCTTAACTGGTAAAAGGAAAGAGAATGGAGGAAGCTCCTTTGAAACGCATTTTTATCCATGCAGCTTTACTGCCGATGGTGGAAGGGCAGGAAGATGTGATCCGGGACGGTGCCCTGGGAATCGAAGGAGATACGATTTCTTATCTCGGTCCCGTACCAGAAGAGTCTGTACTTGCACAGTATGATGAAGTAATCGATATGAGCGGGAAAGCGATATTGCCGGGATTGATCAATACGCACGGTCATGCGGCAATGTCGCTTCTGCGGGGATATGCGGATGATCTTCCGCTGCAAACATGGCTTCAGGAGAAAATTTGGCCCCTTGAAGCGAAATTTACGGCAAAACAGGTCTTCGACGGGACGGCATTGTCTGTTCTGGAAATGATCAAATCGGGTACAACCTGTTTTCTCGATATGTATGATCACATGGATCAGGTAGGGAAAGTTGTGGAGGAATCGGGCATCCGTGCACGCCTGTGCCGCGGGGCCATCGGGTTGTGCAGCGAAGCCGAGCAAGAAGCGAAACTGCAGGAAGCAGTTCAATTTGCCATCGATTGGAACGGACAGGCGGATGGTCGCATTACGACGATGTTGGCGCCGCACTCGCCCTATACCTGTTCGCCGTCGTACATTGAAAAGTTTGTCGAAAAGGCTGCTGAACTGAATTTACCCATTCATACCCATATGTCGGAAACCAGAGCCGAAGTGGAGCAAAACGTAAGAGATTACGGATTGCGCCCGGTTGAACATCTTCGCCGCCTCGGCTTTTTTGATTTGCCGGCATTGGTGGCGCACGCCGTGCATTTGACGGATGAGGAAATCGATATTTTGGCAGAATATAACGTGAAGGTAGCCCACAATCCCGGGAGCAACTTAAAGCTGGGGAGCGGAATCGCGCCGATCCCGAAAATGCTGGAAAGAGGGATTCGACCGGGCTTGGCGACTGACGGGGCAGCCAGCAACAACAACCTTGATATGTTGGAAGAGATTCACCTGGCTGCGATGATCCACAAGGGAGCCAATCAGGACCCGATCGCCGTTCCGGCCTTGACCGCTTTGAGGATGGGAACCAGTTACGGAGCTGAATCCCTTTTTCTCGATCAGCAGATCGGTACCCTCGAGACGGGAAAAAAAGCCGATTTTATCACGATTGATTTAAGCGGTCCCCATATGCAGCCGCTCCACGATATCGTCTCGCATCTTGTTTATTCGGCCTCGCGGGGAGATGTATGCGATATGTACGTTGATGGCCGGCCGATCATGCGAAACCGTGAAGTATTGACGCTCGATGAAGAAAAAATTTGTCATGAAGCGATGAAGTCATTTGAAGCGATGACCCGCTGAAAATCATCATACCTGCCCTGCGACAGACAGAGAACAGCCATCTTTTGGCATAAACGGCTGCCCCGCAGAAAAAAAGCTGCCAACATATGGCAGCGACAGTGGGACGGTATAAGGAATAGGCAGGAGTTTCTAAGTCATACTAAAGGCAGGTTATATTTTCATATCAATATCCAAATGAAAGCGAAGGGGAATATCGGTGTTTTCCTGAAGCCAATAACGTTTTTGGGCAGATGGGGATGCCCATGTTTCGGCATGGATAAAGGGAGAAAGTTGCCGAAGTTCTTCTTCGCTCAAATGAGTTTGGAGAAACTCATGTACCCACCCCGGGTAAAGGTAAGAGGTTGACATTTGCCATCACCTCCCTTGTTGCTTTTAGTATCACCTAAGCTGTACCCAATATGATTTACACTTTTTTCACGTATGAGGGTTTGAACCAGGCTGTGTTGCGCAGTCTGGTTTTATCATTGGGTGCTAAAATCCGGTGAGGCGACGTAAATATGGGAAAAGGGGAGTGAAGGTACATGTACTGGGTATTATCTTTGCTTCTTTTTATTTTTCTGGGTGTTTGTTCCGGGGATTACCTGGATCATACGGGTCGTTCGGATCACCAGGCCGTACAGGAGCGGGAGGATCAACGGGTGATCAGCGCAATTAACTGCAAATTAAAGGAATCCGCCTACTCCTATCGCCTCACCGTCAAACAGTCGGGACAGGTTCGGGCGTTTACCGGTCAACAGCAGGGTGAGAACTGGATGATCCAGGAAAGCGAAAAAAAGCTGAAGATGGAGAGAAAAGGAAATCATATCCTGATTCATGTTGCCGGGAAAGAAGAGGAAATGACTGCCAAACAAGCGGGTGTCATCTCTCCGCGGGATCATTTGCAGTTGATCAAAGAGATCGCCAAATCGTATCATCCGGTAAATGGCGGTGCGTTCAATGTGGAAATCGACCAGCACAAATGGTTGGAAAAATTAAAAGAGCGGCTCTACCTAGAAGAGGAGACACCACTTTTCGCCCTTTCGGAAAAAATGCAGGTCAATTACCGGCTCCTGCTTGCCCAAAATGGGACGAAATTAAAAAAGATTACCCTGACCATCAAAGGATATGATCCTGATCAGGAACAAGTGCTGACTTATTCGTTTTAAAGGGAACGGATTCGTTCCCTTTTTTTGTTTTTAATTGCGGAATAATGACAACGAACTTGTAAATTCATAAAATTTTATAAAATATCAGCCTGATCCAAGCGGACGATGTCGGGATTTACCTTTATATTTAAGCATTGTTTGTACATTTTATTAAAGAAAGAAGTAAAATCAAGAGGAGATTTTCGGAAAATGTTAAAGAAATATGATCAAGAACCTGTTAAAATATACAAGGTTAATGGAGTGAAAGGAGTTTGAACGGAAGTGGCAAATATTCAACGTATTGCGGTCATCGGTGGCGGCACCATGGGCCAGGGGATTGCCGAACTGATCGCTTCCAAAGGATTTGAAACCACCGTAATTGAACAATCAGACGAATTGGCGAAAAGCGCCTATCAACACATAGAGATGAGTCTGGATAAAAAGCTGGCCAAATGGGGAATTACACCGGCGGAGAAAAAATTAACCCTTTCCCGAATCAAGGTGACGTCTGATTTCTCTGCCCTTAAAGACGCAGACTTGGTGATCGAATCGGTCTATGAAGATCTCAACACCAAGATCGAAGTATTTAAGCGCTGTGACGAATTATGCCGGCCGGATGTCATCATCGCCAGCAATACTTCTACGCTCAGTTTGACGGAGATCGCTGCGTCTACAAACCGCACGGACAAGGTGATCGGCCTTCATTTTGTCCACCCGGTTCCCAAAATTCCATTGGTTGAAGTGGTGCGCGGCTTGAAAACTTCGCAAACGACTGTGGAAACGGTACTCAAATTGCTTTCGGATCTCGATATCAAGGGAATTGAAGTATATGAGTCACCGGGGTTTGTGACGACCCGACTCATTATCCTGTTGATAAACGAAGCTCTTTATACACTGATGGAAGGGGTTGCCACCGCGGAGGATATTGACCGGGCGATGAAGATCGGTTATCAATTTCAAGCGGGCCCCTTGGAGATGGCGGATCATTTCGGATTGGATTCGGTTCTCGCGGCGATGGAACGGCTTTATCGCGAATTCGGGGATACCAAATATCGTCCGGCACCTTTGTTGAAAAAAATGGTGCGCGCAGGGCATCTTGGCGTAAAAACCGGCGAAGGGTTTTACCGTTACAATGAAGATGGTGAACGGGTGGATCGCAAGGAGGAACAGTCATTATGAAAATTCTCGTTATTAACTGCGGAAGTTCATCGATTAAATACCAATTGTTTGATATGACTGACGAGTCAGTTTTGGCATCGGGGCTGGTCGAAAAGATCGGGACGGAAAGTGCCATTATCAAACATGAGCCTGCAGGAAGGGAAAAGAAGGTTATTATCAGTGAAATCCTCGATCATCGGGTGGGGCTGAAAAAAGTACTCGATCTGCTGATGGATGAAAAAGAAGGCGTAATCAAAAGCGCCGACGAAGTGTCGGCTGTCGGCCATCGCGTCGTTCATGGCGGCGAAACTTTTGCCCGCTCCGTCGTGGTTGACAGCGAGGTGCGCCGGGCGATTCGTGAAACATTTGACCTGGCACCCCTGCACAATCCCCCGAACTTGATCGGGATTGATGCGGCACAAGCCAACTTGCCGCACGCTGTTCACGTGGCGGTATTTGATACGGCATTTCACCAAACGATGCCGGACTATGCCTATATGTATCCCTTGCCGCGGATTTTGTATCATAAATACAAAGTTCGCCGCTACGGATTTCACGGCACGTCCCATAAATATGTGTCCCAGCGCGCTGCCGAATTTTTGGGCAAACCGCTGGAAGAGCTTAAAATCATCTCCTGCCATATCGGGAACGGTGCCAGCATCACGGCTGTACAAGGCGGAAAATCGGTTGACACCAGTATGGGGATGACGCCGCTTGAAGGTTTGATGATGGGAACGCGCTGCGGGGATATTGACCCGGCCATCGTGCCGTTTGTTATTGCCAAAGAAGAACTTACCTTAAGTGAAGTAAATTCGATGATGAACAAGCATAGCGGACTTCTGGGCGTTTCCGGCATTTCCAGCGACATGCGCGAAGTGATGGAAGCAATGTTCGACGGAAATGCTAATGCCCGACTGGCCATTGATATGTACGTATACAAAATCAAAAAGACGATCGGCGCTTATGTGGCAGCAATGGATGGAGTTGATGCCATCATCTTCACGGCCGGGGTTGGCGAAAATGCAGCCCAGATTCGTGAAAAAGTGTGTGAAGGATTAACATTCTTCGGCGTCGATCTCGACAGGGATAAAAACGGGATGCGCAGTAAAGAGATTCATCGCATCAGCACAGAAAAATCCAAGGTGGAAGTGCTGGTCATCCCGACCAATGAAGAGTTGATGATTGCCCGGGAGACACTGGCACTGGTCTAACCCGGCAGGGGCGTGTTAAGATAAAAAGGAAATGGCTAGAAAATGTGGGGGAGGGGCTCGATGTTTAAGTTATCGAAACGAGTTCAACAATTGTCACCATCACCGACCCTGGCTATCACAGCAAAAGCAAAAGCGCTCAAACAGGAAGGATACGATGTGATTGGGCTCGGTGCCGGGGAACCCGATTTTAACACGCCTGAACATATTCTGGATGCCGCCAAGCAGGCGATGGACAGCGGTAAAACCAAATATACGCCTTCCAGTGGTGTTCCGGAGCTGAAACAAGCGATTATCGCTAAACTGAAACAGGATAACGGGCTGGAGTATACACCCGGTCAGATTATCGTGACGGTCGGAGCGAAACACGCTTTGTACAACCTGTTTCAAGTTCTTCTCGACGATGGGGATGAAGTGGTTGTACCAGCGCCTTATTGGGTAAGCTATCTGGAGCAAGTCAAGCTGGCCGGCGGCAACCCGGTCGTAATCGAAGGAAAAGAGGAAAACCAATTTAAGATTACGGCCGAACAATTGCAAAATGCGATTACGAAGCGAACCAAGGCCTTGATTCTCAACAGCCCATCCAACCCGACGGGTATGCTCTACTCAGAGGAAGAATTAAGAGCCATCGGGGAAGTCTGTGTGAAAAACGGGATCTTAATCGTGTCCGATGAGATCTATGAACATCTTATTTATGATGAAGAGAAGCATCATGTGAGCATGGCCAGTCTTGGCCCTGAATTTTATCAACATACCGTCATCATCAACGGTGTATCCAAAACCTATTCCATGACCGGATGGCGAATTGGTTTTGCTGCCGGGCCGGAGCCGATTATCAAGGCCATGTCCGGTTTATCTGATCACAGCACTTCCAACCCCACTTCGATTGCTCAATATGCTGCAATTGCCGCACTTACCGGAACGCAGCAACCCGTCGAAGAGATGAAAAAAGCATTTAAAAAACGCCGCGATTATGTGGTTGAAAGGGTAAATGAAATCCCGGGATTCTCCTGTCAAAAACCCGATGGCGCTTTTTATGCCTTTATCAACATTCGGGAAGCGCTGAATCAATCGGGCAAATACCGCACACCGGAGGAATGGGCGGCCGCTCTCCTCGAAAAAGAGCTGGTTGCTGTTGTTCCGGGGGGCGGTTTTGGCTCAAGCGATCACATTCGCATCTCCTATGCCACTTCACTGGAGCAATTGGAGCAGGCACTTGACCGGATTGAACGATTCGTCAAGGAAAATCGCTGAGCAAAAAAGCAGCAGCCAGGGTCATTGGTTGCTGCTTTTCCTTTTCATGTGAATTTGACTGGGACAAAGATCGGTGCTGCTGTTCCGCCGAAGGGTTGAACGGTGACGGCGATCATTTTGAAAGTGGCAGCAGTCCGGACCGGAAAAGACTGAATTACGGAATTTGATATATTCTAAAAACAAGGAATTTAAAGATAATTACCGAAGCTGAAGGATAGGGCGGTTGTTGAAAAAACCCTCACCGGATTGTGAGGGTTTTGAGTGTACGGGTGAGTCCTTCTGAAAAAAACGGGGTGCCTCTATATCACTTCGCGTATTAAACTGATCACTTTTCCCAGAATGGTTACCTCAGGGAGACGGATCGGTTCCAAACGATCATTTTCCGGTTGCAGGCGAATATGGTCTGCTTCTTTGAAAAAGCGTTTTACCGTCGCTTCTCCGTCAGGAGTCATGGCGACCACGATATCCCCGTTTTCTGCTACTCGCTGCTGACGGACGACGACATAATCCCCGTCGAGGATTCCTGCGTTGATCATGCTGTCGCCCCGGACGGATAACAGAAAGACGGTTTGATCCGGACCGACGAGACGCAACGGAAGCGGATAGTAATCTTCTATGTTTTCGATCGCCGTAATCGGTTCGCCGGCCGTCACTTTCCCCACCAGGGGAACCATGACCGTTTCTACCTGATTTTTAACGGATAGATCAGGGCGATTTAAAAGTTCGATCGCGCGTGGTTTGGTTGGATCCCGGCGTATGTACCCCTTTTTTTCCAGGCGGGCCAGGTGACCATGAACCGTTGAGCTTGAAGCCAGCCCCACCGCTTCCCCGATTTCGCGAACCGATGGCGGATATCCTTTTTCCAGTACCTCTTTTTGTATGTATTCCAAGATCGCTTTCTGTCGCGGCGAGAGTTTTTTCATGGTTTTCTCATCCCCCTATATGTACTGAGACACGTTCCCTCTTTTTTCTATTTTAAGTATACATGAAAACAGAAAAAAGAACAAACATTTGCCAGAATGTTTGTTCTCGAAACGGGAAGGCGATCAAATATTCAATCGGTCTAATGCGTCATCTTTTTCGGAATTGATGACGTGGGTATAGATCTGGGTGGTCTGAATGCTGGAATGGCCGAGGATCTCCTGAACCACGCGCAAATTTTCCCCGTTGGACAGGAGCAGTGTCGCCAGCGTGTGCCGCAGCTTGTGCGGGGAAATGTTGGCGGCTTTTGGGGGGAGATTGGCTTCGGCGACATATTTTTTGATGATTTCAGAAACCCCTTTACGGCTTAAGCGCTGAAGATTTTTATTTAAAAACAAGGCCTCACGGTCAGAGTGCGGAACCCCTTCTTCCGGCCTGAGCGCAAGATAATCATTCAGGGCGGACACCGCTGATTGATTCAATTTAAGCATCCGTTCTTTGCCGCCTTTACCGATAATGATGACGCGAATCAGATCCCCGTCGGCCTGAATGCTGTTGCGGTTGAGTCCGATCAATTCGGAGACCCGCATCCCGGTGTTGAGAAACATGAGAATAATCGCCAAATCCCTCACTTCCATCCAGTCGCGGCTTTTTCTGTTTTTTTTCTGATGATAGGAATGAACCGCTTCGATCAGCCGCAAGGCTTCTTCACGGGTCAAAAAGACCGGTACCTTCTGTCGGGAACGTGATTTTAAAGTGGCATCCTCATATTCTTCCATCGGGTCCCGTTCCAGGACATGCGTTTTCACCAGATAGCGGAACAGCGAGCGTAAAGAGGCCCGTTTCCTTTGTTTACCGCTGCGTGAGTTTTCGCGAAAATGCTTCCGCTTGACCCATTCTTCATTTATTTCCCCTGTTTTGGGGTCCTTTTTCTTCAATTTGACATAGACCGTTCGTTCATAACCGTTTTCAATATGGCGAAAGAATCGCTTGATAGTCATCGGATCCGTTTGGTATATCGTTTTGTTCCGCGACTTGAGAAAATCGAAGAACAGGGAGAAGTCATAAGCATAGTTGGCGATCGTTTGTTTGGAACGGTCCGCACTGATCATTTCCAAAAAAAACTCCTGCACTTCTTCGGGAAATTGGGCGACAATCCGGTTGATATTTTCCGGCAGGCGCCGTGAGACAATGACGGGTTCCAAATTGGCACCTCCTTCGGCAAGTGGAATTCGGAACTTGGTCTATTCATTACTAAATCACTTATGTAGAAAACGGGATGAAATGTCATATAAAAAGCCCGCCAAGGTCATGAGAGACGGGTTATGTCCATTTTAACACGGATTGCAAAAAGCGAAACGCCTCGCAAAGTCGAAAAATTTTTTTTCATCCACTGTATTTTGCGTCTTTATCTTCGGCGTGTACGAACATATTTTCGTCTTGTCGCCTCCCTGGCAGGAAATTATAACCAATACCGAGAAATAAAATTAAATACAAAAAAAGGAGGGAAGCAGATGAATCGGGTATCAAAAGAAGAATTGAATGAATTTGATTGTTTCTATGTCGAGACAAGGTTAAGAGAGCAATATAAAATAGAAAAAATTGAAACGGGTTTCCGTTTATGCCGGGTGGCCCCCTCCTCATTTACAGTGCCGATCACGGATTACGGCAGTCGGAAAGCGAACGGAAAGCATCTTTCCCAATCCGGGGAATCTTTGATCGACGGGATTGTGAAAGGAGCTTTTTTCGCTTTTAGGTCATCTTCGGATTCACGAAGCGGCTGGACGGAATCAAAAGGGAAAATCGAACGTTGCTTTGTTAAACAACGGATCGGAAAACTGGAGATGATCGTTCATCTGCTCCGGGTTCCGGGACGAAAAGTGCCGCTTGCCGACTATATGGGAGATGATTTTACCATTCATACAAAAAACGGATCATATCCTTTCAAAATCAAAGGAGAAGAATGCTTCTTTGAAGGCTTAAAAGTTCACTCCATTTTAACCATTCTTCGTCCCATGAAACTGGAGATGGATCCGCTGGAACTGATATTGGGAGAGAAGAAATTGGAGAGGGCATTGGAAGTCGTGATGCCGACTCATCTTTACTATAACCGTCCTTTTTTGGTGATTGCAGAAAAGGCAGATGGGAAAGCCGATTTCCGCTTTGTGTTTGAGGAGATCAAGGAGATTCGCGTCAATCAGCCGGAAAAAGCGTTCATATAACTTTGTTTTGTCCGCTTTCATCTTTTTTTGAAGCGGACCATTTTCTGCTGAAGGCATAAAATATGATAAGCAATCCATGCTAATAAAAAAGAGACTGTCGGGTTGGAAATAGTCGGATTTTGTCCGTTACATAAAGACATTTTGCGGAAGATGTGTTAGAATGTCTTTAAAATCCTTTACATATCAATATTTTCGCTCTGGCTGATTGTCTTTCTATCGCGGACAGATGTACATTTCCTTAAAAAGGGGGATCTGCTTGTGGCAAGCAAAAAATTAGCTGCTTTTTTACAGGAGAATTTGGAGGATCTCAAGAGCAGGGGGCTTTACAATGTGATCGACCCGCTGGAAAGCCCTAACGGCCCCGTGATCAAGATTGGCGGCCGTGAGTTGATCAACTTGTCTTCAAACAACTATCTGGGGTTGGCGACTGATGAACGGCTGAAAAAAGCGGCCATTGAAGCCGTCAAAGAATACGGGGTGGGTGCTGGCGCTGTTCGCACCATCAACGGAACATTGGAAATCCATGTGAACCTGGAGAAAAAGATTGCCGAATTTAAACACACAGAAGCTGCGATCGCCTTTCAATCTGGATTTAACTGCAATATGGCAGCGATTTCAGCAGTGATGGATAAAAACGATGCCATTCTGTCCGATGAGTTAAACCATGCTTCGATCATTGACGGCTGTCGCCTTTCCAAAGCGAAAATCATCCGCTTTAACCATTCCGATATGGATGATTTGCGGGCAAAGGCCAAAGAAGCGAAAGAATCAGGCCAATTCAACAAAATCATGGTCATCACTGACGGTGTGTTTTCCATGGACGGCGATATCGCCAAACTCCCTGAGATTGTCGAGATTGCCGAAGAATTCGATTTGATCACCTACGTTGATGATGCACATGGTTCCGGCGTGCTCGGGAACGGTGCCGGCACGGTGAAGCATTTTGGCTTATCCGATAAAATCGATTTCCAGATCGGTACTTTATCCAAAGCCATCGGGGTCATTGGCGGTTATGTGGCCGGAAAACAGGATCTGATTGATTGGCTGAAAGTGAGAAGCAGACCGTTCTTGTTCTCCACCGCGTTAACGCCGGCGGATGTGGCTGCCTGCACGAAAGCGATTGAAATTTTGATGGACAGCACGGAGTTGCAGGAAAAGCTGTGGAATAACGGCGATTATTTGAAAAAAGGATTGAAGGAACTGGGCTTTGACATCGGCCACAGCGAAACGCCGATTACACCGTGCATTATCGGAGACGAAGTATTGGCACAGCAGTTCAGCAAACGTTTAAACGAAGAAGGAGTTTACGCCAAGGCGATTGTTTTCCCGACGGTACCGAGGGGAACGGGCCGGGTGCGCAACATGCCGACGGCGGCACACACCAGGGAAATGCTGGATCAAGCGATCTCCATCTATGAAAAAGTGGGGAAAGAGCTGGGAATTATTTAAATCGAATTCGCAGGTTGGGTTGGTGGAAGTGTTATGAAGAGAATTCTTGTTACAGGTGCATTGGGGCAAATCGGATCTGAACTCGTCCTGAAGTTGCGCAAGTTGTACGGGGCGGACAATGTGATCGCGACCGATATCAGAAAAAACGATACGGAGATTGTCCATTCCGGTCCGTTTGAACTTCTGGATGTGACCGATGCCGACGCCATGTATCAGATTGCGAAAAAAAATCAAGTGGATA
Organism: Thermoactinomyces sp. CICC 10522; assembly: GCF_016055075.1. Classification (NCBI taxonomy): domain Bacteria; kingdom Bacillati; phylum Bacillota; class Bacilli; order Caryophanales; family Thermoactinomycetaceae; genus Thermoactinomyces; species Thermoactinomyces sp. CICC 10522. Next base: position 33,408 of record NZ_JAECVY010000002.1, on the reverse strand, counting down.
CGATTATTCATCTGGCCGCCTTGTTATCGGCCACGGCTGAGTCCAAACCGCTGATCGCCTGGAACTTGAACATGGGCGGACTCGTGAATGCGCTTGAAGTGGCCAGGGAACTGAAGTGTCAGTTCTTTACCCCCAGTTCGATCGGGGCATTCGGGCCGACCACGCCAAAAGATCATACTCCGCAGGATACGATCCAAAGACCGACGACAATGTACGGGGTAAACAAGGTGGCGGGCGAGTTATTGTGCGACTACTATTACCATAAGTTCGGCGTCGATACGAGAGGGCTTCGCTTCCCGGGGCTGATCTCCTACATGACCCCGCCGGGAGGGGGAACCACGGACTATGCAGTGGAGATCTATTATGAAGCGCTTCGTTCCGGGAAATATACTTCTTATATTGCCAAAGGGACTTATATGGATATGATGTACATGCCGGATGCACTCAATGCAATCGTTGCGCTGATGGAGGCCGATTCTGCAAAGTTGAAACACCGCAATTCGTTTAATGTGACGGCGATGAGTTTTGAACCTGAGGAGATTGCTGCCGAAATCAGAAAACATCTTCCGCACTTTCAATTGGATTATGATGTTGACCCTGTTCGGCAGGCGATTGCAGACAGCTGGCCTAATTCGATTGATGCCACTGCGGCAAAAGAAGAGTGGGGATTTAAGGCGGAGTACGATTTGCAGAAGATGACGGAAGACATGCTCGCCCGGCTTGAACAAAAAATCAGTCCGGTGGGCACGTGAAAGAAATGAAAACCACAGGTGAAGGGTTAAGAGGCAAATCTCTTAACCCTTTTTCTGTTGCCGTGAAAGAGAAGCCGCTTTCACTTGCGAAGAAAGCCACCTTCTGAATGAATCGTTTGTCCGGTGATCCACCCGGCCTGATCGCTGGCCAGAAATCCGATGAGCCGGGCCGCATCTTCGGGAAGGCCGATTCGTCCCATCAGAAATTGGGGGCGCAACTGTTCTTTTATTTCTTCTGTCATCCACCCGGTATCTGTTGGGCCGGGATTGACTGCGTTCACGGTGATGCCAAGCGGAGCAAGTTCAGCGGAGAGAGTAAGGGTGAAGGCCTCGATGGCTCCTTTGCTGGCGACATAGGCCAATTCGCCGGGCATCGGCCCCTGTCCTTGTCCAGAAATGAGGTTGATAATTCGTCCCCAGTTTTGCTTCGCCTGCTGCAAGCGGCGTGCAAACTCCACAGAAAGCAGACAGGTGGCCCGCACATTTACATAGTAATGGTCATCCAGTGTTTTTGCATCCAGTGCCATAAAACCGTCCCGGGTGGAATGAGCGGCATTGTTTACCAAAATGGACGGAAGGCCTAAATTTTCTACCACAGCATCCAGAAGGCGGTCCGGTGCATTGGGATCAGCCAAATCCAGTTCCAAATGGCGGCATTTGACTCCGAGGGATTGAATCTCGCTGCACAAGCGATCGGGCCATTTTTCAGACTCCATACCATCATGATCCTGCCAGTAAGTGAAAAAGATATCTGCTCCCTGACCGGCCAATTGGCGGCATATCGCGGTTCCGATGCTTTTCTTACGTCCCGCACCGGTGACGAGGGCAATTTTTCCATTTAACTTAAGATTCATGATTTTCACCTCATTAACCTAGGAACCGGCTATCCACATTATAATCGATTGATGCAGATAAAAACGAGAGACGGAACAAAAGAACCTGCTTCGCCGGGAAGCAGGCTCTCGCTTTATCCTTCGTATTTGACCAAATCTTTTTCCTCGCACTCTTTGGAACAGTAACCTTGATATTTTTCTTCGCAGTCGGGGCAGCAGATGTGCTGCTTATGGCACATGTCATATTCACAGTTGATATAGCGGTCAGCCGGTTGGCCGCAGTGATAGCATTTGCCGACCACCACTTGTTCCGTTTGGTTGATCGGTACGGAAATCCGTTCGTCAAAGACATAGCATTTTCCGTCCCACAACTTTCCTTTGACTTCGGGATCCTTACCGTAGGTTACAATGCCCCCGTCCAGCTGGTAAACATCCTGAAAGCCTTCTTTCAGCATAAAGGCAGTCAGTTTTTCGCAGCGAATTCCACCCGTGCAATACGTGATAATCGGTTTATCCTTGTACTGGCTCATGTTCTGGCGAATCCATTCCGGAAATTCGCGGGTGGTTTTTACTCCGGGACGAATGGCCCCGCGGAAGTGCCCGATATCATATTCATAATCATTGCGCCCGTCCAGTACGATCACATCATCCCGTTGCAGCATTTCATAAAACTCTTTGGGCGACAGCTTTTTGCCCGTTAATTGATTGGGATCAACGTTGTCCTCAGGATTGAGTCTCCAGGTAACCAGCTCTTTCTTGGGGCGGACAAATAATTTTTTGAAAGCATGTTTTTCATGCTCGTCCACCTTAAAAGGCATGTCGTGGAACAGGGGATGCTGTTTCATATAGTCCATATATTTTTGCGTCTGTTCGACCGTGCCGGAAAGCGTGCCATTAATCCCTTCCTTGGCGACGAGGATCCGCCCCCGTACCCCCAATTCCCGGCAAAAAGCCCGATGTTCATCGGCAAATTTTTCCGGGTCTTCAATTGGAACATATTTATAATATAAGAGGATGCGATATGGTTTTGTGTTTGGTGTGGTCATCAGATCCACCTGCTTTCTTATCTGATCTCAAGTTTTGGAAAAAGTCCTGCCTTATAGTATAACAACATCGCAAGTGGAAAGCAAAGCAGAATGGAAGGAAGAGGCAGGAACATGCATAAAGAGAATGAACATTTATGCAAACGATCTTTGCCGTCGTCTCTATCATGGGAATTTCATGCATGAACGTTAAAAAGACCGGACCAACAGGGAGAAAGACAGAACATCGTGGGACTTCTATCCGGGGGGTTAGACTGAATGGTTATAACAGTAACAATTGCAGTTGTGGCAGGGAAAATTCAGCCCGGTTGCGAATGCTAATCCCTGTCATAAAGATTATTATTTATTAAAATATAAGAATTCGTTAAAATAGGGGTGAAAACGTTTTCCTGTTCCTGTTTGAATATTCATAAGGAAATCTGAATCATGGTCAGGGAGGGAAGATTTTGGCAAAGATCAAAACAGGAATCATTGGCACAGGTTTTTCGGCACAGTCCCATATGGAAGCATTGAGCCGGGTTTCGGATGCAGAGGTAATTGCCATTGCTTCACGCAACCGGGAGAAGGCGGAAGCGCTTGCTGAACGTTACGGCATAAAGAAAGCGTATGGCCGGTATGAGGATTTAATTCATGATCCGGAAGTGGAGGTGATTCATAATTGCACCGCAAACCACCTTCATTTTTCGTTGAACAAAATGATTTTGGAAGCGGGAAAACATCTGTTGTCTGAAAAGCCGCTGGCCATTTCCAGCGAAGAATCAGCCGAATTGGCACAGTTGGCGGAGCAAAAAAAGAAGGTTCACGGTGTTTGCTTCAATTACCGTCATTACCCGATGGTGGAGGAAGCAAGACAGGCGATCCAAAGTGGACACCTCGGGGAAATCCAGCTTGTTTTCGGAGGTTACTTACAAGATTGGCTTTTATATCCGACTGATTATAATTGGCGTCTGGATCCGGAAAAAAACGGGCCTTCCCGGGCCATGGCAGATATCGGGTCACATTGGTGCGATACCGTGCAACACGTATTGGGCCACAAAGTGACTGAAGTGTTTGCTGATCTGAAAACCGTACATCCGATCCGGAAAAAACCGAAACGGGATGTGGAGACTTTCCATCAGCCAGCAGAAGCGGATGTGGAGGATGTCCGCGTAACAACCGAGGACTGCGGAGTCGTACTGGTTCATTTTGCCAATGGAGCCTTGGGATCTTTTACGATCTCCCAAGTAAATGCCGGGCGGAAGAACAAATTATTTTTTGAAATAGCCGGAACAAAATCGGCGCTCGCCTGGGATCAGGAAAAACCAAACGAATTGTGGCAGGGTTTCCGCAATGAAGCCAACCGGCACTTGCTGAGGGATCCTGCACTGCTCTCCGGCTCCGCCGCGTCTTTGGCTCATTATCCGGGCGGACATCAGGAAGGGTGGCCGGACGGTTTGAAAAATTTATTGATCCGGTTTTATCAGTCTGTGCAGATGGCGAACAGGGGAGAAGATTGGAAACGGAGCCGAACTTTTGCCGATTTCCATGATGGTCATCAAATCATGAAGATCATTGATGCCATCCTGAAAAGCGATCGGGAAAAACGTTGGGTTACCGTAAGTGAATAGAAATATGCATTTTATCAGCCATGAGCCGAGGAATTTCAGCCTCATTAAACGCTCATGGCTTTCTGGCAAATTTGCAATCTGTTGTGTTACCGGTTTCATAGAGGTATAATCAGAGAAGTGAATGATGGTGTGATTTGTATTTAGCAAGGAGTTGTTTTTATGTCATATGTATTAGGGGTAGACATCGGTACAACCAGTACAAAGGCGGTCTTGTTCGATCTGAACGGGCGGGTGATCGCCAGTCATTCTGTGTCTTATCCGCTCAATCAACCGCACCCTTCCTGGGCAGAACAAGATCCCGAAGAAATTCTCCACGCCTTTGTTCAATCCGTCAAAACGGCGATTCTTAAAGCGGGTGTTTCTTCTGACGCTATTATTGGAATCGGTTTCAGTACCGCGATGCATTCCCTGATGGTGATGGATCAGGATCATCGGCCGCTCACCCCGGTGATCACCTGGGCAGACAGCCGCAGCGTCGAACAGGCGGAACGATTAAAACAAATGACAGAGGGAACCCTTTTTTACCGCCGCACGGGTACGCCGATTCATCCAATGTCGCCGCTCACCAAGATTATGTGGCTGAGGGAGCAACAGCCCGATTTATTTCAGCGCGCGGCAAAATTTATCTCTATTAAGGAATATGTGCTGCATCGTTTGTTCGGAGAGTATGTGGTTGACCATTCCATCGCTTCAGCCACAGGGATGTTTCACTTGGAGCGGAAAGAGTGGGATGAGGAGATCATTGACTTTTTGGGCATCCGAGATGATCAATTGTCCCGCCTGGTTCCCACCACTACCGTATTAAAAGGCATGGATCAAAGCCTTGCTGCGGAAATGAATTTGCATCCGGACATACCGTTTGTCATCGGTGCGAGCGATGGCGTTTTGGCCAATGTCGGAGTTGGAGCAACCCGGCCCGGTGAGGTGGCCCTGACCATTGGGACGAGCGGAGCGGTTCGCACAAGTACTGATCGGCCGGTAACCGATGAAAAGGGACGGATCTTCTGCTATGCCCTGACCGAGGAAAAATGGGTGATCGGTGGAGCTACCAATAACGGTGGAATCCTGATGAATTGGTTCCGGGATCAATTTGCCAAAGAAGACTGGGAGAAAGTGAAGCAGCAAGTCGGAAATCCTTTTGACCTCATCCTGAAAGAGGTGCAAGGAATTCCGGCCGGAGCGGAGGGCCTTCTCTGTCTGCCGTTCTTTACAGGGGAACGCGCTCCATATTGGGATGCGGACATGCGCGGCAGTTTCTTCGGAGTAAATTTGCGACACGGCAAAGCCCATTTTTTACGCGCGATTCTCGAAGGAATCTGTTTCAGCCTGCATTCCGTCACCTCCGTTTTGGAAGAACTGGCGGGTTCCATTCATGAAGTGAGGGCATCCGGCGGGTTTGTCCGCTCTTCTGTCTGGTTGCAAATCCTGTCCGATGTTTTGGGCAAAACGGTATTTGTCCCGCAAAGTCCGGAAGCCTCGGCGCTGGGGGCGGCGGCTTTGGTTCAATTGAGTTTGGGTGAAATCTCTGATCTTGAAGAAGTGAAGAAAAGGATATCCGTATCGAGCGAGCTTTTGCCGGACCAGAACAATCACGAGGTTTATCGGTCTCTTTACGCCATTTACGATCAGCTGGCTCACAAAATGAAGGATGAGTTCCGCCAAATTGCCGATTTTCAACGCAGTCATGAGAAGAGAGGTTGATTTTAACAATGTTGTTAGTCGTCGTATTCGTAGCAATCGTTGCCCTTTTATTGATGATCACATGGCTTAAGCTCAACCCGTTCATCAGCTTGATCATCACCGCGGTCGGTGTCGGTCTGGCTGCGGGTATGCCGTTAGATAAAGTGATTGATTCGATCAAGACCGGATTGGGGAATACCCTCGGTTTTATCGCCATCGTTTTGGCCTTTGGCACGATGCTGGGAAAAATGATGGCGGAATCAGGTGGAGCCGAGCGGATCGCCCAAACGCTGATTAAGCGCTTTGGACAAAAAAATATTCATTGGGCTATGATGTTTGTTGCTTTTATTGTAGGTATTCCTGTATTTTTTCAAGTTGGATTTGTCCTGTTAATTCCGCTTGTTTTTACCATTGCCGTTGAAACCGGAATGTCTCTCGTTCCCATCGGACTTTCGCTTGTTGCAGGACTTTCGATCGTCCATGGGATCGTCCCTCCCCATCCGGCTGCGATGGCAACGGTGGGAATCTTCAAGGCAGATACGGGTCTGACCATTTTGTACGCTTTGATCGTCGGTTTGCCGGCTGCGATGATCGCAGGGCCCCTTTATGGTAAATGGATTGGGAAGCGCATTCATAAAACGGTTCCGGAATCGATGGCCAAACAATTGGTGACGCGTGAGCAAAAAGAATTGCCCGGATTTGGCAATACGATTTTCACCATTATCCTTCCGGTTATCCTGATGCTCTTATCCACTTTTGCCGATCTTTGGATCTCTGCCGGCAGTCAGCTCCATCGAATTTTGAAATTTATCGGGGACCCGGTGGTCGCCCTCCTGCTCGCCACGCTTTATTCCTTTGTCAGCTTGGGTAAACTGCGAGGATTTAATCGCGATCTGATTTTGAAGTTTTCCAATGATTGTCTGGCCCCGACAGCAAGCATTCTCCTGGTGATCGGTGGAGGGGGAGCCTTTAACAAGGTCCTGCTCGATTCGGGCGTGGGTGATTCGATTGCCGATGTGGCCAAACACTCCCATCTGTCCCCGATCCTGCTCGCCTGGCTGGTTGCGGCTCTTATTCGAGTCTCTACGGGATCCGCGACCGTTGCCATGCTGACCTCGGCGGGAATTGTCGCACCAATCGCAGCGGCCATTCCGGGAACCAGTCCGGAGCTGCTGGTGTTGGCGACAGGGGCCGGATCATTGATTCTGTCTCATGTAAACGATTCCGGCTTCTGGATGATTAAAGAGTACTTTGGCATGTCGGTAAAAGAAACCTTATTGACCTGGACGGTGATGGAAACGATCCTCTCCGTCGTCGGCCTGATTATAACTTTGTTGCTTTCCCTGGTTGTATAAATTTTTGCTCCCCCATCTTCCTCGGTGAAGATGGGGATTTTTTCTTGGAAAAATATTTGTCTATCGAAATATCTCTCTATATAATAGTCGTAACCATACAGAAAAGAGGTTGAGGAGGGGGGTTTTGTGAAAAAAGAATGGTCTTGCGTCATCCGGGAGGGAAGGGCAGACGATGCCGGCCGGATTCTTTCCTACATCCGGAAAATGGCGGGTGAAAGTGATTTTATTACATTTTCCCCGGACGAGTTTTGCATGAGCATGGAGGAAGAGCGTGCGTTTATCGAGGAATGTGCCAACAGCAGGAATCATTTGTTTTTGATTGCGGAAGTTGAGGGAGAAATTGCAGGCAACCTCGTATTCCGCGGAGGAAAATATTCACGTACTGCACACGCGGGTGAATTTGGGATCAGTGTCTTGAAAAAGTATTGGGGATGTTCGATTGGCAGGCGTTTGCTCCAGTATTTGATCGATTGGGCGAAGAAATCACATGTAGTCCGGAAAATCAATCTGAGGGTACGGGTCGACAATGAGCGGGCCATCCGCCTGTATGAACGAATGGGATTTGCCATAGAGGGACGATTGAAACGGGATTTTTACATAGGGGGAAAATGGTTCGATTCTTATCTCATGGGAATGAGCATCGACCCGGATGATGGTTGTGCAGAATTAAAGGAGCTGAAGTAAATGGATTCAATTGCCAAAACTCCTGAGCCTCCATACTATGCCGTGATTTTTGTTTCGGAGCGAACCGGAGAGGAGCGCAGGTATCAGGCCATGGCTGCCAAGATGGCAGAGCTGGCTCAGGAAATGCCGTGATTTTTGGGGATCGAGAGTGCACGTGATGCCGAGGGTTTCGGAATAACGGTCTCTTATTGGGAATCGGAAGAAGCGATCCGCAGATGGAGGGAACATTCTTACCACCGAATCGCCCAGGAACGGGGGCGGATGGAATGGTATCTTCGCTATAAGACACGGGTTTGCAAAGTGGAAAGAGAAATGGATTGTCAACGGCAGAAATAATCAGGAAAAGTAAAATCTGGATCGATCTGAATAAAGGAGAGGAGATGGACAGGAGTGGAATCGGTTGGGCAAGGAAAGCGCATCAGCGCCCTCACCTTGCAAAAAGCGAAGGTATGGACGTTCAGTTTTACCCATATGATCAATGATCTGGTTACGACCGGAATCGTGCCGGCCCTGTTGCCGATGTATCGTGACGCTTTCTCCCTGAGTTATACGCAGACTGGATTAATTGTGCTGTTTTCGTATATTACCTCTTCCGTGATGCAGCCTCTGTTCGGAGCGTGGACGGATCGAAAGCCGAAGGTGTGGATGTTGCCGTTCGGTGTCTTTTTATCCGTTCTCGGTCTTGCCTTGACCGGCATTGCTCCTTCCTACGGATGGGTATTATTTTTGATTGCCTTGTCGGGTTTGGGTTCAGGAGCTTTTCACCCCGAGGCTTCCCGGGGAACGCATTATGCATCGGGGAATGCAAAAGGATTGGCGCAAGCGATTTTTCAAGTCGGCGGCAATGCCGGGCAAGCGCTGGGCCCGCTCATGATTCCTCTGTTTTTGATTTCAACCGGGCGCAGCGGCCTGCTTTGGTTTGTGCTCATCGGTCTGATCGCGTTTTTGTTGGCAGCCCGCCAAGTTCCGTGGTATCGGGAGCGCCTGGAAGATCATGGGCGAAAGCAACAGCAGATGACCGGAAAAAACCATTGGTGGGGCGTATTTTTGCTCGTTTGTGTGATTATTCTGCGGTCTTGGTGCCAAATCGGTGTATCCGCCTTTTTGCCTTTTTTCTTTTTGCATCAAATGAACATGTCTTACGGCCATGCTGAATTATTAAATTTTCTGTTCCTCGGTGCCGGTGCTCTGGGGACGTTTATCGGCGGAGCGATCTCGGACAAAATCGGGATGAAACGGTTATTGGTCGGTTCCATGCTCTTTTCCATTCCTTTCGCTCTGCTGCTCCCTTATGCAAAAGGGGGCTATGCGTGGCTGATCCTGTTATTGTTCGGTTTTTTTGTTTTGTCCTCATTTGCCGTCACCGTCGTCTACATGCAGAGATTGCTGCCCCGCAACATCGCGATGGCTTCCGGATTGGCGATCGGGTTTGGTGTCGGTGCGGGCGGAATTGGTGCGACCCTGATGGGGTATTTAACCGACCTGTACGGGATCATGAGCATCATGTCGGTGATCTCGGTTTTGCCCATTGTTGCATCAGTGCTGGCCTTTCTGTTGCCAAGTGATCGAAAAGCTGTATGATGAACATGAAAAAGAGCAGGTTCCGAATGCGGAAGGCCTGCTCTTTTTTTACTTCGTTGTTCAAACGTCTCTCTCCATTTTCCTACGGAGGTTTATCGAATATCGGGGGTTTTGTCGTTCAGCATGGAGGAGAGCATTTCATTTGTCAACCTGCATCCGACATAAAAAGAGCCAAATTCTCCAAAACGGGCACTTACTTCATCAAACCTCATTTCCGTAATCAATTTCTTAAAGTACAATGGATCGTCGGAAAACAGGGAAACCCCCCATTCCCAGTCATCCAGGCCGATTGATCCCGTAATGATTTGCCGAACTTTTCCTGAGTAAGAACGTCCAATAACCCCATGGCTTTTCATCATTTTCTTCCGTTCATCAACGGAGATCCTGTACCAATTGTCTTCTCCAAGCCTTCTCTTGTTCATGGGATAGAAACAGGTATATTGGGTTTTTGGCAAGATTGGCTGGAGACGTTCCCGGAAAGCGGGGTCACTTAGGGGGTCCGTATCTGGATCGATCGTGTAAGAGCTGAGTTCCACGACAGAAAGATAGGAATACGGATTGGAAGTGATACCGGCAAAGCCCAGTTTATTAAACTTCGTTTTGATATCATTTAATTCGTCGATATTCGGGCGAAGGTGGAGAAACAACAGATCCGCTTTATGACCAAGAATGGCGTATTGCCCAAAACTGCCCTCATTATTGTTTTCCACCGATGAAAACTCCGCGATCGCATCAAGCAACTCCAGAATGATTTCCTGCCTCCCGGAAGGGGAGATTGATTTCCATTTGTTCCAGTCTATTTTGCGAAAATCGTGATAGGCAAACCATCCTTCGTAAGTTTTTACAGCTTGGCTCATTTTTTTCACTTCCTCTTCAACGATTGATTTTCCCTTAACCCCTTTAAAGGTTATATTCCTTCATCCTCTCTTTTTCTTGAAAGAAGGATGTTTTTAATCCCAGCAAACCTAAAGAACCCACCATTAAGGTTGCGATCGATACATGGAGAAGAAAGGCAACCAGGTTTAACTTCGTCATAATGAGCAGCGCACCGCTCAACATCTGAAAAATCACGAGAATGAGGGTTTGAAGGCTTACTGCCCGTAAATCCTTTCTTTGCCCGCGCAACCGGGAGGTGAAGAGATACAGCTTCAGAATCAAAACAAACAACACCAAAGCCATGAACCTGTGTGTCAAATCAATCAATAAAGCAGACCCGGCCTGAGTGTAAGCTTCGGTTGGAAAGGGCCATCCCTGGAAATAGCCTCCTGCCCCGGTGAACGTAACATAGGATCCAAAATAAACAACCAAAAAACTGTAAATGAGTGTTCCCCATGTCCATCTTTTCATCTGTTTGACAGGGGCGGCATCTTGGAGGTCAAATCGCCGGTATTTGCCGGTTTCGATTTGCCGGAGTGTGGCTGTCCACAAATACAGCGAGGTAAACGCGATGAGTGACATTCCCATATGGAGAGCCAGCACCGAAGGGGGATTGTCAGTCAAGACACTGATTGCCCCCAGAAACCCTTCCCCGGCAAAGGCCAAAAAGCTGATGCCCATCAAAATCCGGATATCTTTTCTTCCCCGATATCTCCGGTATGTGGCTGCGATCAGGAAGAGCAGCAAAAGAAGATCAGCGAGTACAACCAATCGATGGATAAACTCGATCGCGATATGAGTGTTCCACACTTCCGGAATGATCTTCCCGTTGCAAAGAGGCCAATCCCTCCCGCAGCCAAATGCGGAACCGGTTTGGGTATCAATAAAACCCAGGAGATTGACCAAAAACAACCCCAAGAGTGTGGCAAAAGCGAGCGGATAAATGTTTGTTCTCCTTATGTCGGGCTTTGCCATATCTTAACACCTCTCCTTCTTTGAGGAGAAAACCAATACTAAATAAGAGAATCAACGGCCATAGAGGCAAATAAAACAGTCAAGTACATAAGGGAAGCATAAAATGCTCGTCCTGCCCACTCCGTGCGATCGTCGTTTTCACGCCACATGCGTAACTGATAGTACAAAAAGTACAAGCCGGAAAGAATGGCGATTGTCAGATAGATCCCGCCTGTATAACCGGTGAAATACAGTCCGCAGGAAGCGAGCAACAGAATGAAAGTGTAAACCAGGCATTGTTTTTTCGTCGTTCTAAAGCCCCGGACCGCCGGCATCATCGGTATGCCTGCACGCACATATTCATCATTTTTCACGATCGCCAGCGGCCAGAAATGGGGAGGGGTCCACAAGAAAATAATCGCAAACATGATCACGGCGGGCCAACCGATATCTCCGGTCACTGCCGCCCAGCCGATCACTGGAGGAATCGCACCTGCTCCTCCCCCGATTACAATATTTTGCGGTGTTTTTCTTTTCAACAACATGGTGTAAAGCACGGTGTAATACAAAAAACCGGTCAGTGACAGAATGGCGGTAAGAGCGTTCACAAACACTAGAAACCAAATCAAGGACAACAATCCCAAACCCAGCCCGAGAAATAAAGCTGTTTGCGGACGAAGCTGCCCGGCGGGAAGCGGCCTGTTCATCGTTCGTTCCATGATTTTGTCGATATCCTGGTCATACCACATGTTGATCGCAGCAGACCCGCCGGTGGAAAATGCCAAGCCTGTTGCCAGCGCAAACATGGTCCACATATCAGGCCAGCCTTGCTTGGCGACGATAGCCGCGCAGATTGCCGAAAAGATCATAAGGACGGCTATTCGTGGCTTGGTAAGCGACAAACAGGCTTTGAGTTTTTCCAAATCGGCCGACAAAAAGGTTCGTTTGGTTGATTGAACAGAATTTAACAATGGGTCAGGCATTTTTTCCCTCTCCCCTCAAACTTTCATCATTGAACTTGAGAGCCAAATGTCATCACCCAGATCGATCCGGCAACGACGGCAAACGTAAACAAAAACCCCAGCGCAATCGCAATCGAATGATAAGCCGGCCCGTTTTTTTCCGTGATATGCATGAAGAAGATTAATTGAATCAGGATTTGAAGGATGGCAAATCCCAATAAGATGGTGATGAGGCTCCCTTGTGAAAAGGGAGCTTTCACCGTAAACAGCAGTGCCAAAACCGTCAATACAATCGATCCGACATAACCGGTCACATGCGACCAAGGAAAAGTCCTTTTTGCTGGTTGCCCTATATTTTTCATTTCATCACCCCCATGAGATAAACGACCGTATAGATCATCACCCATACTACATCCAGAAAGTGCCAATATAATCCGGCGTTGAACAATTTTCGGGCTGTTGTGGGATGAATTCGGTCACGCAGCAACTGAATGCCTACGGAGATCATCCAAACAATCCCCAAAGAGACGTGAAGACCGTGTGTTCCCACCAGTGTGAAGAAACCGGACAGGAACGCGCTGCGTTGCATGGTGGCTCCTTCCGATGAGTAGGAAAGAAATTCACTCGCTTCGATCCCGACAAATATGAGACCGAGCAAAACGGTAACCGCAAGCCATCCGAGCAGTCTCCGCAGATTGTTGTAACGCATTTCACGAACGGCCAGCCCGCAGGTAAAACTGCTGGTTAACAGAATGAAGGTTTCAAGCGTAAACATGGGAATGTCAAACAGCTGTGCCGTTGTGGGCCCTCCATCCGTATGCGTGCGCAGAACGAGATAGGTGGCAAACAGGCAAGCGAACAGCACAAGGTCTGTAGAAAGGAAAATCCAAAAACCGAGAATGTTTTTTTCTTCTTCTTCCGTGCCGTGCAGGTGTTTGGATGACTTTGGATCTGGGATCGGGCGTCCGGTTGTTTCAACCATGTTACAACCCCCTTACTGCCGCTTCATTTTTCTTGATTTCTTCTACCGAAATATAATAGCCCGTGTCTTTTTCAAGCGATCGCCAGAGCATGCAAATCACTACACCGATCAGCCCGATCGTGGCTATGGTGAATTGGTTAAAGACCAAACCGAATCCGCAGATGAAAAACGCCAATCCCATGAAGAAAGGCAGGGATGAAGGGCTTGGCATGTGAATCGGCTTCAATGGTTCCTTCTGTGGCTGAATGCCTTCTTTTTGCTGCTGTTTCATTTTCCACCAGGCATCCATGTCATCGACCACAGGAATTTGGGCGAAATTGTAATGAGGGACGGGAGACGGAAGAGACCATTCCAACGTACGACCGTCCCATGGATCTCCGGTCGTGTCGCGTTCTCCATGGCGAATGCTGTAAAGGATTTGTGCCACGATAAAGAGGAATCCGATCCCCATCATAAACGCGCCGATGGTGGAGACGAAATTGAGCGTTCCCCAGCCTGATTCAGCCGGATAAGTGTACACACGCCGGGTCATGCCCATGAATCCCAACGCGTATTGCGGCATAAAGCAGACATAAAATCCAAGGTTAAAGAACCAAAACGCCCATTTGCCGAGAGTTTCATTCAGTTTAAATCCTAAAATCTTGGGCCACCAGAAATACATTCCTGCAAGCAGCCCGTACACAACCCCACCGATCAAGACCTGATGGAAGTGAGCGATGAGGAAGTAACTGTTGTGAAACTGGTAATCTGCTGGAGCCACTGCGAGCATGATCCCGGTTGCTCCGCCGACGGCAAAGCAAGGGATAAATGCAAGCGTCCAAAGCATCGGCAAGGTGATTCGGATCCGGCCCCTGAACATCGTAAACAGCCAGTTGAATACCTTCACGCCTGTGGGAATCCCAACGGCCATTGATGCCACGGCAAAGAAGCTGTTTACTCCCGGACCGGCACCCATCGTGAAGAAATGGTGCACCCAGACGAAATAGCTGATAATACTAATCATCATGAGTGAAACCACCATGGACTTGTAACCGAAAATATATTTCCGACAGAAGGTGCTGACCACTTCAGAGAAAATACCGTATGCCGGCAGGATGACAATGTAAACCTCAGGATGTCCCCAAACCCAGAAGAGATTGATGTACATCATCGGGTTCCCGCCATGCAGCATCGTAAAGAAGTGGGTTCCAAAAATCCGGTCCATCCCCAAAAGGGCAAGCGCAACGGTCAAAGCAGGGAAAGCAAAGATAATCACAATACAGGATGCAAGAACAGACCAGGTAAAGAGCGGCATCCGCATCAGGGTCATGCCGGGAGCGCGCATTTTCAGGATTGTGACGATAAAGTTGATTCCCGTCGCAATGCTTCCGATCCCGGATATTTGAATGCCCAGAACATAATAGTTGACACCCGGTCCCGGGCTATACGGCAGTTCAGACAGCGGCGGATAGCCCACCCAACCGGCATCGGGGGAACCCCCCAGCACGAAGGACAGGTTAAACAGCATTGCACCGAAGAAAAACAGCCAAAAACTTACGGCGTTTAAGAAGGGAAAAGCAACATCGCGTGCGCCGATTTGAAGAGGAACCACCAGGTTAAACATGGCAAAGATAAAAGGCATGGCCATGAACAGAATCATGATGGTTCCGTGAGTGGTAAAGATTTCATCGTAGTGTTGTGCGTTTAAAAAATGCAGATTCGGGAAAGCCAGTTGCGTTCTCATCAACAGGGCGTCGACGCCGCCGCGAAAGAACATCAACAGCGCGCAAACCAGATACATGATCCCGATCTTTTTATGATCGACGGTTGTGATCCATTCGCGCCACAACCATCCCCATTTTTTGAAATACGTCAAAGCGAACACGATCCCGACCAATGTCAAGATGATCGCAACTGCTGAGATCTGTATCATGAGATTCGCGTTCTGCAAGTACGAAATCAGACTCTTTAACATCCGCCATTCCCACCTTTCTTGTCAGTTTTCCATTGGCATTTGATGAGGCTCATTCATTGGCATTGGATGGTGCCAATATATCCCGCCGTTTTTATTTACGGTATTTTGATAAAGTGCAGGCGGGTAAGATGAATAAGACTGTTTGTTGACAACGCTCGGCTTGGCAAGTAGATCGTATTTCTCCTGGGTTAAAGAGGGAGCAGATCCCTTGACCTTTTTGACCCATGACGCAAATTCAGACTGCGGTTTGGCAACCACCTGAAAGTTCATGTGGGCAAATCCTTTTCCGGTAAAGTTTGCGCCGCGCCCTTCAAACACTCCCTCGCGGTCTGCCTGCAGCCAGAGTCGCATCTCCATTCCCGGCATGGTGTATTCTTGCCCGCCCAACTGCGGAACCCAGAAGGAGTTCATGGGGGCATCTGCGGTTAACACAAATTGAACCGGTACCCCTGTGGGAATTTCACAGTAGTTGACAGTGGCAATATTCGAATCAGGATAGAGAAACAACCATTTCCAATCCAGCGAGACAACCTGTATGGTGATGGGTTTTTGCTCACTGGGAGGACGGGTCAACGCGAACGTGTCGCGAACAGTGGCGAACCCCAATATGGCAACGATCAGAATGGGGATTCCCCACCAAATAACCTCCAAAATTTTGCTGTCTGTCCAATTTGGCTGATAAGGCGCCTGATTTCCCGGACGTTCTCGGTAACGAATCACGATAAAGACAAGAAGAACGATGACAGGAATCACGACGATCGCAACCAAAATGGCGGAAAGTAAGATGAGTCTGTGCTCTGTCTGTGCTACCGGGCCGGCAGGATTGAGCAGGATATATTTGTCGCTGCATCCGGTCAATAAGAATAAAAGAGGGGAACACAAAAGAAGTTTTTTCAGCCGGCTTGAGATCCCCGTTTTCTTCACTGGTTTCACACCCCCATGGTCAGATTGAAATTTTCTCTGCGTAAAAGAATGTAAGCGGAAACGGACAAAGAAAATGTGATTAATTTCACAAAAAGGGGCGAGTTCACGGAAAGTTGACATTAACGTCGATGTTTTGTCACTTGACTTTCCGTGACTGCTCCGAAAGTGATGTTGGAGTTCCTGTCCGAGCGGTTGTTATCGAGGTGCTACCGGTGTCGGCTTGATTTTGCTGTCGGAGAACGGCTGTTTCAATTGCTCTTTCATGCTGGTTTCCCACAACTCTTCAAGCTTCTTCATTTCCTCTTCCGTAAGCGGAGTTTTGTCAGGCGCCTCGGCAAATTCACGCAAGTTTTCTTCAGTGGTGATATTGGGGAGCACTGATTTGATCGATGGATTGGCTAACGAGAAGAGAATGGACGCTTGGCCAATCGTCCGGTCAGTTCCTTCGTACAGGAATTTCAATTGTTGAACTGCGGCCAGACCAGCTTTCATCCACTTGACCGGCCGGTGATTGCGATGGTCATGTTTGTTGAAATGTTTGTCCGGGTCATAGGTGCCGTCAAGGAGCCCCGATGCATGCGGGACACGGACAATCAAGGCTTTGTTCCGCTTTTCCGCCTCCCGGATCAGTTCTCTGGCGGGATCCTGTTCCAGCATGTTGTTGATGATTTGCGCCATGTCATACCGCTCATCGCGGAGGGTGGCCAATCCTTCATCCTTCCAGCCGATGTCCGGCCCCAATGCGACACCGTAGGAGCGGATTTTTCCTTCCCCTTTCAATCGTTCCAGCGTCTCAAGCACTTCATCGCTTTGAATTGCTTCCATTCTTGGATTATGAAGTTGGTAGAGGTCGATCACATCCGTTTTCAATCGGCGCAAGCTTTCTTCGCAGGACTGGCGGATTGAGGCTGCATCCCACCGTTGGGGCAATTCGGAGTGTCTGCCGTGACGGTCGCCCCGCTTGGCATAGATGTCGTAGCCGAATTTGGTGGCAATCACCACGTTGTCACGAAGTCCTTCCAGTGCTTCTGACAAGAGTGTTTCTCCTTTGCCTTGGCCGTACACATCGCCGGTATCAAAAAATGTAATGCCGTAATCTTCGTATGCCATGCGCAGCAGGCGTTTGCCGAGCTTGTCGTCATTTACGCCCCACCACGGAGTGGCAACGGACCAAACACCGAAGCCAACTTCGGAAACCGGCTTGTCAATACCGGGCATGTTGCGGTATTTCATTGGATAACCTCCATTCGTATAACAAGAGCGATTTAATTTATCCGTGCTTACAACCAGTGTATGAGGTGTTGAACGAAATGAATGTGATTTATTTCACAAAATGAGTTGTGTCACAAAAAATCCACAGAATGATTGTCTTTTGACACTTGGCTGCGCAAAGCGATCTCGTGTAAAAAGAAGTTAGTTACAAAAAACGGATGAAGTTGTTTTCGGGCGATAAGGGTTCTGTCCGTTTCGTGCGAGACAGAGCCGGAGCGGGATCGGTTACAACATCTTAAGGCCTGATTTTTTGGTGATTCTGCTTAAGCTTGCGAACGATTTAACAATGTGGGGGCGGTTTGGATGGATCATAAATTTGAGGTTGTTAAACGTGTTCCCGTGTTTAGCGGGTTGAACGAGGAAGAATTGAAAAAGGTTTCCGGAATAGCGTTTTTGCGTCATTATCGAAAGCATTCAACCGTTTTTACAGAAGGTCAGGAACGGAGCGCCGTTTATTTCATTCATTCGGGAATCATTAAGGTTACGAAGGTTGACAATAACGGAAACGAACAGGTTATCTGCCTTTTGCCAAAGGGGGAAATGTTTCCTCACGTGGGATTTTTCGATGACATCCCGTATCCAGGAACAGCGCAAACTGTCACGGATTGTGAATTGCTGGCAATCCCGCTGGGAAGTTTTAATCAGTTGCTGAGTTCAAACCCGCAAATAGCCAAGTCAGTCATGAAAATGATGGATAAAAGGCTCCTTCAGATGCAAAGGCGTTTACACGGGGTGATCTCGGGCGATATTCATCGAAAAATGATCGTGTCATTATTGCAGTTGGTGGAGGAGTACGGAAATGAAAAGGATGGTGGCGTTTATATCTCAATCCCATTAACAAACCAGGATTTTGCAAATATGTTGGGAATGTCAAGGGAATCGGTCAACCGGGTGTTAAATCAGCTTAAAAAGGATCAACTGCTCGAGATCAGCCGGAAAGGCATCTTTATTTACAATCTGGATGCACTGAAAAGTTTGCTTTCCTCCAGTTGAGAATGATACAAATGCAGCCCTGTTTGTGAAACAAATCACATGATTGTTTACGTTTGCTCATCTTCAAATTTGTCTTGTTGTATTTTGTGAAAATTATGTGACAGAGGGGAAGGAGTGATATCGCTCACAGCGGAATGTTAAGTCACCAAAGTATAATTGGGCATGAAAAAGTAAGAGTTTGGATGTTGCATCTCTTTGGCTTTTTCGCGTGGGAGCAACTTGGGATGGGTTGCATCTTTCTTGAAACCTGCATCGTGGAAATGGAGGGAAAAAGAACGATGAATGAGATGCCTTTTCATTGCGGTCACATGATGGGGGGAGATGTTCCTTTGTGCCCTGCCCTGCAGCAATTCAAGCAAGAACATGTGACATTGAGGGAGCAAATGGAGCAGCTGTTTCAGTTGGCCGAAGCAGCAAGGGAACATCCAATTGACTGGCCCGGTTTAAAGGAGAAAGCCATTCGCTTCGAGCAGGAGCTGACTGCACATTCAGAACGGGAAGAAGAGTTTCTCTTCACATTGATGGCTCAGTACATCGGCAGAGAAACGGGTCCGATCGCAGTGATGGAATATGAGCATCAGCAAGGGAAGAAAAATCTGCAAACTTTTATCGAAAAGCTCAATCAGGCGGACGCATCTGTTCATATTGAAAAGGCAAAGGAAATCACCGCGTTTATGATTGAAGCTTATCATGTTTTGTCCCAGCATTTTATGAAAGAAGAAAATGTTCTTTTTCCCATGGCGGAACGGTTGCTTTCGTCCGAGGAAAAAGATTTTCTCGCAAAAAAACTGAAGCTTGCTTAAGCATTGGTACACAAGCTTTGGAAAAATCCGCAATAAGGAGCAGATCAGGATGTCAAGACCAAAGTATCAACCAAAACTGGATTTAACAGATTGGCAAAAAACGAATGTGAGTGAATCGGAAAAAATTTTGGGGATCGTCGCGCCTGAACTGCATTCTTTCATCGAAGAACACGCTTCATTAAGCCAATGGATGGATCGGGTAAGAGAAGGATATAACACCGAACTTTATGACAAAGTTTTAGGTGAAATCGGCCATGAATTGGATCACCACTTTTTATATGAAGAAAAATATATTCTTTCGCGTTTGGTAAAACACATTCCGGAAACCGAAGTGGGCCCGATTTACAAATTGAAGAGTGAGCATGAGATCATTCGCAAACATTATGAAGAAGCCAAGATAATGTTTAAAAATCATGATCCCGAAAATCCTTCGCATGAGCTGATCCAGAAGATGGGATTGCTTGCATATCTGTTGAAAAAACATATTGAAAAAGAGGATCATTATCTATTTCCGCTGTTCAGTCTCGTTTTGTCCAAGGATGAAAAAGAGGAAATTGCCAGAGACGTGAAAGCAGAGGAGATGCGAAGAGGAATGGAATCTGAGTAAAATCATCGTTCAGAATTGAAGGGGGATGATCTTATGTCAGTAGTGGAGATCAAAAACCAATTAAGCGGGGAGAAAGGGGTTGCCCGGTCCAAGTTGCTCGATTTTGAAGAAGGAGCGGTCATGAACCTGCAGTTAAAGGCTGGCAAAAAGATTCCCCGTCATCATGCAAACTGCCATGTGATCGTTTATGTTATAGAAGGGGAAGTCTTGTTCGGCGTGTCCGAACAGAAATTTCATATGAAATCGGGTTCATTGCTGCATATGAATCCTTTTCAGGAACATGACATCGCGGCAATAGAAGATGCGAATTTACTGTTGATTAAAGTGGGTTCACATTAGGGGCGGAATTCGCAGCAAGTATTTCTCGGGAACTTGAAGGATGAAGGATGGTTTCGCCGCTGTCTATTTGTGATCTGTTTCACAATTTGCTGTCTCCGCTTTGATATAACGATAAAGCAAGGAGCCTGAATATCGGAAGCACAGAATAAGCAACATATCAAACAGAGGAGGTATTACGATGAACAGCAGAACGATTCAGATCGTCAAAGCGACGGCACCGATCCTTCAAAAGCACAGTGAAGCCATTGGGAAACGGTTTTATCAGTTGCTTTTCGGAAGTCATCCCGAACTGTACAATTTGTTTAACCAAACGAATCAACGGCGGGGGATTCAGCAGAAAGCGCTGGCCCATTCCGTTTACGCGGCCGGAGAACATATCGACAATCTGGACGCGATCCGGCCCATCATCACACGGATTGCCCATAAACATCGGGCGATCGGAGTGGTTCCTGAGCAATATCCGATTGTGGGAGAAAATTTGATCCAAGCAGTGCATGATGTGTTGGGGAACCAGGTAAACGCGGAAATCCTCGAGGCATGGAGTGAAGCGTATCAGTACCTCTCCGATCTTTTCATGAAAATAGAACGGGAGTTGTATGAACAGGCAGAATCCCAACCAGGAGGATGGAGTGGATTCAGGGATTTCGTGGTGGATCGCAAAGTGAAAGAAAGTGACGTCATTACATCTTTTTACTTAAAGCCTGCGGATGGGAAGGAGATTGCAAGCTATTTGCCCGGACAATATCTGACCTTGAGAGCAAGGATTCCGGGTGAGAAGTACGAACATATCCGGCATTACAGCCTGTCTGATGTACCGGACAAAGATTACTACCGGATTACGGTGAAAAGAGAAGATGCGCACCATGGAAATCCGCCGGGGATTGTGTCCAATTACCTTCATCACCAGATAAATGAAGGGGATCTTCTGGCTTTCAGCGCACCGGCCGGAGACTTTGTTTTGAATACGGATGATCCGGCCCCGCTTGTTCTGATCAGTGGCGGTGTGGGATTGACGCCATTGATGAGTATGCTGAAAACAACAGCGGAACGGCAGCCAGAACGAAAGGTGACTTTCATTCACGCAGCCATCAACGGAAACGTACACGCCATGAAAGATGAAGTCTCCCGATTGGCAAACGAAAACCCCAATATCAAGTCTTATGTCTGTTATGAAAAACCGACGGAAAAAGATCGTCAGGCAGGAAACTTTGACAAGGAAGGATTTATCGATCGCAGTTGGTTGGAATCCATTCTCCCCCATGCGGATGGAATGTTTTATTTTTGCGGACCCCTTCCATTCATGAAGGCGATTTACCGGGGATTATTGGAAATGGAAATTCCGAAAAAACGAATTCACTTTGAGGCGTTTAGCCCGATCAGTGTATTGGATGAGAAGCCGGCTGAAGTGATTCCTGCACGATAAATCGCTAATGATACTTCATATTGTGATTGGCAGTGAGGCACAAGTCAGTTGCTTCTTTCCTCACTCCCAATCACCCCAAATATTTCATGGGTCAGCCGACAAAACCATTCCGCTGCAAGAGAATCAAGCTGAAAGCGGGGATGGTGGTGCGGATAGACTGGTTTATTTGAATCTCCTGCTCCAACAAAGCAAAAAAGCGCCCGGAGCTTTTTTGAGATAATAAGAAAAATCCTCGCCGACCATGTTCGGCTTTGTCATCCCTGTATTTTCGGAGCCGAACACCTCTCTTGCCACATCCATGATCACGTCCACTTCCCGATTGTGGTTTACCACTGCAGGATCCCCCCGCTGATCATCAATCTTAATCGTTGCATCATGAATTTTTGCCAGCCCGTCTGTTAACTCCCTCAGTTTCTTTTGCGGTGTTTCCCTTACTTCTGGAGTGAAACTTCGTGTTGTTTCTTCCAAAACAGCCTTGTCGGCAATAATGATGAAAGCTGTTCCCGGTTTTTGATCCAGTAATTTTTCTATCTCCTTTATTTCTTGGCTAGATATCATGGAATCTACATGTCTTTCAATTGAAGTTCTTGTTCCACGATCAATCGAGCACGTATACTCAAAATTATTAAAATATTTAATTAAGTAAACGTCAAGTGATGAGACAGAAATCTTAAACTTGAACCGAATAAATTAATAGACAAGCAATAAGGAGGTATCCTATTATCAGAAAATTATGGGTTCTTATTGGTGGAATTGCTTTGGCGTCAGCTTTGTTTAGTCCTTCCCCGAGCTTTGCAAAAGAAAAAGAATTGATCTACTTTGAAAGTGCCCGATGGCTTCCTGACGACGATCGGATGGATACTGGAGTTTACAGAATGAACCCGGACGGTACTAACATTAAGCGAATCACCGACGGTCGAACTCCGGATCTTTCACCAGATGGAAAGAAATTGCTCTATAGCACCAATAATGGCGATATTATGGTTTCCGATCCTAATGGAAAAAATCCTGTAAAGATCGGAACTGGTTCGTACGCCAGATGGTCAAAGGATGGAAGTAAAATTGTGTTTGAAAGACATTTCGATATATGGCTGATGAATGCAGATGGCAGCGATCCGGTGCAACTCACACAAACTGAGCCTTTCTATAATTCCTCTCCGGATATCTCTCCCGATGGCACGAAAATTGTGTTTCACTCCGACCGGGATGGAAGAAACCATATCTACGTTATGAACATTGATGGATCTGATGTGAAGCAATTAACCGGAGACGCAAGTAATGAAACGGCTGAGTTTGATGCCCGTTGGTCTCCCGATGGTTCCAAGATTCTTTACACTCGTTATGCCTTTGATGGAACCGATGTGTATGTCATGGACGCAGATGGAAGTAATCCAACGAATCTTACATCTCAAATCAACGAGGATTTAGATGGTCCCGTCTGGTCCCCTGATGGAACCCGTATCACTTTCTCGGGGCCAAATGTTTTTGATGGAAACGAAAACCAGGTATGGACGATGAATGCAGACGGTTCCAATGTCCAGACCTTTGAGACATATCTGCCGAATGTTGTACTCACCGATTGGGCAGCGAAGAAAAAAGATTGAAACCAAACACTACAATAAATAACTTGAACCCTCTATGGGTTCAAGTTATTTATTTGTAAATGGGCAGCTAATTGCTGTTTGTTCATCAAAAAAATGTTTCTATATTTTTAAATCAGAATTCTATTGCTATAATGAACAGGGGGTGGATCAATGAAAATAGGAATTATCCAAACCATCATTAAATGGGTGTATCAGCTTTTTACAGGTCGAAAGAAGACTTCCAGGAAGACAAGAAAGCCCAAAAAGGGACGTCTGGTCGTAAAGCAAGCGGAAGCCATTGATGGAGATACCATTCGGGGGATCGTGAGAGGTGAAAAGGTAAAAATCCGCCTGATTTTAGTAGATTGCCCGGAGACCCGTCACGCCCAAAAGGGGAAACAGCCGTATGGAGAAGAAGCCAAACAATTTACGAAGCGGAGAATCTCTCGGGCGAAACTTGTTGAAGTTGAATTACACGGTACAGGTGCAAAAGACAAATATGGCCGTCTGATTGGTCATGTGTTTGTGAACGGCCAAAATTTAAACCGCTTATTATTAAAGAATGGATACGCCCGGGTGGCTTATGCCTACGGAAAATATGCTTATGAAGATATATACCGGAAAGCAGAAGCTGATGCGAGAGAGAAACGTCTGAGAATTTGGTCGGTGAAGGGATATGTTCAAGAGGATGGATTTCATCCAGAAGTCATGCCCAAGAAAGATATTGTAAGCTGATACATAAGGAAATCAGGTTGTGACGTTCGTTTATCCGTGATTTGTAAAAACGATGGATAGCAGGAAACGAATTTCACCAGGCTTGTCTATGTTGATGAGTAGAAATTAAAAAAGATTTGTCTCTAAACAGGGAAACTGAAAACCAACAACACCACGACGGATTGATATACTTACCACCGCCCGCTGAGGCGGTTTTTTTATTCAAAAAACCTCAAAACAACAAAAAAGAGGCGTCTAGAAGCCTCATAGAGCGACTAGGTACCCCGATCCTGCGGAGACGATAAAGGAGAGATTGCCGGTGGTGTTTTGGATGCTGCTGATTACACCTGGTTCCGTTTGGCATTGTTTCCATCGGTATCGGTCCAATGGTATTAAATCGGTGCCGGTTTAACGTTTTTGGGATTTCTGATCTCAGTTGATCAGGCCAAATCGTTAACAGGGGGAGTCGATTGCAGGCAAATAGGCCCAATCCGTTTGACCACATCCAGACGGTTTTTTTTGACCATATTTTCCTCCGAAAACCATAAACATTAATGAAGCCTTCTTCTTAAGCGGAAGAAAAGGAGGGAGAGGATGGTCGCTCTAAATCCGGATCAGATGCTTTCCATCGTTCGCAGTGGTTTGGGTCGAACTGAAAAACCGAAAAAGGTTTTGATTGTCGGCGCCGGCATGGCAGGGTTGGTAGCCGGTCTCTTGCTGAGGGAAGCAGGGCATCTGGTAAAGATTCTGGAAGCTTCGGAGAAGGTAGGTGGAAGGGTTCTCACATTTCGTTCTCCGTTTACCCCCGGTTTGTATTTTAATGCCGGGGCGATGCGGATTCCCAGTACGCATCGCCTCATTTTTGAATATATACGGAGATTTAATCTGTCTGTAATTCCGTTCATTAATTCGACTCCGGAAGACTGGATCTACGTAAACGGCGTTCAGATTCGACGCAGGCAGTATCAAGAAAATCCGGATCTCCTCGGAATCCCGGTGGCCCCGAAAGAGCGGGGGAAAACCGCCGAGCAATTGGTAAGAGGAATTTTGCGCTCCGTTGAGTCGGTTTTACGGCGGTCTCCTCAAAAAGACGGGCGGAATATAACCAAACAAATGGGAATGTTTCCATTCGATACATTTTTGAAGATAAACCCTTATGGGATCACATTGTCTTCCGAAGCCGTCGAAATGATCCGAATCATTTTGGATGTGCAGGGTTTGTCTGAGCACTCTTTTCTGGATGTTATCCGGATTTTGAATGATTTTTTGGATCCACGCATCCGGTATTTGCATATTGAAGGCGGAATGGATCGACTTCCTTATATGTTTTATCAACAGTTGAAGAACCACATTCATTTTCATCGGAAAATGACCCGGATTGTGTATAGTGAGAACAAGATCACCATCCATACCCAACATACAAAAACGTTTAAACCATCCAAATACACAGCCGATTATGCGATCATCGCGATCCCGTTTTCTACGCTGCGCATGGTGGAGGTCGAACCTTTTCACGCTTTTTCATACTTCAAAAGGAAGGCGATTCGCGAATTACACTATGCTCCGGCGACCAAGATCGGAATCGAATTTCAATCCCGTTTCTGGGAATATGAAGGGATATGCGGTGGGCAAACCATTACGGATCTTCCGATTCGTTTCACATATTATCCAAGTGACAGAATGGGACATTCGGAACCGGGTGTCTTATTGTCCAGCTATACATAGGAAGATGATACGTTGGTGTGGGACAGTTTGCCTGAAGAGGAGAGAATAAGCCAAACGCTGGAAAATTTGTCGGTTATTCATGGGAATCTGGTTTACCAGGAGTTTGTAACGGGTATATCCAAAAGCTGGACTCAGGATCCCTATCTCGCCGGTGGATTTGTTCTCTTTAAACCGGGGCAGGAATCCGAGATCGAGCCATATATCTCCTCGCCGGAAGGAAGAGTGCATTTCGCGGGTGAGCACACTTCCGGGACGCGCGCCTGGATCGAAGGGGCGATTGAATCAGGAGTCAGGGCCGCTTATGAAGTTCATCACGCGAGGGAGTAAAGGCGATGGAGAGCTTTGCCTATTGACAGAGTGACAATGACAACTCGTTGGTTCGGAACGAAGTCATTTAAATTAAATTCGGGATGGAACAATGATATGATAGAAAAAAGGGGAGGTTTGAAATGGAAGAGGTCGCTTTAACTTTTAAACCAACCATGTCCATTGAGGAAATTGGCGGCGTCATCGAGGGCTATGTGACTGTTCGGTGGAAGAAAGTACTCGAGGAAAATTACGATGTGTTTTTGCAGTCCTTTGAAAAAATAGGGGAACCCACATACGGCCTTTATGTCAAAAAACTGATGACCCCGGTGTTTGAAAAATTGAAAAAATCGGGTTTTGTGGTCAAAGGAACCCTTAATCTGCATGATTCCCTGGAAGAATGGGGAACGATGGAAAAACGCGAGCGCATGCTTTGGAGTGTTGTCAAGGATCAGCATCAAGCCCCGATCGGCACTTTTATCCTCGATCTGTTTCACAACCATACCCAATTTGAGATTCCATCCATGCCACGAATTTTGGTTACGGAAGAAACCGGCAGGGAAAAGATTATTGAAGTGATACGGAAGATGAAAGAAAAGAGGCAAGGAGACTGACTTTGGTTGAACTTGAACATGTGTGAAAAGACAGCGGCAGAAACTGTGTGATTATAGCGGTTTTTGCCGCCGTTTTTGTTTCCATGTATGATGCTGCCCCTGAACGGGAAGGCGATCCGAAATGGTGGAGAAATATTCGATGGAATCGGCTTTTTTCATTGCATTGACCTTTGTTGCGGTTTATCATGAAGAGGGCTTGAACAGGAAAATCAGGGAAATCTTACATTTTGGAATGAGGAGTTTTCCGGTTACTCCGTAAACGTATATCTTAATACCAAGTTGTCGACGCGCCTCCCGGCATCAGGATTCAAGCTGGAAGGCGAACAAGCACAGATTGCCGGTACAGCTGAAAGATTCTGCTGTTTACTGATCCGAAACAGGGGAATATAGTAAAAGAAATTAATAAAAGGAGAAATGCTCTTTGAAAGCAGGATTAAAAATTTTGATCCATGCGAGTACTTGGTTTGCTCCGGTTCTTGTGCCGATTATTACCTGGCTTGTGGTCAAGGAACATGAGATTCGCAAACTTTCCTTGCAGGCGCTCGTGTTTCACATTGCTATGGTGGTGCTGATCGGACTTTCTGCTGTCTTATCCTTCCTTTTGATCGGGATTCCATTTTTGATCATTTTTGGCTTGATGGCCCTGATTGCCCCGATCATTGGAATTATTCGGGCTCTTACTGATGAACGGTTTGATTATCCGATTGCCAAATGGTTTATCCGCTAGTTTTTGCCAATTATATTGACAAATGTTTGCCCCGTGTTAAGATAAATGTCGAAAAAACTTCTGCAACTGAATAATTGACCAATCCACTGGGGGAGCCTTGTTGGAGGCTGAGATTAAAGCGTGACTTTAAGACCCTTGGAACCTGATCTGGTTAAGACCAGCGTAGGGAAGTGGAGTATTGGTACGGTATGCCTTTGGACTGATACGACCGCTTTCTCCGCTGTGGGAAGCGGTCTTTTTATTATCTGTCCAGGCTGGACCCGTGACCCCCGGGAGTCAATGACGTTCATGGGTGCAGGACGATTGGAAAGGAGTAAGAACAGCATGAAAAAAGGTCTGAAATTGACCGATATTTTGGTCACAATCGTGATTTCCATTGTATTCGGCATCATCTACAAGGTTTGGGGTCCGTTGTATTATGCCATCAAACCGCTTGGCCTCCATCTGGATCAGTTTATTTACGGGATGTGGTTCATCGCTGCAAACGTGGCCTATCTCATCATCCGCAAGCCCGGTGTGGCGCTGTTGGCTGAAATTGCGGCTTCCTCCGGAGAATTTATCATGGGGTCCGAGTGGGGGCTGGAAGTGCTTCTGTACGGGGGGGTTCAAGGATTGTTTGCTGAGTTGGTTTTTGCCGCATTCCGATACAAGCGGTTTGGTTTGATCGTGCTCTCCTTGGCAGCAGCAGCCGCTGCGGTGGGTTCGCTGATCATGGATCAGTACAAAGGATACATCGGGGATTTGGCTTTATGGAATCTGGTTCTGTATATCGTGGTTCGCCTGATCGGGGCGATTGTCATTTCGGGCGTATTTGGCCATTATCTGGTGAAAGCGCTCGAAGCGACGGGAGTGACCAACCTGGTCCGGCCGGCCTCGCAAAAAGATTATGATGCATTGCAATAGAGGAGGGATTCCCATGAATCCGGCGGCACAGGTGGAACGGTTGCGCTTGAAGTTCCCGGGAAGCGAATCCCTTTTGTTCAAGGATGTGTCCGTTTCATTTCAACAGGGGGAAAAAGTTCTTCTGCTCGGACCGTCCGGGTGTGGCAAATCGACATTGCTCCAGGTTTTATGCGGACTGATCCCCCATTCGATCGAAGTTCCGATGAAGGCGGACAAAGTGGTGATACCCCGTTCATGGGGGTATGTTTTTCAGGATCCGGATTCGCAATTTTGCATGCCCTATGCGGATGAAGAAATCGCCTTTGTTTTGGAAAACCTGCAAGTGCCCAGGAAGAAGATGCAGGAAAAAATACAAAAACTGCTGCAAGCGGTCGGTTTGGAGTTCTCCGATCCGCATGTCCCGATTCAAACTTTGTCCGGGGGAATGAAACAACGGCTGGCTCTTGCTTCCGCACTGGCTTTGGAGCCGGATGTGCTGTTTCTGGACGAGCCGACGGCGATGCTGGATCCCGCTGGCACAAAAGAGATTTGGGAGTTGGTGAAAAAGGTCGGGCACGAGAAAACGTTGATCATTGTGGAGCACAAAATCGACCACGTCCTCGATTTTGTCGGGCGCATCTGCTTGTTTGACGACAAGGGCAACATCATCGCTGACGGGCCGAAAGAACATATCTTTTCTCAGTATCGTGATATGCTTGAAAAAGACGGGATCTGGTATCCCGGTGTATGGGAAATGTATTTGCGGGATCATCAGGATCAGTTTCAATCGCCTTATCCCGCTGCTCGCGAAGTGCTGAAACTGGAGAATTTCAGAGGTTACCGGAAAAGAGAAGCCAAAATTGAAATCAGTCAAGCGCACGTGAACCAAGGCGAATGGATTGCCATCACGGGTAAAAACGGTGCGGGAAAAAGCACATTCTTGCAGGCGCTCATGCAATTGCTCAAGACATCGGGAACCTGCCATCTGAATGGGCGGCCGGTCGCAAAAATCAAAAATCTCACGGATCTGTTGACATTTGTTTTCCAAAATCCTGAGTTTCAATTTGTGACCCATTCCGTTTATGACGAGATTGCCTATTCGCTGCGCCTGAAACGGATGTCTGAAGAAGAGATCCGTGAAAAAGTGGAGGAAATGTTGCGGTTGTTTCATCTGAAGGGACAGGAAATGCAGCATCCTTATCAGCTGTCAATGGGGCAAAAAAGAAGATTGAGCGTCGCCGCGTCCATCGTCAATAAACAACCTGTTTTGCTTCTGGATGAACCGACGTTTGGCCAGGATGCAAAAAATACCTTTCGGTTGCTGGAACTCCTGGAGCATTACCGGAAGCAGGGGACGGCCATTTTGATGGTCACGCATGATGAGCGGATCGCCAGACAGATTGCGACGAGAAGATGGGTGATCGAAGACGGCAGGTTGGTGAAAGATATTGTGAATTCCCCCCGGAGTTTGGAGGCGGTCGATCATGCCGTTTGAGTTGGAAGTAAAAGAGACATGGCTGCACAAAGCCAATCCCAGCGTGAAGCTTGTTACGATGCTGGTCTTGTTTGTGGTCGTGTTGCTGACTCACGATCTCAACTTTTTGATCAACGGAACCATTGCCGCTTTTGTATTGTTCGCCTTTTTTACCGGACATAAGGTCAAGCGGTTGCTGCTGTTCATACTTCCCTTTCTGCTCATCTTTCTTTCCACCTCAACCTCGATGATTTTTTTCGGTGATGGTAAGACGACCTGGTTTGCATGGGGATGGATTCACATCACGAAAGAGAGCTTCTACCGCGGATTGCACCTGGGGTTTCGGGCATTGGATTTTGCCTTTCTCGGGTTGGTTTTTTCCCTGACGACCCGACCGGTCTTTTTGTTTTACTCCCTGATGCAACAGCTCCGTTTAAAACCGAAATACGCATACAGTTTCATGGCCGGCGTCCGTTTGATTCCGATCATGATGGAAGAACTCCAGACAATTGGCCAGGCCATGGCTGTCAGGGGAATGGTGCGGGAAAAGGGATTGGCTTCTTTTTTTCGCAAACTGAAAGCCTACTCCATTCCGCTCCTGTCGCAAAGCATCCGCCGGGCTCACCGGATTGCGGTCTCCATGGAGGCAAAAAGATTTTCCGAAAGCGGAGAACGGACTTATTATTATGAGCTGGGGTTTTCCCGGTTTGATTTGTTGCTGGTTGCCTACTTTTCTGTTTCTCTCCTGCTCGGCGACTATTTGGCGCACATCTTTCCCTATTTCTCCGTGACAGATGTGCGCGGATCTTGAGCAGAAAGGGATTTTATGTGGAATCCGATTTTTTCATGTGATTAATTTCTATAATACAAATTGGTTTGCAGAACAAACGAAATGGCAGTCAGAGAAACATCAGCATATAACGGGTTCTTAAGACTTGGCTCAACCCGTGATCAGGATCTTTTGTTAGGGGCAGAAGGAGCATCCATTCTAAGGGATTAAAATGAGACGGATGCTCCTTCTGCTTTGATCGGTCGATGACTTTGATTCCATATCGGTTTCTTCCCCAAAGCGTTTATCCCGATGAAGAGGTTCGGTGTCAGTACCGCGTGTATCAAAATGTCCAATTCGACATCTTTGAGGGCGTTCTTTTTTACTATCCAAAGGACGACAACTGGTCGAACGGGGGAGGGGCGTTGCCCATATTCATAAACCCAAAAAATACGAATAAATGAACCAAGCGCCAGAAACAAAAATGTTCCCCCGGAACAGTTAAAGCTGCCCTTTTTTTGAGGCAGCTCTTTTTCTTTTCCGGCTTTAACAAGTGCTTCATTTATTAAATGTTCTCAAACCGTTTCATCATTTTTTTGACTTAAAAGCCAGGACATTTTTTAACGGCTTTTGAAGTGCATCCACAATGGCTGCGATGATACTTGTTGCTAAAATTCCCATCAGACTTATTGATATGGGACCTGCTGCGTCGTCTCCTGTGGTTTTGGCAAGCACCATTAAGCTTACTATTCCCAACAGAATGAAAAAAATGACTGTAAAAGCACATTTTTTTATAACATTCAAAGATTGAAGGGATGATTCAGAGAAGGCATTGTTTTTTTCGATATTAGTCAGTAGTTTAAATGCTTGATACAACGCAACAGAAAAAGCAATACAGAATCCGTATGCACATATTAAAAAGGGGATCAGAAAATAAGCCGTATCCGGATGTACCTTTGCATCTTTAATGGCCATCTCAGGCAACCAATAGATACTTAAAGCAAGGATTGCAATTCCAATCAGAAAAATCATTACCTTTAAGAAAGTGGTTGAACCATGTGTAATTTTCATTTAAAGCACCTCACTGATTTAATAACAAAATTACTTTAACACATGATTTATCGTTTTACAATAAACTAATATCGTTTTTCGTTATATTATTATTGTTACAGCTTGTCGACCTGTCGGCGATCACAGACATTGTCCCTTGTCTTTTTAGCAGAAACCAAATGGAAAGCAAATCGGAAATCCGCATGCCAGTGTTCCTGTTCCTCCTTTCGCGGGTTAAGCAGGAATCGGATGCAAGTCGGTATCCATTGAACTTGCTCCGGAATTCTCATGACATCTTTATCGTTTATCCCATCGTTTCTATATTCAAGCAACCTCACTTTTGACCGGCCATCTGATCTCCCTCTGGTTCACCATCGTGGTAAAATAGGAGAAAAGCAAACCAAGAGGACTATTCGTGGAGGAAAATGAGCTAATTGATGCTTTAATCCTGGCAGAGAAACAAAGAATTGGGAGGAAGTTTAGTTGATTTTTGATAAAAATCAGCTGAGGGCCATTCTGGTCGATGAAGAACAAGTTGCTGATTATGAAGCCGATCTTATCATTGAACGTTTGGAAAAGGTGGATCATCCTCACTTGCAACAGTGTTTGGACCAGTGGTTGCAGAACCGGATAGTTTTGGATGCTACCCTTGAGAATATTATGGAAAAGAAAAAGCGTAACTTTTGTAGTGCATTGCTTACTTTGTCTGTGTTTATGGATCATCAGGAGAAGATGGAAGAAATTCTCTCAGTTCCCACGATAAAAAGAAAAAAACACCCATTTGGAAGAGGAGGATGAAGTTCGGGTTTATTTTTACATAACGAGTTGGGAAAAAGCTACATATGATAAAAAGCTAGCCGCCTGCAAGACTTGGGAAATGATTATGAGGCCGGACTAGGGAGAGCGCATTGTACGATTCAATCTGAAGAGTCAGATCCTGAAAGTAAGTGGGTACATGTCAGTAATAACATGTGTGTCAACATTATTTTGGTGATGATAGGGCATTATGCCATGAGCCATGACATCATCATGACAAAGAAGAATAATGTATTTCAATAAGGGATGTGCCTAATGTTACATTTTGATGAGGAGAAGCTGAAGCGGATCTTTATGGATGAATTAAAATATTTGGAGCAGAGAGCGGAACATGCGGTAAAAACATTAAAAACACTGGATGAAAAGATGCAACCGATTTTGGATCAATGGATAAAAGATCGTACCTTGTCCGATCATGCAGTGAATGGAGTTACCATCGGCATGGTATTAAAGGATTTTAATGTCATTGATATTTTTGTAGCCTTTATTTATTTGAATGACTTTGCATGTGATCGAGAATACGCCGAAGATTACTTGAAAAATCCTGCGCAGTATACATGGTTAAGATAAAGAGAAATGAGGATTGATGATGATTTTCTTTTGGGGGATCTCCGTGTTTCCAGGTGGAACACGTCACAGCATGAAAGATGAACGGCTCTTAAACAACTAGCTTATTATTATGCCGATCTTGATGGATGAGGGTCATGTGATGTAGAAATAACACAGAAATCGGGTTCTACCCCCGTGATTGCCTGGAGATCACAACAAATATTAGAACCTAATCTGTTTACCTATTATAATCAAAGCTGCCTAGTGTCAGTAGGCAGCTTCTTTTTGGTAGCAACTTAAGCTTTTCATCTGTTTCACATTGATACCAATACAGAACCAAAGTACTATGTTGGTATAAAGAAAAGGAGGTTCTGTAATGGAGCAAAATTTATTAGTCTATTTAAATGACTTAACAAAAATTACTGAATCACTAAAAGCCGGAGCCAAAATCACACCAGAACTACTAGGGCGTGTCTGGTGAATATTCTAAGATTCCATGATAAAATGAAAATTAACATAACATTTCGTAAGGGGACATCTATGATGAGACGGCGATACGAAATTACGGATGAAGC